>NZ_CAKD01000030.1 GCF_000297025.1 Lactobacillus pasteurii DSM 23907 = CRBIP 24.76
ATGGCGCGGGACGGAATCGAACCGCCGACACAAGGAGCTTCAATCCTTTGCTCTACCAACTGAGCTACCGAGCCATCTTACGGTCCATGCGGGATTTGAACCCGCGATCTCCTCCGTGACAGGGAGGCGAGATAGACCACTACTCCAATGGACCATATTGCGGGAGCTGGATTTGAACCAACGACCTTCGGGTTATGAGCCCGACGAGCTACCAGACTGCTCCATCCCGCGATGAAGTAAGGAGGATGTGGGATTTGAACCCACGCACGAGCAGAACCCGCCTGACGGTTTTCAAGACCGTTCCCTTAAGCCACTTGGGTAATCCTCCATAGTGTTTTAAAAAAATATAAAGCCTTATAAGGCTATGACCCGTACGGGATTTGAACCCATGTTACAGCCGTGAAAGGGCTGTGTCTTAACCACTTGACCAACGGGTCATGAACTTTCTTAACGAAAAGCACATTTATTAGTTTAACTTATTCAGAAATCTTTGTCAAGAACTTTTTTCAATTTATTTTCTTAACTGTTAGCTCTGAATTAGCTGTTCCGTAACAGAACAATAAAGATATTACAGCATATTTTTACCCTTTGCAAGCTTTTTTTGAAATTTATTTTTGATTTTATTTCAAATGTTCAACAAAGCCTTATAGATCAAAGGTTTTGTAATTCGATTTTTTTGAAAAAATTAGCTAAATTCGACAAAAAATAATCCAAATTCGAATCAAATTTGATAATTTTAGTAGTATTTTTTTATTTTGCTGCACTGAATTTTGCGAATTAACATGCAAATAAATCGAATAACAGTACCTTTAATATTCTCAGAACTTCAGATTTGTTTACAAATGCTTCAATACAATCATGCATATTTCTACCTTATTCGTATCAAACTTTTCACCGTAGCCTCGTGCCACTTATTTATTCTTACTATATGGTAACAACGTTTCTTCCTATTACCTCTAATGATAAAAAAGGAGCTTAGATATTACTATCGAAGCTCCTTCCCCCACTTACGTGGGGACCACTCTATGATGCTTTCTACAATCTTGGCTTTGATTGGATCACCCCCACTTACGTGGGGACCACATGCTTCGATGGCGTCAGATACATCATAATAAGGGATCACCCCCACTTACGTGGGGACCACCTGGTACTAAAGGTATTGTGTTTACCGCCTTAAGGATCACCCCCACTTACGTGGGGACCACTTCTATGGAACAGATCATTTTGACGCTATTTTAGGATCACCCCCACTTACGTGGGGACCACCCATACTCGACAAAACGTGCATACTTGGCATTGGGATCACCCCCACTTACGTGGGGACCACACAAAGATTAATGGAGGTTATTTATATGTTTAAGGATCACCCCCACTTACGTGGGGACCACCCCAACAACTTAAGGATGTGGCTAAGCAGTTAGGGATCACCCCCACTTACGTGGGGACCACTCTAGCTAAATCCTCCATCTATCCTAGTTTTAAGGATCACCCCCACTTACGTGGGGACCACCTAGCGCTAGCCCTTGACCCATGTAATCACCGAGGATCACCCCCACTTACGTGGGGACCACACTAAAAAAATCCCAGTCTATCAAGCTTCTTAAAATTTCAAAACCCTTTTTTCCATTAGTTTCTTTGCCAACTCATAAGTCGCACGTGCATCTTCTAAAGCATTATGTGGCTTCAAATTTTCAATATCGTAATTATCAAGAACTGTCTGAAGTCGATAATCGTCTAAAAACATGCTATCTTTTTTAGCTATCGCTTGAAGATCAATAACTTTTTGATTAACTACATCTCTATTATATAAAATCAAATATCGATTAAGAAACCCTATATCGAAATTTACATTAAATCCAACAATCACACATCCATCGATGAATTCCAGGAATTCATCAACTATATCCTCAAACTCGGTGCCATCTGCATCTAATATTTCTCGATTTAAACCTGTCAACTCCTGGGCTTCTTTTGACACTTCTTTTTGAATTTTTATCAAGCGATAAAATTCATCTAAGCTTCCATCCGAATCCCTTTTTATGGCGCCAATAGCGGTTATCTCATCTGTATCATTCAAGCCCGTAGTCTCAATATCTATTGCTACAAAATTGCTTTTTGCCGACTTGAGCATTGTACGTTTAGCTCTTTTGGCATAATGCGATCTTGCAGCTTCGCTAAATCCATGAGACGTTTTCTCTTCATTATTATCCGTAATTCTGTACAAAAATGGTATTCCATCAAAATCAACAACTTTTCGATCTGATCTGGTTGTTCTAATGTTATATCCCAATTCATTAGCAGCATTGTAAACCATCGTAGCTTCACCACTACCAATGTTTTTCAAAATTCTCTGCCACAATAAATCACGTATTCTTGCACTAAAATTACCGACATAAACTCCAGTTTGGACTTCTTGGCACCATCTGGTTAAATCTCCTCTCAATGCTGGAGGAACGTTAGTCATAGTTACTACTATCATTACTATCATCCTCTTCTGGGAATTCTTTATACTGCACTCCAAACTTTTGTAAGCCGTTTTTATCATCCCAGAGATTTTGGACAGAAACTTCTTGACTGTCGTCTATTTCAAATAAAAATTTTAGATCCGACACCATTCTTTCTAGTAACTTAGTTTCTTTAAATTTTTCGCGCATAGCATGACGAGTATGATCAGAGATATCACTTTTGCCATATTTTTTGACAACATCAAAAGCAATTGGAATTGAAATCTCCGCCTTATATAAATCAGCAAAATCATAAATGAAAGATAAATCGTGGCCTGTATGAACAAAACCTAATCCAGGGGATGCACCAAGAGCAACAACAACGCTATAACACAGGCCGTATAAAGCCTGGTGAGCAGAAGTTAGTGCCTGATTTATCGGTGAGCTTGCATTGAAATCGTCTACTTTGTACTCTCTGCGCGACCAGGCTACGCCTGTTCGTTTAGATTCGTTTTGATAGGTTCTCCTAATTCTGGCACCTTCTTTACCACGCAATTCTTGCATCGACAATTTGGAAATATCTTCATCGCCAAATCTCATTTGATACATTTTCCTTGCAACTGCTAGTCTACTTCTAGTATTAGAAACTAGTTTCGCTTGAGCCATAAGATATCTAGATGAATGATTTAACGCCCTTCCATGGGCATACTGCCTTACACCTTGTTCTCCTACCCAAACAACTGAAACGCCGGAATCTCCCATCAACTCCATAGCACGATGCGTAACGTCGACTCCGGGGCCTAACATCAGAACACTTACAATTGCAACTGGGATATAGACAATTCCGTGACTATCAATAACTTTAATTGCGCTGTCTTGCCGGTTCAATTTAGCATGTTCAAGATAAATAAAAGTAATTCTATCTTGAACTCTTCCTAATTCTTGTAGATTTGTTTTTTTAACAAATAAGGGCTTCTTCATTTTACTTTTCAATTGGGATAACGGTTAACAATCCCATTCCATAAGCTTTCTCGCGGCCAATTCCCTTCACTAATGCCTGTTTGAATTGCTCTAAATCTTCCACTTCTAGAATTCCTTCAAAAGTTACAGAGCTTAATTCCAACCGACTCTTTTTCTTTTTAAGTCTTAACCAATTGCGACTTACAACATCAAAGTTTAGGATCTTAAAACCAGAAAGTTCAGCCTTTCTTTCAAACCATTTCCTTTGAGCACCAACAGTAATATGAGGCATAATTCTGCCAGTCTTAGAATCTTTATGCGTTGGATTGCCAGTAAGTCTAAAGCGATACTTTTTCCCTTGCTCAATTTTTTCTAAAAATTCATCATAAGACTTGGTTTGGGCGGTTCCAGCTACTCCTAATTGCTCTAGTTTATCAAGGTCTGGTCGATTTTGACTTAGTAATAGTAGATATTTCTTATGATTTAGCGTATCAATTCGCCACAAGTGTCTTAAACGAACTGAATTAGCAATTTCATCTGGAAAAGACTGCTCTACCCAATTATGATATGCCCCCAAATGATTGAGCTCACGCATGACAAATTGATTATGATCATCAATTTGCACTCTTGATAAATACATATTTTCCTCCTCTCTTTATATAGCACTAAAAATATCATGCTCAGGTGTTTTTTCTTCAAAACATGGATTTTTCAAATTGACTGACAAACTAGCAACTAATCGATTGTTATGAAAACGATGCTTTTCACTAAATGAGCCAACGAGATCTCTTTGCATGAAAGTATCTATCGACTTATTTTTGTCATCTAATATCTGATCCGCATAAATTTCTGTCAAAATTTCTGACTGCCGTTTGCATTTCTTTTGATACCAAGTACTTGCCTGCCAAGGTAAAGTTTTTAATACTTCAAGTGGCGTCTGGTTCAAAAATTCTTCAATCTTCAAAACTCCCGCAGGACAATTAGACCGTCTGCCAAGTGCCAATTGAAAAGCAGGATGCTTTAAGGCATAGGAAATTTGATCAATTAGTTGTTCATCACCGCCGACTGCCACCATAAATACTGAATCTTGCAAGTAATCGCGGTAAGTCAATTTATTTTTTCCAGGCTTATATTCCACGACTTGATAGTCCGTCATTACCGCACCTACTTGATCTGCTCTAGTAGCAAAAAGCAAGTCATTAAATTGCTCAATTCGGCGGTCATCCCGGCGATATCCAAATGCTGCTGCAATCATACCCAGCACAGCACTCTTGCTAGGGAACATGCTGGTTGTTCTAACTAAAAAAGTTGAATTGATACCATATGATTGAAGTGGGCCAGCCAATCTAATTGTTATTGTCTTCATCAGAAATCACTCCTGACAATGTTTTGCCTACTTGTCCAATTAATTCTGAAAGGTTCTGAACTTCTTCGCCAACTTCGCTTTCATATCTTGATAAAACAAAGTTCTTCAATGGCTTTTCAACAAACTTTTCTGACAAATCATATTCTTTTTCTAGTTTTTCAACGGATTTATGTAAATATCCTTCTCTTGAAACTACTGGCTCCTCAAAGGCTGAGGCTAAGTTAACGGGAGTATCTTGACGAATAGTTATCATTAAATATTGTGGCAAAGTTTTATTTGCAAAAGAATTTTGCTTTCCATCAGGCATGCTTTGGACAAAATCTTTGATAAATAGTTCTACTCCCTTCAAGGCCAAATCCCTACCTAAATTATGTTCCAACTCTTTAACGTTGACATTTGCATAACGATACAGTGTAGCAGAATTGTATTCAAAATTATCAATCATGGCTGCTCCAGCTTTATCTTCTGCTTGCAAATCATCTAAAGCAGTGAAGTAATCAAATTCTGGCGTAATTTCATGAGTTGAAATTGCATGTGCCACTTGGCTTGCTGCATCAACGTTTAATTCTGGGTTATCAGCAACCATTCGGCCAAAAAGAGCTAGATCAAGGGACTGGTCTGAGTTAAAGATTTCCTTAATTGCCTTCTTTTCATCCTTATCAAATGAATCATGACTAAGTGCAAACTTAGCTAATTTTTCAATTTGTCCGACGCTAACAAGCATCAATGCGGAAGTTTCACCACCCTTCACCTTTACTCCTGCTGCCTTGAACACTTCTTCAGCCATCTTAGTAGCAGCTTCTTGGTCCAATTCACTCATTTCAAGAATAGTCTTGCTTAGTAAACTTGGTGCTTCTTTAGTTCGATAACTCTTTAGCCAATCCAAATCTTCTTTTGCAAATAACTTTCTAGTTGCCCGCTTCCAACTTTGTGAAGATACTCTTGCTCTAGTAACACCACCATAAATAGCCTTTTTAGCTGCTCCAGTATCATCGCGATTAATGTTAGCTGATGGTACGGTTTGTAAAACGTGGATGTCTACATACATATTCTTGGTCTTCATTATTACTTATCTCCTTTTTCATTATTCTTAACACTTGCTCGGTAGTACTGTTGCCCCCACTTGAGGAAGGTCTTCTCAGCACTATGCCCATTTAATTGATAAAAATATAAATCCTTTGCTAGCCGGCTAAAGTTCACTTGCTTAGCAGGCAAATTGGATTTCAGCAACTTGATCAGCTGAATTAGTGCAACTTGCATACTTGCAAAACTAGTTGATAAAAATAAATTTTTCACTCTTCTATCAACTCCCTCTGAAATATCCGTAATCTGGCGCAATGATGCTAGTGCTGCAAATAGTTCTTCATCTCCATTAGCACAGCGTTCATTATTTGCCTGTTGCATAATTGCATAGCCTCTTAAAGCTACAAAAATCGCATTTTCGGCATAAGTTGGTTCGCCATTTCGGCTTAAATCTTGAACATCAAGCATTGGCAAAATAATTGGCCAAACTCTACGTGCCCGTGAACTTGAAAATGATGTAGTGCTACGCAAAGTTGAAAGCGTTGCTCGATCCATATTGCCGTTATTGTAGATTCGATTGATTAACGAATAGGTTACTTGATCGACCTTTATCATCTTATTCCTCCTTACAGATTTAATTTTCTTAATTTAGCCTCGAAAATATTTTTGGCTATAAAAATGTTGAATAGTTCCGCTTCAGCATCCTCTTTTTTGCTAGTCGTTCTTTTAATCCCGCTAATTTCTCGGCTTGAGCTTTCGTTAAAGCGCTCATCAACTTCCTCAAGGGCGATTTTTTTCAAGTTTTCATACCATTCAGAAACTCGAACGCTTCTTTCATCATCATTAGTTAAGCTAATAAGCCACTGGCGAAATGGAATATTTACATGCTGATAAAATATCTTCAAATAATGACTAGCAAATTCTTTTGCATCACTGCTACCATAGCCTTTTAACTCGGCAATCATAGCTAAAAAGCTCCAATATGTTTTTCCAACTTCTTGAGTTTTAGCCACCACTTCCGATATTTGAACTGGCCACCAGTCTGCTTTTTGAGGATCTGGATCAAACAACACATTAGCTCGCACTTTCAAATTATCTGAAACTTCTCTAGCTGGCGACTGCGAGGTAGCATTGCCATCGCTAATCATTGTGGTCATGGCAAGATCAATAATCTTTCCACCGGCCACATATTCCTTATCTTTCAACTTATTTAGCCAACTAACAATTCCAGGAACATGATATTTTTGGCTTTCTGGCGACGGGATAAATAATTCGAAATTTCTCCAGATTGCATCTGATGCAGTAAGTTGTGTCTTCTTAAGTGGTCTAAAAGTTTCTTCTTTATCATTGCTTCGCCAAATAGCCATTGGCTCTTCAAAAGCTGTTGTCATATCAACCTTCGGTAGTCCTGCAGTAAATATTGTTGGAGTGCCATCATCCCATTCAATATGCAAACAGCGTGCCCAGTCTGTATAAAGTTCCGCAATATTGTCTGGAACTAAAGCTTTAGTTCTCTGTCTTACATAGTCTTCAACATTGTCAAATTCCCAGATTGGATGTTGGTCCTGATATTTTTCTCCATCTTTTGGAACAAGAATTAGATTTAACATCAAAGTCTCAAAAAGATTCTTTCCTTGTGCATAAACTGCGTCAAATCCGTATAGCCAGCCTGGAGAATTAGATAATTTTTCTTTGCTTTCAGTAAGTACAACCTTTGTTTTATCTGTTGTAGCTGCAATGTTTTGGTAAGTAATGATCCAACGAACCAGCTCATCGATAGTCAATTGATTTTTTTCTTGATCAGATTTTGGCGAAAAGATTGCCGGCGAGTTGTTACTTTGCGAAATCGTTCGATTGATCTGCATCACATTTACTGTTCCCGTGCCAGTATCTACATGCTTATTTTTAGGAACAAAAGAATCATATTGCTCTTTTGTCACCTGATAAAAGGGATGCTCGCCAAAAAAGTCGAACTTGTCCTGATATTTTTCCAGGTATAAATATAGTTGATCTGAAAAATGTCCTTGTTCAAACAAATTCCTCCATGTTTCTAACAAGTCATCTTCGACATCTTCATCATAATCATCTGGAATGTCAGTTACTTTCAAAGTATCCTCATCAATCTCAAGCCACTCATATGGCTCTGAACCAGCATCAAAGCGGGAATAAACCGTCGTCAAAATAGCTAACAAAAGCCGCATTATGCTGACGTCTTGACTTTTTATATCACCGGCCAAATCAAGATAATCTTGACTGTTTTTAAATAGGTCTATCAAAGAAACTGTTTTTTCTTTATTAGTTGTCCCATCAAAGACCTTGATCCATGGATCAGTGACCAAATTAAATGTTTTTTCCATCTCTTTTTATCACTCCTTTTCACAGACTAAGCCTAGCTCTGGCTTATAAATAACCTTGTAACCATTAAAATGAGTTGAATTATGCTTGTCTAAGCAAAGGACTAAGCTCTTTTTCAACCATGGGTCTGTTTTCCAATCAGCAAAAAGTGATCTAGTTTCTTTTTCTAACTCACTAATTGTTGCTTCAATATCAAAAGTCAATCTTCTTGGCAGACGAATCGTTTCGCTGGCAATTTTGGCAGAGTCGACATTTTCGATATTTTCTCCATCCAGCAACATAAACTCATCGTTAACCTTTTTTACTAAAATCACTTCAATCGAATCTTCAATATCACGCACGCTTGCATCGCCAACTAGATCGTTAACTGGCTTTTTTAAATCAAGCCATCCTCTGATTAACTTTTTAGACTTAGGCTTTGCTATTTGGAAATTTTTAGCTTTTTGCTTTTCTTTTTCTATGAAAAGTTCTTCATCTTTCTTAGCCATCTCCAATTTTTCAATGGAATCACTAGATAAATCTGATTGATCAAAGATTTCAGAACTATAGGTAAGATTGACAAGCTTGGAAATATCAGCTGGAATGATTAATTCATCTGGTAAATAATAGTCCGTCTTCATCAAAATGTATTTTGAATAAATCGACTCATTAGCATCTCCATATTCTCCAAATCCTTGTATGCCTGAAATAAAGACTCGAGCTTTCTCTAAGCCACTTGGACGAACACGTTTATGTCTGTGCAAACGCCCAATTCTTTGCAAAATCAAATCCATCGGGGCGATATCCGTAAAAAGCACATCGAAATCAATATCCAGAGATTGTTCCAAAACTTGTGTACCAATCACGATTAATTTTTCCGGACGATCCTCTTGTGACTTACCGATTAATTTTTGTAAATTTTTCTCAATTTTTGCTCGATCTGGAGCTAAAAATGCTGAGTGCAAGATCAAAACTGGCATATCTTGATCAAGAGATTTAATTAATTCCGCCAATTGCTGAGCGCGCGCAACAGTATTAACTACTACTCCGGCAACGCCACCATTTTCGACCTTAGCAAGAATATCCTTAGCTAAATTTGTTTCATCTAAATTCAAACGAACTACTTCAATCTTTTTCTGAGTACTTTGCTTGAAATCCGCAACTTGCTCAATTTTTTCTCCGTCTGAAAAAGTTAGCAGCGGGTATTCTGTTTTTTTAGTGAAATCAAGTGTCGAAGCTATCTTTTTGACACTTATGCTATATTTTCCAGATAAGTATTCACTTACAAGTCCTTCACGAGTTTCATAAGGTAAGGTAGTAGAAAGCAAAATTACTGGTACATCATATGCCCCCAGCCAAGATAATACCTTTTTCAAATAAGAACTCATATAAGCATCATAAGAGTGAACCTCATCGATAATTACTACTTTGTCAGAAAATCCAAGATGCTTTAAAAATAAGTGCCGCTGTTTCAAGCCCATCTGAAGCAAATTATCGACAGTACCAACATTAAACTTACTCAAGACACTCTTCTTACCTACAAACCATCTGTTTACGCTGACACTAGTTTCATCTTCTTCAAAATCCAAATTTTCAGCTTGAGGCAACTTCGAAAAGTCCAAATTAAAACCCGCTTTGCTATGAGCGAGATTAATCGAAAAGCTATTGCCCTGAAGTTGACCAATTCTATCCAGCCAATCTCTTACTCTGCTAAACATTGCATTAGAAGTTGCTTGTGTAGGCAAGCCGACAAATACTCCTGATTTTCCTTTAACAGCTGCAATTTGTTGAGCAGCAGCTAATGCAATTTCAGTCTTTCCAATTCCCATCGGTGCTTCAATTACAACGATTCCAGGATCTATGCTTGATTGAATCTTTGATAGCATTGTCTTTTGAACATTTCGAGGTGAGAAATTCCAAATATTCTCAAAATAATTATCAATATTTGCTATTCTCTGCGGTATCCAACTGCCATCCACAAACCAAGTCTTAATTGCACGCTGGAATCTTTGCTTTAGCTGTTTCCTATCAAACACAAAGTCCTCATCAGTTAGAGGAATCAAGGTAAACATCGGCTTATTTTTATCTTCATCAAAATACTCACTTGAAGCCAGCCAATCTGCCATAATAAGCAGACCTTCTAATTCAACAGCAACTTCTTGCTCAATTGCAGGAATCTCTGAAACTGTTAGATCACACTCTTTTAATCCAAATTCAAAGAAATCTTGTTGAATCTTTTTCCACATTTGCTGAATGTCTCCATCATGATCTCTTTGATAGTAGTTAGCCGTATGATCGATAATATCTCTTTTAAGATTACGATTGCCTGAACATGGAGTACCATGGTGACCGCCTAGAAGCGCTGCAAATGATGGTTCCACCCCATAGTTAAGCAAAATCGCCTCACCAGCAAAATTATGCGGACTTTTTTCAGCCATTGGCAACTTGTCATTGATTTCTTTAAATCCTGCCTTCAAAAGATGTTCAACAATTTCATGATCCAAGTCAGGATTATTCCAACGAGACTGTTTAGTCTGAAAAGCTGGCGTTGCTTTTCCTATGTCATGGACATATCCCAAAAATTGGACGATATTTGCAGCTTTCGGTCCAAGATTCTTCTCAATTAGCTTTCTTTGGCCGTCATCTAACCAATGCATGTATAAAAATCCAATAACGTTTTTTGCATCCATCAGGTGAGCAATTAATGGAAGCCAAAAATATTCTCCATCTTTGTCGCCTTTCTTGCCCCACAAAGCAAGCTCTTGTCTAGAAAATTCATTCATCGTTTCACCTTCTTTTCAACTCATATGATAGCGCTTTTTATAAATAAGTAAATATAATTTCTTAAAATATAATCTAATTAGCAATACCTCCCTATATATTAATTACGAAAAAAAGACAAAAAATTTTTTACTTTTTTATGTCTTTATAAATTCTTAAAGTTTTACTACTATTTAAAATTCAAAAAAACAAATTGCAATTTTTTGCGTATATAAATAATGGAGGGGTAATTCATTATCCCTACTACTATTTGAAATGAGGAAACTTCATGTCTCATGAAGCAAAATACGTTCCGCCAAAGAGGTATCCTTTCACCGAGGATAAGATTTTTGGCTGGGTGATGGAAAACCAGGAGTTTTGCCTATATCTCTTGCAGATCATCTTGCCTGACTTGAACATTCAGAAGATTGTTGAATTCCATAAACAAGATGCCATGGGCAATGATGACCGCGAAGCTAAGGATATTCGCTTGGATATCAAAGTGGTTGATGATCAAGGCAGAATTTTTGATATCGAGATGCAGACCACTCCCAGCGCTTATTTAGGACGCAGAATGCGTTACTATCAGTCGATCATTGATGGAGATGGAATCTTGAAGGTCGGCAAAGATTATTCACAGCTTCCAGATACTTATATCATTTTTCTTTGCTCGGAAGATCCATCCGATGCTTTTAGCAAGAAGGATGATCGAGCAGTACATTTCTTCAAGACCATCGATACCAAGGACGGTGACTTAAAGTTGAATGATGGTGCTACAAAGGTTATCATTAACTCAAAAGGAGACTTTGCCAGCGAAAGCGCAGAACTTAAAGAGCTGGCGAATCTCATGAATGATAAAGAAGTTAGCCTGAATGA
>NZ_CAKD01000029.1 GCF_000297025.1 Lactobacillus pasteurii DSM 23907 = CRBIP 24.76
AATCACGTGATTTTGAGTATTTCTGACCAAGGCCTGGGTATTCCGCGCAAAGATCTGGATAAGATTTTTGACCGTTTCTACCGGGTAGATAAGGCCCGTTCAAGAGCTCAAGGTGGTACGGGGCTAGGACTAGCAATTGCGAAGGAAATTGTTGAAGCCCATCACGGAAAAATTTGGGCAGACAGTAGCGAAGGTCGAGGATCGACATTTTACATATCCTTACCATATGAACCAATGAGTGAGGAGGATGACTGGGATGAAGTTTAAAATTAAGTTTAGTGAATTGTTGTTAGGCCTAGGGACGCTTTTAGCGATTGTTACTTCAATCGTATTGTGGACTTTTATCATGACTAACGACCAACGCTTTAGCAGAATTAGACAAACCAGCGACACTGCCGGCAAGCAGGTCACTCGTACCAAGAATACCAAGTATCTATCGGATATTTACATTCCGACTAGTATTTTTGGTTTTAAAAATAATAAGCCTTACCGCTTATATGATTCTAAAAATAATCTTTCTTTTGAATTTATGTCAGGAATTGAGGATGCCAAAGTTAGAAGTATTCGCAAGGTATCGCAAAGTCAGTCTAGCTATAGCATGTTGCTAGATAACCCAAACTTCATTCAATTGACTTATCCAGATGCGATTACTTTTCGCCTATTTGGCGATTTCAATCTAAAAGGCGACAATCGCAAGTTCAATCGGATCTTTATTTCAGATTCAAACAACTGGCTTTATGCTGGGAATGATCAAACAGGCAAACTCTACCGAGTTGGACTAAAAAATGCCAACTTTGATCATTTGCGCAAATACGCCAAAAAAGCCAGCTACAAGGGTTCGGTTAACTTTGTCAGTCTCGGTCAGGGTTATTCGACCTTTTATGATAAGGCGGTAAAATTCAACATCTATAGCTATCTGATCAACTATCAGACTGATTCATACTTTGTCTCTCGCCTCTTGGGCAATTCGGGTGTTTCTAGCCGCATTAACAAGAAGGGTCTAACAACTTACACCCTTAACTATTACACCCGGCTAACGGTGCCAAAGTCCGGCAAGAGCAATAATCATAATTACGTCTACACCCATTATGAAAAAAATGCCCTAGCTAATAAGACTCCAAATGAATCTACCAGGCTAATTGACAGTACTAGCTACGTTCATCAAGTGGGTCTTTCTGAGCAAGATATACGTTTTTTCGATTCTGATGATGATAAAGTGGCTTATACCAATTATATCGAAGGCTTGCCGGTCTTTTTGAACAAGGGTGATTTGCAGGTGTCGACTGCTTTTGGCACAGATTCAGTTATTGTTAAGTTCAATAGCTTGAACTTGCAAATACCGATTCCGTTTGATGGGCAAACGCAGACCTTGCGTCCAACTCAAGAAGTGCTTAACTCCTTGCTTCGCCGCGGCATGCGCCAAAATAGCATTCAGCGCATAGTGGTCGGCTATCAAGTAGAAAAGGACCTAAGTCATGATAATCTAATCAACCTGATTCCAACTTACTACATCAAGGCTTATGGCGAATGGAAGAGTGCTAGCGAATGGGAAAAGCAGAATACCGCTCTTTACAATCAAGTAGATTCAACAGGAAAAGGGGTTAACTAAATGGACCACAGACGAATAGAATGGCTATTTTTGATCATCTTTTTGTTGATAGATATTTATCTAGGCATCGAAATCTTGCGCTCGCCAGTAAGCTTGAGCAGCATTGATACCACTAATGGCAGCTCTGCTAGCATCCGCCAAGAAATGCGAGCAGATGGGATTGACTTGCCAAGCAATCTTTCCGAAAAAACGGCCACGAGCTATTATTTAGCAGCTAAAAACAGCGACTACTTGTCAGACAAGCTCTCAAGCCTAACGCAGGTTAATGCTAGCTACTCAAAATCGCAAAATATGATCACGGCAACGCCAAGATCGACTGTGGAAGTCAAAGGCAATAAAAAAGCAATTTTAGCCACATTGAAGCAATTTAAAGATGATGAGCGCAATGTGCCTTTTGGCAAAAATTATTCCTATGAAGAATCAATGTCTAGCGATGAGACCTATACTTTCGTGCAGGATTCTGAATATGGCAAGATCTATAACAATTCAGCCTTGCTCACGATCATTGTCAAAGACCACAAAATATCTAGCTACATGATCTCTTATCTTGGTACGGTTAAGCCAGTGCGGGAGCTGCAATCGACGATTTCGCCATGGCATGCCATCCGTTCCATGTATACCGACCGCGAATTAGCTAACAACTCGCGCATCATTAAGGTGAAATTAGCTTACTCCAAGTTGACGGTTGTTCACGGCAGTACAATTTTGTTGCCAACTTGGCTAGTTTGGGTCGAAAATAAGAACAGCAAAAATATCAGCTTGAAGCGGGTCAATGCCTTTACTGGACAAGTACTCGCGACAAATACTACCTATAGCATCAACAATTAATGGAAGGAATGATTTGGTGCAAGTATCAATTTTGGCTAGTGGATCAACTGGCAACACCAGCTTAATTATGACTAAAAAACACAAGATTCTAATGGATGCAGGTCTTTCTGGTAAAAAGACTAAGGAGCTCTTAGCTAAGGTTGGCGTTGATATTAGTCAAATCGATATGGTGTTTTTAAGTCACGATCATAGCGACCATAGTGGGGGGCTGGGTGTATTAATGAGGCGCTATCCCCAAATCAATGCCTTTGCTAATTCCGGCACCTGGGATTATTTATTGGAAACTGGCAAAATCGGAAAGTTGCCTGCCCAGCAGATCAATGTGATTGAACCTGATCAAACCCAAATTTTCGATGATTTGGAAGTAACGGCCTTTGCCACTAGTCACGATGCTGCCCAGCCGCAGTATTACGTTTTTGGCAATGAGGGGAAGCGGATGGTCTTTTTGACTGATACAGGCTATGTGTCAGAAAAAGTGGCGAAAACGATTGAAGATGCCGATGCTTATATGATGGAATTCAACTACGATACGATGATGCTTAGAGAAGGGCCTTATTCTTGGGCTCTTAAGCAGCGCATCCTGTCGGATTTAGGTCATCTGTCCAATGAGCAAGCAGGACAAGCACTCGTGGACATTGTGACTAAGCGGACCAAGCAGATTTTTCTCTCGCATTTAAGCCGGCATAACAATACCGAGTACTTGGCAAAGGATACGGCTTGGGAAATGTTAGAGCACGGGGATGCCGATGTCAGCTCAGATTTGAACATTACCATGACCGAGCCAGATGACCCAACAGATTTGACTGAGATCTAAAACTTAACAACTTTAGCGAAAAAAGATCATACATTATTCACATCTATTAGCTATATTAAGATTATCGAAGTGAAGAAGGAATGATAGACATGGAAAACAAAAATAACGAAAGAATACAAAACAATTCTAGAAAAAAGAACAACCCATTAGTTAAAACTGCTATTGTTGGCGTAGTTGCAGGACTTCTTGGAGGAGGAGTTTCTTATGCAGGCTTAGCTGCAGTCAATGGAGACTTCAATACTACTAATACTGCTCAAACTACGGTCAGCTCTTCTAGCGCAAAACTATCTAAGACAAGCGCCAAGACTAGTTCTGCCATGACGACTGCTTATAACGATGTTAAGGGTGCGGTTGTGTCAGTTATCAACTTGAAATATGGCGGCGGTCAATCAAGCTCAAGCTTATCAAGTTTATTTGGCGAGCGCAGCTCAGAATCTGATTCATCAAGTAAGAAGCTTCAAACCTATGCCGAAGGTTCAGGCGTAATTTATATGAAATCTAACGGCAAGGGCTACATCGTAACTAACAACCACGTTATTTCTGGTGCTGATGCCGTTCAAGTTATGTTGCAAAACGGCAAGACCATCGATGCTAAAGTTGTTGGTAAAGATAGCACTACCGACCTAGCAGTCTTGTCAATTGATGCTAAATATGTAACGCAAGTTGCCCAATTTGGCAACTCTAAGAGCTTGCAAGCTGGCCAGACAGTCATTGCCGTAGGTTCACCTTTAGGTAGCGAATATGCTTCAACAGTAACCCAAGGAATTATATCTGCTCCAGCTAGAATGATTACCACTTCATCTGGTATTCAGCAATCCGTTATCCAAACCGATGCAGCCATCAACCCAGGTAACTCCGGTGGTCCACTTGTTAACTCAGCTGGTCAAGTAATCGGAATCAACTCAATGAAGCTGGCTCAATCATCAGATGGTACTTCAGTTGAAGGCATGGGCTTTGCCATTCCAGCCAATGAAGTAGTAAATATCGTTAACCAATTAGTCAAAAAAGGCAAGATCACCCGTCCACAATTAGGCGTTAAGGTAATTGCCCTAAGCAATATCCCTTCAGCTTACAGAAGCCAATTAGGCATTGAAAGCAGCTTGAAGAGCGGTATCTATGTTGATTCTGTAACTAGAAATAGCGCAGCAGCTAGAGCCGGCATGAAGGCTAAGGATGTTATTACCAAGGTTAACGGCAAGTCTGTCAGCGATGTCGCATCTTTGCACACGATTTTGTATGCACACAAGGTTGGCGACACAGTAACGGTTACTGTCAACAGAAATGACAAGAACGTAAACTTAAAGGTAACTTTGGAAGCAAATTAATTAAAATTGAATAGGCAAAAAAGGCGATCTGAAGCTGTTTTAGCAGAAAGATCGCCTTTTTGTTAACTATTAGCGTGTGTAACAGAATAAAGTTCGGAACTACAAATTGTCAAGTTTTGCTAAATCACAGAAGATGTTGAAAACTGTGGAAAAAACTGTGGATTGTGCATAACTCTAATAAAAACATGGGATAGAGGGTGTGTATAACTTGTGGATGGAGTTTGACTTGCGAAATTATTTTTTTGCATTAAGATAGAGAAAGGCTTGATTTAATCGGTATTTATCAGTAAAATTTGTGAAAAATAGTTATCCCAAGCCAAAATGTGGGTAAAAATTTGAAAAAAATTTTTGCAAAGGGCGAGACCACTAAGTATAGATAAATTAAAAAAAATAGACACAAAATATAGATTTATCTTTTTCACAACTGTGGATAACTCAAGTGGAAATAATGTAAATTCTGGGGGAAAAGTAGTGAATATCAAGATTGTCTGTGTTGGAAAGTTGAAAGAAAAGTACTTCAAGGATGCGATTGCGGAATATCAAAAAAGGATGAGTCGCTTTGCCAAAGTGGAAATTGTCCAAGTTCCAGATGAAAAGGCACCTGAAAAACTCAGTCCAGCAGAAATGGAACAGGTCAAAGAAGTCGAAGGCGAGCGCATTTTAGCTAAGATCAAGGACAAGGAATATGTTTATGTCTTGGCAATCAAGGGCAAGCAAAGAGCAAGCGAAGAATTTGCTAAAGAGATCAAGGATTTGACTACCTACGGTCATTCTGACCTTACGTTCGTTATTGGAGGCAGCCTTGGCACTAGTCCAGCTGTTAACAAGCGGGCAGATGATTTGTTTAGTTTTGGCAAGTTGACCATGCCTCACCAATTGATGCGCGTGGTGCTAATGGAGCAGATCTACCGGGCCTTTATGATCAATACCGGTAGTCCATATCATAAATAAAAAAGAAGGCCACGTGGCCTTCTTTTTTTACAAGATGAAGATTCCAAGATTGAACAAGGCTAAAAGCAAAGCAAAAATCAGCCAGTCTTTTTTAGTCATGGGGACTACTTCGATGACTGAGCGCTTTTGCCCTTCGGTGTAGCCGTGAGATTCCATACCTTGGGCAAGGTTGTCGGCAGAATTTAACGCAACTAAGATCGCTTTAAAGTAAAGCATTGGCGACCAAAAAGACAAATACATGCCGCGCATCATGCCTGCTACGCGAATCTGTTTCACGGCGCTAGCCATTTGCGGAATGATGTTTAAGGCAGCTAAAACCCCATAAGTAAACTTGCTTGGCAGGTGGAAGTTTTGCTCAAGCGAGCGGGCAAACTGGCTGCTGGTCGTATCATGAGCTAGGCAGGCAATGGTCAAAGTATAGACATAAACACGCGTAGCCAAACTCCAGGCATTATAAGGATCAGACTTGCCATTAAACCAAAATAGCGTCGCAAAAATCGTAAAGGCTGGAATAAATGGAATGGCAATTAGGGCGAATAATTTTTTAGATGAAATTCGCCGAATTACTAGGTAGACAAGCGCAAAGGCAATTACAATTAGGTTGATATAGAGATTGTTCTTGATGGATAATTCCAGCGAAATAATGAAAATCAATAAAAATTCTAGACTAGGATTCATCTTCTTACCTTTCTAGATAACTCAAACGTTGTTGATCAAATAAAAGATGATAGTCGCACCAAGTAGCCAGCTCGCCTAATTGGTGACTGATAACTAGGATCGTTTGTTGGTACTTTTCTTGGCAAGCTTTCATCAGGCTAACTACCTGCTTGACTGACTCATGGTCTAAGCCGCTTAATGGCTCATCGATCAAGAGGACTTTTTGACTAGATAATAGCATCAATAAGATCTGCAACTTCTTCTTTTGCCCGCCAGACAAGGAGTATACGACTTGGTCTTTGTGGTTGAATAGGTCAAGCTTAACTAATAGTTGATCAACCTCATCCATTGTGACGTTGGGGTTGTTCTTGAGACTCAATTCCAATTCGTCTTTAACTGTTACCGTTAAAAATTGGTCAGTGGCTGCTTGAAAAATTTGTCCCACATCTTTGAGATAAGTTCGACTCTTAGCCTTGCGAACTTCTTGTCCCTCATAGCTAATCGAGCCTTCGTAAGGAATCAATTGGGTTAAAGCTTTGAAAAAAGAAGACTTGCCAATCCCGTTTGCGCCAGTGATTAAGGTTACTTTTCCTTTGACGATTTTCAGCTGATCTTGCTTTAATAAAAGCCGTCTTTGAGAAATCTGAACTTGATCCAAAACAAAGGCTGCAGCTTGGTCTTCAGGCAAGGCAAAATGATAGTCGTAATCAACGGCTTTAAATAGCTGCTCCATTTCAGCCAAAGAAAGCTGCTTCACATTTCCAGCTTCAAAGGCATAAACGTGGTCGCAGACTGAATCGTAATTATCAAAAACATGATCGCTAATGATAATGGTCTTGCCTTGATCACGCAAGTGGGCCAGCTTTTGAATTAAGAAGCTGCGCGCATGTGGATCGCAGCTAGCAAAAGGCTCATCCAGAATCAAAATATCGATGTCCATGGCAACTAACACAGCCAAAGCGACTCTTTGCTTTTCCCCGCCTGACATGGTGGAAATGTTTTGATCTAGCAAATTGTCGATTTGGGTAAAGTCCGTTGCCAGCTTTAAGCGTTCTTGATAGTTAGCTGCATCTAAGCCCAAATTTTCCAAGGCAAAAACAATTTCTTCTCTTGGCGTGGCCATGGTAAATTGCTGGCCGGAATTTTGAAACATCATAGCCGTCTTTAAGCCAGCTAAGTCGATTGATCCAGCCAGCAATTTGCCGGCGTATTTAGGATAAAGTCCAGCTAGAATCTTCATTAAGGTTGATTTGCCGCAGCCAGTTGGCCCAATTAAGAGCGAAAACTTGCCAGTATCCAGCTCTAAATTTAGTTTGTTGATGATTGGCTGTTCGTCCTGATAGGCAAAAGTTAATTCTTTGACTTTGATTGATTGATTTTTGACCATAAAAAAACACCCTCTAGGGGTGGCCGTGCTTGAAATCATCTTCCCTACGCTGGCATTATCCAGACAGGTTCAATGGGTATGTTCTCAGCCTAGTGGCACCCCGTTAATTAAGTTCATTTTACAAAATCTTAGCAGGGATGTCCATTAACTTGGATTTGTTAAAGCCTGCTTGCCCTATGATTATTGCTTTGATATTAAAAAGTATTTATTTGCTTTTAATAATTATAAAATAGATGTATAATTATCTTAAGCGTTTTTACTGTCCAGGTAAGAGGAGGGAAATATGACTCTAAAATTTGCACCCAAAAACAAAGTGTTTTTATACGTGATTTTTGCATTAATCAATGCTTTAGGCAATGTTACAGTTGCGTACACATCAAAGATCATGCTAGATTTAGCCCAGTACCATAGAGGCAAATTAAATGACTTGATTTTAGTAGCTGGTATTGGTGCAGGGACAATATTAGCTATAATGTTAGCCAACTTTGTTTACAGATATATTAAAGTAGATCTTATTAAGACGATAAACGTTGAACTTAAAGATAAGACGATGACTTATCTGGTAAATAAACGAGATGTTTCGCAAAAAGATGGCCTGAGTCTAATGACCAATGATCTTAAGCAAATCGAAACCCTTAAAGTAACCAATGAGTTGATGATTATTTCTGAATTGATCTCGTTTGTTCTATCAATCATAGTAGGACTACTAAATTCTTGGATTTTAACTTTGATCTTTTTGACTACAACTTTAATTCCTGGTTTTGTCCAAAAGTGGTTCGCTAAACCAATTCAGAAAAGATCAGGTCAATGGGAAAAAGCTAATGCGGAATATACTCAAAAGGTTAGCGATGCATTGAATGGGGCCAGGACTGCAAACTTATATGACGCTCAAATTCCTGTGATTAGCCAAGTAGTAGAAAGTGCTAAGCGAATGGAATTAGCTTTGAGAAGATTAAATTATGCTCAGCAAGGAGCATATGAAATAATTGTCGCTGTTGCGGATATTTTTAGTTTCATAATCCCATTTTTGGTGGGATCGATTTTGATGTATCAGGGATGGTTTGGTGCCGGAACACTGATTATGATCGTTCAATTATCTAATGAATTCGTTAATCCAATTGTTAATATTTTCGATCAAATTAATGCTATTAAGTCTACTAAACCAATGTGGGATAAAATTGAACCAGCTCTTACTTATCAACTTACTGAGAGTCCTAAATTTAGTGATAAGCTACAAGAATTAGAAGTGGATAATGTTAGCTATACAGTTAATGAAAAGCAACTATTTAACGGCTTATCATTGAAAATTAAACCAGGTCAAAAAGTCTTATTAATGGCTCCAAGTGGCTGGGGGAAGACGACATTTCTCCAAATGCTTATGGGACAGCTTAAGCCAAGCCGTGGTAAAGTTATTATTAATCATCAAGACATGTCAGGAAATTATCAAAAAGCCCATAATTTCTTTGGCTATATCAATCAAAAGCCATTCATCTTCGATAATAGCTTGAAATTTAATCTAACTTTAGGCAAAAAAGTGTCAGATTCTGATCTTAATCAAGCGATTGAACTAGCTGGCTTAAGTGAGTTAGTCGCAGAAAAAGGGCTAAATTATGAATTAGGCGAGTCAGGAAGCAACTTATCAGGTGGACAAATTCAAAGAATTGAAATTGCTAGGGCTTTGTTGAGCAAGAGACCAATTTTATTAGCAGATGAAGCTACGAGTGCATTAGATCCTGCTATGTCTTTAGCTATCCATCAAACCTTGCTAAAGAATAAAGGCATAACAGTTCTGGAAGTAGCACACAAGGTTAGTGATGAAGAACTTGAAATGTTTGATAGAATTATCCATTTAGACAAATTAGCAGTTTAAAAAACCTTCCAAAAATTTTCCACTTAGGCATCTAATCCAATTTGCTTTATAATGGGAATAGAAAACAAAAAATAGGAAGGTGGATCGATCTATGGCAACTGTTGCACTGGACCAATATCTTGCAAAGTTATTCGAACTAATAGTAGATGATCATGATGAAATTAAATTAAATGCAGGCAGAGCAGATTTTGGCTTGTTCTCTATCTATGCCGAAAATAAAAATCCCGGTCTGCATTTCTATCAAGTTAATGAAGCAGAACTCTTATTTGCGGTTGGTGGAAAAGTTGCTCTAACCGTTGATGGACAAGCCACCTTGATCGATCAAGCTAGTGTTCTTTTATTGCAAGCAGGCAGCAGCTATCAAGTCGGCGAACAAATGGGTGAGGCGACTTTATTGAAGGCAAGATTTGGCTCAAACTTCCGCTATCAAGCCTTTTTCAAAGATTTGGCTGGCAAGACCGATCCAGAATTAGCCGTCATTAACAAACTATCTAAACAACTAGAAAAAGATAAGTACCTATTTTTTACTGATAAGATTGAGTCAACTAAGCTTTTAGGCGAAATCGTTCAGGCATATTTAGGCGAAGAATTATTTGTCAAAAGTCTAGTTAAGGCTAAATTGACCCTAGCCTTTGTCTTGCTGTGCCAAAAGCGCAAGCAGGGCTTGACTGGCAAGGATGGACGCATCAAGTTCTCTGAAGCAGCACTAACGGAATATATCGATCAACACTTTGCCAAGGTTACTCTAGGGGATGCGGCAGCTTATTTTGGCTTTAATCCTAATTACTTCTCAAATATGGTCAAGCAAAAGACTGGTCGCAGCTTCGTCGAACATGTCGATGAGCGCCGGATGCAAGAAGCTAAGGTATTGTTAGCTAAGCCAGATGTTTCTTTGAAAGAAATCATTAGCCTGGTGGGCTTTTCAAGCAAGTCTTTCTTCTATAAGCGTTTTAACGAATACTACCACATGACGCCAGCAGCGATGCGGAGCGAACTATTTAGACAAGCAAATATCCATTTGAAATAAAGAAAACAGCCCGGAAAAATTTCGGGCTGTTTTTTTACATTTGTTCTAAGCGTTTGATTCTTTCTGCTGTGGCTGGGTGAGTATCAAATAATCCAGTTGCCTTTTTTAAAGGGTTGGAGATATACATGCCGGCACTAGATGGGTCGGCGCTTCTCATGGGCTGGCTGCCTTCAATCTTTTGCAAGGCTGAGATCAAGCCATGGGGATTGCGCGTAAGTTCAACTGATGATGCATCAGCCAAGAACTCGCGATTGCGCGATAAAGCCATCTGGGCCAGGCTAGCTGCAAGTGGTCCAAGAATTAAGGCAAAGATGATTGCGACTAACTTGAAAATTGCCATAAGCGGACTAGTTTCGCGATCGTCATCGTCATCTCGACTGCCAGCGCCCCACCAGATCATTCGACTGGCAATTCCTGAGATAAAGGAAATAACGCCGACTAGGACAACGGCAATTGTTGATAGACGAATATCGTAATTGCGAATATGCGAAATCTCGTGGCCCAATACCCCTTCAAGTTCTTCGCGGTTCATCATATTAAGTAGCCCGCTAGTAACAGCAACGGCGCTATGATCAGGGTCGCTGCCGGTAGCAAAGGCATTAGGACTAGGATCATTGATAATGAAAACTCTTGGCATTGGAACTTTTCCCACCATGGCCATATCTTCGACAATATGCCACAGTTGAGGATTGTCTTCTTCATGAATTTCCTGAGCATGGTTTAGACTCATGATCATATTGGCTGGATTTTGCATGACCATAAATAGGTAAGCTAGACTAGCAATTACGGCAATAATTAAACCAGCAAGTGGCGAGTCGCTAGTCAAATAGCCTAGTCCAGCCCCAACTAGGGCAAGAATAATAATAAAAATTACCATAATAATGCTGCTTTTGTGCTTATTACGGCTAATTTGCTGATATAACATAGATTTTCCTAATTTCTAAAACTTAACTTTAGGTGCTTCTTTTTCAGCTTCAGGAGTTTCCAAGTAGTTAACCTTTTGGAAATGATGAATTTTGGCTACGATGTTGGATGGGAAGGTCAAAAGCTTCTGATCGTATTGCGCAGCACTTGAGTTATAAAGCTGACGGGAGTAGGCAATTTTGTTTTCAGTGTTGGTCAATTCTTCTTGCAAGCTGAGGAAGTTTTGGTTGGCCTTTAAGTCTGGGTAGTTTTCTGACAAAGCGAAAATTGTCTTCAATGAATCTGACAATTGGTTGGAAACCTTAAGGGCTTCTTCGTGATCGCTAGCAGGAACTTGGTTTAATTGATTGCGCAAGTTGATGACTTGAGCCAAAGTTTCCTTTTCGTGGGATGCATAGCCTTTAACAGTTTCTACTAAGTTAGGAATAAGATCGTTTCTTCGTTTGAGTTGAACGTCGATTTGACTCCAACTTTCTTCAGTGTAGACCTTTGCTTTTTGCAAGTTGTTGTAAGTGGCAATGTAGGCAAAGACTAGCAAGACTAGGATTGCTAAAATTATCCAAATTAACATATGTAACCTCCGTAATTAATAGTTGATTACTGTACATTATAACTTAATTCTAGGATAAGGGATAGTAGGTAAGTTTTAGAGTAAAGAAATAAGTAAAAACATACTTTTTAATTGACAAATAATCTTAGGGGGTAAATTGTTTTTATTAAATATTATAATCATAAAAAATTAATTTATTTGTATAAATGCGAACGATAAAAGGAGTAAGAATATGAAACAGCTTCTTAAATACATTAAACAAGAACCAGCTAAAGTCGCCTTTGTAGCGTTTTTGACGGCGATTGCTTCTATTTTTAGAGTAGGCCACTCGTTAATTCAGGTTATGGTTTTAAATAGTTTAATCAAGCTTGATGTTAATGAGTTTGTTAGATATGTTTTATTCGATATATTGATCTTTGCATTACTATCGGTGATTTTGGCTTTTAAAGAGATTGCTCAAGCCTGGACAATTCAGCATTTGTCACTGCGATTGAGACAAGCTTTGCAATCAGCTGATTTGTTAGACTATGTTGAATCATTGCCAGAGGGGTTAGATACTGAAGTTCAGGAATCTGGTAATTCAATGTCTGGCGGACAAAAGCAAAGATTAGCACTAGCTCGAGGTCTGCTGCGGAAGTTACATGAAGAAAATTTAGCTAAATTTGATCAAATAATCGAAATATAAAACTAAAAAGGTTCTAGCCAATATCTGACTAGAGCCTTTTTTATATCATTAACAATAACCAACCAACAATGGTTAGAATAATCAAACCGGTAAACTGCATCGCCGTCCATTGTTTAAAGAACTTGGACTTACTTATGCTAGCGTGTTGGTTGTAGGTCTTAAGAACCAGCATGTTGGCCATCGAACCAACCACTGAACCAAAGCCACCGATATTTGAGCCTAAGAATAATGCTTCTGCGTAGTCGGTGAACTTACCAACTAAGATAGTAGAAGGAACATTGCTCATTACCTGACTGGAAATAATTGAAGTTAGGTAGGTTGATAGTTCTGAGTGAACCATCATATGAATGCCATTTACGACTGCTGGAATCTGCTGGATATCACTGATGAAAATGAAGAATCCCGTAAAGGTAAGCAACAATGAATAGTCTAATTTAAGCAAAATCCGTGGATTGATCAAAAGCGCCAAGGCAATGGCTAATAGCATTGGATAAATAATTGGCACGACCCGGAAAACGCCAAAGAAGAAGAAAACAAAGACTAAGGTAGTCAAGGCAGTTGGACGCCAGCTGATCCGGATGCTTTCTGCTCTTTGAACCGGAATTTCTTTCTTAGGAATAAAGAAGAAAACAAATCCCATAATGATCAATGATACTAACAAGTATGGAATTGACCAACGGAAGAATTCAACCGCATTAACACCGTATCTACTTACTAAGAAGATGTTGTGCGGATTGCCCCATGGCGTGAAGGCCGCCCCGATATTTGCACCCATACCGATTAAAGTAACTGGCAAGATCTGTGGCAAGTCGTATTTTTTAGCAATATTGAGATATAGCGGAATCAAAGTCAAAACCGTAATATCGTTTCCTAGAAACATTCCAGAAAGTACTGCTAACAGTGTGAATAAAATATTTAACTTTCGGATATTATCAGCAATACTGGTTAGCTTATAGGCTAGGACATCTAGAATGTGCAGATAGGCATAAATTTGAATGATCGTTAGCATCGCAGCCACGGAGAATAAGGTGTGGAAGTTGATGTCTGCTAGTCTAGGCCTCGCAAAAAAAAGGCTGACAATAGTTATAAATACCGTTATTTGTAAAATTCTATCTTTTGCAATATTTTTTAAGACGGTCATAAAAGGTCCCCCTCACATCTATAATCGTCTGAAAACCCTAGTTACCATTGTGAGCCTTTTTAGCACTGATATCAATAAGTAATTAGGAAAAAAAACATAATTTAAATCGGATCCATTAATTATACAAATTTTCTCCCAAAAAATAAGCAAAATTTTTCAAAAAATCGCCGAAGCTTGCTATACTTGATGCAGATAAAAAGACCATGAAAGGAAAATCAATATGACAGTAACAATGAACATTAAGCCAGAAGCGGCTGAAATGATTAAAAAGCACGTAAAAAATGACCATCAAGTGGTTCTCTTAGCTTTGAACGATGGTTCAACCAAGTACTCAAAGATGGGTGGCACTTGCACCATTGGCGCCAACTTCCAATTCGTTGTTTTAGATGAAAAGGATCCAGATTACACCATCAAGATTGAAAACAATGCTGGCTTTGATTTGTACACAGCTGAACCTGAAATGGGTTTCTTGGAAGATAATTTGGTAGTCAACGCCAGAAATGCCACCATGAGCTTGTCTGATGACAGTGGAATCATCGACGGTGCTGTTACTGTGGCTGAATACGAGCCAGCTGAAGTTACCGCTAAAGATATGGCTGAAGGTAAGACCTGCTAATATTTCCCGGGAAATACCTAGATAGGCTTGAACTATCGCTTCTATTATGGTAAACTGAACTAGATTTTCGAAAATCTGAAAGGAAGTATAGTACTATGCCAAATTACAACACTGGTTGTCAACCAAACCAAAGACCAAAGAACAAGAAGAACGGCAAGAAGCGCGTTGCTCACGTTGCTGAAGTTGTTGCTTTCTTGAACAAGGCTGCAGCAGACGAAAACAAGTAGTCGCTGAATAAATAAAGATCTGAAAAGCAATTTGATACGTTTCGTATCGAATTGCTTTTTTTAATCAAACATAGGAGTGGAGCACTATGGTTTTAAAAAATTCAAAGCTAATAAAGTTGAGCTTTTTTTGCGCAATCGTTTTTCCCATGCTACTAGTTTGGCTAGCACAAAACTACACTAAGGATGTGCAAACAGGAGTGATGGACATCCTACTACTAGCAATAGTTGTAGGCTTAACTTTGCCTAATATCTTATTGAGTTGGCTGATTTTGATGAAAAAGTATAATTGGTTCATATTTGTGGGAATTTTAGTTGCCTTTACAGCTACTTTGCTATTAGTTAGAGCTGACAACGAAAATAAGATTCGCGCAAACCTTGTTGCAGACTGGCAAAAATTTTATGTCAAAAAAGAACAAGAAGTTGCTTATATTGATACAACGCCGCACAAATCAAAGCACATGGCTCTATCTGAAGCTCAAGGCTATGGAATGGAAATTGCAGCCATGAATCCACATGGCAAGAAGGCAGACTTCGATCACTTATATCGGTATTATTTGGCAAACCGTGAAACTGGCTCGCAATTAATGTCTTGGAAGCAGGTAAAAGATGTCCAAAACTAGCATTATGATAAAAATAGCGCCACTGATGGGGATGTCTTTATTGCTTATAGCTTGATCTTAGCTGCTAGACGCTGGCATGATGCTTCCTATCGCCAGCAGGCCGTAAAGTTGATTAATGACATTATGTCTTACGAAGTTAATCACGAAACAAACTGCTTAACGGTCGGCAACTGGGCAAATAAAGATTCAAAATATTATTATTTATTCCGTACATCAGATTGTTTACCTAAAGAGTTAAAGGCCTTTTATCAAGTTACTGGCGATAAGCGTTGGCTAGTGATTAGAAAGACCATGCTTAAGTATTTGAAACAGTTAAGTGCTCAAAATAAGAGTGGGCTGGCGCCAGATTTTGCCTGGGTAAGCAAAAATGGAGTTAAAGCAGCTAAGGGTAAGGTTGTTAGCAGTAAGTACGATGGCGACTATGCTTCTAATGCCTGCCGGGTCCCAATGAACTTAGCTGGTGTAGATGATCCAGATGCAAGATATGTGTGCAAAAGAATGCTGAAGTTTTTTAGTAAACAAAGCACAGTAACAGCTGGATATAGCTTGAAGGGCGAAGCTCTCAATCATTATCAATCACGCGCATTTAGTGCACCGATTTTCTTAATGGCATCAAGTTATCGTAATCAAGGATTTGATAACCTGTTTAGTTCGCAAAAGTATGTGCTTTTACAAAAACTTAACGGAAGAAATTATTATGATGATGTCCTGGTGACTTTGACGGCGGTGGTGAAGTAGAATAGCTTGACTATTTACAAAACTTAAATTAAAATGTAAGAAAAATAAATTAATAAAAGCTGAAAAGATGAGTAAGCTGGCGATCTTTTCCAAGCGAGCTGCAAATGGTGCAAGGCAGCAATTGTATGGCCAGCTGAAGATGGTCTTTGTTTAGGCATAAGTTGTAAGCATCACGTTAGCAACTTACGGGTGACTTTCGATATTGAGTCCGGTTTTTCATGATGAGAAGCCAGTAAGGATTTTAGTCGTAAGACTAGAATTGAAGCTAGGGTGGTAACACGCATAAGCGTCCCTTGGTAGCAACAATTTTGCTACTGGGGGGCGCTTTTTGTCTTTTGAAAGGTGGTAAAAATATGACCAGTTTAACTGAATTTGCTAGAGCACATTTTAAGGATTATGACGAATTTTTTGAATTAAAAACGATCGCAGCTCAACATCTTAATCAAAAAGAAACGGCTGATTGGCTAATTGCTAAGTTTAAGGAGTTAAAGGCTGATGTAGTTGAAGAATGGAATGATCATGGTGGTCCAAGCAATATTTTTGCGGAATTTAAAGCTGATAGCGATAAAACGGTCTTATTCTATAACCACTATGATACGCAGCCTGAAGGGGATGTGAACGATTGGGATAGCGATCCTTATCAAGTTACAGTTAAAGATGGCAAGTTGATCGTTAGAGGAGCACTGGACGACAAGGGCGAATTAGTTACTAGATTAATTCTGATTGATTATTTAAAGCAGACGAATCAATTGCCCGTCAATGTAAAGTTCTTCGTTGAAGGCGAAGAAGAAATTGGTTCAAGCCATATCGTTGAATATACCAATGCTTATCAAGAGCGACTTAAGGCAGACTTGTGCATTTGGGAGGGCGGAGCCAAGAATTCTAAGGGCAAGCTGGTAGTTAGCGGCGGCTTAAAGGGCGTCTCCTGCATTGAAGTTGGCGTTGAGACAGCTAATACTGACTTGCATTCATCTCAAGCTAGCTATGCTGAAAGTGCACCTTGGCGCCTAGTTCAAGGATTGGCAACTTTGCGCGAAGTGGGAACTAATCGAATTTTGATTGATGGAATCTATGATGATGTTGATTCAATTAGCGATGAAGAAAAACAATATGTTGAAGGCTATGAATTTGACCCAGATAAAATTAGCCAAGATTCAGAATTAGCGCGTCCTTTATTGACTGATGACCCAAAACTAGCCTTAGTCAATGAGCCAACGATTACCATTAACGGCCTAACTAGCGGCTATCAAAAAGAAGGGGTTAAGACTGTTTTGCCACGTTTTGCTAAGGCTAAGATTGACTTCCGCTTATCGCCAAATCAAGACCCTGAAAGAGTTGCCCAGTTAACCCAGCAGCAACTAATTAAGAATGGCTTTTCAGATTTGAAGGTTAAGTATTTGGTTGGCCAGCCAGGTTATCGAGCAGATATTACTGACCCAGTGATTCGCTTGGTACTTGAGCAAGCAAAGGAAGTTTATGGCCCAACTGGCGTTCAGTATGTGTTAAATGACTTTGTAGCTGGTCCAGCTTATGCTTTTGGTAGAAATCTTGGCTTGCCACTAATTAATTATGGTATCGGCAATTCTAGCTCTAACATGCATGGCGCTAATGAAAATGTTCTGTTTAGCGATATTGAGCAAGTGCTTATTTTGCATGAGAGAATTTTGCGAGAGGTTAATAAGCAAGGGTAGGTTAAGGGAACGAAAATTACTGTTTTTGTTTAGTAGAAGGTAGGAATAATTGTGACGATTGGCGAGGCATTACATACAATAAGATTAAACTTGGGATTAAGTCAACAACAGATGTGTGAGGGAATTGTCAGCCGACCATTTTATGCAAAAGTTGAAAGTGGAAAAAATAGAATTAATGCAGAAAGTTTATTTGAAATATTATTTAAACATCAAGTAGATGTTCTTGAATTTTCTGAGTTGATCCAAGAAACATATATTTCGGGAAAAAATAAGACTGAAATACAATTTAAAGATAGGATGGATAATGCTGTTAATACCCGAAATGTTGAATCTTTAGAAAGATATTGTCAAAAAATAGTAGCTACTTCGGATAACAAGATATTGAAGTTACGGGCTTTAGTGACGTTAGCATATTTTAAAGGAGAAGTGAAAGATATTGACGAAAATATATATAAGGAATTGAAAAAAGAATTTGATGAAGGGCGTAACTGGACTACCAGACCAGATTTGTTGACGTTATTGGGAAATACTATGCCATTATGGTCACAAGAAGAATTGGATTTTTTAATAAGTAGGTTACTGGCTTCTGTCAAAAGACATAAATATTCGGAATTAGCGTTAGAAAGATATCTACGAATATTTGGAAACTATTTGGTGACATGCTACGACAGAAAAATTAGTATTAGATCTAATACTAATATTGTAGAAGTAATTAATTACATAATTAGCACTACTAAGTCATTTCATTTAATGATTTATAGAATAAATACTTTTTATCTGGAGGCAATGTTATCAGGGAATATAGACAAAGCTCAAAAAATTAGAAAAAATATGGAAGATTATGGTTATGGAGCTGTAATAGCTAGCTGGCCTATATGATATGTAACAAATATGATACAAGAAGAATCTTGTTTTAATTAATAAGTGTATATTATTTTTGGTGAGAATTACAGGTTGGAGTAGCATAGACAATTGTTTAAAAAATTATAAGTATCGAAGACGATGAAAAAATATAAATACATTTACTATTACATAAGCATACTTTACACAGTAGGTGTGTCACTATGGAGCGGAACGATTTATCTGTTCATGCGTCATATAGGCTATAATTATAGCCAAATAAATCTGTTTCTCAGTATTTTTTGGATCGTAACGTTTTTCGCAGAGGTTCCATCTGGATACATTGCAGATAAATTTGGCTATTTAAAAACAATTACTGTTAGTGGAATAATTCGAGCAGTAGGACTCTTAGTATTGGCATTTAGCCCATTTAATCTGTTTTACATGACTTTAAGTGGGATTTTGACTGCGATAGGAGATTCACTCCAATCTGGAACGATGGATTCGTGGATTGCAAATAAATCCGCAATTGGTCATACCAAGAATGAGCTTGGCTCGATTTATTCAGGTTATAGGATAATTGCGACACCAATAACAATGCTAGCGACGTTTGTTGGGGCAAACATCTTGGGAAATATTAACTTGCAGCTTCCCCTAATTGCCGGGGCCATTTTCTTGATTGTTACTAGTCTGACAGTTATTCCAATGTTTAAGTACGACAGTCAAAATCTGCAAAGCAAGATAAATATTTGGTCGGGGATAAACATAGTAAGTGATGTTAAAGAGGCCGTTAAGCATGAAAAGAAGACGTTGGCAATAGTGTTGTTATTATTGCCCATTGCTATTATTTCGTCAGGCCCATTGGATCAATGGCAGATCTATTTTCAGCACGGAAAACATGTCAATTCAGGTACGATATCAGTTTTTATGACTTTATCAGGGATGCTGGCCATAACTATTTATAATCGAGTTGTTTCCAAAAAGCAGCTAAACAATAAGAATCAGCTTGATTTGATTGTTATGAGCTCTATCATGATGACCGTCACTATTTGGTTAGTTGTGGTAACTAGGTCAAGTTACTATGCTTCGCTTGTCCTATTTATGGTACATACAATGTTTGGAAGTGTAGAAAATTTGATTGCTGGGGTAGTATTGCAATCAGCTATTGAAACGGAAAATCGTAGAGCAACAATCATATCCGTATCTAATGCATTAGACGCAGGAATTGAGGTAATTGCGCTAGCTGCTAATGGATTTTTGTCCGATCATTATGGAATTGGTTTTGCCTGGAATAGCCTAGCTGCAGTAGGTTTGGCGATTTTTGTACTAGGTTTCATAGTAAGTAAAAGAAGACTGGGGGTTGGTAAATAATGGAACTAGCTAATTTTTTACATGATGGAAAACTAATTACGATTCCGCGCAAGCAAAAAGCTAAAGAAGTATTGTTTGATGCCTTGATTGATAAATTCGAATTTGATCATGACTACAGTGAAAAAGAGGTCAATGAAATCTTGGCAGAAGTTTATGATGATTATGCAATTTTGCGCCGATACTTGGTTGATACCGGGCGCTTAGCACGAGATGACTATGGCCACCATTATCGTAGAATAAAAAAGTAAAATATAGATATTCCTCCTTGCATCTGGTTTATAATTTTGGTAACATAGTAAAAATTTTAGCTAGATGGAAGGAGTTTTTTTATGGGATTAAATGCTTATATTCAAGGTTTCAACAGTTTAGAGTCAATCGATCGGGCACCAGGCTACTTCAAGTACCACCACCATTCAGTGGCAGACCACTGCTTCAGAACGGCTGAACTTGCACAAATGATGGGCGATATCGAAGAAGTTAAAGGCGGACAAAAGATCGATTGGAAGGCTTTATACGAAAAGAGTTTAAACCACGACTATACTGAACGCTTCATTGGGGATATCAAGACGCCAGTCAAGTATGCAACGCCAGAATTGCGCAAAATGATTGGGGATGTCGAAGAAACTATGACAAATAAGTTTATCAAAGACGAAATCCCAGCTGAATTCCAAGAAATCTACACTAAGCGCTTATCTGAAGGCAAAGACGATACCTTAGAAGGTAAGATTCTATCAATTTGCGACAAGCTGGATCTTTTATACGAAGCATATGGCGAAATTGAATTAGGAAATCCTAACCCAGTCTTTATGCAAATGTTTAAAGAAAGTCTTGAAACAATCAAGAAGTTTGATGACTTAGTTTGTGTGCAATACTTTATTAAGCATATTTTGCCAGACTTATTCAAGGGTGATTTTGCCGGCAAAGACAAAATGCAACGGATTGCCTTTAGTATCTTATTGATGGGTGAGTAGCGTGAAATTTCAATGTAGTTCATGTGGCTTAAGGATGGCATCGCTACATTTTAAGCAAGCAGGCTTGATGAATCCAAAGCTAACCAGCATTTGCGATATTTGTATCCAGCGCGGGCTTGATCCTGAAGAATATGCTAACGACACTGTAGCGACTTTTGCTAAAGCCTTGCTGTATGCCTTTATAGGCAAAGATGGCGAGCAAGAAGTTGAATGGCTAGTCAAAACTAGACAGCTGCAAAAGCGTTATGAAGGTTTTATTCAAGATTACGACAACAATGCAGTTGCCTTGCAGCAAGTTGATCGAGCAGAATTTAACCGAGCAATTATTGCTAGCCAAGATGGCCTAAGACCTGCTCCAGATTCGGGTCGGGAATTTTCCTATAATCTGGAACAATTGGGTTTGCAGGTTGATTTTCAGCTGAATGAGGTCGATTATATCGATCGCGAGCGCATTCGGGCCAAGTATCGCTATCGCTGTCAGTACTGCGGTCGCAAGGGGCATAGCGTTGATCATAAGGATCCTGTGTCGCTATCGCATAACAATGACTTTTCGAACTTGATTTTGGCTTGTTCTGAATGCAATCGAATTAAGTCTGATATGCCATATGACTTGTTTGTTAGCTTGAATGAGCAGCTTAAGCCGATCAATCGGAAGCTGGTTAAGTACGAAAACAGTCTAGGCACTTTGAAAGAAGAGTTCCAACATCGGCGCAGCTATTTGGCTGCTCAGGTTCATCTTAAGGGCGTGGTAGCTGATCCAGAGCTAAATGCGATTAGAAAAGAAAATAAAAAATTGCAAGATGCCATCGACACCTTACAAAGTGATTATGATGAATTGCGCCACGTGCGTGAGGAGTATTTTGCGACTCATTGGCGCCTGTCTGAATTAGAAGAAAATTCCGATATAGTTTAAAACTTAAGCTTGGCCTTGGGGCCAGGCTTTTTCTATGCCTCAAGTTTTGCGCAAAAAAATAGCAGCCATCCATGCTGGATGAGTAGCTACCATTAAAAAAGAATATTTAAAAGTCGTTTTGCTTAAAGTTGCGCAAGAATTTCTGCGTCTTTTCGTTTTGTGGTTGATCAAAGATCTGTTCAGGCGCACCTTCTTCAGTCACAATACCATCGCTGATGAAGAGTACGTGATCAGAAACGTTCTTAGCAAAGCCCATTTCGTGGGTAACGATTACCATCGTTAAACCAGTAGTAGCTAGCTTTTGCATAACGTCAAGTACTTCACCGACCATTTCTGGGTCAAGGGCAGAAGTTGGTTCGTCAAACAAAAGCACTTCAGGGTTCATTGAAATTGCACGCGCAATCGCTACACGTTGTTGTTGACCACCGGACAATTGCTTTGGCTTAGCGTTGATGAAGGGCTCCATGCCAACTTTGCGCAAGTTTTCAAGGGCAATTCTTTCAGCTTCTTCTTTTGAACGCTTCAAGACTAATTGTTGGCCGATCATGCAGTTTTGCAAGACGTTCTTGTTTTCGAACAAGTCGAATTGTTGGAATACCATGCCGACTCTTGATCTGAACTTGTTGCGGTCATATCCAGCTTCCAAGACATTTTCCCCATGGAAGAGGATCTCGCCACCAGTTGGCTCTTCAAGCAAGTTGATGCAGCGCAAGGTAGTAGACTTACCACCACCAGAAGGACCAATAATTGAGACGATTTCGCCTTTATTGATATTGAAGGAAATATCGCGCAAAACTTGATGATCGCCGAAGGATTTTTGCAAATGATTAATACTTAAAATCTTGTCATTATTTTCAGCCATTAGTTATTAGCCCCCGAATCTTTAGAATTTCCCACTTGAATTTGATTTGCCATTAAGTTGTAGTTACGATTGCCATCAAGTTTTCTTTCAATCAAGTTGAAGATTCTAGTAATGGTGAAAGTAAGTACCAAGTAAATTGCTGAAATTGTCAAGTAAGTTGGGAAGAATTGGAATGTTTGACTGGCAATAGTCGTACCAACGAAGAACAATTCTGAAACTGAGATAATGCTCAAAACAGAAGTATCCTTGATGTTAACGATGAATTCGTTAGTGATTGATGGCAATGAGTTTCTAATTGCTTGAGGTAAAATGATGTGCCACATTCTTTGGTTGTGAGTCATACCCAAAGCACTAGCTGCTTCAAATTGACCTTCAGGTGTAGAAATAATACCACCACGGATAACCTCGGCTAGGTAAGCACCAGTGTTAATTGAAACAATAATTAAAGCAGCAACGGTACGGTTTAAGTTCAAGTGCCAGAATTGGGCAATACCGTAGTAGATTACGGCAGCTTGAACCATCATTGGCGTACCACGGAAGACTTCAACGTAGACTGATAATAGCCAGTTGACGATCTTCAAAGCAACCTTCTTGCCAGTAGTAGTTGGGGTAGGGATAGTTCTAACGATACCTACCAATAAACCGATGATGAAACCAGCAATCGTACCAACCAAGGCGATCAACAAGGTCATGCCGATACCGCTGATGATCATGTTGCCGTATTGCTTCCAAGTTGAAACTAGCCAGCTTTGCTTCTTGCCAGTCTTCTTGTCGGTTGATTCAGTCTTAGGTTGTTCTTTAACAGCAGTCACCATTAATTGTTGACGCTTCTTGTTAGAAATTGTCTTCAAGATTGCATTGACGTCATTCAATAGCTTAGTGTTGCCCTTCTTGACACCAATACTTGTGACAGAATCTGAATAAGGGATCTTGAAGCCCTTCATCTTGTTCAAGTTGATAGCAACGATGTTAGGGTTAACTTGCTTGTAGCTTTCGTATTCGATGTCTTCAGCTACATAACCGTCGATCGTGCCTGAAATCAAGCTTTGACGCATAGCTGAGAAGTCTCTCATCGCAGGTTCGCGCTTAGCGCCCTTTAATTGCTTGATCAAACCATAGTGCAAAGTACCTTGTTGTGCAGTTAATTTTGCACCCTTGAAGTCGTTTAAGGTCTTGGCAGATACATATTTATTAGTCTTGTTAAGAATAATTACGAAAGTTCCCTTGCGGTAAGGTTCAGAAAAGTTGATGGCCTTGCGTCTTTCAGCTGTTGGACTCATACCAGCAATGATCAAGTCGATCTTGCCAGAAGTAAGCGAAGGTAAAAGTCCGTCCCATTCGGTCTTTTCTACGACAACCTTACGGTGGAGCTTCTTACCGATGATCTTAGCGATTTGGACATCGTAACCATTGGCATAGGCGTGAGTACCGTCGATTGGTACAGCGCCGTTAGCATCAGTAGTTTGGGTCCAGTTGTAAGGGGGATAATTTGCTTCCATTCCCACTTTTAATACTTTGCTGTCAGCCTTAGCTGCTTGAACGCTTGGCGCGTGCATGTTAAAGCTAACGAGCATGGTAAATATCATCGCAATTAGTGCGATTAATCTATATCTTGACTTCAATGAAAAAACCTCCAAATTTTCAACTAAAGCCAATACAATAAAAGCGTAAAAAGGCCTCGCTACAATAAAAGCGAGGCCTAGTTTATTCATCAGTAATTAAACCAAATCGTATAGCGCTCCCTGATATTCTCAGGACAGTCTACAGGATCTGCTCCTGTAGCCCAACCGAACTAACCCGCGAAAGTCAATTCGATTTCGGCAACAATTCTTACAATCAGCTTAATCATATTCGCGTACTAGGCTGATTTTCGTAATTGTCGCAACCTCTATTGCATTGGATATTTATTTAACTGAGGAAAATATTAGATTGTTTTTACGCAAATGTCAAGCGAAAACTTTTTATTTTTAATAAAAATATTTCCAGGGAAATTACATATGCTTGTGACCGTGGCGTTTGATCTTGACGAAGTGGAAAATAATCGTAACGCCCAAAATGCCAAAAACAATGATTGCAAACAAGACATTGGACATCTCATAGTGCATTGGAGGCAAGGCTAAGAACAACTTCAGTGCAATTACTCCGATCAAGAAGTAAGCCATTGGCTGAAGTTCAGGGATGATATCCATCAACTTGATGATAATTTCTGCGATTCCCCGCATGCACAAGATACCGATCATGCCACCGATCAAGACAACTACTGGATTGTCAGATACAGCTAAAGCTGCTAGAACTGAGTCAATTGAAAAGACGATATCCATGGCTTCAATTGACACAACTGTTCGCCAAAATAGAGAAAGAATGTGCTTCTTTTCTTTCTTTGGCTTTTTCTTATGCTCGTGGTGAGCAGCTTTTTCAGGGTGTCTTTGGTCATAGAAGAACTTGAAGCTGAGGTAGAACAAGTAGATACTACCAGCTAATTTGATTTCCCAGAAGTTGATCAGATAAGTTCCAACACCAATAACGATAAAGCGGAAGATATAAGCGCCCCACAAACCATAGAGCAAGGACTTTTCTTGCTCTTTTTTACTTGGCAAGACTTGAGTTTGCGCTGCCAAAACTACCGCATTGTCGACTGACAATAGACATTCCATCAAGATCAAGGTTAGGATGATCATCCAATCCTTGCCACTAGTGAGAACGTGCTCCCAATTATGTAAGTCAAAAAAGGGTGCATATAAATTAAAAAATGACATAGTTACTAATCCCTCTACATACTATTTTTGCCTCCACTAGCTTAACAAGTCGGGGGAGCTTTTGCAATTATAGCCGGTCAAAAACCTCCAAGGCATCGCCGATAATTTCGCTAATGCCAGTTGCTGGAATAGAAGTCTTGTTGATCAGCCAAATCTTAGCAGCTGGATTGCGATAGGCTAAGAGCTGGGCGAAAGGATAAACGACAAAACTAGTTCCAGCAATAACCACTAAATCAGACTTGCGCATGATTTCCACTGACTTAGTCAAAGTTTCAGGATTAATTGCTTCGCCATACAAAACAATCCCTGGACGGATAATGCCGTCGCAATTTTCATGGCGATAGTCTTTTTCATAGGCCTGATAGTCAACCTTTTTTTGGCACTTAGTGCAGTAGATGTCGTAAAGGTTGCCATGAAACTCTAAGACATGCTCATTGCCGGCTTTTTTGTCCAGACGATCAATATTTTGCGTAATTAAATCGCCTTTTTCGTTGCAGATTTGGGCAATTTTTTCATGAATTTTGTTAGGCAGAGCCTGCGGGAAGTACATGTTTTTCATCACGAAATTGTGAAATAGTTCAGGCCGGCCATAGAGGGTGTCTTCACTCAAGATTATTTCAGGCGGCTCGCTAACGCCGTTGTAGATGCCGCTTTTTGAGCGATAGTCGGGGATGCCCGAGTGAGTTGAAATTCCTGCACCAGTCAAGAAAACTACATGCTTGCTAGAGGCAAGATCTTGCTTGAAACTGGCAATTTTAGCTAAATCAGTCATAAAAAATCCTACTTTCTAAAAGATTATAAATTTATTATAGCGCCATTTTTGTTATACTATTGGATAAGAAACTTTGAAAATAAAGCGAGGAAGCTATGGAATCATTCTACTTGGCAATTGATGTATTGTTTTTTATGTATGCTTGTTACAGTTGGTATTATCAAGCAAGCTTAGAAGTTAAAGGCGTATATCGCAGATCACTGCTAATTTGGACGCTTTTGGTAATTATGTCCTGCTCTTATGCTGATATCTTGGTGAATACCACCGAAATTCGGATTTTTTTTGCCTTGATGATTTTGACTAGCATTATCGATGGCTATACTGGCTTTGGAGCGAAGCGATTGGTTGTTTCAGGCTTTTTCAGACGAACGGTTAAGTATGAATTGATTCAAAAAGCTCTCGTAGTCAATTTATTTGGCGAGGAAAGCTCCTGTATCCTTTCTGCTAAGGACGGTCGTCAATACTATCTTAGATTCAAAATCGCTGCTCCAAGTTTAATACAGACTCTAAGGCGCTATCTTGGCCCAGACGTTGAGATCAAGACAGGACCTACTCTTTTATAACAAAAATTCCTCCGGACGTTGATCTGGAGGAATTTTATTTTTATAAAATTGGCGATAGCAGTCTAGAAAAGCTCTGCAAGGTTCTGAGCCAGCGACCTTGCTTAGCAATCATTTCTTCAGTTAATAGGGTCGATTGCTCCATGTCTTTTTCAAATGATTCGGCCACTTTTTTATTGAAGTTGCGGTCATAGAAGATGGCATTTGCTTCAAAGTTTAGATCATATGAGCGATAGTCTTGATTCATTGAGCCAACCGTTGAATATAAATCATCGATTACGGTTGTCTTGGCATGCAAAAAGCCGTTGTTGTAAATGTAGACCTTGACGCCAATTCCGGTTAGTTCATTGGCATACCATTGCGTAGCTCGGTAGATGAAGGGATGATCGGGCTTGCATGGGATCATGATGCGCACGTCGACGCCAGATTGAACGATAATTTGCAAGGCTGCAATTACGGCGTCATCAGGAATCAAATACGGGGTTTGAATCCAGAGCCTTTTTCTGGCTAGCATCATCAATCTGACCATCCCATTGCGCAGATAAGCCGTAGAATTGTCTGGACCATCAGAAACGATCTGCACTGCCGCGTCTCCGCGCTCGATGTCTGATTCATCTAAGTCAGGGAAGAAGAGGTTGTTGTAGGTAATTGGTAGATCCTTTTTTCCAATAGAGGCATTCCAGTCCATGACAAAGCGCTCTTGCAAAAGCAAAGATGCAGACCCTTCGATTCTAACGTGGGTGTCGCGCCAGTAGCCAAACTTTTTCTTTTTGCCTAAATATTGGTCGCCGACATTAAAGCCCCCGGTCCAAGAAATCTTGCCGTCAACGACGACGATTTTGCGGTGGAGGTGGTAGTTGATGCGGTATCTAGTGATTGCGTTGCGCGAAGTAACAAAGGGTAAAACCTTGCCCCCAGCTTCGGTCAAAACTTTAAACCAATTCATCGTTGCACCCATTGAGCCCCAAGCATCGTAAAGCAGGTGAACTTTGACGCCTTGCTTAGCTTTTTGGACTAATAAATCCAAGATCTTATTGCCAATTTCATCATTGTAAAAGGTATAAAATTCGACATTGATCGTTTCTTTGGCCTTTTTGATATCGATAATCAGGTCATCGAACATCTCTTGGCCATCAGTATAAAGCTTGACTTGGTTATTTTTGGTTAAAGGAGCTTCGTCATCTTTGTTAAAGAAGTGAATTGCCACATCAGCCTTATTGGAAGTATCGGAATGGCTGATCTTCTTAGGCGGAGTCGAGATCGACTTTTGCACGTTCTTTAAGCCAATATGGCGCTGCTTGTTAATGGCAAAGAGGTTTTCCTGGGAAATACCCCGGCCAAAGAAGGCATAAAGTGTCATGCCAATCACTGGCAAAACCAAAAGAATGATTAGCCAAGCCCAAGTCGTTGAGACCGACCGCTTGCGGTGAAAGACGATGTAGAATGCTAAGATGGTGTTGGTAATAATTATGATATGCCAAAGATATTTTAAAAAAATCACAAAACTCCTCCTAGTGCTGTTTCAAACCGATAAATTTATGAATGATATCGATAACAAATGGATTGTCATGCATAATGCTGTGTTCGGCGTAAGCTTCGCCGCGAACTTCGATTTCTTGGTAGATCTTGGCTTTAGGTGCCAGGATGTAGCGGATACTTTTAGCAGAAACAACAGAAATAAAGCGGTCAGTATTGGTTTCATCTAAAACGTTGCCATAAATATTCAAAACTGAAATATCCGAATTAAAGCGTCGACGATGCAAGAGAAAATAGAGATAGTGCGGGTTCATCATGCTAGGGTGACCTTTGGGCGTTAGGGCATTAACGTTGGGAATATCGCCCAAATAAGTCACTCCATCAAAAGGCCCAGCAATAAAGGCGCAGCGGTCCAGATGAGGAAAATTTTTGTGCTTATAATGCTTCATTTCCGTGCGAATGATGCAGGGACAAGATAGTGAATGGGCTACAGCGATATAGCGATCGAACTTGTAGCGCTTAGCCAAAAACGGCAGGATGAAACTGAGATAATAGTCAATGGCATAGATGCCGACGATCCGCTGGCGAAAAACAACCTGAACGATTGGATGTTTGTCGCTGCTCCAGCAGCCTTCAAGCTTGAAATTTCCAAACAAATCTGCCGTTACTTTTAAAAATTTGTCACTCTTTTTAGCTTCTAGCGCCTTGTCGATCATAATCTTGGTGGTATAGTCTCCGCCGCGAAAGCCATGAAAATAAATAATAGGAACTTGCTTTTCAGTAGCTAATTCGACTGTAGCTTGATCGTCGATTTTGCGCTTGTGCAGTCTCAAAAAGGGACGGGTAAGTTTGAATGATGCTAGGCCGGCCAAAGCAAGCATATTAAACATGCTTGGTTCTTTTGTCAGATCAGCAGTTCGATTTTTTTCCGCCTCTTCTTTATATTTTTTACTGTTGAAGAACATAGTATCCTCGCTTTATAATTCTATTAATGATAACATTCTACCACGAACTATTAATTAATGATCTAAAGATAAAGGATGAGAAAAATAATGGCAGATCAATATTATGCAACAATTTATACAGACGGCGGCACAAGAAATTCTGGCGCTGGAATCAAAGGCGCTAAGGTTGCTGCCAGCGACCCAGCAGCTTGGGCATATTTAATTGAATATAATGGTCAAGAAGTCCACGAAGCAGGCGGACGTCCTGGTCAAACCAACAATCAAATGGAATTGACTGGTTTTATTGCAGCTTTACGCAAGTTGATTGAGCTAGATATCAATCAAGAAAAATTGCTCTTTGTCTTAGACTCAAAGTACGTCTTAGACCCTATCAACCAGCACTGGCTTGAAGGTTGGAAGAAGCGCGGCTGGAAAAGAGCAGCGGGCCCATTAAAGAACAAGGAACTTTGGCAAGAAGTTGATCATCTCTTGCCAGAATTTCCTAATGCCACTTTCAGCTGGACTAAGGGCCATGAAGGCAATGCCGGCAATGAATTTGTCGATGGCTTGCTCAATCAGTTTATGGATCAACATATGTAAAAAAAGCAGAAGTCAGCTTTAAGCTGGTTTCTGCTTTTAGTTTATTTAAATAAATTGCTGAAGAATTCGACAATGCTGTCGATGATCTTTTGGAACAAGTTGCGATTTTCTGGCGTGTTCAATTTGTCAAAAATTTGCTTAGCGCCTGATTGAATTTGGCTGGAAAGCTTAGCTGCACTTTCTTTGAAGTTGCTGCTCTTTAAAGCGCCGGAGTCGCGGATTTCAATCAAAATGTTGATGATTTGATTCTTTTGATTGTTGGTGATCGTATCACCCAAATGGTTGATCTTGATTTGATTGTTGACAATGTCGCGAATTTGGCTGTCAGTAATATTGTTGCCGATCTTAGCCATGTCGCTTTTGGCACCAGCAACGGCATTGTTTAATTGCGCATCGCTATAGCCAGATTTGTCTTTATTTTCCTGCGTAATTCCGCTCAAAGTCGAGATTTCGTCTTGAGCAGCATTGACCTGACTTTGGTTTAAGGCGTTGCCGTTTTTGGCATAGGCAGCATAAACGCCGGCTAAAGCACCAGAGCCATCGATTGGAATTGCACTAGTTACGTAAATGTTGGCGTCAGTAATACCGGCAGTTAGGGCTGCGTTTTTGTATTGGTTGGCAGTGATAGTAGTGATGTTGTTTTTGCCATTATAGTCCAAAATTTTGACGTTGATGCCTGAACCACTGGCGGTCTTTTGAATCATTGCACTTGACCAGACCCCAGATGAGGTGGTGAAGTTGTCGCCAGAGGGGTTGAGATATTTGACTAGATCGCTACCGGTGATGGTGATTGTTTGATAATTTGCACCATTTAGGGGAGCGGTCAATGTTTTGATTGTTCCATCTCTTTGAGTTTGAGTTAAAGATGTGCCCAAGGTTACGACCGGGGTTTCATCAGCAAGTGCAGGCTTAGCCATTAAACTAAAGCTGGCAAATAGGCCCGCAAAGAAAATAGAAATCAAAGCATAAAGTTTTTTCATAATTTTTCTCCTTCTTTGAATACCAACATTATAATGGATTTTTACTTAACTGGCGCAAAACAGACGAAATTTCACCAATTTTTAGAAATTTACCGGGCTACATGCAAACTTAGATAGATGGTATAATAGTCGGATATGGGGGATTTTTTATGTTAGAACAACCTGAATTAACTGTCATTATGCCAGTTTACAATATGGAAAAGTACCTACCTAGAGCACTTGACCATCTGGCTAAGCAGACGGATCCAAACTTTGAATTGTTGATCGTCAACGATGGATCCAAAGATAGAACACAAGAAATTGCAGAATCATATCGAACAAAATTTAAGCACTTCAGAATAATCAATAAGCCAAATGGAGGATTATCCGATGCTAGAAATGTCGGGATGGCTAATGTAAATACACCTTACTTTACTTTCCATGACGGCGATGATTGGGTAGATCCTGACTATACGGCTTATTTTGTCAAAGCTTTTCATGAGCATCCTGAAGCTGCCATGGTTAGCTGCGGATTTTGGCTAGATTATCCAGGAAAAGCCTCATACCCTGCCACTAACAAGCCAATCGAAAAGTCGCTTTCTAAGTGGGAAACTTACCGGTTAATCGTTAATTTCTGGGGTTCATTTTTCTTCAATCATGCTTTTGTTTCGCCGGTTAAGGGCTACACTTGGAACAAGGGCTATAAGACAGCGATTGTTAGAAAACATCATTTGAGCTTTGTGAAGGAATTGGCCTTTATGGAAGACCAGATTTTCAATGTGAAATACTTGGCTTTAACTAGCGGCTTTTATTGCAGCAATCGTCCGCTTTACCACTACTGGCAAAGAGAAGACAGCATGGTTCATGACTTCAATTTGAAGATGATTCCAGACAACTTCAAGGCTAACTATTTAGTTTGGAAAATTATCTGCCAAGGACTTTGGCAAGAACACAAGGACAATAAGCAAGCAAAAAGCAGCCTAGTAAGAATTAACGAAGGAAATAGCGATGAAAGAAAAGGTTAATGGCGTTGACTTATACTACTCTAAGCTTGGCAAGGGTGAGCCACTACTTTTGATTCATGGCCACCACTTAGATGGGGGAATGTTTGACAAGATCGTTTCGCCACTTTCGCTTTATTACACAGTCTATGTCTTAGACATGCGTGGCCACGGACTAAGTGCAGGAGATATTGCAGAACACTATCAAGTCGAAGTTGAAGATATTTATGCTTTTATAAAGCAACTGGGGCTTGAGGGATGCTACTGCTTTGGCTTTGATGCCGGCGGATTAGCCGCAATGATGCTAGCTAGCCAGCACCCTGATGCCTTTAAGAAGTTGATCGTATCAGGCGTTTTCGTTAACGGAAGAGGCATTCGACCATATCACTACTTAACAGAAGGCTTTCACCGCTTCATGCGGCTTGATCGAGACAGCCGGGTAGAATTGACGGAAAGCTTTATGGCAGAAGATACTTTAAGAAAGATTCAAACGCCAACCTTATGCGTTGTTGGCGAAAAAGACTGGGTAAAAGTTGAGCACGTTCGTTGGTACAGCCAATTGATGCCAAATGGACGCTTGATTATTATGCCAAGACAAACTCACAACAGCTACACAGTAAAAAGCTTGAAACTATTAGAATTGATCAAGGACTTTTGCAAGTAGGCTAATGATCGCTTTTGAGCGACTATTAGCCTTTTTTTACGGTTGGGCAAGCTTTTATTGAGATTTTTGGTTATAATGAAAATGTATATTGTATTTTTATGGAAGAGGTTACTATGAACAAGGAAGAGCTTCATGAATTATTGCACCCAATGAAGGTTATTGGATTGGGTGGTAATCCCGTTTTAAACGAAAAGATCGCACAAATTTTACACCAACCATTGATTGAAACAGCCGTTCATCACTTTAGCGATGGCGAAATTCAAGTTAACATCGGCGAATCAATCAGAGGATGCGATGTCTTTGTAATTCAATCAATTCAAGATCCAGTTAACGAAAACTTTATGGAACTTGAAATTGTGTTGGATGCTTTGCACCGTGCTTCAGCTCACAACGTTAATGTGGTAATTCCTTACTTGGCATATTCTCGTTCAGACACCAAGACTCGCTCACGCGAACCAATTACTGCCAAATTGATTGCCAACTTGTTGCAATTGACTGGCATTGATCGTTTAATCGTTGTTGACTTGCACGCTTCACAAATTCAAGGTTTCTACAACATTCCAGTTGACCACTTGCACGCAATGCCAATCTTGGCTCAATACTTCTTGGACAACGGAATTGCTAGAAAAGAAGACGATGATATTGTCGTAGTTTCTCCAGACCACTCAGGTGCTAAATTAGCTAGAAACTTCGGTCAATACTTCGATGCTCCAATTGCGATCGTTGACCAACGTGGTGCAAGATACGATACTGAAGTTCACGACATGATCGGTGATGTAAAGGGCAAGAAGTGTATTATCGTTGACGACTTGATCGATACTGGTTCAAGAATGGCTGCTTCAACTAAGTCAGTTATGGCTGCTGGTGCCAAGAAGGTTTATGTTGCTGCTACCCACGCCTTGCTTTCTAAGAATGCAACTGAAGTTTTGAACGAATTGCCAATCGAGCAAATTGTAGTTACTGATACAATTAAGCACAAGCGTTACCCAGACCGTATGGTTAGAATTTCTGTTGACCAATTATTAGCTCGCGGTATTGACTATGTTTACAAGGACCGTTCAATTCACGAAATCTTTGATGAGCAAAACCGTTTGAAATAATCGCGATCTATGGTATAAGTGTTCTATAAACGATAATCCTCTGAATAACAGAGGATTATTTTTGTTAAATTTACTTTTTTCTATGTATATAATATAAAACGTTGGTATAATTATAATACATTGTATAGAAAGAAAAGGTACGAAGAATATGGCAAGACGTAAGAATATGGAAAGACGTAGAGTGATTTTAGGAAATACATTTAAGCTAATCCGCGAAAATGGTCTAGAAAAAGTTTCCTTGCAAATGATCGCAGAAAAAAGCGAAATTTCTAAGTCACTTTTGCAGTCTTACTATCCACACAAGTCAAAGTTGATCAGCGATATTGCACGTAACTTGCTGACGACTTTGAGCAGTGAAGTCGACAAGTATGACGACATTGGACACTCCAGCCCGTATGCACACATGAAGGCATTTATCTATACTGTCTTCATCTTGGGTTCACGCGATGAAGGACTAGATCGCATCATCTCACAAGCAATCACTAGCAGCGATTCATTAGACAACTGGGGCGATGTACTACTTAGCTGGTTGAAGGAAAATAACATCTTTGGCGAATATCCTGAAGATTTCCATGATGAAATTGCGACTGGTATTGCCTTTGTAGCAGTTGGTGTTGGTAGATTGTACCACGAACGCAAGAAGCACCATTTGACTGCTGAAGATTTGGCTAACTACGCAATTAGCTCATTGATGTACAGCTTCTGCCATGAAGATCACGCAACAATTCAAAAGGCCTTGCAAGATGGTCACAGAATTATCGCTTCTGCAGATATGTCCAGCATCCACGAGTCAATCGACAAGATGTTTGACCCAGGCAAAGATATTATCAGTTAAAGGGGAAAGAGATTATGGTTGAGCAGTCCCGGGCCGATTTGCGGCGCTTAAGTCAAGAACAAAATCATGAGTACAAACGAACCCTAGCTTTTGTTATCTTCTTAATCGTGGGCTTAGCCATGATTACAAGTACTTTTTTGAATCCTGCTTTTATGAAAAAGCAAATTCGAACTAGTAGCAACGAAGCGGTAATAGTTCGTCAGGTCAATGCCAATTTCGATGGGTTGTCGCAGCTGATTGGCGCAGATCATGAAGAAAATTCTAATTTATTGACCAGCAAGCAGACCAATCCAATTGCTGATCACATTATCGATTACACTTTAGGCTTTCACTGGTTTAAAGTCAGCAACGAAAATTTAGCCAAAGAAATTCTTGATGATATCGAGGATAATGTTGGAAACGGCACTTCCAGCGAGGCGCAAACGATTTACAACAAATTGAAAAAGCAAAAGAGCAAGACATATGTAATTATTCAGGCTTTTGATCTGAATGTCGTTACTTTAGGCGCTAATATCGCCATGATCTTGCTAGTGGTGAATATCATTATTATTCTGGTGACGATCATTACTTTGATTTCGCTAATCAATGATATGAGAACCCGCTTGAAAGTAAAGGCCTTAATCCATGCGATAACTGGAGCAGGGATGTGGGCTGGCTTTTGGCTAATTTTAATCAGTGGCCTAATTGCGGTAATTCCTGTTTTCTTTAATGTAGAAACGCCAGCTTTTGGTGCATTTGGCTATCTACTAGAAATCAGCAGCGGAGTTTTCTTAGAATTCGTAATTGCCGGCGCAATTATGTATGTAATCTGTGCAATTCCGTGGCAATTATCAACGACAAATTGATAACTTTAAAAGTCTGGAGAAATTCTAGGCTTTTTTTGAACCTTAAAAAATGCTAAACTGTTAAAAATTTTGTTACAATTAGACAAATAACTTTTTTCAAGAGTAGAGAGTAGGAAGATTAAATGGGAAAAATAAAGCATCTCATCCTCATTCTGCTTGTTAGCTTGCTAGGATTATCTATTTCAACAGCAACGCCAGTTCAAGCTGCCAAACAGAATAAGGTTGAAGCAAACACAGTTTTGCAAAAGATTCAAAAAAGTAAGCAGCTGGTTGTCGGCACCTCAGCTGACTATCCACCACTTGAATTTACCGCTAGCGAAAACGGCAGCACTAAATATGTTGGGGTTGATATTGAGCTTGCCAAGGATATCGCTAAGGATTTGGGTGCTAAATTAGTGATCAAGAATATGTCCTTTGATTCATTGTTAGTTGCCCTTGAAACTGGCAAGGTCGACATGGTTATTTCAGCCATGACTCCTACGCCAGAGCGGAAGAAGAGCGTGGACTTTTCTAAGATTTACTACCGTCCAAGTGGCGAATATTTCCTTATTAACAAGAAAGATCAAGCTAAGTACAAGTCTATCAAGGACTTTGCTGGTCAAACTTTAGGTGCGCAAACTGGTAGTATTCAATATGAATTGATCCAAAAGCAAATGAAAAAGAGCAAGGTTAAGGGCCTAGGCAAGATCAACAACCTGGTTTTGGCTTTGCAATCAGGCAAGGTAGCTGGGGTAGTTGTTGAAGAATTGATCGCTAAGGCTTATGCCCAAAACAACAAGAACTTGCTTGCCGTTAGAAGTGATTTGAAAGAAGATCAAGCCGGCAACGCTGTTGCAATTGCCAAGGGTCAAACTGCTTTAGTTAAGAAGGTCAACCAAACCATCGACCGCGTTCAAAAAGACAAGTTGATCGATCAAAAGTACTTGCCAGCAGCTGCTAAATACATGAAAACAGCCAGCAAGAACAACTCAATGAGCAAGTATCTCCCATACTTCATCAAAGGTTTAGGCTACACCGTTATTATCACGATCTTTTCAGTTTTAATCGGGGTCATTTTGGGAACAGTTTTTGCTTTGATGAGATTGTCCAATGTTAAAATTTTGCACGGCCTGGCAGTTGCCTACATTGAATTTATCCGTGGTACTCCGCAAATGGTGCAAATTCTGTTTGTTTACTTCGGCGTTGGCTACTTAATTTCCAACTTATCAGCTGTGGTCGCCGGAATTATTGCCATTGGGTTAAACTCGGCAGCATATGTGGCCGAAGATATTCGGTCCGGAATTGAGTCTATTGCCAAGGGTCAAACTGAAGCAGCCCGCAGTCTTGGTTTGAGTCAAGCTAAGACTTACCGCTACGTTATTATTCCACAAGCTTTGAAGAATATTTGGCCAGCACTAGGAAATGAGTTCATTACCTTGCTTAAGGATAGTTCTTTGGTATCTGTAATTGGGGTCTCTGAATTGATGTACCAAACTCAATTAGTCCAAACTTCAACCTACCGAGGCGTCTTGCCATTATTCATCGCAATGGTGATCTACTTTATTATGACTTTCACTTTGTCAAGAATTTTGAATTACTTTGAGAAACGGATGAAACACAATGACTAATGCAATGATAAAAATCGACCACCTCAAGAAGCAATTTGGCGAAAATGAGGTTTTGAAAGATATTTCAGCTGAAGTAGATAAGGGACAAGTTATCTGCATTATCGGCCCATCTGGATCAGGAAAAAGTACTTTTTTGCGTTGTTTGAATGTGTTAGAGCATCCAACTTCTGGTAAAATTGTCTTTGACGGTACTGATTTAGCACAATTAAAAGACGGCAAAGAGTTAGATCAATTGCGTGAAAAGATGGGAATGGTGTTCCAGAGTTTTAATCTTTTCCCAAATATGAACGTAATTGAAAATATCAAATTGGCACCAATGAAAGTTAAGGGCTTAAGCGAAGAAGAAGCTGAAAAGACAGCTTTAGAACTGCTTGAGCGCGTTGGCTTGAAGGATAGGGCTAAGCAATATCCATCTAGCCTATCTGGCGGTCAGCAGCAGCGTGTAGCCATTGCTAGAGCTTTGGCAATGAATCCTGAAGTGATGCTATTTGATGAACCAACTTCTGCTCTTGACCCAGAAATGGTTGGCGAAGTTTTGAAGACAATGCAGGACTTAGCCGAAAGCGGCATGACGATGGTTGTGGTAACGCACGAAATGGGCTTTGCTCGCGAAGTTGCAGATGAAATTTGGTTTATGGCCGATGGCTACTTGCAAGAACAAGGCAAGCCAGAAGAACTTTTTGCTAGTCCTAAGAGTCAAAGAGCAAAGGACTTTTTGGCTAAGGTGCTTTAGTTTCACTTAATTTTGGGGGCAGGAAGAAGTTTGACTTTAAAGCAATATTTTCGTTTCGTAAAGATTCACACATCGACTCTATCGCTGTTTGGCTATGGCCTTGGGGCAGCTATTATTTACTTGCTTAATGGTAATTGGAACTGGCAGAATTCTCTGATCTTTTTTGTCGCTTCGATGATTTTCGACAATATGATCACGGGAGTTAACACGGTGATGGATTATGTCATGGCTAAAGATGAACGCTTTAAAGAAATCAGCGTCATGACGGTTGAAAATATTTCAGTTAAACAAGCCTTTAGCGTAATTGGCTTGATGGTAACTTTAGGTGCCGGGCTTGGTTTATGGCTGTGTTTTAGGACTAATTGGATGTTGTTTTTCCTAGGTGGGGCAATGTTTTTGATTTTTGCCTTTTACACTTCAGGTCCATTCCCAATTTCGCGCATGCCACTGGGCGAAGCTTTCAGCGGTACGGCTCAGGGCTTAGGGATTCCATTTTTGTTTGTTTTCGTCAATGACAACTACAATCGCTTATTGGCCTTGAACTTTACGCCCGCAGCTAATGGCTACAACTTCAGTATCACTGGCAACTTACGCGATTTGATCACGGTTGTTTTGATCTGCGTGCCGGCCTGGCTTTATACGTCAAACGTCATGCTGGCTGACAACTTATCAGACCGGGTGTTAGATGAAGCTAATGGCCGCCATACCTTACCCGTAGTCTTTGGAGCCAAGAAGGCGCTCTTGCTGTATCAGACTTTGGCTTATTTGCCATATCTCTTTATTGCAGCAGCGGCTTTATTGCACATTACGCCATATTTGAGCTTGCTGAGTTTATTGACTTTTCCTTTAATTAGAAAAAATGTTGAGACCTTCAGAAAAAGGCAGGTTAAATCTGAGACTTTCGTGACGGCTTTGCAGAACTTTCAGATTGTAACTACGGCGCAGATTATTACGATTACGCTAGGGGTTTGGCTTAAGTTTTAGTCAAACAAAAGGCTGTTTATCCTTAAAAACTAGGATAGACAGCCTTTTTACTTTAGAAAAATTTACCTAGGCAAGTTCAATTACTAGACTGCGGATAAATTCGGTATGTTTCCATTGACCCTTTTTTAGTGAGTCAAAGTAGTATTGATCGTCATTTTCGTTAGGAGTAGGGTTAATAATTGCCCAAAGCTTGGCTCCTTGACTTGAGAAGGCAGACTTTAATTCTTTTTGCTTAGAAACTTTTTGATAGGTTTTAGCCTTTTTCCGTCTAAGTTTGACACTTTGGCTAGATGGTGAAACTAAGTTAAACAGCTTGAAGCTGTAGCTGTAGATTCCCTTGATGTCGACTGAATATGCATGCCCAGCAATTAACGGAGTAGCACCAGGGGAGTAGGTGATGATCGTCTTGAAGTTGCCATAGCCTGAGCTAGAGTAGTTCTTGACATTTTCAGCCTGGTAGCTCTTGCCACTGTCGCGGTCAGTGATTCTGATCTTTGGCTTATTGGTGTAGCTGCGACTAGACAAGTACAATGACCAAGCAATATTTGGTCCTTTAGTGATTTCAATTGGAAATACTCCCGTGTTTGGGTAGGCAACGACTTCTTGAGACGGTGCTCTGAACAAATCGCTGATGTTTAAGACTTTTTGCACAGAATAGCGGTAGCCGTTTGAGCCATAGACTGCACCGATACCAGTTGAGGATAATCTAGTTGAAAGAATCCAAGCTCGGTGTCCTGTATCTGAGCCGCTTAAATTGTATTGGTCAGTCAATAAGTCAGTAATGACATCACCAGCTGACTCGTTGTTGACGTTGAAGTTTAAGTTGGAAGTTTCGGTAACATCTTGCGCCAGCTTCCACACTTCCTTGTCAATGTAGCTTGGCCGAGTTTCTGATGGTAGGCCGTGTTGATTGACAAAGGGGTTAGCGTTGATTGCGGCCATGACAGCGGCCGCTTTTTGTGCATTTTCGTTAGCTGTCCTAGTGGTGATAATTGGCGCTAATCCAAACAAGCTTCGATAGTAGTTGATATAGTTTAATTGAGTATCTATGTATCCATTGCTCAATTCCCCAGCTGAAAAGCCATTTCCCAGTACTGGCTTTTGGCTGTAGAGATTATTTGGATTATAGTGAGTCTTATTCAAATTGGCATACTCTTTTTGCCAGGTGTGAACTTGCGTGGTTTCGCCTTGGCTGAAAGTAGCCGCTTGAATAGGGCTAGCCATGCTAAAAGCTAGTCCGATAGCTAAACTGATACTGATAATTTTGCCTTTAAGCATGGAAATCGCCCCCCTTCTACTTTCCCTATCTTAATTATAACCTTTATGTAAGGGCTTTTAAAAAATTTAAACTCATATTTTTGTTTTTTATTAATTCTAATTGCGTATAATTAGGGAAGTGACAATAAATATGAATTAATCGAGGAAAATAATTATGACTAAAAAAACGCAAGTAGGATTATTATTTGGTGGAAATTCTTCTGAATATGAAGTTTCGATCATGTCTGGTAGCAACATTTACGATGCAATTGACAAAGACAAGTTCGACGTTCACCCAATTTGGGTGACTAATGATGGCTACTTTGCTAGCGAAGAAGATTCTTTCAAGGTTTTGAAGGATCCAAAATACCAAGTCCAAAATCCAGGCAAGGTAGCTAACTTGTCTAACTTGATCGAATTGACTAAGCTAGCTGAAATCGATGTCTTCTTCCCAATCGTTCACGGCAATTTAGGTGAAGATGGTGGTTTGCAAGGCTTATTCAGAATCTTGGACAAGCCATTTGTCGGCGATGACATCTTGGCAGCTGCTGTAACGATGGACAAGGAATTTACCAAGATCTTGGCTCAAAGAGTTGGCATCAATGTTGCTGACTGGATCAGCATCAAGCGCTTTGAATATAACGATAAGGATAACCAAAAGACTGACTACGACTATGTAGCAAGCAAATTAGGAGGCGATTTGTTCGTTAAGCCTTCTAACCAAGGTTCATCAGTTGGGGTAAGCCATGTAACTAACAAGGAAGAATATCAAGCAGCTTTAGCTGAAGCCTTCAAGTACGACGACAAGGTTTTGGTTGAAGAAACTATTCATGGTACTGAAGTAGAAACTGCCGTACTTGGCAATGACGACCCAATTGTTGCTGGCGTTGGTCAAATCATCAATGCGGCTGATTCTTTCTACACTTACGAAAACAAGTACGACGATAATTCAACTTCTAAGTTGGAAATTCCAGCTAACATTCCAGCTGAAACAGTCGAACAAATTCGCGCAAATGCCCTTAAGCTCTTTAGAGTAACTGAATGCTCAGGTCTTGCTCGAATCGACTCAATGCTCACTCCAGAAGGCAAGATCGTCTTGACTGAACTTAACGCCTTGCCAGGATTTACCAACATTAGTATGTATCCAAAGTTGTTTGAAGAAGCTGGCATTCCTTACACTGAATTGATTACCAAGCTAATTGAAGCTGGTCAAGCTAGATACGCTCACAAGAAGACCTTGCTTCACAAGCATGATTAAGATTTAGGTGGGAGTTTTTTGGAAAAGATGACGGTTGATAAACACGAATTCGAAGAATTGCTTGCTCCTTCGCAAGTAGCTAAGGAACTAGGCGTAAGTCCAGCAACTTTGCGCAATTATTCTACGATTGTTGAAAAGGTAACGGCCAATGGCGATTACTATGAACGCAATAAGCGCAACTCTCGCTTATATCGAAAGCAAGACTTGGCAGATTTGCAGGCTTTGCACAAATTGTCGCAAGACCATGGCTTGACTCTGCAGCAAGCAGCTAGACAAATTTTTGCCGTAAGCGAAGTTAAAGAAGATACAGCTGACAAGCAGGCCTTGTCGACAGAAATGATGAACGACAAACAAGTGATCAAGTTGCTAGAGGCCTTGAGTCAGACGATTGCTAACCAAAATCAAGCCATCAAGGACTTGCAAGAGCAGCTGGCTAAGATTCAAGAGCAAAACCAAACCTTGCTTGAAAGTCAAAAGCTAGCTAAGCCAAAGAGTGAAGTTGATCCAGAAATTGAAGCCTTGCCAGATATCTCTGGCATTGTCATTCAAGGTCAAACCAAGGAAGAAAAGAGTCCTGAGGACAAGCGCAAAGAAGTAGCAGCGGACATGATGAAGAGCGAGGATCAAGTTCGCGACGAGATTCTGAATAAAGCAAAGGAAAATGCCAAAAAACGCGCGACTGCCAATGTTCACCGGACTTTGGAGGATATGCAGCTGCCAAAGAAGAAAAAACATTGGTGGCAAAGATTTTTAAATTAGTTAAGATTTACTAAGACGGCTTTCAAAGAGGCCGTCTTTTGTTTATAACAGATAAGACAGCAATTTACGAAAAGGATGACACAATGAAGATAAATAAAAAGCGTTTAGTAGCTGCCTTAATTGCGTTAGTTGTGGGGCTTGCAGCTACTTGGGCGACTTACTTTGCGACAGATATCTATCAAAAGCATGACGTAGCGGTGATTGTCGACAAGAAGATCGAGGAGAAGTTGATTGGGAAGAATGTCGACGTCTACAAGAATAAGGACGAAACTAGAGAGCAGATTCTGCACCTGAAGGTGTTGTCAGGCAAGGACAAGGGGCAGACTTTTACCGTTAAGAACCAATACTATCCATCTCAATTGGTAACTCAGAAGTACCAAGCTGGGCAGCGAGTTTTCATCAGTATTAAGAAAACGAGCATTGCCTTGATCAACCCTAAGCGCGACTGGGTCTTGGTGTTAATTTTGACGATTACGATCAGCCTGATGATTCTCTTAGCGGGTAAATTTACCATTGCTTTGTTAGTTTCGATGGCTTTAAGCTGGATTGTCTTTTACGGGGTTATCTTGTGGGATGTGAAGCTAAACGGCAGTCAGATTATCTTGATCTTTGGCCTAGCGGATGTGGTCTTTTCTTTCATCAGTTTGCTGATAGTGCAAGGCTTTAACAAAAAAATGTTGGTGACTTGGATGGCAACTTTGCTAGGAATCTTTGTCTCTTTTGCTCTGAGTTATTTGATTATGCAGCTGACTGGGCAAACAGAGATGCGCTATGAAACTGGCGACTATGCAACCCAAGACCCAAGAGGAATTTTCCTTGCTCAAACGCTCTTAGGGGTTCTAGGAGCGGTGATGGATGAGTCAACGGATATTATCTCAAGTCTGTATGAAATCATTCAGCACCGGCCTGACATTACGCCTAAGGAGCTAATGAAGAGCGGGAGAACGATGGGGCAAGAAATCATGGGACCACTAATCAATGTCTTAGTCTTGATCTTTATGGCGGAAGAGTTGCCAATGACCATTCTTTATTTAAGAGACAACAACACGATTAGCTCTTCATTTGGCTTTACCTTGTCGCTTGGCGCCACTCAGAGCGTAATTTCAGCCATAAGTATTGTGCTGACGGTAATTATTGCGACAGCTTGCAGCTTGTTGTTTTTGAAAGATAAACAAAAGAAAGGGCAGAAATGAGTACCTTATTAGCGTTGACTATTGTGCTGGCTATTTTGATGACCATTGTTGGAGCTGAAACAGGAATCAGATCGTTTTTTAGCGTTTTGATCAATACCTTGCTTTTGATTTTGGTGGCGGTCTTGATTTCATGGGGAATTTCGATACCGATTATTACCCTGATTTTTATTCCGCTTAAATTAGCGACGATTATTTTTCTAGGAACGCACGACTACACAGTGGCTAAGAATTCATTTACCGTAGCTTTTAGTGTATGTTTATTAGTAGGAGTTTTAATTCTAATTGGACAATGGCTAGCGCAAGCAGCTGGTCTGGGACCAGAAGCTGGTGAAGTCTTAGTTGGCTTGTCGCAGATGCCAGGCTTAAGCTATCCAGAAATTGCGGTAACGGTGGCCATCTTTTCGACTTTGGGTGCGATTGCGGAAGCTGCCGTTGCCATGAATTCGGGACTATTAGAATTGAAGAAGCACAACCCCGCAATTAGCCGCAAGCAGCTAGAAAAAAGTGGGGCAGCAATTGGCCGAGATATTCTTGGAACGTCAATGAATACTATTTTATTCGGGATGTTCGGCAGTTTCTTGTCATTATTTTTGTGGTATTTCCGATTAGGCTATACTTTTGGTGAAGTTATGAATGAGAAGCTCTTTGTCAATGAAGCCTTGATTATCATGTATTCATTGATTGGCGTATTATTGACGGTTCCTTTGTCAACATATCTCTTAAGCCGGAAGATGACAGAAACAAAGGTGAAAAAATGAAGCAAGCAAGTTTGACTTTGAAGAATTTTAACGGCCGGGAATTTAGCTTGAAGAGCTATACTGCAGAAAATGAAAACCGTCCATTGATGCTGGTGATTCCAGGTGGCAGTTTTGATCATTTATCGCAAAAAGAAAGCGAGCCAGTGGCACTAGCTTATTACAAGGCAGGCTTTAATACGGCGATTGTTCAATATAACTTAATTGGCGATCCAGGGATGATTTATCCAGATGCAGCGCTAGATGTTTTGACGGCGATTAAGTATTACCGCCAAAATATGTCAGGAGTAATTGCAGACAAAATTTATACGATTGGCTTTTCTGCTGGCGGTCATGTGGCTAGCGTAGCCAATTACTTTGCCACAAGCAAAGACTACCAAGCAGAATACGGCTATTATCAAGCAGAAGTTGTGCCAAATAAGACCATCTTAGGCTATCCGCTAATCGATATTAAGAAGATCGGCTTTCCACTGCCAGATGGTGCAGAAGAAATGTTGCCAGCAGACCCTAAGATCAATGACACAGCTTTAGCTGTTACACGTGAAACACCAGCGACTTTCATGTTTCAGGCACTGGATGATCAGATCGTTTTAGTCGACAATTCTATCAGCTATTTAGAGGCTTTGCGCAAAGCAAAGGTAAGAAGCGAACTGCATTTATTTGAAAAAGGCGGTCATGGCTTTGGATTAGCTAATTATCATGACCACGATTGGCCAAATGATCCACATTTAGCTAGTTGGTTTGAATTAAGTTTGGCTTGGCTAGAATTTTAGAAACAGAAAAGGACACGATCACATTTTTGTGAATACGTGTCCTTTTTTCTATTTGTTAATCAAAATATGACTTATCGCGGTAGAAGACAACTTCCTTACCAGCAACAAGTGGCCCAGATGACTTGTAGACAGTCAATCTAATTGCCCTTGCTTTAATATTGCGCAAGCCGATAACCTTGTTCTTGCTATCAGCCTTCCAGTGGAAATGTTCGCCGTAGCTTTGGAAAGTTTGTCCATCAAGCGATATTTCTAAACCAACCTCAATTGGATCATTGTGATGGTCGATATTGTGCGGAGTAAAGACCATCCGGCTGAGCAATTCAACTTGGTTGAAGGCAAAGGTTAAAGTTAATGGCTTTGCTTCATCAAATTCGTCTTGCGTTTGCCATTCGCTTGATGACTTCAAATCAGTCAAATAGCTAAGCGGGTGACTGACTGCAGCTTGATAGTTTGAATTAACTTTGACATTTTTAATCGCATAGTCAATTGCTGCTCGCTTGGTGATTGCGCCAAATGGCTCTGACCATTCAGAAACCTTGTTGCCAGCCACATTTCTTAAGCGCATGATGTAGCGGGTATTTGGCGTCAATTCGTGGAAGGTGAAGCTGTCACCGCTGATGCCATTATGCAAAATGCCATTGATTTCAATTTGCACTTCTTCAGTTACCTTTGGCCAGTTGACCGTCAAGGAATGGGCTGTGACTTGGTCTAAATCAACGCTTGGCTGCTTAGGCGAGCGCAAAAGCGAGTCGGTGATTGAATGAACCAAGGTTTGAGAACCATAATCAAAATTAGGCAGGCTGATTTCAATCTTAGTATCAGTGATTGAGCGACTAGACAACTTGATTTGTAAGGCGGTTTGCCTTTTTTCTTGGAATTGGTCAAATTCATCTAACCAGCTGTAGTTAGTGTTGTAGAAGAAGCCTTCCTTAGCATGGGCAAAGGTATCAACGGTACCATATTCTTGCATCTTGATGACTTGATCATTGATCTTGACGCTCAAGCCATCAGGATAATGATCGCAAAGGATGTTCAAGCTAGTAGTGCCTTCGCTATCCATGCCAGTAAATTCGCCCTTAGTAGGGAAAATTTCAATTGTCAAGCGGCTGCCCTCGAGCTTACTAGTGACCTTGGTTTCGGTGTGGTTATGGATAAAGTCGCTGTTGCCATTGTCATCGTAGAAGGTAATCGAACTTTCTCCATGTGGGTAAAAGACAAAGTTGCGCTTGCCTGTATCAAAAATTGCCCCGCCTTTGACGAAGACTGGCAAATGCCAAGTTGGATAAGAGAGCTGATTGTAAACCCTGCCGCCGAGGTATTTTTCGCCAGTGAAGAGGTCAATCCACATCATGCGGTGGTTTGGCAAGTAGAGATTGTCCTTGCGCGAATTGCCTTGACCGTCTTCGCGTCCATTGATAATAGGAGCGACTAACAAGCTATCGCCTAACATGAATTCATGCTTTACTTGGTCAGTATAATTGATCTGTTCATGTGGAAATTCCAAGAACAAGGCCCGCATGATAGGACCGCCAAATTGGGCTTGATAGATCAATGAGTAAAGGTATGGAGTCAGCTTCTGTCTTAAGCCAAGATATGCCCGATTGATGCGAGTCATCTTGTTGTTATAAGCAAAAGGCGTCTTTGAAAAGTCTCCTTGGTCGTCCATGTTGAATAGAAGTGGCGTAAAGGCCTTCCACTGGAAATCTCTGATGGCAATTTGGGCATTGCCCCCGCCATTAGTTCCGTCAACTGCACTTGAAACGATCGGCTCGCCAGATAGCCCGGCTCCAATAAAGCCAGCAACTTGAGTAGCAATATTTTCCCAATTGCCGCCGCTATCGCCAAAGATGATGGCAGAATCTTTTTGGCTGCCGCTTTGGCCATTATTTGTCAAAATTAGGCCCCGCTTTCTATTAAGCAAGGTCTTCAAGACCATTTGATTGCGGCCTAAAGCAGTAGGGGAGCTGTTTTCTGACATGATGAAGGAGTATCCCTTGGCAAAGCTAGGGATGTTGCTAGTCCAAATTCCCGCTTCAACGCCTTGTTCTTTGGCATATTGGGCAAAGCTTTCAAAAGCGCCATCATCAACTTGTCCTTGATAGTTAGCCACCATCCAAGATAGAGGGAAGTTGCGCTTGTGGTAGCGATCGATTGTGGCTCTAGCTGAGAATTGATATTCTTCTTCGCCATTTAGCGAGCCTTTGCCACTAGCTTCCCCAGGGTTCTTGGTTCTGACATAGTAATTGCCATCTTCAAACAAGCTAGCATTTCTGACTTTTGCTTGACTTGGTGCCCACATAGTTGATTGGTAGTTGCCGATATGACCTAAGCCTAGAGCATATTTTGGCGGCATGATTGGCCGGCCGGTAATAGCGTAGAACTTAGCCAAGATTTCATCAGGGGTGTCGCCAATCAAATAGAAACTATCAAAAATTGACTCCTCGTGACTAATGACTGTTACATCTTTGTTCAACTTGCCAAAGTCGTAGCTGCCGCTAGCTTCGGTGTTTCTAAATTCGCCAAAGCCGGCATTGGACCAGAAGAATGGCACTTGGCTGATAACGCCGCCTTTGCCAGTGATCTTGTCGGCCTTGATTTCGATTTGTCTACCCTTATGAGAAAAGGCGCCGTTTTGTAAGCCACCGCCGAAGTAGAATTCGTTCTTGTTTTGCTTCAAAAATTCGTAGCTTTGACCCTTGCCAAGTTCAAGCGAGCTGGCTTGAACCATGCGCGGACGGTGAAGATGATTGTCAAAAATTGTCATCAAGGCAGGCTTTTGCCCAAAAATCAACTGATAGTCGCCAGTTTGAATAATCAAAGAATCGCTGGTTGCGCGTGGGCGAGACTTTTCAAATAAATGATTGTTGAAATAAGTCAAGTTGACTAATGAGCTGTGGTTTTCATTGAATTCTTTACTTGGATCAAGGAAAAACCGAAAAATCCCATCTGCTAAAATATATAAACGTGCTATTTCGCCGGTTGAATAATGTAATTCATAATAATGATCTTGTTTGCTAGCACCGACGAGTTGACCTAATTGATGTCGATTAAATTGCATTTCTTGTGTCATTTTGCATCTTCCTAAATTATCTTCTTTGTTCCATTATAACGAAAAAAACGAGATACCATAGCAATAATTAAACTTATTTACAATTGGTAAAGACCAATTTATTTGGTAAAATAGAATTGATTGATAAATTTTAGATTGGATCGAGGCAAAAAAATGGCTTATTACATTCATGCAGACAAATTTTTCTTAGAAAACCGCACTGAAAATGGCGGCTATCTTGAAGTTCAATCAGATGGCAAGTTTGGCTTCTATTATCCTGAAAGCCAAAAGCCAGCTGGGGAAATCCGCGAATATCAAGGTAAATGGATTGCTCCCGGCTTAGTTGACACCCACATTCACGGCTCTTTAAAAGAAGACGTAATGAAGAGCGACTGGGAAGGCATCAACAAGATTTCTGAAGGCTTGTTAAGAGCAGGGGTTACTTCATGGCTTCCAACTACAGTTACAGCGGCTAGCGATGAATTGACTAAGATTTGCGAAATGTTTGCCAAGCACCAAGGCGAGGAAACTGGTGCCAAGATCAAGGGATTGCACTTTGAGGGACCATTCTTTACTGAAGAACACGCCGGTGCAGAAAATCCTAAATACATGACTGATCCAGATATCGAAAAATTGGACAAGTGGCTTTCAGCTTCTAATGGTATGCTCAAGAAGATTGCCATGGCACCTGAGCGCAAGGGATCAGTAGAATTTATCAGAGAAGCAGTTAAAAAGGGCGTAGTTGTGGCTTTGGGACACTCAAATGCAAACTTTGACCAAGCTGTTGCTGGCGTTGAAGCTGGAGCTAGCGTCTTTACTCACACCTTCAATGGGATGCCTGACCCAGCTCACCATGGTCCATCTATTTCTAATGCGGCTATGTCTTTAAACAATGTGACTGATGAATTGATCTGCGATGGCCACCACGTAGATCCAGCCATGGCTAAGGCTTTGATTGAAGCAGTCGGCGTTGAACATGTTGCTTTGATTACTGACTGTATGGAAGCTGGCATGATGCCAGATGGCGACTACATCTTGGGCGAATTGCCAGTCTACGTTAAGGATGGCATGGCCCGACTTAAAGATGGTGACAACTTAGCCGGCAGCGTTTTACTACTTAAAGATGCAGTTAAGAATGTCGTTGACTGGAACATCGTTACGCCAGAAAAGGCGGTCATGATGGCCTCATATGTTCCAGCTAAGAGCTCTGATTTGCTTGATTCATGCGGCAGCATCAAGCCTGATAAGGATGCAGACTTTATTGTTTTGAACCCAGATATGACTTTGAGCGAAACTTATTTAAATGGTGTTTCTCGCTACAAGGCATAATAGATACAAAAAAAGCGCCCACACGGGCGCTTTTTGCGTTTGGAAATATTAATAAACTGCTCCATCGTAGAAGCTAAAGCGAGGATTGTTGAAGTCAAAGTCCTTCAATTCACTCATCTTGATAACACTGTCAGCAACGCCCCAGCTCATCAAGTTGATTGGTTGGCCATAATATTCATCAGGAATAACCAAGAGAATGTACTTGCCATGGCCCATAGCGTAGCCTAATTCCATACCAAGACCTACATCTTCTTCATCAGGCAAATAAACGCCAAGCATGATGTCGCTCGACTTGATTCCTACTAAGTCGTTGCGGTAGGTAGCAGTTGCCCATTCAATGTCGTGCAAGTATTCAGGGTGTTCGTCTACTCTGATGCCCTTGTATTGGTTTTGCAAAGGAACATAGCTGTTGTCCAAATCAACAGTAGGGTTTGCCTTCAAAGCTTCCATTGCTTGGTCATAAGCCTTGGTTTGCTTGTCGTTGAACCAACCAGCACCAAAGTAAAGAGTTTTAGTTTTAGTCATCGTCGAACCTCTTTCAAAAATAAAAACGTCTCTTTCAACTGTATCATTTAATTTCGAAAATAATCAGACTTTTATTTTTGAGATTTTTGTTTTCTGTATTTCTATTTTTCAAGATAGATTCTGCGCAAGTCCATCAAATCGCCAGCTGATAGCTTCATGACTTCGCGCAAGTAGTTGTTGACGCTGCCGTAGTTGTCGTTGATTACTTTAACCGCATGGTCGAAGTATTCTGGGTAGACGGTTTGGATGTCGTGAATTGACTTCAAGGTGTTTTCATTTTTGCCGGCAGCCTTTTCTCTAGCTAGCATATTTTCAACGAAATCCTTAGTTGTAATTCTAGTCAGCAAGTAGTCTTGACGAATCAATTCAAGTGGCACGCCTAAAGCAGTCAAGGCTAATAAAGCGCCAAAGCCAGTCCGATCTTTTCCGGCAGTACAGTGGAAGATCAAGGCTTGGTCTTCTTGGTCGTTTTCGAGCATGGCAGAAAAGAGGTTGCGGTAAGCTATTTTGGCTGATTCGCTGATGACCATGTCTTCGTAGGCTAAAAGCATGTGGTCAAAGCCAAATTGGGCATCTTTTTTGGATAATTCGTCCAAGCGATCGATTGACTTAGATGAATTTGTCAAGTCTTCGCTAAAAACTGGATCGTATTCGTATTTAACGCCTTCTGGCACGCGGTCAGGTTGACGGGTTACTTCTTCTTGACTTCTAAAGTCGACGATGTATTTAAGACCGTATTTAATCAGATAAGTTTGATCAGCTACGGTTAAATCAGCCAAGTTGCCAGTTCTAAGCAATTTGTGGTATTTGATTTTCTTTCCAGAAGCGGTAGCGTAGCCGCCGAGTTCGCGGAAGTTGCGACCGCTGGTAATTCCGATAAGTTGGTTAGTTAATGCCATCTAAATCCCCCTTGCAAAAATTAAGTAGAGTCTATTTTAACAACATTTTTCTGAAAGAACAATTCTTAAGATTTTAGTCAAAAAATTATGCTAAAATTGATATTAGATAAGTAAAATAATATTCCTAGGGGATGAAAATATGACTGATGTAAAGCAAAGTATTCTAGTTCCAGTCGATGGATCAGAATCAGCTGAAAAGGCTTTCGACAAAGCAGTAAAAATCGCTAAGAACAACGGTTCACATGTTGACGTTTTGAACGTTATTGACACCCGTCAATTTATGGGCGAAATGCAGGATACTTTAATTTCCGGCGATACCATTTACCAAATGACTCAAGACTCCGAAGAGTATCTAAAGAGCTTGCTTACTTGGGCAAAGGATAATTTCGACTTCGAAGATATTGATTACCACATTCGTTATGGTAGCCCTAAGCGCATTATTTCCTATGACTTTATTAAGGACCACCACAACACTTTGGTTGTTATGGGTGCAACAGGTTTGAATGCCGTTGAAAGAATGTTGATGGGCTCAGTTACTGAATATGTCAACCAACACGCTTTGACTGATGTCTTGATTGTAAGAACTGACATCGATAACAAGCCTTTTAAGTAATAAGCGATGAAATCAAGGTTTATTAGCCTTGATTTTTTTATTTTCAAAAAAGATCGAAAAAATTCATTAATTCTCTTGTACAAATCCGAATGATTCTGTTATTATCATTACAAACGAACGCGACTTGTCGGAGGTGGGAAAGTGATGCAAAGTTCAGCAGTGATTAATTCAGTGGCTTATTCTTCTGTGGGCGTAGTGTCTACTTTTTCTTTTGAACAGATTGTTCGTTTTTTGAAACAGAATATATATTAGAAGACTAAATGTGATGGCTTTTTGTTGTTGCGTTGAGTCTTTTTTGCGGTATTCGTCAGTTACTGTTGTTTTTCGTCATAGGGGGAAAAGATGAAAAAATTCAAAAAACTACTACTAGGTGCTCTTACCTTATTAGTTGCTGCTAGCGTAGCTGCTTGCTCAAACGGCAAGAGTTCTTCAAGCTCAAATGGCAAAGGTTACACTCCTAAGTCATTGACTATTCAATTCGTACCAAGTCAGGCTGCCAACAAGCTTGAAGCTAAGGCTAAGCCACTTGAAAAGATGCTTTCAAAGCGCTTGGGCATTCCAGTTCACGTATCAATGTCAACTGACTACAACACTGTTGTTGAAGCAATGAAGTCAAAGAAAGTTGATGTTGGTTTCTTGCCACCAGATGGTTACGTTTTAGCTCACAAGCAAGGTGCTGCTGATTTGCTTTTGCAAGCTGAACGTTACGGTATTTCACAACCAGGCGGCAAGCAAACTAAGAAGCTTGTTAAGTTCTACCGCGCAGAAATTCTTGTAAAGAAGGGTTCAAAGATCAAGTCTTGGAAGGACCTTAAGGGCAAGAGCATTTCTGTTCAAAACCCAACTTCAAGTGCTGGTTACATTTTCCCAGTTGCTGAATTGAAGGAAAAGGGTCTTGACGTTACCAAGGAATCTAAGTTGGTTACTGTAACTGGTCACGACCAAGCTGTTTTGAACGTATTAAACGGCGATACTGATGCAGCCTTCGTCTTTGAAGACGCACGTAACACTGTTAAGGCAGATAATCCAAAGATTATGAGCCAAGTTGTGCCAATTTACTTCACTAAGCCAATTCCAAACGACACTATTTCTGTTCGTCCAGATATGTCAAAGGCTTTCCAAAAGAAATTAGCTAAGGCCTTCATCGCTGTTGGTAAGTCACCAGCAGGTAAGAAGGTTATCGAAAGCGTATACAGCCACGAAGGCTACGACTACACTAAGGATAGCGACTTCAACATTATCCGTAAATACGATAAGATTGCAGAAGCTACTACTAAGTAAAAAAATAAGTTAGGGGTTAATAACTAATGGCAGATTCCGTAAAGCCAATTATTGAATTGAAGAAGGTATCCAAGATCTACGATAACGGAACCGTAGGTTTGAAGGACATTGATTTAACCATTAATAAGGGTGAATTTGTAGTAATCGTTGGTTTATCAGGTGCTGGTAAGTCAACCCTTCTTCGTTCAATCAATCGATTGCATGATATTAGTGAAGGAGAAATCTTGATTGATGGCAAGTCTATCACCAAGGCTAAGGGTAAAGCCCTTCGCTTGATTCGCCGAGACATCGGTATGATCTTCCAGAGCTTTAACTTGGTTAAGCGTTCAAGCGTTTTGCGCAATGTCTTGACTGGAAGGGTAGCATATTATCCAACTTGGAAGACTACCTTCAATCTTTTTACTAAAGAAGATAAGCAAAAGGCTTATGAAGCTTTGCAACAAGTTGGCTTAGCTGACAAGGTTTATGCAAGAGCTGATGAGCTTTCTGGTGGTCAACAACAACGTGTTGCCATTGCCAGAGTTTTAGCACAAGATCCAAAGATTATTTTGGCCGATGAACCAACTGCTTCTTTGGACCCACAAACTTCTTTGCGCGTAATGGAAGATTTGAAGATGCTTAATGAAAAGTACGGCATGACTGTTGTTGCCAACTTGCACAGCGTTGAATTAGCCAAGCAATTTGGTCAACGCGTAATTGGTATTCGTGCTGGTCAAGTCGTTTACGATGGCGAAATGAGCAATACTTCAGAAGCAGTCTTCACTAATATCTACAATGGTGGAAACGGAAGCGAGGCAGAAGATGAGTAAGACTGAACAAGATTTGTTGAACTTGCCTAAAAAGAAGTTCAACTACATGAATCTAGTTTGGCTTATTGTAATCGTTGGCGGATTGTTTGTTTCAATCAATGAAACCAACACCCACTTGAGCGTTTTGTTTGCCAACTTCAGTCAGTTTACGGATATTTTTGTTCAAATGTGCCATCCTGATTGGAGCTACTCAAGTACGGTAATTCCGCTTTTGCTTGAAACGATTAAAATGGCCATCTTGGGAACAGTAATCGGATCTGTGGTTGCCTTCATCTACTCACTCCTAATTGCGCGCAACATTGTCAAAAACAAGGCTGTGACTGGAGTTTTGCGGGTGATCATGAACATCATCAGAACTATTCCTGACTTGCTGTTAGGTGCGATCTTCGTTGCGATTGTTGGTATCGGACCAGTCGCTGGTATTTTGGCTTTGTCAGTCTTTACCTTCGGTGTGGTTGTTAAGTTGTTCTACGAAGCAATCGAAACGATCGATCCAGGTCCAATTGAAGCTTTGACTGCCGTTGGGGCTAACAAGTTGCAAGTAATTCACTTTGCAGTTTTGCCACAAATTATGACTTACTTTATTTCATACGTGCTTTATGCCTTTGAAATTAACGTCAGAGCTTCAACAGTTCTTGGATATTTAGGTGCTGGTGGTATCGGTTTGTACTTACAACAAACCTTGCAAGTCTTCTCTTACGATAAGACTGGTACAATCATCATCTTCATCATTATTGCAGTAGTCTTGATTGACTATGTTTCATCTAAGTCACGGGAGGCATTGATGCGCTAATGAATACTACATATAAATTATTGCCACCTAAGCCAAAGAACACGAAGAAACAAGTCACTACTTGGCTGACTGTTATTGTTTCAATTGCCTTGATCATTTGGTCATGTACTGGAATTGATTTCGGCGGAATTAAGGCAACTGCTGGTCAAATTGCCGGAGCAATTATTTCAGGTATTTTCCACCCGGATTGGAGCTATGTCTACAACGGTAGTGGAGAAGACCTAGTTTCTCAATTATGGGAAACTTTGTGTATTGCCTTTTTGGGAACCTTTATTTCTGCCATTATTTCCTTACCATTTGCCTTTTGGGCAGCTCATACCAGACATAAAAAATGGTATTCATCTAGAAGTGGTAAGATCGTTTTGGCAATTATTCGTTCCTTCCCAGAAATCATCTTGGCTTTGATGTTCATCAAGGCCGTTGGTCCTGGCTCGGCAGCCGGTGTTTTGGCTTTGGGATTCCACTCAGTCGGAATGCTTGCTAAGTTGTTCTCAGAAGCAATTGAAAACTTGGAAGAAGGACCTAATGAAGCGGTCACTTCAGTTGGTGGATCAAAGGTTAACGTCATCATGTTCTCAATTATGCCAAACTTGATGCCTGCCTTGATCTCTAACACTTTGTACCGGTTCGATGTTTCGATTCGTTCAGCTTCGATTCTTGGTTTGGTAGGTGCCGGTGGTATTGGTTACCCATTGATCATCGCCTTGCAATACCGTCAATGGAATCGAGTAGGAATTATTCTTTTGGGAATCATTGTCATGGTTGTAATCGTTGACTGGATTTCCGGCCAAATTCGTAAACGTTTGGTTTAATATTAACCACGAAAAAAGGAAATGCATTTTGCATTTCCTTTTTTGTATACAATTAGTCAATCTTACACTTTGGGTTGAGCAAGTTCATTGGATCAAATAGGCTCTTGATTTGGTGTTGAACCCAAACGACATTTTCGCCAAGTTCGACATTGTTCCATTGGCTTTTAAGCATGCCGACTGCGTGTTCGCCAGCATGTCCTGCAGTAAAGATTTCAAGATCATCGTGCTCATTAGCTAAGTCTTGAATGTAGCCAACTAATTCAGCCATCTTGGAAGTAGGAACAGCCATATCTTCCATGACGGCCTTGACCAAGGGGGCGGCTGGCAGGCAGTCTTTTGGAATAATCACGACCAGCCAATGGCATTAAACCGTTTTGGCGATCCAGGCAAGTACCGAGTTCAGTCAGCCCAAATGCTAGCTACGACCATGCATCTATTAAGAGGAACGCCATACATTTACATGGGTGAAGAAATCGGCATGATCAATCCTGACTATCAATCAATTGACGACTATGATGATGTTGAAGCCAAAAATGCCTACCAAAGCCTGCTTGATGCTGGCAAGAGCAAAGAAGAAGCCTTTGCCATTGTTAAATATAAGGCTAGAGACAATTCTAGAACGCCAATGCACTGGAATAGCGAGCGTTACGCCGGCTTTAGTCAGGTTAAGCCGTGGCTGATGCCAACTGATCAAGACCGCATCAATGTCGAAAAAGAATTAGCCCAAGGACAAATCTTCAATTACTACCAAAAATTGATCGCCTTGCGCAAAAATAGCGACTTAATTGCTCAAGGTCATGTTGAGCCACTCTTTAAAGATGACCAGCAAGTTTTGGCCTACCGCCGCTTTTTGCCAGGTCAAAGCCAAAGCCTGCTAGTCTTCAACAACTTCTCTAAAGATGAAGCTAGCCTTGACTTAGACAAGTACCAAGGCAAATCTTGCCAGGTTCTTATCAGCAACTACCAAAGCGACTTGACCACTTTGCCAGCGGATTTGAAATTAGCCCCATATCAAAGCTTGGCAGTTTTGATTAACGAATAAATTTATAAATATTGATAAAATTGCCCAATTTGCTCCGATAATTAGAGCAAATTGGGCGGTTTTTGTTATAATTAAGAGTGAATTTTTAGGAGGGTTCTTGATGGAAAAGCTAGAAACAATGATTTTGGCCGATGACTTGGCCTTGTCACAAGATAAGATTTTAAATGGTGAACAAAGCTTTGATGCCGAAGCTGTTTACAAAGTAATTGATGAGTTAGGCGTTTTAAACCGCCCAATCAAAGACTATCTTGAAATGACTCAAGAACAATATTACGAAGCTGAAAGTGACCACAAACTTGCATTGTTACACCTTTCAGACCGTTTGGTTGATTTGCACGATCGAATTTTGACTAACCACGTTGATGGCTACGTTGACAAAGATGAGATCAATTTGACCTACAATCATGAGAATCCATATCAAGATGATCTTTACAATGCTGAGGTTGATTACCGAGTATTGACATACAGCTTGAAGGTAATTGGCGCTGTTCAAGCAATTGCAGCTGAGGATTTGAAGGAAGTATTGTCCAAGGATGCAGTTTTGTCATTAGGACTTGCTAGCTACGCTTTAGCAAAGAATGCATAGTTTTAAAGTCGGATATTGCCGACTTTTTATTTGTCTTTTGAGGCGAAAAAATGGGGATTTTTAAGTACAGCAAAGGCATTATCGATAAATTAATGGGGGCAACTAAGCAAGCCAGCCTCTCCAAAGGTGGCCTCTTGATTGACCCGATGCAGAAATATCTAACAGTGGGCGAATACCAGGTTGGGGCAGATGACGGTACACCCGGTGAGAAAAATTACACTTTGACAGTCTATAAAGATGATAAAGGCACCTTGCACCAGGCGCTAAGCCCAGAAAGCACCAACAAGTTGGCGCCAGAATATGAGCGTAGATTCGACAAAGACTTAGGTCATTATCGGGCTTTTCGCAATTCTAAGACCGGCAGACGCTATATTGTTGAGCAATATCTGGATAATTTTTATCAAGATATCAAGCCCCACATCAGAAAGGGCGATGGCTCTTACAACATCAGCGTGATCACCGATACTCATTTCAAGAACAAAAACAGCCTCGACTTCTATGGCTGGAATGGCTTAGCCCATGTTAAGGAATTTTCTTATCTCGATCAGAAGAATTTTTTGAATTTAAAGGTTCACCTAGGCGACTGGATTGACGGCTCAGATGCCGGCTTAGTTAGCGAAGGAGAACTCACCAAGCTCAGGGATGCCTTTAGATCAAAGACCGTGCCTTATATCATGGTCAAGGGCAATCATGATGAAAATGACAAGTTCGACGAGATGCATGACTTAAAAGCTTCGTTTCCAGAGGGCGAATTTGAAAGCATCATGTGGCCGGCTATGTACAGTCAGGCTAGAATTCGCTATATTTCCCGCCAACACGGGGTGTGCTATTTTGACTTTGGCGATTTGCGGGTAATTTCAATCAATACGTCAGATATTCCCTATATCCTAGATGCCCATGGCAAAAAGCGTTACGACACAAAATTAGTGCTAGGAGTTAGGGAAGATCAAATCGAAGAGATCATCGAAATCCTAGCTCACTCTTCAGGCAAGGAGATTATTTTCATGAGCCACGCCAACCCCATCAACCGCAAGGGCAGCAATGCCTTAAAGTATAATGGTCGGTCTTTACATGAATTATTAGTTGCTTTCAATCAACGAGAAAAAGGCAAGATGCATACCAACCGCGATGTGCCGGCAGAATTTAGATTGAGCAACGACTTTGACTTTACCAAGGTCAAGGATGCCCGCATAATTGCCTACTTCTGCGGTCATCGCCACCGGGAAGATCAGTTTAGAATCAATGGCATTCAATATATCCTGTTCAATTGTTCAGCCTTGATGGGGCCTAACCACAGCCTGACGACCAAGTACAATAAGAGCTGGAATCGCGAAATTGACACGCCATCAGAGTATAGCGGCTATGTGGTCAATGTCGATTTGCGTCGCCACCGCCTACAAGTTTTTGGCTATGGAGCCAGTTCAAGACGGAGAATCTTTTTTATTTAGTTTTTAGTTAAGAATTTTGGCCTAATTTGGTATTTACAAGTCAATAGCTTATAATGAAACAGTTAAATAATTAGAGAGAATTTTGAGGAAGTTTTGATATGTGCGGAATTGTAGCATTTTATGATCCAAAAATAAACGATAAGCAAGCCGTCATCGGCAAGATGATGGCTACTATTCAACACCGTGGACCTGATTCTGACGGCTACTATACTAATGATCAAGTAGCCTTAGGATTTAGAAGACTTTCAATTATTGATTTACGTGGTGGTACGCAGCCGATCTACAACGAAGATAATACTCGCTGCATTACTTTTAATGGGGAAATTTATAACTTTAAGCCTTTAAGAGAAGAATTAATCAAGGCAGGACACACTTTTACAACTAAAGCCGATACTGAAGTATTGCTTCATGGTTATGAAGAATGGGGCATGGACGGCCTATTAAAGCGGGTAAGAGGGATGTTTGGCTTCTTGATCTGGGATGACAACACCAAGACCTTGTATGGTGCGCGCGACTTCTTTGGTATTAAACCAATGTACTACTCTAACCAAGATGGTCACTTATTAGTTGGGTCAGAACTTAAGAGTTTCTTGCCTTTCCCAGGCTTTAAGCGCGAATTGAATGTTGAAGCAGTTAAGCCTTACTTGATGAACCAATACAATGACCTTGATGAAACCTTCTTCAAGGGCGTTTACCGCTTCCCAGCAGGACATTGGTTCGAATATAAAGATGGCGAAATGAAGATTCACCAATACTGGGACGCTGAATACAAGGAAAACAACCTTTCATTTGAAGAAACAGTCAACCGCATCAACGAAGACTTAAAAGAAACTGTTGACCTTTACCGCAATGCGGATGTGCCAGTTGGTGCCTTCTTATCTGAAGGGGTTGACTCATCCTTTTTGACTTCCTTGCTCAACCCAGACAAGGTCTTCTCAATTGGCTTTGACGATTCAACTTATGATGAAGCATCAAAGGCCAAGGCCTTATCAGACATCAACGGTTGGCAATTCTTTGCTGACAAGGTTAATGCGGATGAAGCCATGCGCGATTTCCCTGAAATGCAATACCACATGGATGAACCTGATGCCAACCCATCAATCATTCCACTTTGGTACTTGTGCAAGCTTGCTCGCAAGCACGTAACTGTTGCCTTGTCTGGTGAAGGAGCAGATGAACTATTTGCCGGATATGTCAACTACGGCATGCACACCCATAACGATGTGATCAAGGTCTTTACTTCCAAGATGAAGAAGTTGCCAAAGGCTAAGCGAGTAAAATTGGCTCACAAGATCAAGAAGATGCCAAACTTCCCAGGCAAGGTGCATTTGTACACCAATTTGGCTGAGCCAAGCGAATTTTACGTGGGACAATCGGTTATCTACGATATGGATTACCCAACTATCTTTACTTCTAGCGACGCCAACAGCATTTTACAGCCAACTTACCGCAATAAGTTGACTGTCAACGGAAATTACCAACGCGACTTCAAGAAGGTCAAGGATCTTGACAGCGTTAAGCAAATGCAATACATTGACTTGCACCACTTCATGCTTAATGACATCGAACAAAAGGCCGACAAGATCTCTATGGCTCACTCTTTGGAATTGAGAGTGCCATATCTAGATCGCAAGATTGCCGAACTTGCCAACTCAATTCCAACCGACTACTTAGTCAACCGTTACGACACTAAGTATGCCTTGAGAAAGGCTGCCGAAAGAGTCTTGCCTGACGAATGGGCTAAGCGTCCAAAATTGGGCTTCCCAACGCCAATCAAGCAATGGCTACAAGAGCCACGTTTTTACAAGCAAGTTCATGATATGTTCGATGAAGAATTCGTCAATGATATTTTCGACCAAAAGAAGATCGTCAAGTTGCTAGAAGACAACTTCAATGGCGATGGATCACACCGCCGTCAAATTTGGGCAATTTATACTTTCCTTGTTTGGTACAAGTTATTCTTTGTTGATTACAAGAATACTGTTGAGAAGTATCAACATGTTCAACCAGAAGTTGCTGCCTTATTGGAACAAGGCAAGTTAGTTTAGTTAGGGGTTTATTTAGTTATAATGTCGAAAAAATTTACACCAATCTTACTTGGTAGCGATATTAACGTTTACGGAATGGCTCGGTCATTCAATGAAGAATATGGCCTAAGAGTAAAAGCAATGGCTGATACGCAATTAGCAGCCACTCGCTACTCGAAGATTGTCGATGTCGAATTGCATCATGGCTTTAGTGAAGATCCTGTCTTCATCGAAGTTATGCGCCAAAAGATGAAGGAATACGAAAATCATGAAGAGCCTGTGATCTTGATTGCTTGTGGGGACGGTTATGCCGAGCTTTTGGCTAAGCATAGGGATGAATTAAGCAAAGTTTTCATCGTACCTTATATTGACTATGATTTGCTTAAGAAGTTGATTTCTAAGGAAGGCTTCTACCAAATCGCCGAAGAATATGGCTTGCCTTATCCAAAGACTCATATCATTACCATGGAAGACTTTGAACAAAAGAACTTCCTCGACTTCCCATTCGACTACCCAGTTGAATTGAAGCCTGAAGATCCAGTTTCATGGCTTGACGTACAATTTGAAGGACGCAAGAAGGCCTTTACTATCCATGATGAAGCTGAATTAGTTGATATTGTCGGCAAGATTTATGGCAATGGATACAAGGCAGACTTGATCTTGCAAGACTTCATTCCAGGCGACGACTCCAACATGCGGGTACTTAACGCTTATGTTGACAAGAACCACCAAGTGAAGATGATGTGCATGGGTCACCCACTTTTAGAAGACCCAACGCCACAATCAATTGGTAACTACATGGCAATTTTGCCAGAATATAACGAAAAGCTCTACGAACAAGTTCAAACCTTCCTTGAAAAGTTGAACTACACTGGTATGGCTAACTTCGATATCAAGTATGACCGCCGAGATGGTCAATACAAGTTCTTCGAAATCAACTTGCGTCAAGGTCGCTCAAGCTTCTACGTAACCTTAAACGGCTACAACTTGGCTAAGTGGTACATTGATGACTATGTTGAAGACAGCCTTAAGGACAAGGATACTGTCTACGGCAACAAGCTCAAGTCTAAGCACGTGCTTTGGCTCGGCGTGCCAGCGAAGATCTTTAACGAATACGCTTTTGAAAATGAAGCCAAAGAAACCGCTAAGGAATTGATCCACGAAGGTCGCTACGGCACGACTGTCTTTTATGACAAGGATCGCGGTTTCAAGCGCTGGCTCTTGATGAAGTACATGTTCCATAACTACTATGCTAGATACAAGCAATACTACCAAGTAAACAAGGGACAATATTTCAAGTCTGAAGATAAATAATTGCAGATAAATAAGCAGATCTCCTTTTAGAGCAAAAGGGAGGTCTGCTTTTTTTGTTAAATTCTGATAGACTAGAATAGATAACGTACGCTAAAAATTCACTTAAATAAAAGAGGGGAGTTTGTATGAAAAAATCACATGGAAAAGAGGAAAGTTTTCCAGAAATCAAATTGCGCTGGCTGATTCTAGCAGAATTAGTCACTTGGATTGGCGCCAGCTTTATCTGGCCGCTTACATCCGTGTATCTTAACAAACAACTGCACATCAGCTTATCAATGATTGGGGTTGTTTTATTTTTTAACTGTAGTGGAAATATCCTGGGTAGTATTATTGCTGGTCGCTTATATGACCGCTTCAACCCATATCCTTTGGCTGTAGCTGGGCTTGGGCTAGACGGGGCGGTGCTATTCTTGATGGCGATGTTTCATGGCTGGCCTGAATATTGGATTTGGCTAACGATTTTGGGCTTTATTGGGGGCTGGAATGGTACCTTGATCAATTCCATTGCCACAAGTATCAAGCGCTATCCAGGTAGATACGTCTTCAATGTCATTTACTTCTCGCAGAACTTAGGGGTCGTAACTGGTACTTTGATCGTTGGTTACTTGTATGACTACTCAATTACCTTGCTCTTTGTAATTGCGGGCCTACTCTTTGTGATTGCCTGCGTTAACGCGATCTTCAACTATCGTCCAATTATTGCTTTTCACAAGCACCGAATGCAACAAGCAGCTAGCGGCCAAAAGGTCAAAAGCGAGCCCATGCCTAAGCGCAACTTTATTATGACGATGGTCTTCTTTGTAACCTTGGGTGTAACTTGGTTGATGTACATGAATTGGGAATCCAACTTGTCAGTCTACATGGTGTCTTTAGGGATTCCTTTTCATATGTATAGTTTGCTTTGGACGCTTAATGCCGGTTTGATCGTGGTTATGCAGGGGATTTTGGCAAGATTTCCGCGGATCTTCAAGAACCTCTTCCACCAATTGGTCTTTGGGGTCACGATGTTTGCCTTGTCCTTTGTCACTTTGGTTTTTGCTAAGGATTTTCCGCACTTTGCCATGTCAATGGCAATCTTGACCTTGGGTGAATCAACGGCCTTTCCAGCTATTCCAGCCTTCGTCAATGAATTATCGCCATTAACTAGCAAAGGCAAGTACCAAGGCTCAATCATGGTGGCTTCTGGAATCGGCCGGGCAGTTGGACCTTTGTTTGGCGGGATGATTATCGATAAGGCGGGCTATTTGCCGTTTTTCTGGGTTGCCGCAATTGTGATCTTCATGATGAATTTGGTAATGATCCCAGTCTATGTTAAGCTCCATAACAAGTTGATAATTTACAAGTAGCTTTGTAAAAGATGAAAAAATGGTCAAACTATAGCTTAAAATGCTATAATTAACTAAAAATATTTTTTCATTTAAACAAAGGGGGACCTTTATGACTAGACAAACAGTGCGCGGTGGTGCTGGTAATATTATTGAACCTCAAGTTGGGGTTCGTCCACAGGACAACTTATATTTAGCAGTAAACTCTGAATGGATATCTAAGGCAGTGATTCCTTCAGACCGTTCAAGAATTAGCTCCTTTGATGGCATTGATCTTAATGTCGAAAAGAAGTTGATGGCTGACTTTGCGGCTTGGGCAGATGGCGAAAAGGAAATTGCTTCTGTGCCAAACTTGGACAAGGCAGTAGCCCTTTATAAATTGGCCCGTGACTTTGACAAGCGCAATAGCGATGCAGCTGCGCCAGTTAAACCATACTTATTAATTTTGGAACAAATCTTGGACTTTGAAGACTTTAACTTGAAGGCACCAGACTTAGCTAAGGCAGCTGTTAGCTTGCCATTTGCTTTCTCAGTTGATGCCGACATGAAGAATACTAAAGTCAACGTCTTGCAATTCAACGGTCCATCGACTTTCTTGCCTGATACGAGAAGTTACGAAAATGAAGAAGCTGCCGCAAAATTATTGGCTATTATGGAAAAGCAATCAGCTCACTTGCTTGAACTTGCAGGCGTATCTAAGGATCAAGCAGCTGAATATGCAAAAGACGCCATTAAGTTCGATAAGCGCATCTCTAAGATCGTTAAGTCAACTGAAGAATGGGCTAGCTATCCAGATATGTACAACCCATACAGTAAGGAAGAATTTGCGGCTAAGTTTAGCCACTTCAAGATCGACCACTTCATGCAGGAAGCAATCGGGGAATTTCCTGACAAGATTATTGTCAACGATCCACGCTTCTTGGATAACTTCGATGAACTAGTTAACGCTGATACCTTTGACGAATTGAAGGCTTGGATGATCGTGAAGTTTATCAACGGCGCAGCTAGCTACTTGTCACAAGAATTCCGTGAAGCAGCCTTCCCATTCCGTCAAGCTCTTTCTGGTCAACCAGAACTTGCAAGTGGCGAAAAGCAAGCCTACCACATTGCTAATGGCTTATTTAGCGAAGTTGTTGGTGCCTACTATGGTCAAACTTACTTTGGTGCTGATGCCAAGGCGGATGTTTTGGACATGATTCACCGCATGCTTGACGTTTACGAAGAACGCTTGAAGAACAACGATTGGCTATCAGAATCAACTAAGCAAAAGGCCATCGTCAAGTTGAAGGCCTTGATCTTGAAGGTGGGTTACCCAGACAAGATCGAAGAAATCTACAACCGTCTTCAAATCACTCAAGCTAACGCTGGTGGTTCGCTTTACTCTAACATGCGCGCAGCCGCAATTGTAGGTCGCGAATACAACTTGGAAAAGTTGCACCAACCAGTTGACCGGACTGTTTGGCTCATGCCAGGTAACTTGGTAAATGCCTGCTACGACCCACAAAGAAACGATTTGACTTTCCCAGCAGCTATCTTGCAAGCACCGTTTTATGACTTAAAGCAAGATCGCGCTGAGAACTTCGGTGGTATTGGAACGGTTATTGCTCACGAAATTTCCCACGCCTTTGACAACAACGGAGCTCAATTTGATGAACTGGGCAACATGGTTAACTGGTGGGAAGATGCGGACTACGAAGAATTCAAGAAGCGTACGCAAGCTGAAATCGACTTGTTTGATGGAATTGAATATGGTCCAGTAACCTTGAACGGTAAGCAGATCGTTTCCGAAAACATTGCCGACCAAGGTGGTTTGACTGCTTCAGTGCAAGCTGCTAAGGATGAGGGCGATGACCTAAGAAAGTTGTTCGAAAACTTCGCTCGCGTTTGGGCTAACAAGCAATTAGAAGAATCAATCAAGACAATTACTGCCATTGATGTTCACGCTCCTGGCCCAGAAAGAGCTAACGTCCAATCACAATGTCAAGATGACTTCTATGAAGTCTTTGACGTTAAGCCAGGCGATGGTATGTGGCTTGATCCAGAAAAGCGCGTCCACATTTGGTAAAATAAAAAAACGCCAAAAAAAGATGTCGATACAAAAGTATCAGACATCTTTTTTTGGTTATTTTATTGTTCTTTTTCGAATTTAGTGCCAACTCGCTTGATGTAGCTTTGGTTTTGGCGACCTAAGACAAGTGGTACTCTTTCAACCACAGTATCGGCATATTCTAGGCCAAACCAGGAAGCTGGGTTAGATGAAAGGTTCTGCAACCAAACTCTAGCTTCAACCAACCATTTTTCGTAGCTAACCAATTGAGTTTGTGGACTGATCACATCGTTAACGATGACGAAGCTAAAGTCACCAACATCACGACCTGGAGTGGTGGTGTATTCTTGTGGTTGAGCTTCGATCGTACCGTCAGCAATCAAGTCGTGAACGATCTGACGGATGTAGACGTTCACGCTGGTTTGCTTCTTGAAACCAAGGTAGAGCTGAACGTTGATTACGTTTTTGGTGCCATAAGTGTTAACTGAATATTCAGCCGTAAATGGTTCGTTAGTAACGTTAACTGTGATGAACCAGTAGGCTTTGGCACGCTTAGGACGTTTATCAAGGATTGAGTAAAGAATCTCACGCTTGATGAACTTGCCATACTTAACCTTAGCCATGTAAACCAAGTTGGTAGCGTAAGTTGGGTATTCTTCGTCGTGACTAAGGTCCGTTAACATGTCGACATATTCGTCAAGTCGAACATAAGCATTGCGCGATTCGCGCTTGTCGCGGATCTTGTTTCCGTAGAACCAAACATACATGACAGCTAGGATCAAGCCGGCGATAACTAATGAAACGTAACCACCGTGAGTGAACTTGCTTAGGCTGGAAATCATAAACATGACATCCAAGAAGCCAAAGAAGATCAAGAAGATCCAGTTCCAAACCATTGGCACCTTGACAATGACCAGCCATTCATAAAGCATGATGGTCGTCATCAACATTGAAATGGTGATGGACAAACCATAGGCTGCTTCCATGTGGGCGGAAGTTTGGAAGAAGAGCACTAGGGAAATAGTGGCTGCACAAAGCATCTTGTTGACAGCAGGGATGTAGATTTGACCCTTTTCGTTTGATGGGTAAACGATGTTCATTCTTGGCAAGAACTTCAAACCACTAGCTTCAGCTACTAAAGTAAATGAACCAGTGATCAAGGCTTGCGAAGCAATAACAGCCGCAATCGTGGCCAAAATAATTGCCGCAAAGCGGAAGTTTTCAGGCACGATTTCAAAGAAAGGGTTTAAATCGCCTTGTCCGGCATTGAAGTTAGGATTGTTCAAAATCCAAACCCCTTGACCGAAGTAGTTCAAGGCCAAGCAGACAAAGACATATGGCCAAGAACCAATGATGTTGTTCTTGCCGACGTGTCCAACGTCAGAGTATAGGGCTTCAGCACCAGTAGTTGCTAGGAAGATTGAACCCAAGATGAACAAGCCAGCCTTGTTGTATGGACTAAAGAGCAACTTGATGGCATAGATTGGGTTTAAGGCGGCTAAAATGCCCCAGTCGCCGGCCATGTTCATCAAGCCGACTACGCCAAGGAAGGTGAACCAGATAAACATTACCGGTCCAAAAGCCTTACCAATGATGGACGTACCCATACGCTGAATCAAGAACAAGAAGAGCAGGATTACCACAGTAATGATGATAACCATCTGCTGGGAATCAACCGGGATATTGCCCGAGCCAAATTCCATACCCTTAAGTCCTTCGATCGCGGTGGTAACCGTTACGGCCGGCGTCAAAGTACCGTCGGCCAAAATCGCGGCCCCACCAATCAAGGCTGGAATAACCAACCATTTAGCCCGTTTTCTGATCAAAGCGTATAAGGCAAAGATACCACCTTCACCGTGGTTGGTTGCCTTTAAGGCGATCATAACTGTTTGCAAAGTCGTTAGCAAAGTCACGGTCCAAAGCACCAATGAAATTGAACCGATGATGAATTCGCGATTCACATTGGCAATGCCGCCGTTTCCAGCAACAATCGACTTCATAACATAAAGCGGACTAGTACCGATATCTCCATAAACAATTCCGATGGCAATCAATAAGCCGGCCGGAGTTGCCTTTTGTTTGATATTCTTAGACATAATTTCATCCTTCAAAAAAACACTTTTTTATCTCATGAAAAAAAGAATGCCGAAGACACCCTTTTTTAAGATAAACCTATTGTCATCTATTTAACGAAACTATGCAAGTATTATCGGCCTACTTTTCGGTGATTGAATTTATACCAGTTCGCTTGATTGTAACTTCATTTTGCCCTCCAAGTATCAATGGAATGCGCTCTACGGCAGTATCTGCATAATCAAGACCAAACCAAGAGGCTGGATTGGAAGAAAGATTCTGCAGCCACACTCTTAGTTGCACCATCCAGGTTTCATAGGTCGATAGCTGTGTCAAAGGACTAATGACATCGCTGACGATAACAAAGGAGAAGTCGCCAACATCACGCCCTGGAGTAGTGGTGTATTCTTGTGGCTGAGCTTCAATAGTGCCGTCTTCAATCAAGTCATGAACGATCTGTCTTAAGTAGACATTGACGCTGGTTTGCTTTTTGAAGCCTAGATAAAGTTGAATGTTGATAACATTCTTGGTGCCATAAGTGTTGATGGCGTATTCGGCTGTGTATGGCTCGTCAGTCACATTGACCGTGACAAACCAATAAGCCTTGGCACGCTTAGGACGTTTATCAAGAATTGAATAAAGAATCTCGCGCTTGATGAACTTGCCATACTTGACCTTAGCCATGTAAACCAAGTTGGTAGCGTAAGTTGGGTATTCTTCGTCGTGACTAAGCTGAGTTAGCATTTGCGTGTAGTTGTCTAGGCGCACATAAGCATTTTGGGCTTCACGCTTGTCGCGGATCCTGTTGCCAAAATACCAAATATACATGACAAGTCCGATTAAGCCAGCAATTATCACAGTGACATAGCCTCCATGGAGGAACTTGGTCATGCTGGAGATGAAGAACATGGCTTCAATTGTGGCAAAAACAAGCAAAAATAGTCCGCGCAAGACCAAGGGCGTATTTTTCATGTCAAGATATTCAAATAGCAAGATCGTCGTCATGAGCATGGTGACGGTGATGGCAAGACCATAGGCTGCTTCCATGTGCTCAGAAGTTTGGAAGTAAAAGACGATGGCAATTGTGATCAAGCAGAGCAATTTGTTGATGGATGGGATATAGATCTGACCTTTTTCATCTGAAGGGTAGACGATCTTCATCCTAGGCAAAAACTTTAATCCGCTTGCTTCAGCTACCAAGGTAAAGGATCCGGTCACTAAAGCCTGGGAAGCAATAATGGCAGCTAGGGTAGCTAAGGCGATTGCAAATAAGCGCCAAGAACTTGGCACAACATCAAAGAAAGGATTGAAGTTGCCAGTTAAATGCGAGTGAACGTGATGCAAAATCCATGCGCCTTGGCCTAGATAGTTGAGCGCTAAGCAGCTAAAGACAAAGGGCCAAGAGCCGATGATGTTCATCTTGCCCACATGTCCTACGTCAGAATATAGCGCCTCAGCTCCAGTTGTGGCTAAGAAGATGGAACCTAGGATAAAAATGCCGACTTTGTTAGCTGGGCTAAAGAGAATTTTGATTGCCCAATAAGGATTAAAGGCAGCTAGCAGCGACCAGTCGCTAGCAAGATTGATTAAGCCAATAATTCCTAAGAAGCTGAACCAGACCAGCATAATTGGGCCAAAGGCTTTGCCGATGATGCTGGTGCCCATGACTTGAATTGAAAAAAGCCCCAGCAAGATTAGCACGGTAATAGTAATGACTACGGCTTGGCTGTCAACAGGGATGCCCGAGCCAAATTTCATGTTTTTTAGTCCTTCAATTGAAGTTGTAACGGTAACTGCTGGAGTTAGGGTGCCATCTGCTAGTAAGGCAGCTCCGCCGACTAAAGTAGGGACGACTAGCCATTTGGCTCGCTTTTTGACAAGTGCATAAAGTGAAAAAATCCCACCTTCGCCATGGTTAGTGGCTCTAAGTGCGATTGTGACATATTTGACGGTAGTTAGCAGGGTGACTGTCCAAATAATCAGCGAGATCGATCCCAGGATTAACTCTCGGCTGCTGGCAGCAAGACCGCCATTTTCGCCAATGATCGTTTTCATAACATAGAGAGGGCTGGTGCCAATATCGCCGTAGACAATTCCAATGGTAATTAGCAATCCAGCTAGGGTCATTTTTTTCTTTGTTTCATTCATAAATTTATCTCCATAAATCATGATTTAAAAAATATCCCGTAGTATAGTTCCGCTAGATGGCAAATACAATTGAATTGATGACTCTTTACCAAATCTAAAAGAATTTGTAAAAAAAAGACGAGATTGCTCTCGTCCTTTCCGCTTACACGCCTAGCTTAGCTTCATTCATGAACTGCTTGATCTCTTCATCAGTGAAGTATTTGCCATATCTCTTCTTAGCTTGGTTAAAGATCATTTCATCTGAAAGGCCACTTTCACCAAAACTGATAATCAAGTTGTTGAGCCCTTCGCGTCTAGTGCTAGCTTCACCTTGAGCTCTACCTTCGGCCTTAGCTCTATCAATAAAGTTCATCATTTCGCTCTTCACCTCTTCGTTTCCATTATCGCTAACCCATTCTTGGAACTGATCGACTCCTTCATGATCCAGTGCGCTGATCAGATTCATGAAGTCTTCAAAGTGCTTCAGTTCCAGATCGTCAGGTTGATAGTTCTTGTTCTTCCTGCGATTGATCAAATAGCTAGCCACATGCTTGAAATCGCTGGTCATCTTGTCTAACTCTTCTTCAAGATAGGCAACTTCGACCACCTTGATCTCCATCTTGGGCATGTACTGCTTGAGCTCTGGGAAGTTCTCCAGATCAAACAAGTCCTCTAATT
>NZ_CAKD01000028.1 GCF_000297025.1 Lactobacillus pasteurii DSM 23907 = CRBIP 24.76
AAAAACCGAGACAATCATTGAATTGCAAGAAATTGTAGAGCGACTAAAGAGAGATCTTGAGTAAGGTCAAGTAGAAAAGGGCGCACGGTGAATGCCTAGGCACTAGAAGCCGACGAAGGACGTGGCAAACGACGAAACGCTTCGGGGAGCTGTAAGCAAGCAGAGATCCGGAGATATCCGAATGGGGGAACCCGGCATAGAGATATGTCATTGCATGGTGAATAGATAGCGATGCAAAGGAAGACGCAGTGAACTGAAACATCTAAGTAGCTGCAGGAAGAGAAAGAAAGATCGATTTCCCAAGTAGCGGCGAGCGAAACGGAAAGAGCCCAAACCAGTGGATTTATCCATTGGGGTTGTAGGACTGCGACGTGGCAGAGAAGAGGATAGCAGAATTATCTGGGAAGGTAAGCCAGAGAGGGTGAGAGCCCCGTAAGCGAAATCCGAATCGAGCCTAGCAGTATCCTGAGTAGGCCGGAACACGTGAAATTCCGGTTGAATCCGCGAGGACCATCTCGCAAGGCTAAATACTAGCTAGTGACCGATAGTGAACCAGTACCGTGAGGGAAAGGTGAAAAGAACCCCGGAAGGGGAGTGAAAGAGAACCTGAAACCGTGTGCCTACAAGTAGTCAGAGCGCGTTAAAGCGTGATGGCGTGCCTTTTGTAGAATGAACCGGCGAGTTACGTTAAATAGCGAGGTTAAGTCAGAAAAGACGGAGCCGCAGCGAAAGCGAGTCTGAATAGGGCGACAAGTTGTTTGACGTAGACCCGAAACCAAGTGACCTACCCATGGCCAGGTTGAAGGTGCGGTAAAACGCACTGGAGGACCGAACCCACGTAAGTTAAAAATTGCGGGGATGAGCTGTGGGTAGCGGTGAAATTCCAAACGAACTTGGAGATAGCTGGTTCTCTCCGAAATAGCTTTAGGGCTAGCCTCGCGAAGAGGATAGTGGAGGTAGAGCGCTGTTTGGACTAGGGGCCCGTCAGGGGTTACTGAATTCAGATAAACTGCGAATTCCACATATCTATGCGCGGGAGTCAGACTGCGAGTGATAAGATCCGTAGTCGAAAGGGAAACAGCCCAGATCACCAGTTAAGGTCCCCAAATCTATGCTAAGTGGAAAAGGATGTGGAGTTGCGTAGACAACTAGGACGTTGGCTCAGAAGCAGCCATCATTTAAAGAGTGCGTAATAGCTCACTAGTCGAGTGACGCTGCGCCGAAAATTTACCGGGGCTAAGCATAGTACCGAAACTGTGGATGTGTTTTAAAGAGCACGTGGTAGGAGAGCGTTGTAAGTGCGGCGAAGCTTAATCGAGAGGATAAGTGGAGCGCTTAGAAGTGAGAATGCCGGTATGAGTAGCGAAAGATAAGTGAGAATCTTATCCGCCGAATGACTAAGGTTTCCTGGGGCAGGCTCGTCCGCCCAGGGTAAGTCGGGACCTAAGGCGAGGCCGAGAGGCGTAGTCGATGGACAACAGGTAGACATTCCTGTACTGCGATCGATCGTTTGAGCGAAGGAGGGACGCAGGAGGCTAAGAGCGCATGCGACTGGAAGCATGTAGAAGCGTCGAGTCTGAGAGCGAGTCAAATGCTTGCTTTCGAAAGGACAAGGCGCGACCTGGAGCGAAATCAAAGTAGCGAAGGCTCTGACGTCACACTGCCAAGAAAAGCTTCTAGCGAGATCGAGCGTACCCGTACCGCAAACCGACACAGGTAGTCGAGTGGAGAACACTAAGGCGAGCGAGAGAACTCTCGTTAAGGAACTCGGCAAAATGACCCCGTAACTTCGGGAGAAGGGGTGCTGATGGAGACATCAGCCGCAGTGAATAGGCCCAAACAACTGTTTATCAAAAACACAGGTCTCTGCAAAGTCGTAAGACGACGTATAGGGGCTGACACCTGCCCGGTGCTGGAAGGTTAAGAGGAGAGCTTAGCTTAGGCGAAGGTTCGAATTGAAGCCCCAGTAAACGGCGGCCGTAACTATAACGGTCCTAAGGTAGCGAAATTCCTTGTCGGGTAAGTTCCGACCTGCACGAAAGGTGTAATGATTTGGGCACTGTCTCAACGAGAGACTCGGTGAAATTATAATACCCGTGAAGATGCGGGTTACCCGCGACAGGACGGAAAGACCCCATGGAGCTTTACTGTAGCTTGATATTGGGTATCTGTTAAACATGTACAGGATAGGTAGGAGCCAGAGAAGATAGGACGCTAGTTTTATTGGAGGCAATGTTGGGATACTACCCTTGTTTGATGGATGCTCTAACCTTGGCCCGTAAGCCGGGCTAGGGACAGTGTCAGGTGGGCAGTTTGACTGGGGCGGTCGCCTCCTAAAGTGTAACGGAGGCGCCCAAAGGTTCCCTCAGAATGGTTGGAAATCATTCGCAGAGTGTAAAGGTATAAGGGAGCTTGACTGCGAGAGAGACAACTCGAGCAGGGACGAAAGTCGGGCTTAGTGATCTGGTGGTACCGCATGGAAGGGCCATCACTCAACGGATAAAAGCTACCCTGGGGATAACAGGCTTATCTCCCCCAAGAGTTCACATCGACGGGGAGGTTTGGCACCTCGATGTCGGCTCGTCGCATCCTGGGGCTGAAGTCGGTCCCAAGGGTTGGGCTGTTCGCCCATTAAAGCGGCACGCGAGCTGGGTTCAGAACGTCGTGAGACAGTTCGGTCCCTATCCGTCGTGGGCGTAGGAAATTTGAGAGGAGCTGTCCTTAGTACGAGAGGACCGGGATGGACGCACCGCTGGTGTACCAGTTGTTCTGCCAAGAGCATCGCTGGGTAGCTATGTGCGGAAGGGATAAGCGCTGAAAGCATCTAAGTGCGAAGCCCCCCTCAAGATGAGATTTCCTTTGCGAAAGCAGTAAGACACCTCAAAGACTATGAGGTAGATAGGCTGGGAGTGGAAGTAGAGCGATCTATGGAGCGGACCAGTACTAATCAGTCGAGAACTTGACCGAAGGCTAGACGATTTCTAAAGGTTTTGAGCGGATTGGATTCAGTTTTGAGCGCACAAGCTCAAGAAAAGAGTGCGGTGGCGATAGCAAGAAGGATACACCTGTTCCCATGCCGAACACAGAAGTTAAGCTTCTTAACGCCGAGAGTAGTTGGTGGGCAACTGCCTGTGAGGGTAGGAAGCTGCCGCGCTCTTTTTTAATATTCCGGCTTAGCTCAGTTGGTAGAGCGCTTGACTGTTAATCAAGATGTCGTCAGTTCGAGTCTGACAGCCGGAGCTAAGCGGAATGAAGGAAGAGGACAGCCGAAGCTGTCCTCTTTTTTTGCCCAAAAATACTTAAAAACGTTGATATAACAGCATTGCAACCACTAGTTGACAAAGTGACAGCCTTGCTTGATGGTAGTTTAATACACTTTCTTCTAAATATTGAAGCAACTAAGAAATAGTAAGATCAAGAAAGCTTTTTGGGCAGTGCTTCCAGTGCTATATTTGCTTATCAGTTCTATGATGGGTGGGACTGGACTTGGTTGATCTGACCAGATGCTATTTTGGTGATTTTGATCTGGGATATTTTTACTAAAGCAGATGAATTATAAAAAAAGACGATCTTTTCAATTGTTTGAAGAGATCGTCTCTTTTAGTGTTCTATATTTTTAGTGATGATGCTTGCTGGCTGCAGAAACTTGATCAACTAATTTTTTGCTGACAACTTTTTCTGCTTCATGGAATGCGCAGCCCATGTCCATATCTTCAACATCCATACCTGGCATGAAGACTTCGCTTGGCTTGATGCCCATTTCTTGGGCAAAGGCGTTAGTGATAGTTTCCATGTCCATCAATTTGAATTTCTTATCAGGATCTTTTGGATCAATGATTTGAATTTGGGCCATCATACCGGCATCTTCGTGTTCGATAATGTGGCAGTGGTACATGAAGACACCAACTTGTGGGAAGTAGACCTTCAAGCGAACAGTTTCTTGAGGTGCAACTTCAATTGTATCCTTGTAAACGCCCATTTCATTTGGATATGGGTCATGGCCATTGCGCGATACGACTAAGAAGTGTGCGCCATGAATGTGGAATGGGTGAAGCATACCATGTGACTTTGGATTGGTATTAGTTACGTCCCAATATTCAACAGAGTTAAGCTCTTGCGTCATATCGATTCTTTCCATCGCATAGCGCATTCCGTTAATCTTATCATGATCATCCATAGTAATCTTACGAATTGGTGCATTTGGATTTACTGGACGGTCGTCAGGAGTAAAGAGCTTGAATGGCAACTTGGAGTCATCTTTTTCAAACTTGTGGATTCTAAATTCAACTAGCTTGAAATCATCAGTGTAGAGATTAACCACGTCACCTTCTTTGTAGCCAGAAAAGTCAACGATTACTTGAAGACGCTCGCCAGGACCAACTAAAAGCTTGGTCATTTTCACTGGGTGTTCCAAGAATGAATCATCGCCGGCAATTTGAGTCATTACCAAATCATCGTCAAAATGCAATCTCCATTCGCGACGGTTTGATCCACCTAAGTAAAGCAAGCGAACTTTTTGGGTAGTAACGTCAATATAAGGTTTTACTACACCATTGATTAAAGGAGTTTCGGCAAAAATTCCCATTGGATCGTAATCTTTTCGGTAATCAAGTTGATTTTCTTCATGGAAAGTACGATCTTGCAAAATAATTGGAAATTCATCTACACCGTAGCTCTTAGGAATAGGTAAACGACTTTCATTGTCATCAGTTACCACAACTCCCATGGCCAATCCCATCCAAACTTGCATTGCAGTAGATGGACATGGGTGGGCATGAAGCCAAGTTAAGGCAGCTGGTTGCTTAACAGTAAAAGTAATTTCTTTTTCTTCACCTGGGTAAACAGGAGCGTGGCAACTACCATCTTCATATGGTCCAGGAACTTCCATACCATGCCAGTGGTAAGTAGTCAGTACTGGTAAACTATTTTTAAGCTTAACATGAACGCGTTGTCCCTTTTTAACTACCATAGTTTTGCCAAGTAGTCCTGCGTTGTAGCCCCAAGTCTTGGTTTTAGCACCAGGCAAAATTTGACTTTCGCCTTCTTGGGATTCAATCGTAAACCAAATGTCGTCTCCTTCAACCTTGTCAGGCTCTAGAACTGGAGGAACTGCTAAAGGCTGAGCAGTTACGCCTTCAGGAATAGTTAAAGGCTTGTAGCCCATACCATGATTTTTGTCGAAATCTGCTTCGTCATAAAAATAATTGGTGTAAATTTTTTCTGACATAATTTTACCTTCTTTATTTTAAATACTATAGACAAATACTAACTTAACGCTTATGTAAGCGTTTGTACAGTGACTATAAAAAGAAAATCGCTAAAGAGAAAAAAGGGCGATTTAGGGAATTAATTTGTGAAAAATAGTTATTTAACTAAAAGTTCCAAAGAATAACAATGTTAGATAATATGACAAGATGTCATTCAATTCAGAGATAAAAAATATTTTTGCGCTGTTACATAAATAATGAAACTATATAAACATTTGAAACTTTTTGGTCACGATAATAGAATTTGCTAGTTAGATTTACGAGGAATCAATAGGAGACTTTTGAAAAAATCAGATAAAAAATTATCTCAACAAATCCCAGTCTATCAAGGGTTGGGGGAGAGGGATTGAAAAAAGTTGAAAAAAAGACTTGCAAAAGGGAAGACAAGCGAGTAATATATTTAACTGTCGTCGGGCGCAAGACAAAGAGCTCGATCGGCGGGATAAAAAAACTTCTTGACAGGCAAGAAGACATCTGCTAAAATAAAAGAGCGGTCTGCTACAAAGCAGACGAGCTAGTACTTTGAAAACTGAACAAAGTTTCGCTAAAAGTGTGCGGGTGTAACAACCCAAACAAAAAATAAGCGAAGTCAATTCGCAAGCAATAAATTTTGAGACAAAGATCTTAAAGAACTATTATTTTATAAAAAATGAGAGTTTGATCCTGGCTCAGGACGAACGCTGGCGGCGTGCCTAATACATGCAAGTCGAGCGAGCTTGCCTATAGAAGTTCTTCGGAACGGACATAGATACAAGCTAGCGGCGGATGGGTGAGTAACACGTGGGTAACCTGCCCTTAAGTCTGGGATACCATTTGGAAACAGGTGCTAATACCGGATAACAACTCTAGCTGCATGGCTAGAGCTTGAAAGGCGGCGCAAGCTGTCGCTAAAGGATGGACCCGCGGTGCATTAGCTAGTTGGTAGGGTAAAGGCCTACCAAGGCATTGATGCATAGCCGAGTTGAGAGACTGATCGGCCACATTGGGACTGAGACACGGCCCAAACTCCTACGGGAGGCAGCAGTAGGGAATCTTCCACAATGGACGAAAGTCTGATGGAGCAACGCCGCGTGAGTGAAGAAGGTTTTCGGATCGTAAAGCTCTGTTGTTGGTGAAGAAAGATAGAGAGAGTAACTGATCTTTATTTGACGGTAATCAACCAGAAAGTCACGGCTAACTACGTGCCAGCAGCCGCGGTAATACGTAGGTGGCAAGCGTTGTCCGGATTTATTGGGCGTAAAGCGAGCGCAGGCGGAAAGATAAGTCTGATGTGAAAGCCCTCGGCTCAACCGAGGAACTGCATCGGAAACTGTCTTTCTTGAGTGCAGAAGAGGAGAGTGGAACTCCATGTGTAGCGGTGGAATGCGTAGATATATGGAAGAACACCAGTGGCGAAAGCGGCTCTCTGGTCTGCAACTGACGCTGAGGCTCGAAAGCATGGGTAGCGAACAGGATTAGATACCCTGGTAGTCCATGCCGTAAACGATGAGTGCTAAGTGTTGGGAGGTTTCCGCCTCTCAGTGCTGCAGCTAACGCATTAAGCACTCCGCCTGGGGAGTACGACCGCAAGGTTGAAACTCAAAGGAATTGACGGGGGCCCGCACAAGCGGTGGAGCATGTGGTTTAATTCGAAGCAACGCGAAGAACCTTACCAGGTCTTGACATCTAGCGCAATCCCAAGAGATTGGGAGTTCCCTTCGGGGACGCTAAGACAGGTGGTGCATGGCTGTCGTCAGCTCGTGTCGTGAGATGTTGGGTTAAGTCCCGCAACGAGCGCAACCCTTGTCATTAGTTGCCAGCATTGAGTTGGGCACTCTAATGAGACTGCCGGTGACAAACCGGAGGAAGGTGGGGACGACGTCAAGTCATCATGCCCCTTATGACCTGGGCTACACACGTGCTACAATGGGCAGTACAACGAGCAGCGAGCCTGCGAAGGCAAGCAAATCTCTGAAAGCTGTTCTCAGTTCGGACTGCAGTCTGCAACTCGACTGCACGAAGCTGGAATCGCTAGTAATCGCGGATCAGCACGCCGCGGTGAATACGTTCCCGGGCCTTGTACACACCGCCCGTCACACCATGGGAGTCTGCAACGCCCAAAGCCGGTGGCCTAACCGTAAGGAGGGAGCCGTCTAAGGCAGGGCAGATGACTGGGGTGAAGTCGTAACAAGGTAGCCGTAGGAGAACCTGCGGCTGGATCACCTCCTTTCTAAGGAAGCCAAAGCGGAGGAGAGTAGAGATACTAAGAGAATCCGCAAGGTACGGAAGCACACTGAGAAACTTTGTTTAGTTTTGAGGGCATTAGCTCTC
>NZ_CAKD01000027.1 GCF_000297025.1 Lactobacillus pasteurii DSM 23907 = CRBIP 24.76
GCACAAAAAAAGACGAGATTTCTCTCGCCTTTTTTCTCTAGCGCTAGCTATCTATTAAAAGTTAGCAACCTTAACGTATTGGTTCTTGCCGATTCTGTACATCTTGTGACCGTTGATGTTGAATGCTGAACCGAAAGTAGTTACTGAAGAACCCTTCTTCAACAACTTCTTAACAGTCTTCTTGCCTGACTTAACAGTAGTTGCCTTGCCAGTGTTCTTGTATACGTATGAGTTGTGGCTCAAAGTACGTGAAGTACCTTCAATGTTACCAAACTTTACGTATTGGTCCTTGCCAGCAAGCTTGAAGTACTTAGCACCGTTGATAGTTACAGGATCTTTTACTACTGTAACTGAGTCGTATGCGTGAAGTGAAGCTTCTGAAGTTGCCTTACCATCCTTGTCGTAGATCTTAGCTACGTGCATGATATTTTTAGTAGTAGTTACTTCTGCTGGAACTGCAGCATTAGGAACAGTTACTACAACTGGTAAAGTAGCAACCTTACCGTTAACAGTTGACTTAGCAGTCAAAGTTACGTTAAGGCTTTGTGGAGCCTTGAAGTAGCCAGCTGCGTCAACTGAAATGTTAGCAGCAGTCAAAGCTGAACGAACAGCACCCTCAAAGTCGGTATCAGTCTTAACATGTAATTTCTGGTCTTCGTATCTAGCAGCAAAGTACTTAGCTTTAAGAGCTGAGGCAACAGTTCTTACGTTAAGTTGACCTTGATTATCAGCGTTAACTGATACAGCACCAGTAGTTACAAGAGCACCAGTAGTGGTGTCGTAGAAACTAATTACGCTGTTGTTAGTAGTATCGATAGCGTATACGTTTGAAACTACAACAGAAGCAAGTTTTGCAACACCGTTTTGGTCAGTGTGAACAGTAACAGTTGAAGCTGGATCTGATACTTTTTGTTGAACAACTTTATCGCCAACTTTAAGTTCACCTACAGTGAACTTAGCATCAGTGTTGTCTGAACCGATAACAACATCCTTGTTAGCGTTAGCAGTACCAAAGTTGAATGATACGTTCTCGATGGTTACAGTATATGCTTTACCAGCAACTAAATCCTTAGCTTGAACAACTTGTTTTGAACTATCCTCGATTTTAGCGTTGTTAGTAGCGCTTTCTAAGTTACCAGTGTAAGTAGTACCGTTGTAAGTAGCTGAGATAGTACCAGTAAGGCTACCTGGGATAGTATCAGTAGTATTAGTCTTATCTACTACAGCAGCGATAGCTGAAAGGTTAGTAGATACCTTAACATCAGTCTTAATAGCTGGAGTGCTTGCACCATCGCTTGCGTTAATTACAGTGTATGTTGAATCAGCAAAAGTAGTATTAACAACAGAAGCAGCAACAGG
>NZ_CAKD01000026.1 GCF_000297025.1 Lactobacillus pasteurii DSM 23907 = CRBIP 24.76
CATGACCCGTTGGTCAAGTGGTTAAGACACAGCCCTTTCACGGCTGTAACATGGGTTCAAATCCCGTACGGGTCATAGCCTTATAAGGCTTTATATTTTTTTAAAACACTATGGAGGATTACCCAAGTGGCTTAAGGGAACGGTCTTGAAAACCGTCAGGCGGGTTCTGCTCGTGCGTGGGTTCAAATCCCACATCCTCCTTACTTCATCGCGGGATGGAGCAGTCTGGTAGCTCGTCGGGCTCATAACCCGAAGGTCGTTGGTTCAAATCCAGCTCCCGCAATATGGTCCATTGGAGTAGTGGTCTATCTCGCCTCCCTGTCACGGAGGAGATCGCGGGTTCAAATCCCGCATGGACCGTAAGATGGCTCGGTAGCTCAGTTGGTAGAGCAAAGGATTGAAGCTCCTTGTGTCGGCGGTTCGATTCCGTCCCGCGCCATCCATACGGAGGAGTAGCGAAGTGGCTAAACGCGACGGTCTGTAAAATCGTTCTCTCTGAGTTCGGCGGTTCGAATCCACCCTCCTCCATTTTTAATAGGGACATCGTATAATGGTAGTACATCGGTCTCCAAAACCGCTAATGTGGGTTCAATTCCTACTGTCCCTGTTTAAAACTTCATGGCGGAATTGGTGAAGTGGTTAACACACCGGTTTGTGGATCCGGCATACATGGGTTCGATCCCCATATTCCGCCCTAACATTGGGATATAGCCAAGTGGTAAGGCATTAGACTTTGACTCTAACATGCACTGGTTCGAATCCAGTTATCCCAATTGTTTATCTTAATACTGTGGCGGTGTAGCCAAGTGGTAAGGCAGAGGTCTGCAAAACCTTAATCGTCGGTTCGAATCCGATCCCCGCCTTCACTTGACCAAAGTCAGGTATAAATTGTTAATATTATGGCGGTGTGGCGGAATTGGCAGACGCGTCAGACTCAAAATCTGGTGTCCATTAGGACGTATCGGTTCGACCCCGATCACCGCTATTTGATAAAAAGACCTAGTAAAAGCTAGGTCTTTTTTTATTAATATACATAGTTCAATAAATGCATCCGTAGAATTGCAAGTATTCTGTCTTGAATTTATAATGCTAAATGGAGGCTTATATATGAATATAGGGATTTTTACTGATACCTACTTTCCACAAGTTAGTGGGGTAGCAACATCAATTCAAACACTGAAGAATGCTCTAGAAAAGCAAGGCCATAATGTCTTTATTTTCACGACAACCGATCCACATTTGGAGAAGGGGAAAATCGAACCAAATATTTTCAGATTTAGCTCTGTTCCTTTTATTTCATTTACTGATCGTAGAGTTGCTTTTAGAGGCTTTTTTGAGGCGACCAAGGTTGCTAAAGAAGTTCAACTGGATGTAGTTCATACTCAGACAGAATTTGCTTTGGGAATGATTGGAAAATATGTTGCCCATCAATTAAAAATTCCAGCAATTCATACTTACCATACGATGTATGAAGATTATCTGCATTATGTCTTGAATGGGCATTTGCTTAGACCCTACCATGTTAAGCAATTTACCAAAAGCTACCTTAAAAATATGGATGGTGTAATTGCACCTAGCATGCGGGTTAAAGATCTGCTTAATCGCTATGATGTCAATATTCCAATCGATGTTATCCCTACGGGTGTAGATATCGATAGTATAAATAGCGATAATTATCGAGATGTTCGCAAGGATTTGGGAATTTCTGAGGATCAAAAGGTAATTCTAACTTTGAGTAGAATTGCTGCTGAGAAAAAGATTGATCATATTCTCAATGCTATGCCACATATCATCGATGAGATTCCAAACGTTAAGTTGGTTATTGCCGGTGATGGACCAGATGTTGATATTCTTAAGAGTCAGGTTGAAAGATTGACTCTTGAGGATTATGTGATTTTTGCCGGAGATGTCGATCATGCAGATGTCGGCAATTACTATCGAATGGCCGATCTGTTTGTTTCTGCCAGCGACACTGAAACTCAGGGATTAACATACATCGAGGCTTTGGCTGCTGGTCGCAAATGTGTAGTTTACGATACAGATTACACTGAAAATGTTTTTGATAATGAAAACTTGGGTAGGGTATTTACTTCTCAAAAAGAAATGCTAGAAGATATTTTGTTTTATTTGAAAAAGGATTCTGCAGAAGTACCTCAGGATCTGCTAGAGAACAAGCTAAAACAAATTTCAGCTGATAATTTTGCTAAGAGAGTACACGATTTCTATCAATTTGCGATTAATAATTATCAAGAAAATCAAGAAGAGGATTTATATGATCAGAATTAATATGTTTTCCCAAGCCGATTCTGTTAAAGGACAAGGGGTAGGATCAGCTTACAACGAATTAATCAACTTAATGCGAAAAAATCTTTATCAAGACTTCTATATGACTATCAATAAGTACGGAACTAGCGATTTGACTCACTATCACACAATCAATCCTACTTATTATGCCAATAGTTTCTCACCGGCAAGAGGTAGAAAGATTGGCTACGTTCACTTTTTGCCTGATACTTTGGAAGGTTCAATCAAATTGCCAGGTTTTGCCAAAAATGTATTCTATAACTACGTAGTCGACTTCTATAAGCGCATGGATCAAATCGTGGTGGTTAATCCAATTTTTATCAATAAGTTGGTTGACTACGGCATTGATGCGGGCAAGGTCAAGTACATCCCTAACTTTGTTTCTAAAGAAGTGTTTTATCCACAAAGTTTGGCTGAAAAGAATGCTTTTAGAAATAAATTGGGGATAGCTCATGACAAGTTTGTAGTTTTTGGTGATGGTCAGATTCAAGAACGCAAGGGCGTTGATGATTTCGCCAAGTTAGCTGAAGCTAATCCAGAAGTACAATTTATTTGGGCAGGTGGATTTTCATTTGGAAAAATTACCGATGGCTATGACCACTACAAAGAATTAGTTGATCATGGACCAAAGAATTTGCTTTTTACTGGAATTATTGATCGCCAAGAACTCGTTAATTACTTGAATATTGCAGATTTATTCTTGCTTCCATCATTTGATGAACTTTTTCCAATGTCAGTTTTAGAAGCTTTCAGTTGCGGAACTCCTGTATTGCTTCGTAATTTGGATCTCTATAAAGCAATTATCGATGGCTACTACATGAGCGGAGCTGATTTTGATGAACTTAATCAGCAATTAAGAGCAGCTATCAACAATCAAGAATTATTGAAAAAATATGGCAGCTTATCAATTGAAGCAAGCAATGAGTATTCAGAAGAGCACCTTACGGATATCTGGCGCGATTTCTATCATGAACAATATCAAATTGGAAAGAGAATGGGTCAGATCCACTAATGAATAAGAAAAATTTGTGGAGTATCACGATTGTCTTAGCAATTAGTGTGGCGATTTTATATATTGATCTAAAGGCAACTCCGTTTAAACAAATAATTCATGCAGCTAGTTCGATGAATTGGAGCTTTTTCGGATTGATCTTTGTAATGATGCTTCTTTCCTATACTTGTGAGGCGCTAATTTTATCAGTATTAGCCAAAAGAAAAGGCGAACCGAAAAGAGGCTTCTGGTCTTTCTTTCGGATTCCGATCATTCAAACTCTATTCAACGCGATAACTCCAATGTCGACTGGAGGCCAACCTGCTCAATTAACTGCAATGATTCAAATGGGAATTGAAGGCGGCAGAGCGACTTCTTTATTATTGATGAAGTTCATTGTCTATCAGATATGCGTATTTTTGGCTTATGTTTCAACGATTGCAACGGGCTTTCATTTGGTGAAAACAAAATTTTCAACCTTGGCAATTTTTATTGTAATTGGCTTGTTGATTCACGTAGTTTCGACTTTGTTTTTATTAGCAATAATGTTTGCCTACAACTTTACCAAGTCAGCTACTATTTTTTTGATGAAAATTTTGCGCAAGATTTTTCCGGCTGAAAAAGTCGACAAGTGGCAAGAAAATGCCATCAGCAAAATTGATACTTTCTATGGCGAAAGTAGAAAATTGAAAAATGAAAAGCAAAAACTGTTGAAGGTAACGTTTTTGACGATTTTGCAATTGTTGTTGTTCTATTCAATTCCATATGTAGTTCTGCTAGCATTGAACGTTCATGCATCATGGCTAGAAGTAACACAGATGAATATCATGATTACTATGATCATGGCTATTGTGCCTATTCCAGGTGCAAGTGGCGGGGCAGAATACAGTTTTCAAACTCTGTTTTCAACCTTTATCTCATCAAGCGGAACTTTAGTGCTGGGGATGTTTTTATGGCGACTAGCTACTTATTTCTTTGGAATAATTCTGGGAATTTTTGGCTGGTCAATTAAGCCGAAGAAGATTTCAAGTTCAAAAATTAATTAAGATTGCAAAAGAATGATGTAACTACAGCCAGAGCGTAGTAATATTAGTTAGCGTGATGAGAGGAGAATATGATGGCACATACTAAGTCTTTTCTACGATGGCTGACTCATGACAAGTTAGGCTTTTTCACCATTGTATTGGTATTATTTTGGCTAAAGACGTATTTTATATATCAGACAAAATTTAGTCTAGGTGCAGTTGGACCAATGCAGCAATTTTTATTGTTGTTCAATCCAATCCCAGCGGGGATGCTTTTGCTTGGTATAGGACTATTTTTTAAAGGGCGAAAGTCGTATTGGATTACGGTTATAATTGACTTTTTGCTGAGTCTGTGGCTATTTTCGAATATTTTGTATTATCGCGAATTTTCTAACTTTTTATCATTCGCGATTATCAAGACTTCCGGCTCAACTTCTGATAATTTAGGCAAGAGTATAGTTGGAATAACTCTTCCAACTGACTTTTTGGCATTTATCGATGTGGCAATCGTTTTGATTTTGCTGATAACGAAGGTTGTTAGAATCGATGTTCGTCCGCTGAAGTTGAAGTTTACAACTTTAATTGAAGTTTTGGCTATCAGTTTGATGGGACTGGACTTGATGATGGCTCAAAAAGACAGATCAGGACTACTTACAAGAACTTTTGACAATAATTATATCGTTAAGTATTTGGGAATTAACGAATACGCGCTTTATGATGGAGTAAAAACCGCTCAAACTAGTGCTCAGATGGCTAATGCCAATGTGTCAGATTTGAAGTCGGTTCAGAAATTTTTAAAAGCGCATTATGTCACTCCTGGCAAGACTTACCATGGAGTTGCCAAAGGAAAGAATGTGTTGGTCATCCACTTGGAAAGTTTCCAGCAGTTTTTAATTGGCTACAAGTGGAAGGGAAAGGCTGTAACGCCAAATCTGAATAAGATTTTCAGGTCAAAAAATACGATCAGCTTTGACAACTTCTTTAACCAAGTTGGACAAGGTAAAACTTCAGATGCGGAATTGATGTTAGAAAATTCATTGTTCGGTCTGCAATCTGGTTCAGCTATGTCTAGCTATGGTACTTCTAATACCTTTGAAAGTGCACCGGCAATTTTGTCACAAGAAGGTGGCTATACTACCGCTGTAATGCACGGGGGCGAAGGCTCATTTTGGAATAGAAATAATGCCTACAAGTCCTTTGGCTATCAATATTTCATGCCTTTGAGTTATTATGAAAATAAGCCAGGCTACTACATTGGATATGGGTTGAAGGATAAATTGTTCTTCAAACAATCCGTTAAATATATCGAAAAATTGCCACAACCGTTTTATCTTAAGATGATCACTGTCACTAACCACTATCCTTATCAATTAGATAAGAAAAATCAGTCGATCGATAAGACAGATACTGGCGATGAAACGGTTGACGGCTATGTCCAGACCGCTCATTACTTGGACCAAGCAATTGGTGAATTGATGGCCTGGATGAAGAAGACTGGATTAGATAAGAATACTTTGTTAGTCTTTTATGGCGACCACTATGGAATCTCTGGCAACCATCATAAGGCATCAGCAGAACTACTGGGCAAGGGTAGTTTCAACGACTTTGATAACTTGAATTTCCAAAGAGTTCCATTGATGTTCCATATGCGCGGATTAAAGGGAAAGATCGACCATACTTATGGCGGAGAAATCGACGTTTTACCAACCTTGCTCAATTTGCTAGGAGTTAACGACAAAAATACGATTCAATTTGGACACGACTTGTTAAGCAAGAAGAATCCACAAATTGTTGCCCAGCGAAATGGTGACTTTATCACACCGAAATATGCCAAAGTATCCGGTGATTATTACGATACTAAGACAGGTCAAGAGATTACCAAGCCTGACAAAAAGGTTAAGAATGAATTGACTTCAATTTCTAACTTGGTAACTACAGAGCTATCATTATCAGATCGTGTAATCAATGGCAATCTTTTGCGATTCTATAAGCCAAAATGGTTTAAAAAGGTTGACGTCAAAGATTATGACTATAACAAAGAAAAGGCTCTAAAAAAGCTCGATTCGTCCAAATCTAAGACTTCTCTTTGGTATAATAATAAAAAGAAATCTACAGAATCAAAGTTTAAGACTGATGCACCTGAGTTAGATAAAAAATAAACTGCAAAAATTTATTTTTTGTGATAAAATTGTTCAGTAACGTATCAGATATTGGAGGCAGCGCATTGTACAATATATTTATGACTTTATTAATCATTGTTTCTATTTTAATTATTATTGCAACAATGATGCAGCCGCAAAAACAACAGGATGCATTAAATGCACTTTCTGGCGGCGCAGTATTCAGTGGCCAATCAAAGAAACGTGGATTTGAAGCGTTTATGGAAAAAGTTACTTCTGTTTTGTTAGTTTTATTTTTCGTGTTGGCAATTGTTTTAGCTTACATGTCATCAAAATAGATAATAACTACTAACCCCCCGATCGATAAATTGCGACTGGGAGGTTTTTTTAATATTTTTAGTAAGAATGGAGAATTAGCTAATGGCACAAAATGAAAAAGTTTTGGCCGGAGTTTTGGAAATTTTTCGCCAAAATCCACCTAAGAAATTTCGAGTAGATCAACTTGAAAGAATTGCAAGACGGGAACGTTTGGGCAGTTTTACAGAATTAATCAAGGCTTTGTCATTTCTTGAACATGAAAAGAAGATCATTACTGATGGCAAAGGTCAATATCAGTTAGCTTTGGAAAATACGATTGTTGAAGGATTGTTTAGAGCCAATGATAAGGGCTTTGGTTTTGTTAAGTTAGATGACGAGGATGCTGACGATATTTTTATTCCTCGTGACTACACTAATTATGCAGTAAATGGCGACAGAGTTAAGGTAAAGATCACTGTTGGTGGCAATCCTTGGAATAATAGAAGTGCCGATGGTGAAGTAATTGAAATTCTTGAACGTGGATTAGATACCATTGTTGGTGAATTTACTCCATTGCCAGATGACCAAGTTAAGTTGAGTCATTTTCTTGGCTATGCCATTAGCAACAACAAAAAGATTCACAATTACCGCGTTTATGTTGCAGATAATGGCTTAACTCCTCAAATGGGAGACATGGTAAAGGTAAGCATCAAGAATTATCCAAATGCCGATAATCCAGATTCAATGACTGGATCAGTTATCGAAATTATCGGTAATAAGAATGATCCTGGCGTAGATATTATGTCGATTGTTTCTGAACATGATATTCGAGTTGATTGGCCAGAAGAAGCTATGAAGCAGGCTAATTCAATTCCTGATCATGTAACTGAAGAAGATAAAAAGGGTCGAATTGACATAACTGATCAACCAGCTGTAACCATTGATGGGGATGATTCTAAGGACTTCGATGATGCGGTAGTATTATGGAAATTGCCTAACGGAAATTACCATCTAGGTGTTCACATCGCAGACGTAGCTCACTATGTTAAGCAAGGAACTCCACTTGACCGAGAAGCTTTTGAACGCGGAAACAGTACTTATTTAGTGGACCGAGTAATTCCAATGTTGCCTTTTAGACTTTCAAACGGTATTTGTTCATTGAATGAAGGCGTAGAAAGACTAGTATTGTCATGCGATATGGAAATTACTCCAGCCGGCGACAGAGTTGGATATAAGATCTATCCTTCTGTAATGCGCAGCCATGGCCGTATGACTTATAACAAAGTAAATCGCGTTTTAGCTGGCGACATGGAAGGCCTAGAAGATAAGTACTTTGAATTGGCAGATATGCTTAAGGATATGGCTTCATTGCACGATGCTTTGTATCAAAAGCGTCATGAACGTGGGGCAATTGATTTTGAAGAACCAGAAGCTAAGATTATCGTTGACGAAAAGGGCAAGCCAGTAGATATTGTTTTGCATGAACGTGGTATTGCTGAAAAGATGATCGAATCATTTATGTTGATTGCCAATGAAACAGTAGCTGAAGACTATTACCGCAAGCATGTCCCATTCTTGTACCGCGTTCACGAAACGCCAGATGGCGAAAGAATCAAGAGCTTCTTTGAGTTCTGTTCAGCTTTTGGCTTAAATATTACTGCGGATCCAAATAACGTTAAACCAATTGATTTGCAAAAGGTTGTAACTAAGACTTTGAATACGCCTGAAGAAGCCGTAGTTCAAACAATCATGTTGCGTAGTTTGAAGCAAGCTCACTATTCTGAAGATCCACTTGGTCACTTTGGTTTAGCAGCTAAGTACTACACTCACTTCACTTCGCCAATCAGAAGATATTCTGACTTAATGGTTCACCGCATGATTCATGACTATGCTGATTTTGGCATGGGGGATGCAGAGCAAGAACATTTTGGCAGCCTTTTGCCAGAAGTAGCAGAACAAACTTCAACTCAAGAAAGACGTTCAATCGACACTGAGCGTGCAGTTAACGATTTGAAGATGACAGAATTCATGGCTGACCAAGTCGGAGAACACTTCAGTGCCGTAGTTTCATCTGTTACTAGCTTTGGAATGTTTATTCAATTGCCAAATACTGTAGAAGGATTAATCCATATCACCAATTTGGACGATGATTTCTATAGCTTTGACGAAAAGACCTTGACTTTAACTGGTCGAGGTACTCACCGTCAATTTAAGATTGGAATGCCAATTGAAGTTACCCTAATCAATGCAAATGTTGATCAACATCAACTGGATTTTGCAATCTATGATCCAAATGCACCTAAGTCAACTCATAATGACCGTGGCCAAAATAATCGTTTCAGAGCAGGCGGACGATCAAACAATGGTAGAGGCCATGATCGTGGAAATAAGCCTTATCGTGGACGTAGAAATGATCGTGGTCGTGGATTTAAACGCTAGGACTGGATATCATGAAAAAGGAAAATAACGAAAATCTGCTAGCTCAAAACAAGAAAGCTGGCCATGATTACTTTATTAAGGACACTTATGAAGCAGGGATTGCTTTGACAGGAACCGAGATAAAGTCTGTTAGAGCAAGAAGAATTAATTTGCGGGATGGCTATGTCCAAATTAGGAATAATTCTGCATTTCTAGAAAACGTGCATATTAGCGAATACAAACAAGGTAATCGCTATAATCATGAACCTCTGCGCTCGCGCAGGTTACTTTTGCATAAAAAGGAAATCCAAAAATTGGCAAAAGCTGTTCAAGAGCGAGGAACCACCATTGTACCTTTGAAAGTCTATTTGAAAAAAGGATTCGCAAAGGTTCTAATTGGTGTTGGTCAAGGTAAAAAAATGTACGATAAAAGGGATGCAATCAAGAAACGAGACCAAGACCGTGAACTACAACGAAAATATAAAATGTAAAACAATACAATCTGTATTGTTTTTTTATTTTGCCTAAAGTCTTGATACATAAGCTTTTATAAACATTAACTATATTTTTTAAGCGTTATAAAATTATTTTGTGCTTGCTAAATTGCAAAAAGCTTGATAAATTAGTTCTCATATATGACGTATGAGTCATTTTAAAATATAGGTATATATAATATATACCGTAAAATAGAAAGAGGATGATCGATGTATCATTATAAATTGCGAAGCAGTATGTGCAAAGAAGTTATTGAAAAAGTTACTTATGAAAGGGTAGCAGGCATCTGCGGTTGTGCTAGAGGAACGATTTACCACCGATATGGTTCAATTCCGAGCATGCTTTCTGAAGTGTTGCTCGCTAGCATAGACATTCATTTCAAACAGGCACATCCTGGAGAAGATTTTGCACGAATAATCGACCGAGCATTAAAGTCGATATATGAAGATCGCAATTGCTACATTTCAATTCGACAGAATATAAAGAAAAAAGATTGGGAAACGATCAAGCCGATGCTAAAGAGAGAATTTCGCGACAGACTAGAAGAAATTTTCCAAACTTATGAAAAATGTCACTTTAAAATTTTTAATGCATCCGTTGAAGTAATATTCGAACAAATTTATAGTTGGGTGAAGCATGATTTTGAGGAAAGGCCACTCGACATGTATCAATACATTATGTATGGAACTGCATTAGGAGTCGAAAGTAAGAAGTGGAATAGAAAGAATTCGTAGAATTCTTTCTATTTTTTATCTCAACAAATCCCAGTCTATCAAGGGTTGGGGGAGAGGGATTGAAAAAAGTTGAAAAAAAGACTTGCAAAAGGGAAGACAAGCGAGTAATATATTTAACTGTCGTCGGGCGCAAGACAAAGAGCTCGATCGGCGGGATGAAAAAACTTCTTGACAGGCAAGAAGACATCTGCTAAAATAAAAAAGCGGTCTGCTACAAAGCAGACGAGCTAGTACTTTGAAAACTGAACAAAGTTTCGCTAAAAGTGTGCGGGTGTAACAACCCAAACAAAAAATAAGCGAAGTCAATTCGCAAGCAATAAATTTTGAGACAAAGATCTTAAAGAACTATTATTTTATAAAAAATGAGAGTTTGATCCTGGCTCAGGACGAACGCTGGCGGCGTGCCTAATACATGCAAGTCGAGCGAGCTTGCCTATAGAAGTTCTTCGGAACGGACATAGATACAAGCTAGCGGCGGATGGGTGAGTAACACGTGGGTAACCTGCCCTTAAGTCTGGGATACCATTTGGAAACAGGTGCTAATACCGGATAACAACTCTAGCTGCATGGCTAGAGCTTGAAAGGCGGCGCAAGCTGTCGCTAAAGGATGGACCCGCGGTGCATTAGCTAGTTGGTAGGGTAAAGGCCTACCAAGGCATTGATGCATAGCCGAGTTGAGAGACTGATCGGCCACATTGGGACTGAGACACGGCCCAAACTCCTACGGGAGGCAGCAGTAGGGAATCTTCCACAATGGACGAAAGTCTGATGGAGCAACGCCGCGTGAGTGAAGAAGGTTTTCGGATCGTAAAGCTCTGTTGTTGGTGAAGAAAGATAGAGAGAGTAACTGATCTTTATTTGACGGTAATCAACCAGAAAGTCACGGCTAACTACGTGCCAGCAGCCGCGGTAATACGTAGGTGGCAAGCGTTGTCCGGATTTATTGGGCGTAAAGCGAGCGCAGGCGGAAAGATAAGTCTGATGTGAAAGCCCTCGGCTCAACCGAGGAACTGCATCGGAAACTGTCTTTCTTGAGTGCAGAAGAGGAGAGTGGAACTCCATGTGTAGCGGTGGAATGCGTAGATATATGGAAGAACACCAGTGGCGAAAGCGGCTCTCTGGTCTGCAACTGACGCTGAGGCTCGAAAGCATGGGTAGCGAACAGGATTAGATACCCTGGTAGTCCATGCCGTAAACGATGAGTGCTAAGTGTTGGGAGGTTTCCGCCTCTCAGTGCTGCAGCTAACGCATTAAGCACTCCGCCTGGGGAGTACGACCGCAAGGTTGAAACTCAAAGGAATTGACGGGGGCCCGCACAAGCGGTGGAGCATGTGGTTTAATTCGAAGCAACGCGAAGAACCTTACCAGGTCTTGACATCTAGCGCAATCCCAAGAGATTGGGAGTTCCCTTCGGGGACGCTAAGACAGGTGGTGCATGGCTGTCGTCAGCTCGTGTCGTGAGATGTTGGGTTAAGTCCCGCAACGAGCGCAACCCTTGTCATTAGTTGCCAGCATTGAGTTGGGCACTCTAATGAGACTGCCGGTGACAAACCGGAGGAAGGTGGGGACGACGTCAAGTCATCATGCCCCTTATGACCTGGGCTACACACGTGCTACAATGGGCAGTACAACGAGCAGCGAGCCTGCGAAGGCAAGCAAATCTCTGAAAGCTGTTCTCAGTTCGGACTGCAGTCTGCAACTCGACTGCACGAAGCTGGAATCGCTAGTAATCGCGGATCAGCACGCCGCGGTGAATACGTTCCCGGGCCTTGTACACACCGCCCGTCACACCATGGGAGTCTGCAACGCCCAAAGCCGGTGGCCTAACCGTAAGGAGGGAGCCGTCTAAGGCAGGGCAGATGACTGGGGTGAAGTCGTAACAAGGTAGCCGTAGGAGAACCTGCGGCTGGATCACCTCCTTTCTAAGGAAGCCAAAGCGGAGGAGAGTAGAGATACTAAGAGAATCCGCAAGGTACGGAAGCACACTGAGAAACTTTGTTTAGTTTTGAGGGCATTAGCTCTC
>NZ_CAKD01000025.1 GCF_000297025.1 Lactobacillus pasteurii DSM 23907 = CRBIP 24.76
CCAGAGCTCAAGCAGTTCATGGACGAAGCTAAGCTAGGCGTGCAAACAACAAAGGCAAGCAAACCATACTAGTGGTTTATGCTTGCCTTTTCTTTTAGCCTAATAATTTACGCAGCTTTGCTAGTAGTTTATCTTTAAGTCGGTAGAGCTGACTCTTGGAGATTGAATACTCCTTGGCACTCTGATTCAGACTCTCGCCTTGCAGAATGTTGTTGAGCAAGACCTTGCGTTCAAGTTCATCCAGATTCAAGATCGCATCTTGCAAGATGAAGGCCATCTCCTCATCAACATGATCTAAGACATTGAATAGCTCATCATCCTGCGTCTCCTTCTCCTGCTTGCGCTGCATCTGGCGGAGCTTATCTTGCGTATGCCAGACAACCTTCATGAAGCTCAAGCGATCAACTTCGCTCTCCTCAAGCTGACTATGCTGCTCGATCATTTCGGCGTACTTGATTAATCCCTCTTGCATTAAGTCATCGTAGTAATGGCAACTTGGCCAAACATGTGCCCGCTTCAAGGCCACTGCGACCAACTTCTTATTATTCCATGCCTTCAAAAAACTCTTTTTGCTGATTTTTTTCATTGTGTGACTTCCTTTAAATAGTTGTCACAAGCGCTTGTGCTCCATTATAGTAACAAGATTATCTGCAAACTAAAAAACGAAGTTCTTTCACTGTATCGCTAATATATCAAGATTCAGCAAACTTGACTATTAGCTGTCTAAGGCAAGAACTGAGCTAGCTTAGGCTTTAGCGAGGTTGAACTTCGTTTAAAAATATTTCAAGAAAAAATCGATCCTAATTAATCGATTGGTTGCGTTTAACTTTATGGAGGTAATATGTAAGATCTTCTTCGGCTATTTGGATTTCATCGTAGATATGATGGCAGCTACGCGTAATAGCGAGGTTGGAGATATCTTCAATTACATGAAGTAGACTATCATGTTGATGTTTAAAGCCGTTTAGAATCTCTTTATCATCTAGTAGGGTCTTTTGTTTATTCTTCTGGGCAAGGTAAGACAAGCAAAAATCGTCAAAGATTGATCTCAAGGCGTAATTATGATGAATACTATCGCGCAAACGTTGTTTGATATTAGAGTCGATATTATGATAAGTAATTTCAAAAGGCTTTTCGCCTATTTTTAAACCAGAAAAAGTCAACTTCTTGCCTTGATAGTTGTAATCCTTGCAGTGATGAAGGGCAACCCAATCTGTGTGGCGCTTGGTCATGCCATGAAGTGAGAAGAAGCAGCGGTAGCCAAGAGATACAGTATGGTGTCTGGTGATTCCTAGAGACTTGGCAATTAAATCCTGAGTCCAGCGACCGCAGGGGCTTTCTTCATGCAGGAACCTATTAACGAGGATATGCGTCTTCTGGGTACTAAGGACCAGATTCTGCTTTAGATCAACAATCAATGTGTTGTACTTCTGCTTAATCTGATTATTACAGAAGTCAAACAACAATAATGTATCGTTGCGGTCCATTCGGTAGTTATTATTGACCGTAACTAATGCATTGATCTTTTGATCCTTTCCATACTCCACTAATTCGAAAAGATCTTCCTTGCATAGATTGTCAAATTTAGTCAGCTCGGCTAAGGCCGGGTTGGCATTACTCATAAATACCTCCTAAAAATAAAAAACATTTTACTACGCCCTGGTATAGGGCTAAAAATCACAATCAATAGTATATCATGCTTTACAAAATAATGTTAGTTATTTTATTATTTTTATCAATAAAATGTGTAAAATTATACGAATTGGGTATATTTGTCAAAAATTATTATACGTTCGTATAATGCTTTGATTTCGCTAAAATAGCTAACTTATTGTATAAAATATTTATGTACACATTACTTTTTACTTTTAATGTGCAAATTGCACATATATTAGCAAAAATAAGTAAAATTACTTTAAATGTGCAATTTTTAATAGCTTATTATTTTGATTTGTTATTTTAGATAGACTAATTGCATTGAGGGCAAAAAGAAAAGACGAGATTGCTCCCGTCCTTTCCGTTTACACGCCAAGCTTAGCTTCATCCATGAACTGCTTGATCTGTTCGTCAGTGAAGTATTTACCGTATCTAGATTTAACCTTGGCAAATATTTGCTCATCTGAAAAGTCAGATTCACCTAAGATAATGATCAAATTTGTGAGCCCCTCGGCTCGACCTTTAAGTATTCCTTGACCTTCGCCTTCGATTAACCATTCGTTTTTGTTTCTTTCGTAGCTCACGATATTCGACCTCCTGTCCTTGTTTAGTTCGTCAACTCTATTCTGAGCCCAGATAAACTGCTCATTCAAGCTTACTTCTTCATCGTTCATGAGTTTTGCCAGCTCCTTAAGTTCATCGCTTTCGCCGGCAAAGTCTCCCTTTGAGTTAATGATAACCTTAGTTGAGCCGTCATTCAACT
>NZ_CAKD01000024.1 GCF_000297025.1 Lactobacillus pasteurii DSM 23907 = CRBIP 24.76
CATTACGGCAAATTACTATAATTGGGATATTGGGAATCATACCAAGCCCCCTTAAATCGTTGTTATATCAAGGTTTAAAGAGTTAAATTAAAAATTTGGTCCCCGAATTTGGACCCCTTGACCCTAAAAACCCACATATTCAGCAAACTTTTCAGCTGTTTCACCCTTTTTGTCTTTTGTAACGTGGGTATAAATATTTAAAGTTGTTGCGGTGTCTGCGTGTCCTAGCCGTTCGCTAACTTCTTTTATTGTCCTACCAGCTTCAAAAAGTAATGAAGCGTGCGTATGCCTGAACCCGTGTATTTTAATTCTTCTAAGATTGTAAGCCTTACATATTGCACGGTTCCATTGGTCGGGCTTTGAAACTTGTGTAATACCATTGTTAGTATTAGCAAAAATAAAATTATTCTTGCTTAAAAAATTATATCCCAGCTGTAACATTTGTTTTTGCTGAATAGTCCGCCACTCTTTCAAGTAGTTCATTGTCTGCGTGTCCATGTCTATTAGTCTAATACTGCTTGCTGTTTTACCGTCTGATAAGTAAAGTCGGTTCTTTTCGCCAGTAGTAACCGACTTAGTAATATTGATAGTATTACTTTTAAAACTAATATCTGACCATTTGAGGGCTAGGCACTCACCTTTTCGCATCCCAGAAAATGCCAAAAGCCTAAAAAATACAAAGTATTTAAAATTATAGCTCTTAGCACATTCTAGAAACTTCTTTAATTCATCCTTTGAGTAAAAGTCATGAAAAGAATTTATGTTTTTAGGCGTTTTAGGTCTAACAACTTTACTCATTGGATTTTTTTCGATTACTTCTATATCTATTCCATAATTTAGCACATTGGATGCATACCGCAAAAAACGCTTATAAGTTCTAGGAGCTTCAATAAACCATTCATTAACTGCTTGTTGACACTTTAAAACGGTTAACTTATCAAGAAACACATTGCCCAGCTGTTTTAAAATGTGATCGTTGAAATATCTAACAGTTGTTACGTATGTGCTCTCTTTTACCGTGTTCTTATAGTTTTTAAGCCACATTGCGTAAAGGTCTTTGAATTGCATATTTTTGCTTCTTACTGGTTCATATTCACCCTTTACCACTTGCAATTTTAAGGCTAATAAACTTTCAAGCGCTTCTTGCTCTGTCAAAAAGCCAGTTTTTTTAATTCTAATAGACTCCCCCGTCTTATCATCTTTACCAACGTAAAGACGAAACATAAAACGTTGTTTTCCTTTACCTGTCTTATAAGGAACTATTTTTGTTTCATCTTTCATAATTAAAAGCCCTTCTAATAGCCCACACACCTTAAAATGGCTAGAAAAAACTTTTTACTATGAGGGATGCATTACTAATCTAAATACTTTTCAACCTTTTCAGCGTCAATATTTGGGTTATCTGGTAGCCCTTCAAGTGATTTAGAAAAGCTATTAATGGTATCAACTAACTTATTATTGAACTCCAAAACCTGCTTCTTAGTTCCATAAGTTGTAATTAAATCTGCTACATTCAAACATTGCTTAATATCTGGTTTAACTTCTGTGTTAAATCGCATATTAATTAGGGATGCATTACTATTTTTTTCAATTTCCTTACTAATCTTAATCATGAATTCAAATGTAAGCTTATAACGGCTAATAGTATCAAAATCAATTGTAAAATTTTCAGGGTGTTCGACCCCGAAAGCCTTTTTATAATTAGCATCAAAGATAAAACCAAAATATTTAAGCCAGTAATCTTTTACGCTGTCTGTTAATTCTTCTAATTGCTCAGCTGTAAATAATTGTTCTGGTTTAATTGCATTGATAAAGTCTAAATAATAAATGATTTTAGGTCTTAGCATTGAATTCTTATCCAAGTAGGAATTATTAAACACAGTTAGTAATTCTTTTTTGCTGTATGTGTTACCTTTTAAATAATCTATACTAGAATCAAGTATTTTAGATAATTTGGAATAAGAATTTTCATTTGGTTCCCGTTTGTCGTTCTCATATAAGCTTATAGCTTGTTGAGTTGTCCCTATTAACTCAGCGAGCTTTTTTTGGCTTATTTTTTTTGCTTTTCTAGCTTCTTTTATTCTATTCATGTTTTCACCACCTTTATTAAAAATATCGTATCATAGTTTCTAGCAAAAAGTTACACCTTTGCTGTTGTTTTTGCTGAAAATGTGTTCTATAATGTAAAAAACATCTAACGGAGGTGTAAAAAATGAAACTTAGCAATAAACAAGCAATTGCATTAAGACGTTTACGAGGTGAAAAGAATTTAACTATAACCGAATTAGCAAAAGAACTAGGCGTTAATGTCTATACTGCTAAAAAGGCGCTTGTAACTGATAATGCTAACTTTAACCCGACAACGGTTAATAAAATTACTAATTGGATTATTGACCAATACACACCAATTACAGTAAGCGAGGTGAAATAAATGAAGGCAGAACACAAGGAACAAAAAGAAAAAATTCAAATGGAATTTGATTTTCTAGCTCCTACCCCTATCAGTTTTAGGGATGAAATAACAAAGCTCACTAAATCAGAAAAGGCGCTTTATAAAATCATCCCTACGGGAAAAAAGAACGCTGTAAATACTAAGCAATTAGCAAAAACAATAGGCGTTGAATATAGGCGCATAACTGCGCTAATTCAACAAATAAGGCGCAAAAATATTGCTATTTGTTCAAGTCAAGAACCTAATTACAGTGGTATTTATAAGCCGGCTAATATTGTAGAGTTTGCGGAGTTCTTTAATCGTTACCAACGGGCAAACCGTGAGAGAAACAAAACGGAGACCGCTCTTAAATATTCCGAATATGGAATTAAACTTTTAACGTGTGGAACGACAAAAAAGCCACCTGATAAAAGCAATTGAATTGCTACAAGCACTAAAAAAGCCCGTTACACGGCTAATGTAACGAGCTTTAAACAATAATATTTATAAATTTTTTACAGTTACGATTATAGCCCACACACCTTAAAATGGCTATCAGAAAAAAGGACTTTTAACAATGGTAGAAAAGACAGAAAAGGAATTTATTATTTTCGATAAGTACGGAAATGTGCATTATACAAGCAATTTAAAAATTAAGAAAAGCGTTTCAAAGCCTTTAAACTCTTATATTTTGAAGTGTGATGCATCCCTATTCTTGGATTTAACGGAGGTGTTTTGTCTCTTTGTTCATGATTTAGATTTACATAAGTTTTATTCATGGTATGAGATAGATAATTCATTTGTCGAATCAGAGGACGGAACAAGTTTTTATAGAATGGCAAACATAGCTGTTAAACGCTATATAAAACATGAAGGATTGAAGGAGCTTAAATAATGCTATTTCAACTAGACAAAAACGAAGAAACAGAATTAAAAAAGTACGTTCTAACAATTGTAAAAGATGCTATTAAAAGCGGTATTGAAAACAATAAACCTTATCTAACTAGAAAAGAGGTAGCAAAGTTTTTGGGCGTTGCTGAATCAACTGTTACAAATTGGGTATCATTAGGGATGCCAGTTGCAATTATTGACGGGCGCAAACTTTACGGCAAACAAAGCATTTTAGAATGGCTTAAAAGTCATGAAGTAAGTTCTAAGCAATAGAAAAGCATCCCTAAAAGGGATGCTTATTTGTTTACGAACATGTGCAAGTTTATTAAAAGTATTCAAGTATAGGATAGTTCAAAAAATGGAAAAAAACAAGTTTATTATTTCCAGCTGGAATAGTAACAACCCAGTTAAAGGGTCAAAATTTGACCCCCACCAAAAAAGCCTTGAAGAAATTTGCTATATTTCCATTGATTGGATCACAATAACAGGGCTATTTTTAAAAAGCTCAGCAAAACAGGAATTAACTTCTATTGGTTGGGTTATTGCTAAGTCAGTAAATAGAGAGGTATTTAATTTAGAGTTGCAAGAAAAGAAAATCAATCATATTACTAACAAAGTCGATATAAATGTAAAAGCACGCATACAACCTAATGAGTATAGAGACACTTGGAGTCTAAGAACGTCTAATCATATCACTAAATCAGATAAAGAAAAGATTTTAAAAGCTGTCTCCTACTTCATAAAGCCTAAAATTACTAGAATCGATTTAGCATTTGACTTCATTAATTTCAATGATGCAGGGATGCATTATAGATTTTATAAGACAGGCACGAAGACAACAACAATAACTAATACCAGTGGTAAGGTTGAAACTATTTATTGCGGGTCGTCTAAATCTAATAGACAATACAGGTATTACAACAAATTGAGAGAACGCACGAACAATAAAGCGGAGGACATACCAAAAAGCTATTACAGTTGGGAACGGCTAGAATTAACCACCAAAAACAGGGATTTAGACCATGAAGTAAAAAGAATGTTAACATGTTTCAAGCGTCCTAAATATGCTAGCAATAATTTAAAAGGTACTGCGAAAATAGCATTTATAGGATTGTCGGAGCATCCCGAACTAATAAGCGTGCTATCTAAGAACACAAAGAAAAAATACAAGGAATATTTAGAAAAGTATCAAGGATATGATGCCAATTATTCCGAACTAGCTTTAAAGGTATTCAATGCAAACAAAACAGAGATAGTAAAAGAGATTGAATCATTTATCAAGGAATAGAAATGTTTTTTAAGTAGGGTCAAATATTTGAGCGTTTAACTGTCCCCACCAAAAGTATTTATTATGATAATAATAAATACAGAGATATAAACGGTCGGGCAAAAATAAAAAGCGTTTTTTCGCATCATGGCTGTAATTTATTGTTGGAGGGTCGGGCACTGGTTAACCCTATCAACTAATACAAATGGCTTTATATCAAGCTTTATTTAAAGCGACTAGGAATTATAATTCACTACCCACACGAAATACAGTTCATGGGATGCAATAATATTAGGGATATGAGGGCTAAAAGCCCTTTTTGTTTTACTTCAAGTTAAAAAACCAATCGAAGAAAATCGAATATAGGCGAAAATGCTATAATACAGGCGTTTTTTAAAGCTTGTAATAGTTATGTGCTTACAAATTGAACACATTAAAAAAGAAAATGTTTGCTTTATCCGGACAAATTGGACACATTAAAAAGAAAATACTTGCTTTATCCGGACAAATTGGACACCCTAAAAAAGAAAATGTTTGCTTTATCCGGACAAATTGGACACATTAAAAAGAAAATACTTGCTTTATCCGGACAAATTGGACACCCTAAAAAAGAAAATGTAAAGATATATGCTAATTTTCTTCTAAAAGGTCTGGTAACTCTGACACATTCCGTTTAATCCGCCAGTAATTCAAACGTTCAGCAAATTCAATGCATCCCTGATTTAATTGTTGTCTTAGCTTGTAATTTGAAAAGCTTAATTTAATTGCTGTTTGTTCCTGCGTCAATTGCTGAATGTACAAACTATATAAAATAGTCTTTCTTTTCTGATATTCAAAGTCGGAACAATCGTACAAGGCTAAAAGAATTGTAATTGCTATATATTGGGCTCTGTCTGCCTTATCGAGCGTGTTTATTACGTTTTCTTCTAACCCGTTTACATTGCTTGTATTGGTAGCTATTGCATCAAAATTAGCGCTTTTAAGCGTTGTCGGACGTATTCCGCCTAATTGGATATAATGCCAAAAGTCCCCCGTTAAAAATGATTTTACATTTGAAATAGTATTCTTTTCGTTTACTGTCATGATAATTATTCCCCCCTGCTAACATTATACAGGACGCAAAAAAGCACCCCTGTTAGGGATGCTTTAAGGTAGTACAATAAAATGTACTAAGTAAAGTAAAATGCTTTATCTAACCATTTTAAGGCGCTTTAAGGCTATAATAAATAATACAGTATACCAATTTTATAAAATTATTGATAACTAACAAATTTAAAAATTTGGTCCCCGAATTTGGACCCCTAAAAACAAATTTTCAGCTAATTCCACGTAATCGCAAAAAACAAAAATGCCGTAATGTCGGGCTTTTAAGCTATCCCACATTACGGCAAATTACTATAATTGGGATATTGGGGCTCGAACCCAAACATCCAGGAACCAGAATCCTGTGCCTTACCAATTTGGCTATATCCCAATAAATCACCCGTACGAGAATCGAACTCGCAATTCCACCTTGAGAGGGTAGCGTCTTAACCATTTGACCAACGGGCAAATTCAACATTAATTATTATGATAGTATTTCATAGCCTTGTCAAGTGTTTTCGACTATAATGAGTATCATTGAAAGGATTGGAAAATATGATTGATTATCTTGAGACACAACATCTAATAGACTCTCTGGTTACTGAAAGAGTAGTACCTGGTGTGAACTACGCTTTCATTCATGGCGACCAAATTTTCTCTTCAACTGTCGGCTTTGCCAGCATCTATCCTGAAATCACTCAACTAAGTCCTTTTGCACAATATGATTTAGCCAGCTTGACCAAGGTAATTGCAACTGAAAATGTCTTATTGAAGCTCTATGATCAAGGAAAACTCAATTTCACCGAAAAGCTTTCAGACTTTATTCCTAGTTTTGCCAATACGCCTATTCGTCTATCCCACCTTCTCACCCACTCCAGTGGTATTCGTGGCTGGATTCCTCACAGAAACGAATTAAATCACGATGAGCTAATCGATGCAATCGTGCATCTTCCAGTTACTGATGAGTTCGAGCACAAAATGCGCTATGCAGATACGAATTTTATTCTGCTAGGACTAGTTATCAAAAAAATATTTGGTCAGCCTGTACAAGATGTAGCGATGCGAGAAGTTATCAAGCCAATGAACTTGGCTAATACTACTTTTCATCCCCAACCAGAAAAATGCATTCCAACTGCCTTATTAAATGATCAAGTCTTACAAGGCCTAGCCCATGATCCAAAGGCCAGACAATTAGGTAGCGACTGCGGTTCAGCTGGTCTGTTTTCAACACTTGAAGATCTCATCAAAGTCAGCCGCGGATTTTTAGGCCTAGACAAAGATATTCTCCCCTTTAGCCAAGAAACCGTTAGTCTATTGTTTGATAACAAGCTAGGCCAAGATCTCAAGCCACGCTCTTGGGGATGGGATTTAAGATTCGATCCTAATCTGCACTATCCAATCATTCTACATACTGGCTTTACTGGAACTTTAATTATTCTAGACCGACATCGCCAATCTGGTTTAATTTTATTGACTAACCGAGTACATCCTACAGGTATCAATACAATTTTCCTAACAATGCGCGAAAAAATCATTCAATCATTTCTTAAAGAAAACTCCTATAAATGGTAAAAAGACGATTGGTGTTCAATCGTCTTTTTTCTCACATTCATTCATCCAATGACTATTATAATCTACCTTACATCCGATTTTCCATAGATTTTTTTGATCCTGATGAAATTAAGCTTACTACCAAGTCAATAACAGATTGCAAGAACATGCCACCTGCCATCCAGTACATCGCTAACATCATCTGTCCAGTAAAAGTATAGTAGGCAGTAAAGCTATAAATTACTACCCACAAGAACTTCAAGAACAAATTATCTACCATCATAATAAAATACCCCCGCTTCTTTATCTAAAGCTATTATAACGCTTTTTATTAATCGTGAAAGCGTTTTCCTGAAGTTATTTATTGACACGATGTCAAGAATTGAATCAAGCTTTATTTATCAGTTTTCGTTATTTTTATAAATAAGCAAAAAATTTTTCCAAACTACTATTTAGTATGATTTTTTTCTTTCTTGTAATTAAACAATTTGAAGTAGCAGAAAATTATGATCACAACCAAAATAGCTGTCATTATGAAAGCCATTTGACTTCCCTTAGCCGTTGCAAGTTGGTAATTATTAGCACCTGCTTGATGGATACTGATAATCGCTGCCAAAATTGCAGTACCTAATGATCCTGCTAATTGCTGGGCTGTTTGGCCAACAGCAGTTGCATCTGATTTGAGCGAATTGCTTTGTCTTTTCAGCATTTCTGCCATGGTATTGCTGAAAGCCATCTTATGCCCAAATGACACAAAAGTATAATAGATGACAATTATCACAACAGTTAATTTTGAACCAAGTACTGAAAAACATGCTGTCCCTATCAGCATCAATGTAGCACCGCCAAACAGTGGCAACTTGCCGCCAAACCTGTCATATAACATACCAAAGACTGGATTTAAAAGAGCTGATGCAATGCTTCCAGGCAATAATGCTAGTCCACTAACTAGTGAAGTTTGCTTGTCGACAATTTGAATATAGTTAGGCAAAACAAAACTAATCCCGATGTTGATAAACTGCAACAAGAAGTAGGCCATCAGTCCATAGTTAAAAGCTTTATTTGAAAAAACACTCAAATTAATCAAAGGAGAGTCAATTTTTGCTTCGTATTTGACAAAAGTAATGAAAGAAGCGATGGAAATAATAACAAAAAGCCACAATTGCCAGTCTTCAAATCCATTGCTAATTTGATTTGCCGCTAAAGTTAAGGTAATGAATGCTAGACTCAAAACAACAAATCCGAGCCAATCGAATCTTACTTTTTCTGCTGGTCGGTAATTTTCCAGAACTAACAGGCCGCAGACCAAAACAATTATTGCAAAAAGCGATGCAATCAGAAAAATAGATCTCCAGTTAAGATAATAACTAACAAAACCACCAAAGGTTGGTCCTAAAGTTGGCGCTAGTGCAATTACCAAACCTGCAATCCCCATGTAGCTTCCCCACTTATTCTGAGGCATAATCTCTACAATCAAGTTAAACATCAATGGCGTCGAAATACCTGCACCAGTTGCCGATAGAATTCTACCTAAAAGAACTAGGCTAAAGCTTGGGGCAAATGCACTAATCAACGATCCAATCAGAAATCCCAAAGCAGAAATTATGAATAGCTTTCTTGTCTCAATTCTTCGATTCAAAAATGATGACGTAACCATTACTATCGCAATAGTCAATAAATAGCCAGTGGTCGTCCATTGCACGGTATTTAGATCTATCTTGAATTGTTTCATCAAAGCTGGATAAGTTACATTCAAGCTAGTTTCCGTCAAGATTCCAACAAATGACATCATCGAAGCAGAAATTATTGCCAGAGTATGTTTTGCATTTTCTTTTTGCATCAAATTCCTCCATTTATTTTGAAATAAAAAAGTAGAAGCGGTAAAAATGCCGTTTCTACTCTTTCTTTAGTTATTGCTAACTATATTAGGATGTATAAGAGTCATTCCTTATACTGAGTATGATTTGTTTTATTATAAACGACTTACTAAGTCATCGTGTAAGTCTTCGTAACCTGGCTTGTTCAAAAGACCAAACATGTTACGCTTGTATGCTTCAACACCTGGTTGGTTGAATGGGTTAATACCGTTAAGGTAGCCTGAAATAGCAATTGCTAATTCGAAGAAGTAAATCATGTAACCCAAAGTGTGTTCAGTTTGATCTGGAATGTTAACAGTCATAACTGGTACGCCACCATCAGTGTGGGCCAAAACTACACCTTCGTATGCACGGTCGTTTACGTAGTTCAAGCTCTTGCCTTCCAAAAAGTTCAATTGATCCAAGTTCTTTTCATCACCTGGGATAGTTACATCGTGACGTGGGTTTTCAACGCGGATAACTGTTTCGAACAAGTTACGCAAACCTTCTTGGATGTATTGACCCAATGAGTGCAAGTCAGTAGTGAAGTTTGCACTTGATGGGTAGATACCCTTTTGGTCCTTACCTTCTGATTCACCCATCAATTGCTTGCACCATTCGCTAAACATTCTAAGGCTTGGTTCGTAGTTTTCAACAATTTCAGTAGTGTAACCCTTACGGTATAAGATATTTCTCAAAGCAGCGTATTGGAATGGTGATTGCTTAGACAAGTCAGTGTCTTGGTAATCTGCGCGAGCGTCAGCAGCACCCTTCATCAAAGCGTCGATATCTGCACCTGAAGCAGCGATTGGCAACAAACCAACAGCTGAAAGAACGCTGAAACGACCACCAACATCATCAGGAACAACGAATTCTTCGTAACCTTCAGCATCAGCTTCAGTCTTCAAAGCACCCTTTTGACGGTCAGTAGTTGCGTAAATTCTCTTAGCAGCTTCTTCCTTACCGTACTTCTTGATCAACTTGTCCTTGAAGATACGGAATGCTACTGATGGTTCAGTAGTAGTACCTGACTTAGAAATAACGTTGATACTGAAGTCGCGGTCGCCTACCCATTCGATCAAGTCGTACAAGTATGAACCTGAAAGTGAGTTACCACAGAAAACAACAAATGGCATGTCAGTCTTTTCCTTGCCGTAGAAGTTGCTGTTTAAGAATTCAATAGCTGCTTGTGCACCAAGGTACGAACCACCAATACCAATACAAATCAAAACTTCTGAATCGCTTTGAATCTTCTTGGCAGCTGCCTTAATTCTTGCAAATTCTTCTTTGTCGTAATCAACTGGCAAATTCAACCAACCACGGAAATCGCTACCTGCACCAGTGCCATCTTGCAATTCGGCGTTAGCAGCGTTAACCATAGCTTGCATTTCGCTTAATTCATTTTCGTGAACAAATGCGTCTAATTTACTACTATCAAAATTAATTAAACTCATATATCTGCTTCCTAACTAGATAAAAATTATTAATTTCACAAGACTATTTTAGCAATCTTACCTGATAAATTCTAGTGCACATAAATAAAAAAACAAAGAAACTGTAATTTGTTTAGCTTCTTTGCTTCTTTCTTGTAAAAATCCAAAAAATAAAATATCCCAGCAACATCCCACAGGTATTGAAGAAAACATCATCTATATCTGTGACCCCTGTTAGCAAAACAAATTGAAAGGCTTCAATCGTGATTGAGATTAACATCCCTGCCAAAACGACTCTCAATAAAGTCTGCTGCTTTGAAAAAACTATCGGCGTCAATATTCCCAGCGGAATAAAGCATAAGATATTGCCAAACAAATTGTAAATAAAATCGACGCTGCTTTGAGCATAGATCATTTTCCAAGTTTCCTTGAAGAAAATCAGATTAATATCGCTCAGTGGCCGATCCCAATAAAAAGTTAGCTGCCAAGGGAAGTATGATTTTCTAAAAGTCGTAAACATAAAGAGAAAGATCAAATAAAATGTCCATAGCCATACGCTGGCTTCGGATTTTACCGTTCTACGATGTCTAATGCATAACAGCCAAATCAGCCTAATAACTGCAAAAATCAAAAAATAAAATATTGTCTTGTCTAAAGCTAACATCCCCAGCTTGATCAAGGCGAAGTGGTTAATACTGGTGGCATATTTCCTAGCGAGGATGGTGTAAATTGGACCTAAAAATAGCATTGAAGCAGTTTCCTTTACTACATGATAATTACTATTATACCCATTTTGTATGCTACAAATTTATAAGAAATTGCTAACTCTCCAAATTTAATTGTTTTACTTGATCATAACCTTTAAAATTATCTTATCAAAGGAGAAAAACAATCTTGAAAAGACAAAAACTAATTGCCTTTATCCAAACTAGACCGGGCTTTTTCACCCTTTTAGTTTTGCTATATTGGCTCAAATATTTGATGGTGGCTTATTTTGACTTCAATCTTGGACTTAGCGATCCATATCAGCACATCATCATGTGGACCAGTCCATTTGGAGCATCCATCATTTTATTAAGCATTGGCTATTATTTCCCTAAGCCTGTGGTTTCTTATATTGTTACCCTTGTGCTAGATTTTGCCAATACTGCCTTGTTATTTGCTAATGTACTCTATTATCGCCAATTTTCTGATTTTTTGACGATTAAGACTATGACTAATGTAAGCAAGGTAGCGCCAGGCCTTGGAAAAAGTTCCGTTGCCTTGCTTCATCCAACAGATTTATTCATTTGGCTGGATCTAATTGTCATAGTAGCTTTACTGCTGGCTAAAAAAATCAAAATCGATCAAAAATCTTACGGAATCTCTAACTCTTTTGCCGTAACTTCGATTGGGGCATTTTTGCTAGGATTAAATATGTTTTTGACAGAATCATCCCGTCCGCGGCTATTGAGAAATACTTTTGATCGATCTTACGTGGTCAAATATCTCGGGCTTAACACCTATACCGTCTACGATGGCATCAAGAGTGCGCAGACAGTTGAAGTTAGTCGCAACGCCAATTCTTCTGACTTAAACAAGATATTGACCTACGTCAAAGAAAATCACGCTCCAGCTAATCCTCGCTACTTTGGCATTGAAAAGAACAAAAATGTGATCATTATCCACCTGGAAAGTTTTCAACAATTCTTGATCAATCTAAAGGTTAACGGCAAAGAAGTTACCCCATTTTTGAATTCAATCTATAAGAACAAACACACTCTAGCCCTTTCTAACTTCTATCATCAAGTTGGTTTAGGTCGAACTAGTGATGCAGAAAACATGTTAGAAACCAGTACTTATGGTATTTTTGACGGTTCTTTATTCACTTCTTTGGGATCTGAAAATACCTTCCAAGCGGCTCCGCAAATTCTAAAACAGGATGGCTACACATCAGCAGTCTTTCACGGCAATGTTGGTACTTTTTGGAATCGAAATGAAGTCTACAAGAATATGGGCTACAACTATTTCTTTGATAAGAATTACTTCTCTAATCAGAATAAAGATGCAATTGGCTATGGCCTAAAAGATAAGCTGCTATTTTCAGAAAGTATTAAATATTTGGAGCAAATGCAGCAGCCATTTTATGCAAAATACATCACGGTTACCAACCATATTCCATTTGACATGGATAAAGAAGATCTTGATCCAAGTTTTAAGACGACCAATACTAGCGATCAGACCATCAATAATTATTTCCAAACCGCCCATTATCTCGATCAAGCTATCAAAGAATTCTTCACTTATCTAAAGAAATCTGGCCTATATAAAAACAGTATGATAGTGATCTATGGTGACCACTACGGCTTAAGCAATTCCGAATACCAGGCTTTAGCACCCGTTATTGGCGAACGAGCTGATACTTGGGACAACTACAACAATATCCAAATGCAGCGCGTTCCATTTATGATCCACTCAGCCAATTTAAAGGGTGGCATCAAGCAGGAAGTTGCTGGCGAAATCGATGTCTTGCCTACCCTTTTGCACCTACTTGGCATTCACAATAAGAACTATGTTCAATTCGGCAATGACTTATTATCGCCAAAATATAAAAAATGGGTCGTCTTTAGAAATGGAACTATTGTCAGCCAAAAATACGTAATCGTTGGTAATAAGGGCATTAAAGGAACTGTCTATAACCGTGAAAATGGTCGACAAATCGTCAATTATACTCAAGAAGAAAAAGTCGAGATAGCTCAACTAACTAAATTAGCCCAACTATCTTTGAAGTACTCTGATTTGCTCAATAATCATAATTTGCTTCGCTTCTACACTCCGGCAGGATTCATCCCTGTTGATCCAACTCAGTATGATTACATGTCAAACTACCAACAAATGGTTGAACTGCGCAAGCAATTAGGCAAGGCTTCAAGCTCCTTATATAGCCATAATCACAACCGAACTACTACTAATTTGTACAAGACGGATGCACCTGAATTAATTAATCACCAAGATGAAATAACTCAGATTCCGTCATCTGTTTTAGAAAATAAATTAAATACCAAGTCATCTACTGATAAAAGCAGTAGTAAGTAATTAACATAAAAAGGGATCTGGCCCAAATCGGCCAGGTCCTCTTTTTATGTTTTATTTAGTCTTTTTTTCGTGTCCTTCATCATAAAGGATAATTGTAAAAGTAGATCCCTTCTGCGGAATCGAATCAACATAAATTTCGCCGCCATGCTGCGTAACAAGTGAAGATACAATTGCTAACCCTAAACCTGATTCACCTGTACCAGATTTGGTTCTTGATGGATCGGCCTTGAAGAAGCGTTCAAAAATGTACTTTGACTCTTCCTCAGTCATTCCAATTCCAGTATCCTCAACTTGGAACTTAGCACCGTGAGATACTCGTTTAGCTCGAATGGTAATTTCGCCATCATGGGTGAATTGAATCGCATTTTGGATCAAATTTACCATCATTTGCGTGAAGCGATCTGGATCAGCATAAACGAAAATGCTCTTAGGAATCTCTAGCTTCAACTGATCATTGGCCTTGCTGGCATTTTGTTGCATTTGATCTTTAACATTGATCAATAGATCTCTAGCATCAAACTTAGTCTTGATCAATTTTACGCTATTGCTACGAATTCGCTCGTAATCCAGATTTTCATTAACTAAGCGAATAAGTCTCTTAGTCTCTTTATTCATCAACTCAATCGACTTAGGCTTAGAATCTTCAGGAATTGCATCATATTGCAATCCCTCTAAGATTCCATTAATTGTAGTCAGTGGAGTACGCATTTCATGTGCAACGTCAGCCATAAACTTATCGCGGCGTTTTTCCTGCGCCTTGATCTCTTCGCTTGATTGCTTAAGCTTTTGAACCATATAGTTGAAGTTGCTGGCTAATTGATCAATTTCATCATGATTCTTGTGATCAATCTGAACATCAAAATCGCCTCGAGCAACCTTTTGCGTAGCTCGTGACAATTTTTTGATCTTGGTTGTTGAGTAATATGCCAAAATCAAACTCAAAATAACCCCAACAATCAAGCTGACTAACAAGGCATTGATCAAGTTCTTCTTGGCCATTTGAATTGGCTTTTCAACATTTCTAACAGTCGAACCAATCCAAACAACGCCAACTAGCTTTTTGCCATGGAACCAAGGAAAGAGTACACCTGTATAAGCATTTTTGGTTGTACCAATATAGGAAGTCTCTGTATTGTTGTTCTTAATTCTAATTTCCTTGCCTTTTTTCAGAATTTTGAATACTGATGGTGCGAGTTTAATTTTCTCACCATTGGTATTGGGATAAATCTGAACTGAGTTTGCATCAAAAATTTGAATATGAACTTCATCGTCTCGCAAAACATATTGCAATTGATTCAAAAATTGATTGTTTAGCAGTGCTGTCCCATCTTGAGAATTGCTAGCTGCTAGTGACCCTAGCGATTGAGCATAGCCTTCCATTCGATGGAAATTCTGCATGTAAGCTTGATTGCGGGCATAATCCAGTTCGGCATAGCCGATGATTGATACCGTTGAAACAATAATTAAAAATAGCCCTAAAAGATGTTGATATATTAGTTTCATTATTTTCCTACTTGTGAATCATCAAATTTATATCCAACACCCCAAACAGTCTGAATAACTTGTGGCCCAACTTTTTCAAGTTTTTGGCGCAATTTTTTGATGTGAGCATCTACGGTTCTTTCTTCACCATAATACTCATAACCCCAAATAAGTTCAAGCAATTGTTCTCTAGAAAAAACTTGCTTCGGCTTTTGACTCATTGTATATAACAATTCAAATTCCTTTGGTGTCAATGTATTAACATTATGACCATCGAATAAGACTTCTCTTCTTGATTTAGAAATCTTAATATGTGCTGTTACGACATCATAATCTTCATTTTGACTTTCTTGATCAGTCTTAAAGCTGCTCTCCTCCATCATAACGCGACGGTGGAGTGCTTTAATCCGCGCAATCAAGGCAATCGGACTAAATGGCTTTGATACATAGTCATCAGCACCTACTTCTAATCCTAAAACCTGATCAGATTCACTACCGCGCGCCGTTAACATGATAATTGGAACAGTTGGCGTTATTTGTCTAATTTCTTTGGCAACCTGAATCCCATCTTTTTTGGGTAAATTCAAGTCTAAAGTAATGATGTCATATTTGGTTGGGTTTTGTCTAAAAATTTCAACAGCTTGCTCACCATCAGTGGCAATATCTTGTTCCCAATTTTCTTTTCTGAAAAACATCCCCATCATTTCAGCAACAGAAGTGTCATCTTCTACCATTAAAATCTTTAGTGTCATTATTTATCCCTAAATCCCTTTGTTCTAGTTTTCTTTACTTTATCCGGTTCAACATAGTCGGGTGGCAAATTGCCACGCTTTTCCAAAAATACCTTGAGTTTCTTTTCGGTTGCAATTATGGGAAAAATAATAAAAAGATAGAACGTCAACAGCCAAACTAAGAAGTAGCGATCCCAGTTCAAAAAATGAATTATTAATCCTAAAACAAACTGAATCCCGCCAAACAATATGTTGTAATACGATGCCCACTTCTGAGCAAACTTAAAACTATCTTGATTGACTTGAGCTAGATAAGATAAATATCCATATATTCTATTAGGGGTTTTGGCTGGAGAAATCAGCCATAGCAAACCCACTACCATTAACAATCCACCGCAAGCAACGAAGATCACTAAATTCCACTTCTCTCTAAAATAAATTAATTATTCTTCACCAGGTGCAGAAATAACTAATCTCATTTTACCAGTGAAAGTAAAATTCTTCATCTCATTTGGAATAATCAAATTGCTGCCTAACTTAAGATCCCATTCTTGGCCTTCAGACTTCAACTTTCCTTCCCCCTTGATTACCGAAACCAAAAGATAAGGATGTCCATTTAAACTACTATCCCATTGTCCATCTAGATCAATTTGCCATAGATAAAAATGTGGCGATACAGGTGGCTCAACCAAGGTTTTGATTTGTGCATCTTGATCGCGGTGAATTTGAACATTCAACTTTGGATCAACATGCGGAACTGTCGTTACATCGATTGACTTTTGCGTATGAAGTTCACGCTTTTGGCCGGTCTTTGAATCAACGCGGTCATAATCATATAAACGATAAGTAACGTCACTTGATTGCTGAGTTTCAATAACTAAACTACCCTTGGTCAAGGCATGGATTGTTCCTGCTGGAACGTAGAAGAAGTCACCTTCCTTGATTGGAACTTTGCGCAATAACTTATCCCAATCTCCTTCTTCAATCATCTTAGCTAATTCTTCGCGGCTATGAGCGTTGTGACCATAGATCAAGTAAGCACCCGGATCAGCTTGTAAAACATACCAGCTTTCAGTCTTGCCTGAATCATGTTCAACCTTAGCAGCATAGTCGTCATCTGGATGCACTTGAACTGACAAGTTATCATTGGCATCCAAGAACTTCACCAAAAGTGGAAATTCCTTGGCCTTAGGATTGCCAAACAATTCTGGCTGTTGATGATACAAGTCTCTTAATGACAAGCCGGCAAATTCGCCATTTGTCACTACAGATGCATCGTCTTTATAGCCTGAAATAATCCAAGCTTCGCCTACCTTACCTCCAGGTATATCATAATTAAAAATTGTATTTAATTTTCTACCACCCCAAATTTTGGGTCTAAAATATGGCTTTAAAAAAATTGGTTCCATTAAAATCACCTCATTTAAACTATATACTTTTTTAGTGATCAAATGAAACCCCTTTTTTATTTGTTAACAAATTTATTTACACCTTTTGCTAAACGGTTCATCCCATCTTTAACCAAAGATAGTGGACAAGCTAAATTGATACGAATAAATTCAGGTCCATTGCCACGATAAACCTCTCCAGCTGAAACTATCAAGCCGGTTTCTTTACGCAAAAATTCTGCCAAAGTAGCCGAATCGGTATTTAACTTACTAATATCAATCCACATCAGATAAGTAGCTGTGCCAGGGACAACTTTTAAGATCGGCAATTCATCAGCAATAAATGAACTAGCGTAATCAAAATTGATATTCAGCTGTTCTATCAACTCATCTCTCCAAGTCTTGCCCTGAGTGTAAGCGGCAATTGTTCCAGGAATTGCCAACAAGTTAGGTTCAGCTAACTCATCGCTATTAAGTCCGCGGCTAACGGATTGACGCAAATTCTTATCAGGAATAATCACCGTAGCAGCATGCAAAGCGGCAACGTTGAAAGTTTTGCTTGGCGATACTAAAGAAATTGTCTGCTTATGATGCTTTAGCGCAAAAGCTGGCGTGTAGTCGACCCCATGGCGAATTAAGTCACCATGAATTTCATCAGATACCAAAATTACATGATGCTTTTCGCAAAGAGCGCTGATTTTTTCAAGCTCATCTTTTGTCCAGACCTTGCCAACAGGATTATGCGGATTGCACAAAATCATCATTGTAGTCAGTGGCAAGGACAACTTTTCTTCTAAATCATTCCAATCAATTGAATAGCTGTGGCCATCATAGTGCAAATCGCTAGAAATGACATGACGGCCAGCATTTTCGATTGAATTATAGAAAATGTTGTAAACAGGTGCTTGAACCAAAACGTTATCAGCTACATGCGAAACTCTTCGCACAATTGATGATAAAGCAGGGATAACTCCTGTCGCAAAAATCATCCAGTCCGCTTCTAGATGGGCATTATGCACTTGCTCATACCACTGGATAACTGCATCGAAATATTCTCGATCAGCTTCTTCATAGCCAAAAGCTTGCAGAGCCAATTTTTCCTTCATAGCTTGAATGATCTCTGGGCAAACTTTGAAATCCATGTCTGCTATCCACATTGGCAACTCACTTGCTTCAACATCCCATTTAATTGAATTAGTGTTGCGCCGATCGACTATTGTTTCAAAATCATATTTCATATTCTTTCACCTTAGGAGTTTGATTTAAATCTGAACTATCCATTCTCTTCAAAATGTTATTGCAGATAACTTGCGTCTTATCTGGATCAACTTTCGTCTGATCCAAAATTAGCGTTCCAATTTCAGGAGCAACAATTCTACCTGAAATTGGATTTTTCACACTAACTAGAGCATTATCTACTTCTATGTCAATCCTACTACAATATTCAAATAGCAACTCAGAATTTAAAATTTTACTATGCTTGATAGTCAAATTGTCGATATAGTTCAATCCTTGACTGCTAGTAATTTGACAATTGATCAAAGTAATATTCTTGGTATTCCAAGCCAGGTATTCGCCATCGATAACTGAGTCATAGATTTTGACATTTTCGCAATTCCAGAAGGCATCCTTAGAAATAAAGGTCGAATTATGGACCTCAATATTTTTTGCTCCATCAAAAACATAGTTGCCAATCACTGACACATGATCTAGGAAAATGTCTTGACTATCCTTGCCAAAGTAATCTCCATTGATAGTCGAATCTGTTATCCTAATTTGCTTGCAGGACCACATAGTCTCTTCAGCATTGGCAAAATGAACATGCTCTAAGTCAATTTGGCTGCAACGGCGGAACAATTTAGGCGCTTGCAGGGCTGAACTACTGATTTTAATATCATCAGTATACCAAATGCCACTTCTAGCCATAGTTTCAAACGTAGTATTGTCGACTTTAATATGTTGGTCGTACCAAAGAGGATATTTCCAAGTAAAAAAAGAGTCCTTGATTTCTAAATTGCGAGCTTCTTTAAGTGGCGACTCCCCTTTGCCAAAAGTAACTCCCTCAAGTTTTGCATCTTTTAAACCGTATAAAATTCTTTCCCCAGTAAAATATTTGTTTGTAATTTGCACAATAATCACCTCACGTTACTATTTATTTTAATTCTTTGATGTAGATAGTCTAATAGTTATTGCTATCGATTATCTATAACTAAAAGTTATTTTTAAATTGTTGAAGGCAAAATATGAAGCCTAAAAGGGCAAATTTGGGAAAATTTTAAAACGAGGAAAATAAAAAAATGCCTTAATATCAACGTTTATAACGTATTGATATTAAGACATTTACCCTGTGATGGAGATGAGGGGAATTGAACCCCTGTCCAAACGCATCCCGTCACTGACCTCTACAATCATAGTTATATTATTTGAGCTTCACTAGTCCAAAACGCCATATAACAGGGCTAGAATGAACTAGCTAACCTGTTAGACTCTTTTTAACTATTCAGGTGAGGTAGTTAAACGTAACTCGCTAATGTTGATACTTATAACTGGCCACGAGTAAGCTAATTATAAGCAACACATGCGCTAATTAAGCAGCTAATGCGTAAGAATTACTGTTTTTTGCAGTTAAATTTTAAGTAACGTTTTTACGTAGACGTAACCTACGAATCGCAGTCAATGCGGATCTACGCCTGTCGAATCCCAAAACATCCCCTTGAGACTCTACTATTTTAACATAATCCGCATCAAAATGCGACTAAGAGACTTACTTGTCTAACTTAGCCAATCTAACTACGTCGCGTTCAATCATTAATTCTTCATCAGTTGGCACAATCAAGGCTTGAATCTTTGATTCTGGCTTAGAAATTATCTTTTCGCCATTAGTTTTGTTAGCTTCGTAGTCTCCTACTAAGCCCATGAATTCTAAGTCCTTCATCACGCCTTCACGAATACCTGAGTCATGTTCACCAATACCAGCAGTAAAGGTAATTGCATCAACACCGTGCATTTCTGCAATGTAGCTACCTACATAAGAAATTACTCGACTGATAAAAATCTTTCTAGCAAGATCAGCAGTTGGCTTGTCACTCTTGATCAAGTCTCTCATGTCTGGTGAAACGCCAGATATACCTAGCAAACCAGACTTCTTGTTCAAGATTTCAATCATTTCATCCATTGAGTAGTGTTCTTTTTCCATAATAAATTGCAAGGCTGAAGCATCAACATCACCAGATCTAGTTGCCATTGTAATACCAGCAAGTGGTGAAAAGCCCATCGAAGTATCAAATGACTTGCCATCTTTTACTGCTGTGATTGAAGCACCTGAACCTAGGTGCAAAACGATCAACTTCAAATCCTTAACGTCTTTGTCCAACAATTCTGCAGTACGGTTAGCAACATAACGAACTGAAGTACCATGAGCGCCGTACTTACGAACCTTATACTTGTCGTAGTATTCATATGGCAATGAGTACAAGTAATGAACAGGATCCAGAGTTTGGTGGAATGATGTATCAAATACACCAACTTGTGGTACACCTGGAAGTAACTTCATGAACGCTTCAATACCACGACCTTCTGCTGGGTTATGCAATGGAGCATATTCCTTCAAGTCGTAGATCTTCTTTAATTGTTCTTCATCAATTAAGGCAGAATCCTTAAAGTATTCTCCACCAGCCACAATTCTGTGACCAACACCAGCTATTTCTGCGAAATCTTCAACAACGTGGTACTTCTTTAAACTATCAAGCAAAAGCTTAACTGCAACTTCTTGATCTGGAACTGCAACTTCTTCAAAATGTTTTGTACCATCAGGTAACTTGATCTCAAATGTAGAATCAGCTAATCCAACACGATCAGCAATACCTTCTGCCAAAACTGATTCATCTTCTAAAGAGAACAATTTATATTTAAAAGTTGAACTTCCTGAGTTAATTGCTAAAACTTTCTTCATGAAAAAACCTCCAAAATCACCAATAGTAATTCACAAACTAATCATTAGTTTCAGTATACCACTCATTTAGCTTAACATTAAGCTTAAACAATGCCTCTTCTTGCTTGAGAGAGTCCAACTTTGTGAGCAAAACCCTACTAGAATAAGCGCTTTCACCATGATTTTGGAAAATTAAAATTGTTTTTTGATTTGAATTATTTTGAAACATTTTATCTGGCAAATCTATAATTGCCTTCAAATATACTTTATTGGAAAGCCAAGGCATGAAATCTGCTCCTGTTTTTCCAGATAAAATTGACTTAGGTACAACTAACATTGCGTAGCCAGATTCTTTCAAGTTTTTGATAATTTGTTCAATGTACAATAAATGTGCAAATGAATGGCCTTTATCGCTCTTTGTCGCGAAGTTTTCGGCATTTTCGTCAATTGGGTAATAACCTACTGGCAAGTCGCTGACAATTAAATCTGGATCCTTAATCATCCAAGGAAGCAAAGCGTCTTGGTGATATAGCTCAATTGGCAATTTATTCAAGTGGGCTGCAATATCAGCTAGATCCAACATCTCCTCATCATTATCTATCCCATAAAGCTCAAAGTTGTCCTTAGAGTGGTTCTCAGCTTTCAATTGCTTTGCCACGGTATATAATAAATTGCCTGAACCAATAGCTGGATCAACAATTTTCAACTTTTGATTTGGCAATAGCTTTTGAATAAACAAAGCAAGCACTGTTGCAATAATTGGTGGAGTTGGCATTTGATTAAAGTCTCGACCATCTTCATTAACAGCCTTTAAAGTAAGAAAAGTAAATAATTGTGATTTAATTTTGGGGCTGAGATTGTCATAATCGAGTTCTTGATAAAGTTGACCAAGCTTAGCAACCGTCTCTTGGTCTGGTGCTCCCATTTCAACCTTAATTCGGTCATTTTCCAAATTATCAAAAGTTTCAGTCAACGCTTCACCGAAGGAAACATTTAAGGCTTCCTGCAATGTGACTACGCTTTGAACGAATTGATTGAATAAATTTTCAAGATTTTCCATAAACTACCTACTTTCTATTCCTTTACATTTTAAATAAAGGGAAAAATAGGTGCAAGTAAAGTCAATTGGATTCCAAAAATTCGATAATCAATTGACTACTTTTCATACTGTCTAGGTAAAGTTCGCTATAAAATTGCAAAAACAATAAGCAAGTAGTTAAAACCAGTATGCTACTAAGTAGGGCGCTGGCTTTTACCTTTTTTGTCTTCTTTGTCATGATCTTTTTCTTTGTCCTTATCTTTGTCATCTTCTTGGTCTAGCTTGAAGTATAAGTAGGATACGCGACCATCTTTTTCTGTCAATATGATTCGAATTCTATCTTTATTGGTTGAAAAACTTGTACTAGTACCCTTAATATTAAGCAACAATGGCATATGCCCACCTTTTGAGCCTCTAACTCTGATCATATTGCCATATTGTTCAATGTAATAAATCTTTTCGTCTGTAGCTTTTTTAATTTTAAAAGAAGCTATTTTAAAGCTTGAACCTTGAAGATTAGCCACAACCTTCTCGACATCATCATCATGAATAAAACGGTAAAATTGCGTATATGCATAAGCAACATCTGTCTGATGAACAGATTGCCTATGAGCATCACGCAAGCTCTGCAGAAGCATTTGCAAAGTAATTATAACAACTGTAGTAATTAAGATCGCTAGCATTGCTTCTCCAAGCAAGAAGCCTTTAGCTTTAACGGGTGTATTCTCTGTCATGAATTATCACCCGATCTAGATCTTTATTTTCTTTTAGCATGTGTTTAGCTAGAGCTTGATCCTCTCGTTTTTCCATTTTAAGTTCGTTTTTCTTGAAGTTAACAATTGTCATAGAAAAAATCGAAACGCCAATCACTGTAATCAAAAGTGCTACGATTGCTTCAAGCAGTAAAAAGCCTTTAACCTTTTGCATCGATTACCCGCCCCCACGTCATTTGAAAATTGAGTTTTATACTTTTTCCGTTTTCAGCTTGCAATGAAATAGAGGTTGGCGGAGTATTGCCATTTTTAGAGATTTTAACCCCACCTCTTGTCAGTAGTTTAACTGAATCTGGTAAAAATAGCTGTTTATCATAGCCACCAGTAAATGTTATTTTCCTAGAAGCTGGATAATATACAACTGAGCTGCCTTCTTCCTGAAGCAAGCTATATTTAGCCGCCTGAGCCATCGTAACCTTAACTTCTCTAACCGCACTTTCAAAAACTAGCTGCTGTTGATATTTCTGCAAATTCAGCGTTCCAATCGTTGTCAACATCACTACTATCAGCAAGACAATAATCGTCTCCACCAACGAAAAAGCTGCTAGATAAGGCCTACGATTTTCCATTCTTATCGACTATCTTTCCAGAGTCCTGATATTCATAGCCATATTTGCCAAACTTCTCAACTTGATCCTTAGTGAGCATCCCTTCATTAACCAATTCCGACAAGCCCTTTGGCGTTTCATTGTGCTCTACTCGATACAATTCGACTTGAGTTTCAACAGTTTGCTTAAGTGCAACCTTGCTCTTGTTTTCAGCTGTTTCGCGCTGCTTAGCTAAATTAGGCGCAACAATAATCAATAAGATTACAATGATCGCAATCACAACCACCATTTCAATCAAAGTAAAGCCTTTTTTCTTGCTTTGCTTCATTTGCTTCAAACGGTTAAACAATTTCTTTTGTAGTTTTTTCATTTTTTACCTCACGTTAAATTCCTTGCATCATCGAGTACATCGGCAATAATAGCTTCAAGTACACACCAATTACGCATATTCCAATCAAGATAAAGCACAGTGGTTGAACGTTAACCACCAGTTTTTCAATTCTACAAGTCAGATCAATAAATAGTCCCTTACCAAGTACTAAAAATTGCTGACTAAGAGTCTGCCTCTGTGATCCTGTCTTAAGGAGCAAAATCAAATTATCTGGCAAAAATGGCTCATCTTTAATCACTTCAGTCAGTGCCTTACCGGAATTGAGCTGCTGACTGATTTTTTGGCCAATTGCTTGTTGCAAAGATCCAGGCTCTTGGCTAGAAGCGTAAGAACACATTTTCTGCAGCGAAAAGCCACTTGATAAAAGCAAGCCGATATCATACACCAACAGATAATTGACATAGATTTTGATAACTTCACCAATCAATGGATACTTAATCAAAGTTAGCATCGACTTATAATCCTGCCTTTTTAATAAACTAAGGATATGCACTAACATAGCTACTAAGGCCCCAATGAGACCAAATAGGCCAATAATCAAGACATCTCCGCTATTATCTGAGCCTCCGTTTAATTTATCCATAACAAAATTTTGCATAAAAGCTAGCAAAAATAGCATCATCCCTGCTAAAACAAACGGATATGATAACTCTGCCTTTAGCATTTTGAACTGCTCATTTTTTAGTCTTTCTAAAATTGTCACCTGCTCCAAACACTCGACTAGGTTTCCTTGTTGCATCGCCATATTGATTTGGGTTGCAATAGTCTTAGAAAAGCCTAGGCGTAGTAACTCGCTAGAAAGCCTCGCTCCCTGTTTCATTGCCTGATCAAGTCTTTTCATCATTTGGGCTTTCTGAGGCCAAAAGACGATCATCAATTCAATGCTGCTATTTAGCGAAAAGCCATTTTTCAAACTGTTTTGCAAATAGTCCAAAAAGACCAACTGCTCTTCTTGATTCAGCTTAACCCTTCTTAAATTGGTCAAAGATATGGTCATCAATTCTTCCCTCCTCTCTGAGCTGTTTCAAGTTCTCCTGCCAATTGACAAAGTCTGCCCTCTGACTGCAGAGAATCTGTTCTTTGAGATAGTCACCGCTAGCAATGTCCATCAAGCAAGAAAAATTGCCGGCCAAATCTGGCAAAAGCCGTTGATAGCTAACTGCGGTCAAACAATTTAGTAGCTCTGAGCGACTGATATTCAGCCCCTCCAATCTAGAGATTGTCTGCAGCGTGCTTTTGGCATGCAATGTGGCTAGCACCAAGTGACCACTTAAAGCAGCATCGACTGCTAGTCTAGCTGTTCCAGGATCGCGAATTTCCCCGATAATTAAAATATCAGGACGGTGCCTTAGGGCTGCTTTTAACAATGAAAAATAATCAATTCCGGCTTCATTGTTAACCTGCGTTTGCAAAAAGCTCCCTTCATGCACTTCAACTGGATCTTCGATGGTCATGACAACACTATCTCTGCCGACATTTTTGGCTAATTCATACATGGTTGTCGTCTTGCCTGATCCTGTTGGTCCACTAGTTAAGATCAAACCTCGGCTAAATGACAGTTCTGCAAGCTCAGTCAACTGCTTTGGAAAGAAGTAGCTACTGTGATCAATCTGATAAATGATCCGGATAACTAACGACTCAGCATCATTAAAATCGCCCAAACTAGATAAACGCAGATAGTAGCTATCATTTTGATAAAGATAGGTCATCGCACCAACTTGCGGTCTTCGGTGTTCCGAAATATCCATCTGGGCAATATACTTAAAATAATTTATTGCCTCCATTCCCTCACTCAAGGAAAACTTGCGCAAGTTAGACAAACTATCTCCTGATCGAATATCGATGTGATAGCAGTCATCTTTAGGCAAAATAAAGATGTCGCTGGCATGTGCATCGATTGACTCTTGAATTATCTGATCGATAATTTCTCTGATTTCCAAAAAATCACCTCCATATATTAAATACGCAAAAAATCGCAAAAAATTTTTTTAAATTTTATTTTTTTGCATTTTTTACAAAAAAGAAGAAAAAAGGGCACAAAAAAACACTTAGTCGTCTGACTAAGTGTCTTATTGATTAAATATGATTAATCTTCATCTGCTGCAGCAGTGTAAACATTTTGAACATCGTCGTCGTCTTCTAAGGCGTCAACCAAATGTTGGAATTGTTCCTTCTTGTCTTCTGGAACTGGAGTAGTGTTTTGTGGAATCATAGTCAATTCAGCAGCTGCTAACTTATAACCAGTCTTAATCAAAGCGTCACGAACTTGTGCGAATTGCTTTGGATCAGTATAAATTTCGTATGCTTCATCGCTAGTTTGCAAGTCGTCACCACCAGCATCCATAACATCAAGTAAAACTTGATCTTCGTCAGCATCAGTAGTTGAACGATCAATTACAATGTAGCCCTTGCGATCAAACATGTAAGCAACTGAACCAGTAGCTCCCATAGTACCACCGTTACGAGTAAAGGCTACACGCACAGCTGAAGCAGTTCTATTCTTGTTATCTGTCAAAGCTTCAACGAAAACAGCTACACCACCTGGTGCATAACCTTCGTAAGTAATTTCGTCGTAATGTTCTTCTGAGTTACCTTCAGCCTTCTTGATAGCACGTTCGATATTGTCCTTAGGCATGTTGTTTGAACGAGCCTTATCAATAACTAAACGCAATGCAGGATTCCCTGAAGGGTCAGGACCACCACTCTTTGCAGCCATGTAAATTTCACGAGATAACTTTTGGAAAATCTTACCTCTCTTAGCGTCTTGCGCATTCTTGCGGCCTTGAATATTGTGCCATTTTGAATGTCCTGACATAAAGGATCCTTCTTTCTGTATTATAAAATCATTAACGATAATAATCTTAACTCACTGGCTGTTAAAATTCAATAAAGATCGGCAGTTAAGCTTGTTTTTTAGCAAATTTTTTTATTAGCCAAATAATTATTATCGCTATAACTATTGCACACAGTCCCCCAAAGCCATCTAACATTACATCGTGAATGCTAGGCGTGCGATCTCCAGTCAAATATTGATGATATTCGTCTAGAGCCGCAAAAGCCAGCACGATCATCCATGAAATAATTGGTGCTACAGCTTTGATTTTAAAAATTCGCCTGATTCCCAAAAAGCCAAATAAGCCTAAGCAAAAATAGCTGCTAAAATGAGCAAGCTTACGCAAAACAAATTGCGTCATCCCAGCCTGTCCGCCATCTAAAGCGGCATTATGCCAGCGACCACCATAATAGATATTCCAATTTCCTACAATATTTTCGAGCAGACCAAACTTTTGATTGATAAATCCCGGACTCATCTTCTGCTGATGATAAGTCATTGAACTTGAAATAAATAGCGTTAAAAGCACAAAAAAAGCCAACAAGAGATAGACTTTTTCTTTGCGAGTAAATGTAAATTTTTCCATTTAAAACCCTCAATAAAAATAATTAAGTCTATCTTACCATTGTTGGCTAAAAATTATTAACGATGTCTTCTAACTTCTTGTGGAACCGGCGTTTGTTTTCCAGCAGTTAAAGAAAATAAAGTGATCACGATAATACCGATTGCGAATAATTGTGCTGTCATAATTTACCTCCATTTAAAATTCATATCTAGCTATCTGCTTACTTTTTGTAACCATTATACGCTCTTATTTTTTGTAAGTAAAGCCAAAAATCAAAAAATAACCCTCGAAAGCGTTTACTACTCGCGATTTTTGAAAAAAATTGTAGAATAAACTTATTAACTATTTTTAAAGAATTTGGTTAATAAGTTATAAATAGAAAAGGATGCATACAAAAAGTGGATGAGTTAAATGAATTAAATCCTGCCAAAAAGTATATTTCTTGGCAGACTCTCTTCTTGATGGCGCTATGTACTGTTATCGGTTTAGATGACATTATGTACAACTTCCAAAACCAAGGAATGTCCGTCATCTTTTCATGGATCGTCATGGTTATCTTCTATGTCTTCCCTTATTCATTAATGGTTGGACAATTAGGATCAGTCTTCAACAAAGAAGGCGGCGGTCTTTCTTCTTGGGTTAGAGGTACTGACGGTGAATTCTTAGGATACTTCACCGCTTGGACTTACTGGGCTGCTTCAATTCCTTACGCAGTTGACTCAGCTAACGAAATTATTGTTGATATTGGTTGGGCCTTAACTGGATCTGAAAAGTTCCAAGATAAGATTCCTAACTCTTTATTTGCAATTTTGACTTTTGTAACATTTATCGTCTTCATCATCGTTGAACACCATTTCTCAAATTCAATGGAATTCCTGTCAACTATCGGTGGTGGATTGATGGTGTTAATGACCATCCTATTCGTAGTCTTGGCCTTTTGTGGTTTGGCTAAAAGTGGTGGTCACATGGCAACTACAAACTTTACTTGGAAATCTATCTTCCCTAAGTTTGACTGGCACTACTTCTCAACAATAGCAATGCTGATCTATGCCATGAACGGATGTGAGCTGGTCGGTCCTTACGTAACCAAGATGAAGAAGCCTAAGGATGACTTCCCTAAGGCTATGGTTACTTTGGCAATTATGACCGCCTTCTTAACAATCTTCGGTTCATTTGCTTTGGGTATTTACTTCAATGCAAACCACATGCCTAACGACTTGAAGATGAACGGTGCTTACTACGCCTTCAAGATGATTGGTCACCAATACGGCATCGGCGACTTCTTACTTTACTTCTGGGCTTGGACTTCTGTCTTCTTCAACTGTGCGCTTTTAGCTGTTTTACTTGATGCGATGACTAGAATGTTGATCTCTGATACTGGTGACCGCTACATGCCAGAATTCTTGCGTAAGAAGGACAAGAACGGCTTGCCAATCAATGGTTACGTTTTGACTGTTTCATTAGCTGCCTTCATCATGATCTTGGGTATCTTCTTGCCTGACATGAACGACATCTTTAACTGGCTATTGAACTTAAACGGTATTGTTTCTCCAGGTGTTACTTGCTGGATCTTCTACTCATTTATGAGAATTAGAAAGAACTCCAAGAAGTACCCTTCAGAATATGTCTTCATCAAGAATGACAAAGTTGCTTACGGCGTTGGATTTGCCTTATTAATCGTGACTGCAGCTGCTACAATCATGGGTGTTACTCCTCAAGACGTAGCACAAGGTAGTTCGATTTGGTGGTACGAATTGATTATCAACATCGTATCTGTTGTAGTATTGATCGGTCTTGGTGCTATCTTGCCAGGTATCCGTAAGCGTGAATTGGAATACGGTATTGCCTTTACCAAGAATCAATGGATCTGGATGGGTATCTTGATCATTGGTTCTATCATCTTAGACATCTACATTGGTGGCTTGAAGCACTTGCCATTAAGAGGAGCTTACATTGCAGTTGAAGCAACAATTGCTCTAATCATTACTTGGCTAATTGGTAGACGCAAACCTGTTCAAAACTAAAATAATCAAAAAAACTATCGCGATTATGCGATAGTCTTTTTTTGCTTAAAAATGTATATTAAACAAACTTATCACTATGTAAGTCATTCCACTAGCAATTACCGGTCCAGCTGCTACACCTTTAAAAGCAACAACGCCAATGATTGTGCCTAATACCAGCATGACGGTAACTTGTGGAACGCTGGCAAGCTGATCTACGCCATATTTTGATAGAATCGCTACAGCAATACCAGCTGAGATAGCAACCCAACCTGCAGGAGTTTTGAAGGCATTGAATAAATCATCAAAGCCAATCTGACCTCGAGCGATCGGTACCAAAATTGCAATTGAAATAATCGTTACTCCCCAATTGATTCCTTTGGCTTGAATAATTGGAAACCATTTTGACGCAACTGGTAGCAGCTTGATAATCATAACAACGATCGAGGCAATAATCAACGAAGTGTTTTTAGCTAAAACTGCCACTAGTAATATTAATCCTAAAAAAAGCCAACTCTGCATATCCCACCTCTTGATCGATTAGATAGTAATTTCACCGACAATATCTTGTTCAAAAAAGCCCTTTACTTCTTCTAAATTCATCCCTTGACCTAATGCCCACATCAACTTCGTAATTGCACTCTCTGTCGTCATATCGCGGGCACTGATAGCCCCTTCAAGCAAGGCCAGTCTTCCTACTTCATAGCGTGTCAAGTCGCTTCTTTCGTATAAGCATTGGCTGCTGGCAATTACCGGAATGCCCCGACGAATCAATTCTCCAATTGCCGCTACCATATTTCTGCGGATATAGTTCATTCCGCCAAGACCGTAGCCTTCAATGACAATCCCCTTACAGCCACTATCTGCCATGGCAAAAAGTAATTTAGGATCAAAGCCAGGAAAAAGCTTAACCACTGCAACATGCGGATCAATCTTAGTATTTAATTGGCACTTTCCTTGCTTAAGTTCAGGATCGTGGATATATTCAATTCCATCAGAAGTTACTTCTGCAATCGGTGGAACATTGACGCTTTCAAAGGCATCAAAGTTAGTCGTTCTAACCTTAACTGTTCGACAGCCTAGCATCACTTTTCGATTGAAGGCCAAATAAATTCCCGGCTTACAAGTAGCAGCGGCAGCAAAAGCCAAGCGCAAATTATCTGGTGCGTCACTCAAAACCACATCCATTGGCACCTGACTTCCAGTTAGAACTACCGGAATTTCAATTTTTTGCAACATAAAAGACAACATTGAAGCCGTATAAGCCATCGTATCTGTCCCATGCGACAAAACTATGCCATCGTAATCCGTCCGATATTTATATATCTTTTCTGCAATAAACTTCCATTCTTCAGGCTGAATATTTGAAGAATCTAATTGCAAAATGTCATCTGTATCAATCTCATAAGGCAATTTTCCAATCATAGCGATCAAATCCTTGCCTTTATCTTGCGGAATCAACCCATTATTTGAAGCTCTAGAAGCAATTGTTCCACCAGTTGATAATAATAGTAATTTTTTCATTTAAGTCCTACCTTACTTGGTCAATTCCTTCAATAAGCCTTCACATCCTCTTTTGATATCTGCAAAAGCAGCATCAAAATCATGAGTGTACCAAGGATCATCGATATCATTATAGCTTCCGGCAAAATGCAATAACTTATATTCTTTGCGGTCTGGATCGCCCGAAGTAATTCGGTTCATATCCATAAAGTTTTCCTCATCCATGCAGATTAAGTAATCATAAGTCTGATAGTCTTCTGCCGTCATCTGACTAGCAACATGGCCTGAATATCTTATCCCCTGCTTATCAAGTTCGCGCTTAGTTCGCGGATCCATCCCATAGCCGACTGCATCCTGAGTTGCAGCTTTAGAGTCAATTTGAAATTCATCTTCTAAGCCGGCTTTTTTAACTAGATCTTTCATCACAAATTCTGCCATTGGGGACCGACAAATATTTCCGTGACATACAAATAAAATTTTCTTCAATGTTTTCTCCCTTCCCAACCAATATGCTTAATTTTATAACAAATTTTGCTCAAGAAAAAAGCTAAATGCCTTAATCGCATCTAGCCCAAAATATTTCCAAGACAAACTCCTAGATATAGCAAGATAAAGCCAGCAACATAAGTCAAAGCCAAGTACCATATCAAGGTTAAATTTTGTTTATTTTTTACTAAAGCATAAAGCTCCGTATTTAAAGTTGAAAAAGTAGTATAGCCGCCCATCATCCCTGTTCCAAGGAACAAATACGCAAAAGTATTTAATTTCAATGCATAAAAAAGGCCCAATAAAAAGGCGCCTGTCAAGTTGATAATTAAGGTTGCAATTGGAAGAGCAAATTTATTTTGCCAGTGCTTTTTACCATAGTTAGTAAGAAAGTAGCGCGAAATTGCCCCAAGCGAAGCTCCAAATCCTGTCAGCAAAATCTCCATTAAACTCTCCCCCATTCTTTTCTACCTAGCTTAATTCCCAAATTAGCGCCAATTGCAGCACAGAGAAAACCAATTAAGATGGTTCCTATAAAATATAATCCTGCTGCCGGCGCACTAGTTTGTAAGAGCTTAAAGCTATCCAAATTAAAGGTCGAGAAAGTGGTAAATGCGCCAACAAAACCCGTTCCTAAGCCAGTTACTAGCCAAGAAGGCAAACTCTTGAATTCTAGAGAAAAGTAGGTCAAAAAGGCTAGCAAAAAGCAACCTAACACATTTCCTAAAAAAGTACCTAAAAAACTAAACTGACTATTCAGCAACATGCGCGCTATTCCACCAAAAAAAGCGAAAAAAGCGACGCTTAGATATTTCCAAAATTTCAACCTGCCATTACTCCCATTCTAATTTTTAAAGCACAAGTTTCTTCAATGCTTTAGCAATTCCGTTATGATCATTGTCATCAGTCACATAGTCTGCTCGATCTTTAATATCTTCGATTGCGTTACCCATTGCGACTTTATAAAAGCCTGGATTTTCAAACATGGACAAGTCATTGCCTTGATCGCCAAAGATCATTACTTCGTTTGCCCGAAGATTCAACCGACTAGCTAAATTCATCAAAGCATTGCCCTTAGATGCACCAATAGCATTTAATTCGATGCAATTATCAAGGGACCTTACTATGTCATAAGATTGAAAGGCCCAATCAGGAATAGTTTGCCACAACTTTTCAATTTGATCGCTAGATCTGTCACAAGTAAAGCCTACTTTGTTGAAAGTAAAGTCTTGTGGTATTTCTTTGCGATCGCGCACGCGTAATTCGTTGTTGGTTAAGGCCGCATTGATTTGCATTTGCACAGATAGATCTCGGTCCAAAGTCCAAAAACATTCAGTTGTCTCAAAGTGCAAGTTAACGTGACTCAATCTTTGCAAACGGAGCATCAAATTAAAGTCGCGGTAATCCATTTCTTGACTCATCAAAACATCGCCGTTAATGGCCTGAATAACTGCTCCATTGAAAACAACAGCATATTGGTCTGCTCCATCTAAACCTAATTGCTTTGCATAGTCTACTACTCCAGATAAGGGTCTGCCTGAAGCTAAGACGATTTTTATCCCTTTATTGCTAGCTTCTTGTAAAGTCTTTTGTGTTTCTGAAGAAATATAGTTGCCTGAGGTCAATAATGTACCGTCTAGGTCAACTGCCACCATTTTTATAGCCATAATTTTCCCTCCTGTAAATCTTACAATGTTAATTATAAAGTAAAAATAAAACACCTGAAAGATTTATCTATCCTTCAGGTGTTTTCACTATCCGAGTATTTTATCTAGAATTGGATTTAACTATGTTTGAATAAAATTATTTTTCTGCTGCCTCGTAAGACGATTCGATCTCCTTGATTAAAGATTCATCCTTTAAGCCGGTCGTCTCCACAATAACTTGCTTCAAAGGTTCGCTCTTTAACATTTCTTGTAATTTGACGCTTTCGCTATCATTTGGTTCATCAAAGTGATAGATCTTGCCAACAGTTTCCATTAAAGCTTGGTAGCCTAAGTTTCTTTCCTTCAATTCACGAATTGGACGAATGAATCTTTCGTCATAACCCAACTTACGAATTGGGGTTCTACCTACACGAGCAATATCATCTGAGATATATGGGTTTTGGAATCTGTTAACGATCTTTTCATGGTAAGCTTCAAGTTCTGCCTCATCGAATTCCTTACCCCACTTGTTAAGGATCAATGATCTAGTTTCACTTAATACACGCTTAACTTGCTTTAAGACTGCCTCGTCTTTAATAGCATCTCCAATAGTTGAGTAGCCTAAGCTCTTGCCAGTATAAGCTACTGTTGCGTGACCGGTGTTAACTGAGAATAATTTTCTTTCAATGTAAGGCTCTAGATCTGGAGCATAGTGTACGCCCTTCAAATGAATATCCGTATTCTTCATTTGACTTTCGTCAATTACCCATTCCTTGAAGTCTTCAACTGAAACAAACAATGGATCTTCGTTGTGTTGAATTGGGACAATTCTGTCTACAGCTGCGTTAGGGAAGCCAATGTATTGATCAACTTCTGGCTTAACGTCATCTGCTAAGTGCTTGTAAACTTCTTCTTTAAGATGTTCTGATCCACCAATCATGTTTTCACAAGCAATAACATCTAATGGTTGGTGGTTGCCAGCAGCTAGTCTTGCAGTTAAGCCTTCAGCGATTAAAGGTGCGATTAGAGCTAAAATCTTTGGACCAATTGCAGTAGTTACAATGTCAGTGTTCTTAATTGCTTCAACTACCTTTTCAGGATTCTTAGCATTGTTAATACCATCAACATTTGTGACATGAATTTGCTTCTTGCCTGGTGCTGCTAGTTCAATATCATATTCTCCACGCTTGTTCAATTCATCAATAATTGTTTCGTTAACATCAACAAAATCGATGCCAAAGCCGTTGTCAGCTAAAGTTTCACCAATAAATCCACGACCAATGTTTCCTGCGCCAAAATGTACTGCTCTCATTTTACTTTCCGACCTCTTTTAATAAATCTATGACTTCTTGTTCTGTTTGGGCATCTGCTAGTTTAGCCACATTTGAAACATCACTACAGAAGATAGCGATTTGTGACAAAAGATTAAGGTGCTCATTGTTCAAACCAGCAATACCAAAGACAACTGTTACTAGCTGTTCAGTATCGTCATCTGGGTTACTAAAATCTACACCCATAGGAATTTGTACAACAGAAATACCTGTTTTCTTAATATGCTTCTTGCCTTCATCAGTGCCGTGAGGAATGGCAATGAAGTTACCCATATAGGTTGAAACATCATTGTTTCTAGCGATCATTGACTCGATATATTCTGGTTCAACACATCCACCATCAACCAGCAATTGTCCAGCCATTCTGATTGCTTGATCACGCGTTGGCACGTCTTGATTAAGCTTGATCATATTCTTTTGTAGTTCCATATCCTCATCCCCTTTACTGCAACTTAGCAATTACATCCTGTAACTTCTTATCTTGAAGCAAGTCATCTACTACTACGACTTGAACATCACTGTAGCGGACAACTAGGTTCTTCTTAGCTTGAGGAGTTACAATAACCAAATTAGTAGCTTCATCTGGCAATTCATTAATCTTGACTGCTGAAACACCGACATGCTTATCTGCTTTCTTGACTGCATTAGCGAACAAGTTAGTTGCCATTGTTGCTGTACCAACATGTTGATCGTGTCTGATGAAGTAAACATTCTTGATCTTGCTAAAGTCAATGTCATCGACTACGCCTTTTGACTTAGGTTTTTCAGTTTCTTTTGGCTTTTCTTGGACTTGGGATAAAGCCTTAAGGTTAGCAACAATACTGTCGTATTTTGGACTGTTCAAGAAGTTGCCTACTGCAACTCTCATCGCACTTGGAGCCTTTTCAGCAGCTCTATCTGCTAATTCTTCTTGAGTAACTACCAATAAGCCATCTTCGTCTTTTAAGTTTCTAACTGCAATGTTAGTTACAGGAATATCAATTTTTGCTTTCTTAAATTTATCACGTAGAAGTGATGCACCCATTGCTGATGATCCCATTCCGGCATCACAAGCAAAGATAACTTTCTTAACATCTGCGTATGAATTTACTGAATCGCTAGCAAGTTGTTCTGAAGGCATTGCTTGACCCTTTGATTCAGCCTTCATAGCTTGCATTTGCTTAGTCTTTTCTTCTAAGTCATCATCAGTTGACTTGTCGCGCTTCAAAATTACTGCAGCAACCAAGAATGAAACGATTGCTGAACCAAGAATACCGATGATGTTGCCAAAATATGCATCCTTTGCTGAAACTAACAAAACAGCAATAATTGAACCTGGTGAAGCAGCAGCCTTAAGACCACCACCAAGCATACTGAACAACGCTGTACCTGTAACACCACCAGCCATAGCTGCGATAATCAAAGCAGGCTTCATCAATACGTATGGGAAGTAAATTTCGTGAACACCACCCAAGAATTGGACGATAATTGCACCAGGTGCTGAACTCTTTGAGCTACCTTTGCCAAAGAATACAAAGGCAAGCAAGATACCAAGACCAGGACCAGGATTTGATTCCATCAAGAACAAGACTGACTTACCCACTTGAGCAGCTTGTTGAATACCTAATGGAACCAAAATACCATTACCGATCGCATTGTTTAAGAACAAAACCTTAGCTGGTTCAATAATGATGTTGGCAAGTGGCAACAAGTGAACCTTGATAATTGCATCTACTCCTGCACTAGCCCAGTTGCTACCAGTAACCATAACTGGGTTAATTACGAAGTAAGCAAAGATTGCCAAGATCATTCCTAAGATACCAAGTGAGAAGTTGTTGTAGATCATTTCGAAACCAGTCTTGATCTTACTTTGGAACTTGTCATCAAGTTTCTTAAGCAACCAACCACTCAAAGGTCCCATAATCATTGCTCCTAGGAACATTGGTTGTTTTGAACCTACGATAACACCAATTGTACCTACAGCACCAATTACGGCTCCTCTATCATCGTGGACCATCTTACCACCAGTGTAACCAATCAAAAGTGGCAATAGATAAGTCAACATAGGACTAACTAAATTATTGATTTGTTTGTTAGGGATCCAGCCGTTAGGACTCATAAAGATGGCTGTTAAAAGTCCCCACGCAATTACGGCACCAATGTTTGGCATGATCATACCAGACAAAGCTGTACCGAATTTTTGAATCTTTACTTTAAGTGAAGATTTATTATTTTCCTGTGCCATGAGAATTTTCCTTTCCGCTTTTCAACTTACATCTTTATCCTAAGATATATGGTAAGCGTTTACAAGAAAAGGAAAATAGAACTGTGTCACAGATAATCGTGCCAAACTTTATTAAATATTTCACAAGTCACAAACTAGCCTTTAAATCGCTTAAATACTGGTTTGCGATCGCATCCTTGATCATATCTTGTGATCCTAAATTGAAGAGTTTTAGATTGTTGTCATTCATTACAATCATGCTAGAGACCATACTCATTACAGCTTGTTCATCTTCAGATAATCTTTCAGGCCCAAGCATTAGCAGCATCCGAGTTACCGTTATTTGATTATGATCCATAGCCTCCATTTCTATCCCCTGCTCCAAATCAAATGCCAAAAACATGCAACGTTTGATTTGACTACCACTTGTGTGCAAGAGCGCCATATTAGAATTAGGCAAGCCAATTGGAGCTAATTTAATTCTAGAGATAATCTTCTGCGCAATCTGTTCCTTATCCTTAACCAAACTGCTATCGATGCGGTCTAAGATTACTCTGATTAACACTTCGAGGTCTGTCGAATTCTTCAAAATTTGTTTTACTTTGATGCCATTGACTAATTCTAGGCAGAAAAGATTGGCAATAGAAATTTTTGAAAGTTTTTCTGCGTCATACTTCTTTTCAACATTATGCGTATCTGCTGCTTGAACATACTTGTGCTCATATGAGCGCAAATCCAACTTAATACGGTCGATCTCATCTTGCAATAATAAGGGACTGACTAATTCGTAGTCGCGTGAAAAGCCGTTCAATTCTAAAGTTGAAACAATCAATTCGTATTGATCAATATCAATATTTGGTAGATCAGAAACTTTCGAAAGTTTAATTTGTTTGATCTCAGGAAATTCCTGCTTCAAGCGATTGCTTAAAATTGCGGAAGTACCAATTCCATTTTCGCAAATAACTAAAACATTGAGCTTTTGCACATTTTGTCTGCTGGTGTATTCGTTAGCAAAATAAAGCAAGAGCAGCTGAAGCTCTGAGGTAGTCAGATTTTCCTCAGGGAATTTAACCTGCCAAATCTCTTTGATCACTTCAAACAATTGATTGAACCTCTTGCTTAATTCATCAAGACTCTCAATTTTCGTATTTGGCAAAGGACTGACATGATGACTTAATAAAGCTAAAACATGCTGAGTTAGGCGATTGACAAAGCTAGGATTTTTCTGAAAATCCCAATTCATCTGATCCGAAACTTGACGGATAAAGTTTTTGACCTTGAGCGAAATATTAAGTTCATAATCGTTATCATAATAAAGCTGCTGTTCAGGTTTATCACTGGCAAGCAGTTTACTAGCCAAATAAGAAACATCTCCCGGCAAAACTTTAACCGCTTCTTTTTTGGTGTAGACAGATAAAAAGCTATAGATCAAGCCTTGATACTTAAGCAGACTTGAGGCCTTATTTTCATTTTTGATATTTTGATTTTTCTTAATTCGCATTAAGCTAATAGCAAATGTCAAAATCAATTCTGTTATTCGCCGATCTGAATCGGGCTGGATTTTTTCGAAAATAGTTTGATCAAGACAAGTTTTGATCCAATTTAATTCAGCTAAATCAAAAATATTCAAGAAGAAGTCGTTTATTTCTTCTTTTCCATGCAAGTATCTAAAAAATGTATATTCATTGGTTTGGCTTAAGATTGTGCCAATTAACATTTGACGCCGTTTGATTTCATCGCATTCAACATAAATGCCAACTCCTTTATGGCGAACTAGTTGAATATTGTAGTCTTTTAAAGTGCGTTCAATTGTATCTAGATCATTTTTGATAGTTGCTTCTGATACATTCAAATCTAAGGCAAATTGCAGTATTTTCTGTGGTTCATCTCTTAAGAGCAATAAAACCGTCAGCGCACTTTCTCTTTGAGAAATAGTCATTACTTCTTGTTGCTGATTTTGGTTGACTATCTCCTTAATTTTATCCAAATCTTGATTATTTCCCTGCAGACTGTATTTGCGCTTATCGCTGGCTAACTCTATACCTAGTCTCGCCAATAGCCCTCTAAGGTCTTCAAATTCGCGATAAATAGTCCGTCTACTGACGCCAATTCGTTTTTCTAATTGGCCAATTGTAATTCCTTCGGGACTAGTGTATAAATTGCTAATAATTTGCTTTTGCCGATCTGTCATATATAACATAAATCTCACCACTTTCTTACCACAAAAATTATACCTAATCTCAAAAGAAAAAACAGATCTCGAATTGAGATCTGTCTTTCGTAAATTATTCTACAGTAACACTCTTAGCCAAGTTACGTGGCTTATCAACATCTAAGCCCTTATCCTTAGATGCATAGTAAGCCAATAATTGAGCTGGAACTACTGTCAATAATGGTGATAAGTAGTAGTTCAATGATGGCAAAACAATGTCGTCGCCTTCTTTAGCAAATTCCTTGCCAACGATTGTAATTACGCTTGCACCTCTTGAAGCTACTTCTTGAATATTTCCTCTAGTAAGTTCAGCAGTAACTGGATCGTTGATCAAAGCAATAACTGGCGTACCATTTTCAATCAAGGAAATTGTACCGTGCTTCAATTCAGCAGCAGCAAAGCCTTCAGTTTGAATGTAAGATACTTCCTTCAACTTCAAAGCACCTTCCAAAGCTACTGCATGGTCAACCCCGCGGCCGATGTAAAAGGCGTTGCGTGAATCAATTAAGTATTTCTTAGCTAATTCGTCAAACTTTTCTTTGCCGTCGACGATTTCTTGAATGCCTTCAGCAGCTAAAGCTAATTGATGCTTTAAATCGAAGTCCTTAGCTTCTTGCTTGCCTAGCTTTTCACCAACTGCCTTAACTAAAATGGCTTGCAAGGCAATTTGTGCGGTATAAGCCTTAGTTGAAGCTACGGCAATTTCTGGACCAGCTTTTAAAAGCATGGTGAAGTCTGCTTCACGAGATAAAGTTGAACCTTGAACGTTAGTCATAGTCAAACTAGTGATTCCGCGCTTGTTAGCTTCTTTCAAAACAACACGAGAGTCAGCAGTTTCACCTGATTGAGACAAGAAGATAAAGAATGGATTCTTGCTCATGATTGGGAAGTGGTAACCAGCTTCTGAAGCATAGCCAACTTCAGTAGGAATGCCAGTGTACTTTTCAAATAATTCCTTACCAACCAAACCAGCATGGTAACTTGTACCAGCTGCAAAGATATAAATTCGGTCAGCCTTTGATGCTGCTTCGACGATTTCAGGATCAACGATAGGAGTACCATTTTCGTCTAAGTAGTCTTGTGATAAACGACGCATCACGCCAGGTTGTTCATCAATCTCCTTTAACATGTAAAATTCGTAAGTACCCTTTGAAGCGGCATTTGGATCAATATCAAGTACATGTGCTTCGCGTTCAACTTTTTCGCCATCGATATTTTCGATTACGTAAGCATCCTTGGTGATATCACCAACATCACCATCGTGTAAATCAACGAACTTCTTAGTTTGGTCTAAAACAGAGATAGCATCTGAAGCAATAATGTTGAAACCATCGCCCAAGCCAAGCATCATTGGTGACTTGTTCTTAGCAATGAACACATGATCAGGTTCTGTATTGTCAACTAATAAGAAGGCATATGAACCCTTAACTAACTTCAAGGCCTTCTTAAAGGCAGAAAAGCCATCCAAATCTTCGTCATAAGCAATCTTGGCAATTAATTGTACAACTACTTCAGTATCAGTTTCTGACTTGAATTCCACGCCTTCAAGATATTTTTCTTTAAGTTCAAGGTAGTTGTCAATCACACCATTGTGAACCAAGTAAAATCTTCTACTACTGTCAAAATGTGGGTGGGCATTATCTTCAGTTGGCTTGCCGTGAGTTGCCCAACGAGTATGACCAATACCTACTAAGCCTTGTTCATCATCTGTCAACTTATCCTTAAGGTTGCTGATACGACCAACAGCCTTAGTTAAGTATTCATTTCCTTGTAAATCATTTAAGTAGATACCGGCTGAATCGTAGCCACGATATTCAAGATTAGTCAAACCATTAAGGATAATATCCCTTGCAGCTTTACCAACTACACCAACAATTCCACACATATTATTTTCTCCTTTTGGTCTAGTTCAATTTAAGTATTGGACTAACTATGTTTTATTAATACAGTAGCTATATTAGTACTTTATTTTTAATTGGTCAAGAGAAAATACACAAATGGTTTATCCTTTTATCTGTATAGACCAATATCAATTATAATAAAAAAGAGATCAATTCTTTCGAATTGATCCCTAATAATTAATCCTAGTTGCCCATTTCTGCTTTAACAACTTGAACTACACGATCAACATATGTATCGGTAACTTCTTGAGTTGGACCTTCAGCCATTACTCTCAATAATTCTTGAGTTCCTGAAGGACGAACAAAGATACGTCCATTGCCATTCATTTCTTCTTCAACTGACTTAATTGCATCAAGAATTGGTTGGTGCTCTTGCCAAGTTTGCTTATCCTTAACTGGAACATTTACCAAGCATTGTGGATATTCCTTGAAATCTTCCAATAATTCAGATAACAACTTGCCAGTCTTCTTCATTACAAGCAATAAATGCAAACCAGTCAACATACCATCACCAGTGTTGTGATAGTCGCTCATAATAACGTGACCAGATTGTTCTCCACCAAGATTGTAGCCATTAGCACGCATTTCTTCAGAAACATAACGGTCACCAACTTGAGTTCTAACATTCTTAATGCCCTTGCGTTCTAATGCTTTGGTAAAGCCAAGGTTACTCATAACAGTTGTTACGATAGTATCCTTCTTCAAGCGACCATGTTCTGCCAAATATGTTCCAAGAACGTACATAATATGGTCACCGTCTACTTCGTTACCCTTTTCGTCAACTGCAATACAACGGTCTGCATCCCCGTCAAAAGCAAGTCCCAATTGAGCACCTTGCTTAACAACTTCTTCTTGCAATCTCTTAGTATGGGTTGCACCAACATGGTCGTTGATGTTTAGCCCATTTGGATGAGTTGCAATGGTAGTGAAGTCAACGCCGCAGTCAGCAAACAATCTTGAAATCAAGGCACTAGCTGCACCATTGGCACCATCAACAACAACCTTGATGCCACTTAAGTCTTCTGGAATAGTATTTTCAATAAATTGTAAGTATTTTGAACTACCTTCGTGGAAGTCAGTCACAGTTCCTAAGCCTTCAGCTGAAGGACGTGGCAAAGTATCTTCTTCGGCGTCGATCAATTTTTCAATTTCTTCTTCCATTTCGTCAGAAAGCTTCAAACCATCGCTACCAAAAAACTTAATACCGTTGTCTTCTACCGGATTATGTGAAGCAGAAATTTGAACACCTGCATCTGCTCCTTGGGCTCTAACTAAGTATGACAAACCTGGAGTAGTAATTACACCTACTTCCAAAACTTCAATCCCAACTGAAAGCAAACCTGAAATCAAAGCGTATTCTAACAATTGGCCTGAAATACGAGTATCTCTAGAAACAAGTACTCTAGCTTGCTTGTTGTCAGTCTTTTCTTTGGTTAAAACATAACCACCGTCACGACCTAGTTTAAATGCCATTTCTGGTGTCAAAACTTTGTTTGCTTCACCACGAACGCCGTCTGTTCCAAAATATTTCAACATTATTTGTTTCCCCTTTTCACTTACTAATCCTAACCTTGGGTTGAACTTGAACTAGTACTACTTGCTTTCTTTACTTTAATTTGTACTCTAACGGTTGAAGGGTCCGACATTGCTACTCCTTCCGGCAATTTAACCGGTATTTCCCGTACCGTTGAGGACTTAACTCCCTTTAGATCGACCACTAGCTGCAATTTTGAAATTTTAGCTAAGGCATCTTTTGTTCCATAAAGCTTAACTGCATCTTGACTAGCCGTTACTGAATAAACCAACTTGCTATTTTCATTCTTAGCATCAAGTTCTAGTTTTACTTTTTTGCTGGAAACCGTTATCGGAATTGTTACTTTAGCTGTTGCTGGCGAAATAACCACATTGAGCTGTCTGCCCTTTTTATCTTCTGCAATGAGCATAACTTGCCTTTCATAGTTATTTCTAATACCGTTAGGCATTGAAACTTTGGCTACGATCTGGTCAATTTCATTGACCGTCCCTCTTGATCCAGTTACAGAAACCTGACTTGGACTTACAGAAGGCGCGCCTAGTTCATACCCTTTAGCCACAGCATTTTTATTATACTCTATTTGTACCGGCAATGTACGCGATTTTCTCAACTGAATATTAACTGTGACATATTTTGGCTTAATTGAATAAGCTATCTGCTTGCTTAAGCCACTGACTTGCACTTTTACTCTGTGCTCGCCAACTTTTTTCTGGCTTAGATCAATATATGCCCTAAAATTTTGCGTATTAACAACTGAAGTTACTAAAGCATTAGGTCCTTCCAAAGTGACCTTGACTTTTTCTGGATATCCTACCACGTAATATTTATCTGTATCAACTGACACCTGCAAGGGTACGCTGATAGTTTCAGTTTCGCTAGCCGTTTGCTTGGTCTTGGTTATTTCGCTTTGAGTAAGAAAACCAGTCTGGGTATTATCGATGTAGATTACTATTAGAATCGCAATCAGCAAGGAAACAACTCTTAAAAACCATAATTGATTCCAAAACTTTTTCATCGACTAGCACCCCATTTCCAAATCTTATCCAAAAGTTGTTGATACCATTTTCGCTCTTCTTCAGCAGGAACCAAAGCAGCATTCAAATATTTCAGATACTCTTCTTGGGTCAAATCTAATAAAAATCGTCCATTGCGAGTAATCGTTACGCCACCTGTTTCTTCTGAGACAACGATTGTAATGGCATCTGTTACTTCAGAAATACCCACAGCTGCCCTGTGACGAGTACCTAGACGCTTAGGAATAAAAGTACTATCTGACAAAGGCAAATAAGCCGCTGCAACAGAAACGCGATTTTTATTGATGATTACCGCACCGTCGTGCAAAGGCGTATTAGGAATAAAAATATTAATCAATAATTCGCCGGTAATGTCAGCATCAATCTTAATTCCAGTTTCAACATAGTCTTCTAGACCTGTTTCTTGTTGGATTGTAATCAAGGCACCAATTCTTCTTTTTGACATGTATTGAATGGCCTTGTCCAGTTCCTTAACCATCTTAACTGACTGATCGTGCAGACTGGTTCCCCGTCCGCCAAACATCGGCATACGACCAAGGTGTTCCAAGCCACGTCTAATTTCTGGTTGAAAAATTATCAAGATACCGACTACAGACCAAGAGACAACCTGATCAAGAATGTAGGTTACAGCATGCAGCTGGGTAAAGCCGGCAATAATTCTCAATACGAAAATAAAGACTATTCCTTTGGCTAATTGAACGGCTTTTGTTCCTCTTACTAGAATAATCAAGCGATAAACTAGAAACCAAATAATCAAAACATCTAGCGCAATCGAAATATTATTCACAGTAAATAAGCCTGATAAATTGATATTATCCACTTTTTCCTCCTTCTAGATAAGATTTTATACCGAAAATTATCGTGCATACATTTTAAATTCTAAAAATAGATCATTGTAATTTTGGGTAATTTTTGGTCCAAGATCTCTATAAACTTGCAAATGCTTCAAAGTCGACATTGGTGGGTAGAATTGTTTATCCTCGCGGACTTTCTTAGGCAAATATTTCTTGGCTACACCAACTGGCGTTGCATATCCAACGTATTTGGCATTTTGGGCCGCATTTTGCGGTTTAAGCATAAAGTTGATAAAAGCATAGGCTGCTTTTTTATTTTTAGCAGTCCTTGGAATTACCATATTGTCAAACCAAAGATTTGAGCCTTCGCTAGGGACAACATAATGCAAATGCTTATTGCTTTCCATAACTTCGGCTGCCTCTCCTGACCAGGTAACGCCAATTGGAGCCTCGTTTTGGACCAGATACATCTTCATTTCGTCAGAAATTACCGCCTTAATATTAGGTCCAAGTGCATTAAGCTTGGTTAGTGCCAACTTAAGCTTTAAATTTGAAGTAGTATTCATTGAATAGCCTAAAGATACTAGCGACATCCCCATTGCATCCCTAGCTGAATCAACTAATAAAATGCTGTGGCGGTACTTTTTCGACCATAAATCATTCCAATGCTTGATACTACCTGGCTTAACGTATTTGTCGTTATAAATGATTCCTAAAGTTCCCCAGAAATATGGAACTGAATATTCATTGTTGGGATCAAACGACCTATGCAAAAAGCTTGAACTAATATACTTGAAGTTTGACAACTTGCTGGTATCAATCTTATCAAGCAAGTTTGCCCGCTTCATTTTCATGATCATATATTCTGAAGGAATGGCGATATCATAAGCCGTTCCACCTTGCTTAATCTTGGTGTACATGGCTTCATTAGAGTCGAAAGTTTCGTAGATGACATGATAACCTGTTTCTTTTTCGAATTTTTTCAAAAGATCAGGATCAACATAATCGCCCCAATTATAAATTATCAAACTTTTGTTCTTGCCTTGAATGTCTGATTGCTGCAGTCGACTAACTTCATAAGCCATTCCAGCACAAGCAAGCAAAATAGCAACTACTGTCCAAATTAGCTTTTTCATTTGATCAACTCCCGCATTATTCCTCTAGCCTTCTTGCCACGTTTGGTTGAAATAAAGTAATAAATTAGAACCAAAACTAGCACAAAGACAAAGATAACTGTACTTAGGGCATTAATCTCTAAGTCGATTCCTTGACGAGCACGTGAATAGATTTCTACAGATAGCGTAGAAAATCCGTTTCCCGTTACAAAAAATGTAACTGCAAAGTCGTCCAAAGAATAAGTTAAAGCCATAAATAGCCCCGAAGCAATCCCGGGCAAAATCGCTGGAATCATAACATTACTAAAGACTTGGTAGTTATTAGCTCCTAAGTCGCGAGCTGCATCGATTAAAGAGTAATCCATCTCATTTAATCTTGGCAAAACCATCAACACAACAATCGGAACTGAAAAGGCAATGTGACTTAGCAAAACCGACCCAAAATTCAAGCCAATTCCTAAAGCCGTAAAAAAGACCAAAAAACTTGCCCCGATAATAACATCAGGCGAAACCATTAAAACGTTATTTAAGGCTAATAAAGTCTGCTTATGCTTTTTGCTTCTAACCCGAGAAATTGCAATTGCTCCCATCGTACCAATGATCGTTGCAATCAAACTTGATAAAAGAGCTAAGATAACCGTATTTAAAAAAATTGCAATCAAGCGATTATCTTGCAATAAAGTCTGATAATGAGCGAGGGTAAAATGCTGGAACTTGTTCATATTTTTTCCACTTGAAAAAGAGAAATAGATCAAATAGAAAATTGGAACGTATAAAATAATCAAAATGAAGTAAAGGTATAACCGAGCAAAAATCTTTCTATTTTTCAAAGGTCTACCTTCTTTCTCTTAATCTTGCTTCCTGTCAAAAGCATAACTGCAACCATCAAAATAATCAAAACTACACCAATAGTTGCACCCATATTCCAGTTCATCGTGGTCAAGAAGTACTCTTCAATTGCCGTACCCAAAGTAATTACCCTATTTCCGCCGATCAAACGCGTTAGCATAAATAGTGATAAGGATGGAATAAAGATGGCCTGAATGCCACTTTCTACCCCTGACCAAGATAAAGGCCATAAAACATACTTAAAGGTCTGCCATTTGCTTGCACCTAAATCTTCTGAAGCCTGAATAATTACTGGATTGATTTCTTTAATTGCGTTATAAATTGGCAAAATCATAAATGGTATTTCAATATAGGTTGCTACAAAAATAAAGGAAAAGTCTGTAAACAAAATATTTACCGGTCCAATACCAAAGAGTTGCAAGAATTGATTAGCCAAACCACTATTGCTCAAAATTCCAATAAAAGCATAGGCCTTAAGCAATAAGTTAATCCAAGTTGGCAAAATGATCAACAAGAGCCAAATTTGCTGGTTTTTCATTTTGGTTAAGAAATATGCTGCCGGATAAGACACCAGCAAGGTCACAAAGGTAATCAAGAAGGCATACCAAAACGAATTAAGCATCATTTTTAAGAAGGTGCCATTATGGAAAAACAATTCAAAATTAGCCAAAGTAAACTGCTGACTTTGATTGGTTAAGGAATACCAAAGAATCAACAAAATTGGCAAGATTACAAATAAAATGATCCATAAAAGATACGGAATCATAAATAGAATCTTATTTCTATTACTCATCGCGTTCACCTTCATAGCTTTCTAGTCGGGCATCAAAGTCTTCTTGGCTTTCATGTTTTCTCATAACGTGAATATCTTCTGGATCAAAGAAAAGACCAATTGGCTCATTTAGCTCACAACCATTAGTTGAATGAATTAGCCATTCATTTTCATCACTATCTAAAGCCTTAATTTCAAAGTGATCACCCAAAAATAGTTGCGTTTTGGCAATTACGACAAGCTTGCCTTTTTCAGGCTCTGTAATATCAAGGTCTTCAGGTCGAATAACAATTTCTACCCTTTCATTTGGCTTCATTCCGGCGTCTGCACACTGGAATCTCTTATTGGCAAATTCCACCTCAAAATCCTTGATCATTCTTCCTGGCAAAATATTTGAATCCCCAATAAAGCGCGCAACAAAGTTGTTAATTGGTTCATCATAAATATCTACAGGAGTGCCATTTTGCTCGATCTTGCCATCATTCAAAACGAATATTTCATCACTCATTGATAAGGCTTCTTCTTGATCGTGAGTAACAAAAATAAAAGTTATCCCTAATTTTTCTTGAATTGCCCGCAATTCAAATTGCATTTCTTTTCGCAAACGCTTGTCAAGAGCTGACAAGGATTCATCCAAAAGCAAAACCTTAGGCTTATTCACAATAGCTCTAGCAATAGCAACACGTTGTTGCTGCCCACCAGACAGTTCTGAGATTTCGCGATTGGCATATCCATCTAAGCGCACCGTATGCAAAGCTTCTTTAACTAAAGGCTTAATCTCATTTAAAGGCATTTTCTTGATTTTCAAGCCAAATGCCACATTTTCAAAAACATTCAAATGTGGAAACAAGGCATAGTTTTGAAAGACTGTGTTAATTTGTCTTTTAGCTGGATCAAGGTCTGTTATATCCTTGCCATCAAAATAAACTTCACCTTCAGTTGGTCGACTAAATCCAGCAATAATTCTCAAAATAGTTGATTTACCTGATCCACTAGGTCCCAAGAGAGAATAGAATTTACCAGATTCTATTTCTAAGTTTATGTCGTTTAAAGCTACGAAGCCGTCATCGTAGACTTTTTTAACATGCTTTAATTCGATAATCTTCATATTATTTACACCCATAAAAACAGCCGCAAGCCAATGGTTTGCAGCCTTATAATTTATCTATTACCAATGATTCTTACTTCTGTCTTAAGATCAATATCATAGACTTCTTTAATTCGTTTTTGAATTAGGTGGATCAATTCAATATAGTCAGTCGCCGTAGCATTACCGCGATTTACGATAAAACCTGCATGTTTGGTTGAATTTTGCGCTCCACCAATTTGAGTTCCTTGCAAACCTGCTTTAATAATCATTGGACCAACAAAATGTCCGGCTGGACGCTTAAAGACACTTCCACATGATGGATACTCTAGTGGTTGTTTATAGCGTCTTAATGCATTTAAATAGTGCATTTCGTCCAAAATTTCCAACTTGTTGCCCTTCTTCAATTTAAAGGTTGCACTAACAACAATGTCATCATTGGTTTGAATTAAAGAATGACGGTAAGAAAATTGTAATTCTTCGTTAGAATAATCTTTAAGTTCTCCTTCTGGCGTCAAGACAGTTGCCTTTTCGATTACGTCTTGTGTTTCTCCGCCGTAGGCTCCAGCGTTCATAAACACTGCTCCTCCGATGCTTCCAGGTATTCCAGCTGCAAATTCCATACCTGTTAGGCTCTGATTAGCTGCAGCAAAAGCTGTGTCGACAATCTTTGCTCCTGCAGCTGCGGTTACTTCTGTACCAGAAATTTCAATTTTATTCATCTCAGTTGTAATGATAACTAATCCTGAGATTCCACCATCGCGAATTATCAAATTAGAGGCATTTCCGATTACTGTCAATGGCATATTATTTGCTTTAGCAACTTTTACTAATTGCTTTAATTCATCAACATTCTTAGGGAAAGCCAAGTATTCGGCTCGGCCACCTGTCTTGGTAAAGGTATACCTACTTAAAGGTATTTCTTCTTGGATATCAATTCCATTATTTTTCAAATCAAGTAGCTGCAACGAAACAGACCCCCTTGTTAAATCTACTCTCTCCATTTTACCGCATAACCAACCATCGCTCCACTAAAAATAACTTGAGCTATTAATTTTGATAATGGTATGTGATAATTTACTTGTTATTATTTTTCAAAATCGAGGCAGAAAAAATGAATTTTATTGCAATGGATTTCGAAACAGCCAATCGTTATCCTGAAAGTGCCTGTTCACTGGCACTAGTCATGGTTAGAAATAATCAAATCGTCGATCGCTTTTATACTGTGATTAATCCGCAGATGCCCTTTGATGCGCAAAATATCAAAGTCCATGACATCACTGCAGAAGACGTCAAAGATGCCCCTACAATGGCAGAAGTTTGGCCATATATCAAAGAGCTATACCAACCAGGTATGTTAGTTGCAGCCCACAACGCAAGATTTGACACCAATGTCTTAAAACAATCCTTAGCTAGATATGACATTCCTGAACCTCATTATTTAGTGATTGATTCGCTTAAAACTAGCCGAAAGTTTGAACCAGAATTACCAAATCATAAGCTTGACACTGTATCTGAGGCCCTAGAAGTTGAACTTTGGCACCATCACAATGCGCTTAGCGACAGTGAAGCTTGCGCTGGAATTTTATTAGCTCAGCGAAAGCTTTTTGGAGACGAAGCAATTAAACAATTTGTCTATCAAATCTAAAAAAACTCGGATCGCTCCGAGTTTTTTCTTTATTCGAATTCTTTCATGATCTTGCTTAGCCAAGCCTCATTGCGCTCGCCTTTAGCAATAAATTCTACTCTACGAGTAGTTGAATCCCACTCATTGTCGATTCGAGTAATTTTGAGTTCTAAATATTCATCCGGCAAGTCGTTGATAATCAATTCTGGCCATTCGATCACCACAATTCCGCTAGCCGTCAAATATTCTGATAAATCGATTGAAGACAAATCATCATTTTCCAGACGATAAAAGTCCATATGGAATAATGGCAACTTGCCTTCGCGATATTCTCGCACAATCGTAAAGGTTGGACTCTTGACTGGGCGTCTAATTCCTAAAGCTCTACCAAGTCCTTGGGTCAAAGTGGTCTTTCCTGCTCCAAGATCTCCATTCAATAGCAAGAGATCATTTCCCTTAGCAGTATCAGCAATTGCTTGCCCTAACTTTTGCATTTGTTGAGAAGAATTTATTTCTAGTTTCATATTAATCCTTAAATACAGCCTGTGCAGCTGTCAAAATTCCTAAATCATACACATCTTGACTACTTGCACCGCGAGATAGGTCATTGATTGGCTTAGCCAAGCCTTGTAAAATAGGACCTACAGCTGTGAAGTTTCCTAATCTTTGAGCTAATTTATAGCCAATATTTCCAGATTGCAATTCTGGGAAGACAAAGACATTAGCATGTCCTGCAACTTCAGACCCTGGTGCCTTGCGTTGTCCCACACTTGGGACAAAAGCTGCATCAAATTGCAATTCGCCGTCTGCTGGAATATCAGGGTAATTTTCTTTAAAGATCTTAGTTGCTTCTACGACCTTATCAATCATATCGCCTTTAGCAGAACCCTTAGTTGAAAAACTCAAGAACGCAACCTTTGGCTCTAATCCGACCATCTTGGCACTTTGAGCTGATTGATAGCCGATTTCAGCCAAAGTAGCAGCATCAGGATCAATGTTGATGGCAGCGTCTGCAAAAATGTACTTTTCATCCCCGCGTTCCATTACAAATGAACCAGATACCCTGTGCATCCCTGCTGCAGTCTTAACAATCTGCAAGGCAGGACGAACAGTATCAGCAGTTGAATGAACTGCTCCTGAAACCATCCCATCGGCTAAGCCCTTGTAAACAAGCATTGTACCAAAGTAGCTAACATCTTTTAAGGTTTGCTTAACTTCTTCTAAGGTGCTCTTGTTCTTGCGCAATTCATAAAGGTCAGCTGCTAAATTGTCAAAATCGGCATAAGTTGCTGGATCGATAATTTCCACATTATCAAGTTTCAAATTCAACTTTTGAGCTAATGCCTGAATATCATCTTCCTTGCCTAAAACAATCGCATCAATAATTCCATCAGCAGTCAAGCGATCAACTGCAGTCAGCACGCGTTCATCTGTACCTTCTGGAAAAACCAATCTCTTTTTATCTTTCAACGCAATTTGTTTTAAAACATCAAAAACAGCCATAAAAATCCTCCTAGAATTAAGATAACTCAACTACTTTTGGCAATTGCCAATCAATCGGTAACTCACCAAATTTTGCTAAAGCTTGATTGCATCTAGAAAATGGTCTGGACCCAAAAAAGCCTCGATCAGCAGAAAATGGGCTTGGATGGGCAGATTTGATGATTACATTTTTACCTTCATCGATTAGCGGAATCTTATTTTGTGCAAATCTTCCCCATAAGATAAAGACGACCTTGCCTCGATCGCTCAGAGCCTTGATTGCAGCGTCTGTGACCATTTCCCAGCCCTTGCCCTGGTGACCATTAGCATGGCCATAAGGCACTGTCAAAACGGTATTCAACATCAAGACGCCCTGATCGGCCCAAGATTTCAAATAACCGTGGTCAACTGGTTGGGCTCCCACGTCATCGTATAATTCCTTATAGATATTCCGCAAGGATGGTGGCAATTTGGCCCCTGGCAATACGGAAAAACTTAATCCATGCGCCTGACCAGGATTATGATATGGATCTTGTCCCAAAATAACCACCTTTGTCTTGGCAAAAGGTGTCAATTTGAAAGCAGAAAAAATATGGTACATATCTGGATAGATTTGCTTAGTTGCATATTCTTCTTTCAAGAAATCATGCAATTGCTGGTATTTTTCACTCTCAAAGATTGGATCTAATACTTCATCCCAATCGTTGCCAATTAATTTTTTCATGAATATTCTGCACCCTCTTTTCTACTATTCTTATGGTATCATGAATTTGTAAGACTATCCGATTTTTATAGAAAGATTGAAAAAAATGATTAAATTAGTTGCTTGTGACCTAGATGGCACATTATTTAACAGTGATATGATTGTTTCTGAAGAAAATGCTAAAGCAATTCATGAAGCTCAAGCTAACGGAATTGAATTCTTGGTTGCAACCGGTCGTGCTCCGCAAGAATCTCGGTCATTGCTTCAAGATGCTGATGTAAAATCGGGCTTCATCAACTTGAATGGTGCTCTAGTATTTGATCAAGCTGGCAAGTTAAGAGTCAAGCATACAATTTCTTCTGACAAGGCACAAAAAATCTGCCAATTGCTCCATCAATATGGCTTCTACTTCGAAATTGTAACTGCAGATAACAACTATACTGAAAATCTAAATGCCAGAATTTCTAACGTTGCCCACTTGATGGTGGACTTAAACCCTGGCATGAATTTCAAGCTCGCTGTGGCAATTTCTGCTGGTAGCGAATCGATTATGAACATGACTCAGGTGGACTCATTTGAAGAATTATTCAAAAATCCTAAGATCGAAGTAATGAAAATCATTGTCTTTGATCATCGTGGTCACGAGGCCTTTGATGATGTAATTCCAGCCATCGAGCAATTAGGCGATTTAGTAGTTACTTCCAGCTCTTCATCCAACATCGAAATCAACTCAGTCAAAGCCCAAAAAGGCCTGGCTCTTTTAGACTACGCTGAAAGTAAAAATATCAAGCGCGAAGAAATCGCTGCAATCGGTGATAATTTGAATGATGAAAGTATGATTCGTGAAGCTGGAATTGGGGTAGCTATGGGCAACGCCGTCCCAGCAATCAAAAAGCTAGCTCAAGTAGTTACCAAAACCAATAATGAAGATGGCGTAGCCTTTATTTTGAGAAAGTTCATTGAAGATAACAAGCTTTCTAGGTGATTAAATGGAGTTTATTCTAAAATTAACTCAAGAACGTGCCTACGGGCAAATTCTCGTAGTCGACGAAAATGGAAAAATTTCTTATATTGTCAAAGGTAATCTCGATAATCCTAACCACACCCTTTATCTATGTGATTACAACCAAGTTGAGATCGGTCGCCTTTATACTGATGGAAGTGGCGTCATCTCCTCTTTTACAATCGATGTAATCAATCACTCCTTAGTTAAGGTAAAGCGGGTAAATAGTTCTTTGACCAACCTCTTTTACATTACTAAGCTAAATTACATTGTGGCTGGGAGCATAAAAAATGGCACTTACACCTTTAGAAATGGTTTCAAAAAGGTTGCAAGTGTCAAAACAATTATGAATAGCAGTGGTGTTATTCTTAAATGCAATATTAGTTTGCCGGAAGATATCCCATTCATCTTGCTGACGACTGTTTTGCTCACTCAATGGCATGTTACCCCACTAAGGTTGCCTAATTTGCCAAAATTAGACCGAAAACTTTCAACTAATCCAAATTAAAGTTCTTTGATCATGTGATCGTATACTCGATCGCCAATGGTCATCGACTTGGTTGTCTTAAAGCCCTTGTACTCATACAAACGTTGAGCACGAGGGTTTTCTTTGTCTACATTTAAACTTAATTTCTTATAGCCTTTCTTTTTGGCATAGCCTTCCGAAAATTCCATCAACTGGCTAGCATATCCTTTGCCCCAGTGATCTGGATGAACAGCTAACGAATCAAGGTACCATTCATGAGGCCAGGCTTCTTGATCATCAAAAATTATCGTTGAAGTTGGCAAACCTACCTTAGGCATTTCTCGCTTCAAAACGAAATCAATAATTTGTTGGTCTTTGTAAGGATACATAACCAAAATTGCGCATACTTGACCTGCCTTATTTTCATATACCCAAGTTCGACGATATGAATAACGATAATTGTCAGAAATAAAGCCTAGCTTCATCAAGCTATAAAACTGATCTTCAGGCAATCGTTTGATCGATTCCATATCCATTTCTTCAAAAATCTGCTTAACTATTGGATAAACAAATGGAAAATCTGATTTTCTTGCTTTTCTAATCATAATTACCTCTCAACTAACTAGAACAACTATTTTATGTATAAAAAAATAAGACTGACGAAGTCTCATCAGTCTTATTTTAACATTTATTTGCTAATTAGTCTTGGTAGTTAACTAGTGCCAAGTATGATTCAGGATCAAGAGCGGCACCACCGATCAATCCACCGTCAATGTTTGGCTTAGCCATAATTTCCTTAACGTTAGCAGGCTTTACTGAACCACCGTATTGGATACGAACGTTTTCAGCAGTTTCTTCATCGTACAAGTCCTTGATAGTTTCACGGATAGTCTTGCACATTTCTTCTGCTTGGTCAGCAGTAGCAGTCTTACCAGTACCGATTGCCCAGATTGGTTCGTAGGCAATTACTAATGAAGATACTTGTTCAGCAGTCAAGCCTTCAAGATCAGCCTTGATTTGACCAACAACCCATTCTTCTTGCTTGTTAGCTTCACGAGTTTCCAAGCTTTCGCCACAGCAAAGAATTGGAGTTACGTTGTTAGCAAATAAAGCCTTAGCCTTCTTGTTGATGTCTTCATCAGTTTCGTGGAAGTAACCACGACGTTCTGAGTGACCAATGATGCAGTAGTGGATACCCATTTCGTTTAATACCTTAGGTGAAGTTTCACCAGTGAAGGCACCTTCTACTTCGAAGTAAGCATTTTCTGCACCGATGTGCAAGTTTGAACCTTCAGCAGCTTTTCTCAAAGCGTCAAGGTCAACTGCAGGAGCACAAATTGCTGATTCTACCTTACTTGCGTCAGGTAATTTTGACTTAACAGCATTTACAAACTCTACAGTTTGTTCTGGGTTCATATGTAACTTCCAGTTACCAGCAATAATAGGTGTACGCATTAAAAAATCCTCCTAAATCTACTTGTCTGAAATGCAGGCAATACCTGGTAATTCCTTACCTTCAAGGTAGTTAAGTGATGCACCACCACCAGTAGAAATGTGGGTAATCTTAGGTGCGATACCCAATTGCTTAGCAGCAGCAGTTGAGTCACCACCACCGATAACAGTAGTAGCGTCAGTCAATTCAGCCAAAGCACGGCCTACTTCAAGAGTACCTTCAGCGTAGTTTGGCATTTCGAATGCACCCATAGGTCCGTTCCAAACAACAGTCTTAGCGTCCTTAAGGATTTCACGGAACTTTTCAACAGACTTAGGACCAATGTCAAGACCCATTTCGTTGTCAGGAATATCTTGACCAACCACTTCGTGAGCTGCATCGTTTGAGAATTCAGTAGCTGCTACGTTGTCAACTGGAAGAACGATCTTGTCGCCAGCCTTTTCCAAAAGGCTCTTAGCAAGGTCAAGCTTGTCAGCTTCGAACAATGACTTACCGATCTTGTGGCCTTGTGCTGCCAAGAAAGTGTAAGCCATACCACCACCGATTAAGATGTGGTCTGACTTAGGAATCAAGTTTTCGATAACACCGATCTTGTCTGATACCTTAGCACCACCCAAGATAGTTACGAATGGGTGAACTGGGTTTTCAACAGCGTCACCTAAGAACTTGATTTCCTTTTCCATCAAGTAACCTGCTGCAGCTGGCTTGCCTTCTGCCTTCATAGCAGTAGCAATACCAACGTTTGAAGCGTGACTTCTGTGAGCAGTACCAAATGCGTCGTTTACGAACATGTCGCCAAGGCTTGCCCAGTATTCGCCAAGCTTAGGATCGTTCTTTGATTCACGCTTGCCGAAGTCGTTGTCAATATCTTGGAATCTAGTGTTTTCAAGAACTACAACGTCGCCGTCCTTCATAGCAGCAACTGCGTCTTCAACTTCCTTGCCTTCGTTTGAAGCAACAAAAGTTACAGGCTTTTCAAGCAATTCACCTAATCTTGCAGCAACTGGCTTCAATGACAAGTTCTTCTTGTCATCTTCGCTCTTAATTCTACCTAAGTGGCTGAGCAAGATTGCCTTACCACCATTGTCAATGATGTACTTAATAGTTGGCAAAGCAGCTACGATACGGTTATCATCACCGATAACGCCGTCCTTAATTGGAACATTAAAGTCTACACGAACTAAAACTTTTTTGCCTTTAACATCGAGATCTGAAACGATTAACTTAGCCATCAGAAACCTCCGAATAAAAATTTTTCTTCAAAAAAAGGCGGAAGGAAGAATCTCCCTCCGCCTTCTCAATTACCACTTAATGTTAAATCATTTAACTTAATTAATGATTAAAGAGTAGCAAACTTCAATAGAGTACGAACCATTTGGCAAGTGAATGACCATTCGTTGTCGTACCAAGCAACAGTCTTAACTAATTGCTTGTCACCTGCAGTAGTTACCATAGTTTGAGTTGGGTCAAAGATTGAACCAGCAGTCATACCAACAATGTCGCTTGAAACAACGTTGTTTGGTTCGTAAGCAAATGATTCACTTGCGTTCTTCTTCATAGCTTCGTTGATTTCATCAGCAGTTACGCTCTTCTTAAGGATTGAAACCAATTCAGTTACAGAACCATCTGGAACTGGAACACGTTGTGCGTGACCGTTCAACTTACCGTTCAATTCTGGAACAACAAGACCAATAGCCTTAGCAGCACCAGTTGAGTGAGGAATGATGTTAACTGCTGCTGCACGAGCTGCACGCAAGTTACCACCACGAACTGGACCGTCCAAGATCATTTGAGTTGAAGTGTAAGCGTGGATAGTAGTCATAGTACCTACTTCAACACCAAATTCCTTTTGCAATACGTTAACCATTGGTGCCAATGAGTTAGTAGTACATGAACCAGCTGAAACGATAGTGTCTTCTGAAGTCAAAGTGTCTTCGTTTACTGAGTAAACGATAGTCTTCAAGTCGTTACCTGCAGGAGCAGAAATCAATACACGCTTTGCACCAGCATCGATGTGAGCTTGTGACTTAGCCTTGCTAGTGTAGAAACCAGTACATTCAAGAACAAAGTCAACGCCATCGTTCTTAACCCAAGGAATGTTTTGAGCTTGTGGTTCTGCGTATACACGGTATTTCTTGCCGTCAACAACGATTGAGTCTTCAGTAGCTGAAACTTCGTGGTTGAAAGTACCATGAGTTGAGTCGTACTTAAGCAAGTGTGCCAAAAGTGCTGGAGTAGTCAAGTCGTTAATAGCAACAACTTCGATGTCCTTTGACTTTTCGCCCAAGTCCATAATACGACGGAAAGCTAAACGTCCGATACGGCCGAAACCGTTAATACCAATTTTAACTGTCATAACCTAAAGTCCTCCTTAAGAACTATAAACAACAATTTTATTTTAAACGAGAATTATTTCTCCTTTAAAATCGCATTTGAGGCGCCTTCATCAGTAATTAACCAGGTTTGATGAGGTGCATTGTACATATAAGCTTTAATGGCCACAGCCTTAGACTTACCACAAGCAAAAGCAAATATGTGGGGTATTTTGCTTAGATTGTCAAACTGCAATCCAACCTGGGTGATGCGGTCAACAATCTTTCCATCTTCACCGAAGAAACACCCGAAGCATTCGGTGATCGCCTTCTTCTCTCGCAATTCAGATAACTTTATCGAATCATAGCCTCTGCGCTTAGCCATATCCTGTGCTAAACCAATACCATGAATTACCAAATCACTTTGAGAGATATCCTGCAAAAGATCTGCAATTGCAGGCTCGCGAATCAATGAATTATAAGCCTGCTCCGAAACCTGCTCTGGCAAATACAAGGTCTTGTACTTGCCACCTGTCCGAGCTGCCATCTCCTGAACAATCGTATTGCTTTGAGTCTTAACATTTTCGCCCAAAGCACCTCGCCCAGGAACAAATTCAAGTTCGCGATTATTTCCTAAGGTCTTTGAAAGATATCTAGCTGATTTTGCAATCGCCATACCACCAAGCACAGTAATAATTGAATGCCCTAATGGCAAAAGCAAATTAAGTGCTTGATTCAAAGCCTCGCCCATCTCTTGATAAACTCGATCTTGTAAATCAGCATCCCCAGGAACGATAATCGTTCGCTCGATTCCCAATTTACGCGCTAACTTAACTTCCGTTTCGTCAGCATTGAAAAGTCTATCAATCAAAGGAGCACTATCTTGCAAAATCTTCTTGCCCTTTTCTGTCAGAAACATGCCAAAACTCTTAATTTCGATTAAACCAAGCTTGCGCAAAGTTTCCGTTTCGGTCCGAACATTCCGTTCCGATAAACCCAGACGCTGAGCAACCAACCTTCTACCCACTGGAGCATTGATTGATATTTGCTCAAGAACAAGATACCTTTGTCGAAGAGTTGGTAAGACATCAGGCGCAAGAGTTTCGAGCAAGGATAAATCCGAGTTCATAAGCTCCACCTTTCTAGTGGGACACATAATGTCCATACTTGTGTCATTATCTGTCCCAGTTTGTCCAAAAATATAAGAGAAACGTAGATTTTCAGCCTTCGCTTTCTCCCATTTCTCATCGACACTGTTAGTATAACAATCTATTTTTTAGAATTCAAGTAAAAAATTTATAAAGGCAATTTTATTATTAAGCTCTTTCATTTTGGTAATATTTCTGTTATAGTTTGTTATGTCTTTGGACCCTTAGTGTAATGGATCGCACGTAAGATTCCGGTTCTTAAAATCTGGGTTCGACTCCCAGGGGGTCCATATATTTGTTTGACAAGTACCGACTTTTATCGGTACTTGTTTTTTATGCCTTTTCATCAACGATATAAATCGGCCGATCCTTGACTTGCAGATAAATTTTGCCAATATAGCGTCCAATTATGCCAATACATAGTAGTTGCAAGCCACCGATCAGCAAGATAATACATACAACTGAAGCCCAACCCACAATCGCTAGACTGGGGTTGATAATGTGTCTGACTACTACAAAAATTATCCCTAAAACTGCCGAAATAAACGATACACTGCCAATCCACACTGCAATATTAAGTGGCAATAGCGAAAAGTCGGCAATTCCAGCAAAAGCATACTTAAAAAGTTGCCAAGTACTCCAAGAAGTCTCACCGGCTACTCGTTCAACATTGTGATATTCCAAGAATTTCGTCTTAAAGCCGACCCAAGAAAAAATTCCTTTTGAAAAACGACTATACTCTTTCATTGATAAAACTGCATTAACCATTTTTCGCGTCATCATTCTAAAGTCGCGGGCGTTAGGAACAATTTGCGTATCAGAAATCCGATTAATCAATTTGTAGAAGCCTTCGCTTAGCCAGGCACGATACTTTTTCTCGCCAGTTCGATCAACTCGCCTAGTTCCAACGCAATCCCAGTCGCCCGTTTCTAAAAGAGCCACCATTTTAGGCAAAAATGAAGGCGGATCTTGTAAGTCTGCATCCATAATAACTACATAATCGCCCTCAGCCGCCTTTAGGCCCGCATACATAGCTGCTTCTTTGCCAAAGTTTCTTGAAAAAGACAAATAATGAACCTGATCAGGATTTTGCTGGTGCAATTTTTTCAATTTTGCCAAAGTTTGATCACTTGAGCCATCGTTAATGAACCAATATTCTGTCAGCAGCTTTAATTCATCTACTACCTTCTTGACGGCAGGATAAAATAAGCCCAGTGCTTCTTCTTCGTTATAACAAGGAACGACGATCGATAATTTTTTCACGCAAGTTTTCCCTCCATTCTTCTATTTCTTGAAAGTAACAATCTTATTGACGAAAAATTGAATCAAAGTTGCCACGATTGTTGAAATCATCTTAACTACTAGACTATCTTGTTTTAGCAAAGTTACAAAAATAAAAATACTGATTGTGGTCATAACTGTAGTAATCTGACCAACCAAATAATATTCGATGAATCTTCTCCACAAGTGATCGCGTACTTTGAAATTAGCAAAACTATTCCAAAAAAAGTTGTTGATCAACCCACAACTAGAAGAAATTACGTTGGCGACTTCTTTATTTATTCCGAATTCAAAAGTAAAAATGCTATAAACGCCAAAATCAACAATTAATCCTAATACGCCAATCATCCCATATTTGATCAGCTGAATAAGATCTTGATACGAGCGCAATTTATCAATATATTCTTTTATCATTATCATCCCGTAAAAATAATTCGTTATAACCATTTTACGAAATAATCGATTATTTTGCCGAAAAAAAACCGATATTTAACATTACTTATAAATGTTATCTATCGGTATTTTTCTTATTTGTTATTTTTACTTGATCTTGCTAGCAGTCAATTCTGAACGTTGAGCAAATTGAACGTACAAGTTGTCACCATCAACAGCCATACCTTCAATTTCACGACGAGTGTTGAACTTGTATTGCTTTACTGCAGTACCATCTGTTCTAACCTTGAAGATGTGGTCATTAAAGCCAACGAAGAAGTACCCGTTGCCATAAGCAAAGCCTTGAACTGGTGAGTTAGTTATAAAGTCGCCCTTAGTTGCGCCAACTTTTGTACCTACCCAGTTATCGCCTGAACGACTCACTCTCCAGTATTCGTACAAGTGGTTTGCACCATTGTGGAATAAGGCGTACATGGTGCCGTCATCAGTAAAGGTTGCGTTGTGGATGTAGCGGTTGTTAGCAATCTTGAAAGTCCAGATCTTTTCAATTTGCATATCTGACTTGCGGATTTGCAAAATTTCTTCTGATTTTGGACCGTTCTTGTACTTGTTTTCATTAGCCATTACATAAATGTATGAAGCTGATTGGCCAAGAGATTGACCGTGTCCAAGCTTGATGTAAGGACTAACCTTAATGTTCTTAGAGTATGACTTGAAGCTGCCAAATGACATAGTAGTCAAGTTTTGTGCAGCGTACTTACTCTTAATCGCGTTCAAGTTGTATGAAGCTAAGTGACCGCGACTAGCTGAATTGCTTGTGAACAAAGAAGTTACAAATAAGCCGCCACGCATGCTCATACCTTCTGGGATAACCCCAACTTGGCCCATTGCATCGCCAGCTTCATCATAACCTAATGAAAGGAATCTTGGTTCAAATAGCTTGGTCTTCAAAGTCAAATCGCCACTCTTGAAAGTGTTGCTTCTAGTTTCTGAACGGTATCCAGCTGCTGCATTCCAGTTGCGTGAAGAACCCTTTGAGCCACCTGTCCAAGTAGTAGTGTTCTTAAAGCCTGGCTTAGCTGAAGCTGAAGAATAACCTTCTTGCCATGGGTGAACTGTAACAGTGGTAGTTGCCTTAGCCTTGCCATAAGTATAGGTAACAGTTGCGTTTGAACTTACGTTTTCTTGAGAAACTGAAACCTTATCAGGGTTAATAGCAGTACCTTGACTGTTAGTTGCGTAGTTGATTGCATCCCTAGTCGAGAAGCTGTAGCTTGGATTTTGTACTAAAGATACTTCCTTAGCAACGGAAATAGTGTTTCTAGCAAAGAAGTTTTGATCAACCCAACCAACATGACGACCGTTTACATAGATATCCCAGAAAGTACCCTTCTTAGTTGAAAGATATCTCTTTGATTGGATTTGTCCATATTTGAAATACCTGGTAGAAGTAAACTTACCTGAAGGACCGTTGCTAGTTACATTGTGGTAAATAGCATAGTCCTTGTTGCCGGCGATCTTGGTAACAGCCTTGCTAAAACTTGCTGCATCTGCAGTATTAGCCTTAGCTGAACCAAACATACTCATTCCAGCTAAAGTAGCCGCAGCTACTAAAGCTAACTTAAAACTGTTCTTACGCTTCATATGTTTCCTCCTTAATACATACACTTACATACTTTTTATTAATGTTACCATAATAATGCTTACATCGTCACAAAAAATAACCTACAATGTCCCGATTCAAATATTATTAAGAATTTTCAAACTAGTTGTTATATAATTGAACAGTTAAGTAAATTATTAGTTAAAGGAGAACCATATGGTCGAATCTCAAAGTAATCCCAAAAAGATGATGTGGACTACTTTAGCAATGATGGCCTTCTCCACTGTATGGGGATTTGGTAACGTTGTTAACGGGTATGTCTACTTTGATGGAACTAGAGTTGTTTTCAGCTGGATCTTAATGTTCTTGCTATACTTTGTTCCATATGCACTGATGGTTGGTGAACTAGGTGCAACGTTTAAAGATGCTGAAGGTGGCGTTTCTTCATGGGTAAATGCTACTATGGGTCCAAAATGGGCTTATTACGCTGGCTGGACTTACTGGGCTTGTCACATTGTTTATATTTCAAGTAAGGGTACTGGTGGTCTTAGAGCCATGTCCTGGGGAATTTTTGGTAATACTACTTGGTATGACTCAGTTCCAACCGCTTGGACTCAAGCTGCTACCTTGCTAGTCTTCTTGCTCTTTTGCTGGGTGGCTAGTCGCGGTATTCCTGTTCTTAAAAGCTTGACCACAATTGCTGGTACATCAATGTTCATTATGTCAATTTTATTCATTGTGATGATGTTTGCAGCACCTGTGATTAATCCACACGCTAGCTACCTATCACTTAACCTTAACTGGAAGAGCTTGATGCCAACTTTCAATCTTAAGTATTTCAGCTCCTTGTCAATCTTGGTCTTTGCGGTTGGTGGATGTGAAAAAATTTCCCCATACGTAAACAAGGTTGAAGATCCAAGCAAGAATTTCCCTAAAGCAATGATGGCTTTAGCTATCATGGTTATGGTTTCTGCTATTCTTGGTACTTTTGCTATGGCAATGATGTTTGATCCAAAAGTAGTCAATGCTAACTTGAACGAATACATTTCAAACGGTGCTTACATGGCCTTTGATCGTTTGGGTCAATACTACCATGTAGGTGGATTATTCATGTACATCTACTCATGGTGTAACGTGATCGGTCAATTCTCAACTTTGGTATTGAGTATCGACGCACCACTTAGAATTTTGCTTGGTAGTAAAGAAGCTAAGGAATTCATTCCATCTAAGCTTTTGAAATTGAACAAGCATGGCGCTTACATCAATGGTATTTGGATGATCGTTATTTTATCAGGAAGTTTGATTCTTGCTCAAGCCTTATTGCCAAATGCCCAAGCAGTTATGGCACAACTAGTTAAGTTAAATTCAACTACCATGCCAATGCGTTACTTGTGGGTATTTGCTGCATATATTGCCTTAAGAAGACAACAAGAAAAGTTCGAAACTAGCTATCAATTAACTAAGAAGCAATGGTTGGCTTACCTTGCTGGTTTCTGGTGCTTCATCGTTACTGCTCTTTGCTGCTTCAGTGGTATGTACTCACCTGACGGATTTACCCTCTTCTTGAACATTATTACGCCTGTAATTTTGGTTGCTTTAGGATTAATCCTTCCAGCCATCAAGAAGCGCGAAACTGCCAATATTTAATGAAAATTAAAAACACCCAATGGGTGTTTTTTTGTTATCCATGGTAAACTATACTTAGTATAAATTAGTGAGAAAGTTGGCGAAAACATGGTAGACGTAAAAGCAACTGATTTACTGCATCAACACAACTTAAAAGCAACTAAACCACGTTTGCGGATTTTGAATTACTTAATTGAAAATCACAATCACCCTACTGCTGACATGATTTACAAAGATTTAAGCCAAGAAACAGATCCCTTGAATCGAGCAACAGTGTACAACACCTTGAATTCATTAATTGCTGTTGGGATCGTAATCGAAATCAAAAATGGCGACAATTCTAGTCACTACGATTTCTTCGTCGAACCACATTTTCATATTATCTGCAAAAGTTGTGGTCGCATAGCCGATGTTTATTACCCACATTTTGATGAAATAGAAGATACGATGAGATCAAATGCTGAAAAGCAAACAGGCTTCAAGACCTCCAGCAGCCATTTGGAGATTTTTGGTTTATGTCCTGATTGTCAACAAAAAGAAGCTTCCCGCTAAGCTAATAGGAAGCTTCTTTTTTATTAATTAATCAAGCTTGTTACTTTCAAGCAATTCTGCTCTTTGAGCCAAGTTTACGTATAAACGGTTGTTCATAACTGACATACCTTCGATTTCACGACCAGTCGTAAACTTGAAGGACTTTTGGTAATCGCCGCTTCTGTTGATCTTAACAATCAAGTCGTTGAAAGCAAGGTAGAAGTTTTGATTTTCTGGATCATAAGTAAATCCTTGAACTGGTGAACCATCGCCAACAAAAGTTCCAGAGGTTGCACCAACGATAGTTGGGTACCAGTTATCGCCCTTACGGTTTAATTCCCAGTATTCATAACGATTGCTGGTTGGATCGTAGTAAACGCCGTACAATTGGTAATCTGAAGTAATTACGGCATTTTGGAAGTAGCGTGGCTTAGAGTCGTCGCCATCCCAACATTTAATGGTCCAGATCTTGTTGATTTCCAAGTCGCTCTTGCGAATTTGAATCAATTGTTCTGAATCCTTAGAGATCTTTTCGCTGTGGTCATTTACCAAAACATAAATGTACTTGTCAGTTGATCCCATAGCTTGACCATGTCCAATTGGCAAGTATGGACTAACCTTGATGTTCTTGACATACTTGTTGAACTTGCTTTGGCTCATAGTCAATAAGTTCTGTGGTTCAATTGGATCAGTCAATTCATTCAAGTTGTAACCAACAATGTGGCCTTGCAAAAGCTTGGTGCTGCTGAGCAAACTAGTGTATGCCCAACCATTAGAAGTAGTAACACCTTCTGGAATATGGCCAACACGGTTGATGTAGCCATCATCTGTATCTGTTTTAACGCTGAGTAAAACTGGTTGGAACAATCTAGTTGAAAGAGTCATTTCGCCACTAGTGAAAACATGAGTGTTAGTTTCAGGTTGGAATTCCTTTGGACTAATGTAGTTTAATGATGAACCATAGTGAGACTTCCAACTAGTCAAATCACTTACGCCTGGCTTAGCAATTACCTTGCTTGAGTCGCCGATTCCTTCTTTAGTAGACTTTCTAACGGTAATATTTACAGTAGCAGTAGTCTTGCCGATCTTGTACTTAACCTTGTAGCTAGCTGGATCAGTACAGCTAATACTGTCTTTAGAAACAGATACTTCGGAGTTGTCAACAACGGTACCAGTTTCATCAGTTGCATAGCTGATAGCATCCCGGCTATCAAACAATGCATTTTCATTGCGAACCAAAGTTACAGTCTTTGGAACGGAAATTTTATTTCTAGCAAAGTAGTTTTGGTTTACCCAACCAACTGGGCGACCATCAACATAGATGAACCAGTAAGTGTACTTGCCAGTCTTGATACTTTGGGTAGATTGAATGTGGTTGTAGCGGAAATCAATTCCATCCGCCACCTTGCCTTGGGCCTTACCCTTATTAATCGTCTTCCAAACTTTATAATTCTTGTTACCAGCAACCTTAGTCATCAAGCTGTAGCTAGTTAAAACGTCACCTGTTTGCTTTTTAACAGTCTTAGATGCATCCACATCGCTTGAACTTGCCTCAGTTGAACTTGACGAATTATCGTCAGCAAAAACATAGTTGCTACCGAAAATACCTAAACCAATTGCTAAGGCTGAACTAGCAGCCAATAATCCTTTAACCTTCACGTCATCCTCCTAAAATTTTATTTTGTAATATAACTCTATTCTATTATAAAAATGCGTCTAGAAAAAATACATTTTCAATACGATTTGTTTGACAGTTAATTAAAGTAGTGATTTAATTAGCACTGTACTTGTAAGAGTGCTAATTTTTTTAGGAGGTAACACAATGCTTGTACCTACAGTTATTGAACAAACTGCTCGTGGCGAACGTGCCTACGATATTTACTCAAGATTATTAAAAGACCGTATCATCATGCTAAGCGGCGAAATCAACGACCAAATGGCCAACTCAATTATCGCCCAATTGCTATTCCTTGACGCACAAGACAATACTAAAGATATTTCTCTTTACATCAACTCACCTGGTGGTGTAATCACTTCTGGTTTAGCAATTATGGATACTATGAACTTCATTAAGTCAGACGTATCAACTATTGCTATTGGTATGGCTGCTTCAATGGCTTCAATTTTGTTGACTTCAGGGGCCAAGGGTAAGAGATTTGCTTTACCAAACTCAACTGTTTTGATTCACCAACCATTAGGTGGTGCACAAGGTCAACAAACTGACATCCAAATTGCTGCTGAAGAAATCTTGAAGAGCCGCAAGAAGTTGAACCAAATTTTACACGAAACTACTGGTCAACCAATCGAAAAGATCCTTAAGGATACTGAACGCGACAATTACTTGACTGCTGAAGAAGCTAAGGAATACGGCTTGATTGACGAAATCATGGTCAACCAAAAGAAATAATCGTTATATTTAAAAATGATTGATAGCTGCGCTGGAAAAAGCGAGTTATCAATCATTTTTTGTTATCGACAGACATAAGTGCAAAATATTATTTACTTTTTGTAAGTGGTGCTATAATTTAGGCAGATATTTTATAGATTAGGAGTATTGTTATGTCAGATAAAAAAGCACAAATTGGTGTAATCGGTCTTGCAGTCATGGGTAAAAACTTAGCCCTAAATATTGAAAGTCGCGGCTTCACAGTTGGCGTATATAATCGCCACCGCAATCGAACTGATGACATGATGCGCGACCATAGCGACAAGAAGCTAATTCCAAGCTACACGCTTGAAGATTTCGTTAATTCGCTTGAAAAGCCTCGCCGCATTCTGATGATGGTTAAAGCTGGCGCAGGTACTGACGCAGTTATCGATTCTTTGTTGCCACTGCTTGATAAGGGCGATATTTTGATCGACGGTGGCAATACTAACTTCCACGATACAATGGCCCGCAATGCGAAATTGGATCAATCAGGCATCAACTTTATCGGCATGGGTGTTTCTGGCGGCGAACTTGGTGCACTTCATGGCCCTGCCCTTATGCCTGGTGGCCAAAAAGAAGCCTACGATCTAGTGGAACCAATTTTGACGCAAATTGCTGCTAAGGCTAAAGATGGCAAGCCTTGTGTAACTTATATTGGCGAAAATGGGGCCGGACATTATGTCAAGATGATTCACAACGGAATTGAATATGGCGATGAAGAATTGATTGACGAAAGCTACAACATTATGCGCAATGTGCTCGGCTTATCAGTTCCAGAAATGGCCAATATCTTTACCGAGTGGAATAAAGGCGAACTTGACTCTTATTTAATTGAAATTACTGCCGATATTCTTTCTCGTCAAGACGACTTAGGAACTGGCAAGCCAATTGTTGATGTAATTCTCGACCGCGGTGCTAACAAGGGTACTGGTAAGTGGTCATCAGAAACTGCTCTAGATGGCGGTGCACCACAATCAGTAATTACCGAGGCTGTGTATGCACGCTATATTTCTATGATGAAGAAAGAACGTGTAGCTGCAAGCAAGCTTTTGCCTGAAGATGTTGAAAAAGTTTCGCTGACTGCTGAAGAAAAGAAAGAATATATCGAAAAGATTCGCCAAGCCCTATACTTTGGCAAGGTAATGTCATATGCACAAGGCTTTGAACAAATGCGCATCGATGCCAAGCGCTACGGCTGGGATTTGAAGTTTGGTGAATTAGCGCAAATCTGGCGCGAGGGATGCATCATCCGTGCTCAATTCTTGCAAAAGATCACTGATGCTTTTGAAAAGAATCCTGATTTAGACAACCTATTGCTTGATGACTACTTCAAGGACATTGCTGGCAAGTATCAAAAGGCTATTCGCGAGGTTGTAGCCATGTCGATCAAGGCTGGCATCCCTGTCCCTGCTTTTGCTGCAGCGATCAACTACTACGACTCATACCGGGCAGAAGTTTTGCCAGCTAACTTGTTGCAAGCTCAACGCGATTACTTTGGTGCTCATACTTATGAAAGAACTGACCGTGAAGGCAACTTCCACTACAGCTGGTATGAAGAACAATAATTAGCATTTAATTTTAAATTTAAAAAGGATTGATTATCTTCGTTTTGCAAACGTTGATGATCAATCCTTTTACTTTATTTGTTCTCACTTTGCTTTACATCTAATGTGAAGTTAAAGCCAAGAGCCCATAAATGGCTTTTTTAGGGATTTCTTTTTTATTATCGACTAAAAAACTAGATTTATATCTGCTACTTTTGTTAATCCGTTTATAAAGTCTTGCACCCATAAACAATAATAAAAGTAAGCCAATAAGAATCATTATCAGCATCACCCATGCTGCTATGTCTGGTCGATAAATTATAGTGGCTATTCCAACAAGTGCAGTAATACATAGCAGTGAAATTAGACTTAATACTGCTTTAGCATCAAATTCGCGTATGACTCTTAGATCCTTTTCAGATACGCTATCTTTTAAAGACCATAATTTTCTTTCCGATTTTATAGGGCCACCTTGTTCCAACATGGTTGTTGCTCCCTTCTAGTTAAGTATCTTCTACCATTTCTAATTTAAGTATAGTTAGTTGTTTTGTAGTTATATGAATTTTTCGTAACTGGTATATTTTTATTCTAATTTGGAAATTTTCTCCAAAACAAAAGAACTCAAAGCCCGTGCTTTGAGTTCTAATCATGTTATTCATCAGTTTTCAAACCAGCAGCAATTTCCTTCAATTTCTTAAGTCGATGGTTAACTCCTGACTTAGAAATAGGACCATCTGGAACTTGAGCAGCTAATTCTTTTAATGATAATTCTGGATGCTTCAATCTAAATCTAGCCAAAATCGCCAACTTCTCTGGCAAACTATCCAAACCTAGATTCTGATCAATCAATTCAATATCTTCAATCTGCTTAGCAGCAGCTGAGGCTGTCTTCTTCAAGTTAGCAGTGTCACAGTTAACCAAGCGATTAACTGAGTTCCGCATATCGCGCATAATTCGCAAATCTTCAAAGGCTAACATTGCATTTAATGCACCTACGATATGCAAAAAGTCACCAATCTTCTCTGCTTCCTTGATGTAAACAATGTATCCTCTACGCCTTTGAGTAGTTCTAGCATTTAAATGAAAATACTTATTCATTAATTCTGCTAAGCCCTCGTTGTGGTCTTCATAAGTAGAATATATTTCCAAATGATAGCGACTAGTTTCTGGATTATTCACGCTTCCTCCAGCTAAAAAGGCTCCGCGTAAATATGACATTGCCCCTTGCTGCGAATCCATTATTCGACTAGGTACGCGCGTAATAAAGCCTTCTTCATCATCCCAGATTTGCAACTCTTCTAGAATCTCTTTCACATTCCGTTGCAGTCTTACCAAATATTGATTGTTCTTCTTTAACTTCATCTTTCGCGACACAATCAACAATGGTTCGATTTTAAAGGCCACTTTGATTAATTTAAAGACTCTTCTAGCAATTGCTGGATTTTCAGTCGTGATATCCAAGCTAAATTGACGATTATGCAGATTCAAGACCCCGTTCATTCGCAAAAAAGCCGCCAGTTCCGCCTTAGCGTGCTCTGGATGAAGCTCTAAGGCCGTTAATTCTTTCTTTACATCACTTGCATAACTTGCCATTAATCTTCATCCATCCTTCTGCGGGACATCGCTTCAAAGGCCAGATTGATGATCTCTTTCCCAACTTTCTTGCCATCATGGAAGACTAGGCCGTGTCTTTGATCAATAAAGTCATCTGTAATTACCCGGCACTCTTGCTCTCTTAACCCAGCAAAATCATTTCTAACTGGTTCTAAATAAGCATCATAGTCCTCAGGATGGAACTCAGACATATCGATCTTGGCACCATTGACCAAAGCAGTGTTGATGTAATGGCCACCCAAGTGTTCGTTAATTACTCGAACGTGATCCGCATCGCTGAAGTGATCAGTTTCGCCTTGTTGGGTCATAATGTTGCAGATGTAAATTACTTCTGCCTTGGTTTCTCTAACTGCTTGTCCTAGGTTGCTGATCATCAAGTTAGGCAAGATTGACGTAAACAAACTACCTGGACCTAAAACAACCGCATCAGCCTGCATGATCGCTGCCAAAACTGGCAAAACTGCCTTAGGTTCATCATCAGAATCAGTATCAGTCACCCAAACTCGCTTGATTTGCTTATCCAAAGCAGTAATTTCTGTTTCACCAGCTTGAGTAGTGCCATCAACAAATTCCGCATTCAAGGTCAATGGTTCATTTGAAGCTGGAAAAACATGTCCATCTACATGCATCATCTTTGATAAAATCTGTACTGCTTCAAAGATATTGCCATGCATCTCATTTAACGCAGCAATAATCAAGTTACCGATCGCATGACCTGAAAAGAAGGAATCAGATGAATCAAAACGATATTGGAAAATATCCTTTCCTTCTTTAGATAAATCACTAAGTGAAACCAAAACGTTACGAATATCGCCAGGCGGAACAACGTTAATGAAGTTGCGGATTGAACCAGATGATCCACCATCATCAGAAACTGTTACGATCGCCGTAATTTCCGCGTTTTGATCTTTTAAAGCATTCAAAATTACTGGTAAGCCAGTTCCGCCGCCGATAACGACGACTCTTGGCCTTCTGCCTTTAATTACGCGGATTATTCTATTTTCTCCATAAGCCAAAGCTTAGCACCTACTTTCTAAGATAGCGACTAATCTCTCGGTGAGTTATGTCGACAGGATAATCCTTTGCTAGATCGCGAGCAAGCTGCTGAGCAATTGAGACGCTGCGGTGTTGTCCACCAGTACAGCCAATGGCAATGGTCAATTTTTCCTTGCCTTCATCCACATAGCCTGGAATGGCTGTCTCAAGTAGTTCAAGCAACTTCTTGTAGAAGACTTGCGTTTCATCCTTTTCCATTACGTAATCGAATACTCGCTTATCTAAGCCAGTGAATGGACGTAGCTCAGGAATGTAGAATGGATTTGGCAAGAAGCGGACATCCATTACAATATCAGCATCAATTGGCATCCCATACTTAAAGCCAAAGGACATTACTTCAATTGAAAATGGCTGACGGTCCCGATCGCTGAAGCTGTCGATCAACTTTTGCTTCAATTCCTTAGTTGATAAATTCGAAGTATCGATTAAATAATTTGACCGGTTCTTGATTGGCGTCAAAATTTGGCGTTCTGCTTGAATTCCATCAAGTAAGCGGCCACTACTTGCAAGTGGCGGCAAGCGTCTAGTTTCCTTATAGCGAGCAACCAAAGCATCGTCTGAAGCATCCAAGAAAACGATCATTGCTTGAACTTTACCATTGTCTTCAAGCGAATTGACTTCATCTAACAAGTCTTCATAAAAACTCTTAACCCGTAAGTCAATTACTACGGCCACCTTTTGGAAGTCATTAGAATTAACCATCAAATCCCAAAAGCTTCCAAGCAAAGTTGGTGGCAAGTTATCGACTACAAAGTATCCCATATCTTCCAAAGAATGCGCAGTAACAGTCTTACCTGCACCACTCATTCCAGTTACGATTAATAATTGCTTCTTTTTTTCGTTCATTATTGCACCATCCATTTCATGACAGAAATAGTATATCACATCCGGGTGTTTCATTTTTGATTTTTAAAATAAAAAATGACAAACAAGCGCAAAACTTATTTGTCATTCAAACTTATTATCTGTGCATCCAGGCTAGGATTATTTGGTTAACGCCAAATACAAGTAGCCAAAATGCAACTAGCCAGATCATGCTCAAAGCTGCCAAAATTGGATTGAAAATTAATGAAATCGCAATCAGCAAACTAAGAATATTCATAATCAAGCTAAAAATGAAATATCCTGGTTGAAAGACCTTCAAATGCCATGAAAAGGCAATTCCGACAATTGAGTCTGCCAAGAACCATACGGCAAATAAATATGCCAAGGTTAAGCCACCGACATCATCATAAACTAAGAACAAAATTCCGATGATAATATCTAAGACTCCCGGAATGAAGGCTGTCCAGCTCCAATCGAAAAATTGCTTAAATCTAAAGTAAGCTGCTATCCATGCCACACCTTGAACCAATGAGACAACTCCAAATATCAAAACAAAAGCATGGAGTCCTTTTTCAGGATGCTTCAATAAGAGCAAACCAACAACGACCATTAGAATACCAGAAATAAATTCTCCCCAGTCAAAACCACCCTGGTCTCTTCGATAAGAAAAACTATACATAATACTCACCTCTTAGAACTATTTTACTATTTTTTTACTATTTTGTGTCAAAAGTAAATCACGTTCTAAGACAGGTTTGAGATATTTTCCAGTGTAGCTTTCTTTAACCTTTACAATCTCCTCAGGCGTTCCAGTTGCGACAATGGTGCCGCCTCCTTCTCCACCTTCTGGGCCTAAATCAATGATCCAATCAGCACATTTAATCACATCAAGATTATGTTCAATAATCAAAACCGTGTTACCTTCATCAACTAACCGTTGCAAAACTTCCATCAAGCGCTTGATATCATCAGTATGCAAACCAGTAGTTGGTTCATCGAGAATATAGAAATTTTTGCCAGTAGAAAGCTTTTGCAACTCAGCTGCTAATTTCATTCTTTGCGCTTCTCCACCTGACAAGGTAGTAGCAGATTGTCCTAATTTAACATAACCTAAGCCAACATCAACGATGGTTTGCAATTTCCGTTCAATCTTAGGAATGTTTGAGAAGAACTTAGTTGCTTCGTTGATTGTCATGTCCAAAACTTCAGAGATGTTCTTTTCACGGTAAGTAACTTCCAAAGTTTCAGAGTTGTAGCGCTTGCCATGACAAACTTCACAAGGTACATAAACGTCAGGCAAGAAGTTCATTTCAATCTTAATGATTCCATCGCCGTGGCAGGCCTCACATCGTCCGCCCTTTACATTGAAAGAAAAACGCGCCTTGGTATAGCCACGAAGCTTGGCTTCATTAGTTTGAGCAAATAAAGTTCTAATATCATCAAAAACGCTAGTATAAGTAGCTGGGTTAGATCTTGGCGTCCGGCCAATTGGGCTTTGATCAATGTCAATGATCTTTTCAATATTCTTGTAGCCAGTGATGCCAGCATATTTGCCAGGCTTAGCTGAATTATTGTTCAACTTCTGTGCTAGTGCTCGCTTCAAGATCATGTTGACCAAAGTCGACTTACCTGAACCAGAGACGCCAGTCACTAGCACCAACTTACCAAGTGGGAAATCAACCGTAATGTCCTTTAAGTTGTTGGCAGCAGCTCCCTTAATAGTGATTTTTTTACCATTACCTTTTCGTCTAGTAAGTGGAACTGGGACAAACTTCTTGCCAGAAAGATATTGTCCAGTCAATGAATTAGGATCCTGTTCCACTTCTTCAGGTGTACCAGCAGACATTACTTGACCGCCATAAACTCCTGCCCCTGGCCCCATATCAATGATGTAGTCTGCTTGACGCATTGTTTCATCATCGTGTTCAACTACAACTAATGAATTGCCTAAATCGCGCATCCGCTTCAAAGACGCAATCAAGCGATCATTGTCGCGTTGGTGCAAGCCGATTGAAGGTTCATCCAAAACATACATAACGCCAGACAAGTTAGAACCAATTTGAGTGGCTAATCTAATTCTCTGAGCTTCCCCACCAGACAAGGTATTGGCAGATCTTGAAAGCGTCAAATAATCAAGACCAACACTGTTTAAGAATGACAAGCGGTCTCGAACTTCTTTTAGAATTGGCTTAGCGATAGCAGTCTTTTGCTCATTGAATTTTACATTTTGGAAAAATTCATAAGCCTTATTGATTGGCAATTCGGATGCTTCAGCGATATCCTTGCCATCAACTTTTACAGCTAGGGCCTTTTCATTTAATCGCTTGCCATGACAAGTTGCACAAGTTAATTCTGTCATGTACTTGCCCATGACATCCCTCATAAATTGCGACATTGGACGATCATAGCGACGTTGAATGTTGTTCATAACCCCTTCAAAGGCTTGGGTAGTGTCATTAACGCCGAAATCACCATCAATATGGAATTTGACTTGCTTGTCAGATCCATATAAGATGTCACGCTTTTGACGAGCAGTTAGCTTATTAAAAGGCTTATCCATTGGTATCTTTAAGGCCTGGCAAGCTTGCTCAAGCATCTGAGTGTAGTATTTTGAACCTTGCCATGGAGCTAATGCACCTTCAGCCAAAGTCTTGCTCTTATCTGGAATCACCAAGTCTTCATCAACTGCTAATTTCATCCCTAAGCCATCGCAGTCTGGACAAGCACCAAATGGCGCATTGAATGAAAAGAGTCTTGGTTCCATTTCGCCCACTGTAAAGCCGCACAAAGGACAAGCATAGTATTCTGAGAAGTTGAGCATTTCACCGCCAATAACGTCAACATTCATGTATCCGTCTGACAAACGCAAAGTACTTTCAATTGAGTCAAACAAGCGCGATTTAATGCCTTCTTTGACAACCAAACGGTCAACTACAATATCGATTGAGTGGCGCTTGTTTTTTTCTAATTCAAACTCATCGCTAATGTCATGCATTTCTCCATCGACGATTACGCGCACATAACCAGAACGTTGCACCCGTTTGAAGACTTCTTTATGTTCGCCGCGCTTTTGGCGAATAATTGGTGCTAAAAGCTGAATCTTGCTTCTTTGAGGCAAAGCCAAGATCCGGTCGACCATTTGGTCAACGCTTTGACGTTCAATTATCGTCCCATCATTGGGACAAACTGGTACACCAACTCTCGCCCAAAGCAAACGCAAGTAGTCGTTTATTTCAGTTACAGTACCAACAGTTGACCGAGGGTTGTGCGAGGTAGTCTTTTGATCGATTGAAATAGCTGGATTTAAGCCATCGATTGAATCAACATCTGGCTTATCCATTTGGCCCAAAAATTGTCTAGCATAACTAGATAGAGATTGAACGTATCTTCTTCTACCTTCTGCATATAAAGTATCAAAGGCTAATGAACTTTTACCTGAACCTGATAAACCAGTTACTACGACTAGTTTGTCTTTTGGAATAGTCAGATCAATATCTTTTAGGTTGTGTTCGCGTGCACCACGAACAATAATTTTGTTATTTGCCATTATAGATTCTTTCCTTTTTTCGTCTTGAGTGTTCGACCAGAATTTTCTAATTCCATAATCGCATCACGCAAGGTTGCAGCTTCTTCGAAGTTCAACTTCTTAGCTGCTTCTTGCATTTGCTGACGAAGCGACTTAATCATGGATTGCTTTTGCTTGGCAGTTAATTCGTCAAAGTCCAAGTCAGCAAAGCTATCGGACTTCTCATCCTTTTTATCGCTAACTGACTTAAGCGCTGAAATAGCATCTCTGACTGGCTTAATAATTGTCTTAGGCACAATTCCATGCTCTTCATTGTATTCCATCTGAATGCTTCTTCTACGATTGGTTGCATCAATGGCTGCTCTCATCGAATCGGTTATTCGATCGGCATACATGATGACTTCACCATTAGCATTTCTAGCGGCCCGTCCCATCGTCTGCACTAGTGGCCGATAAGCTCTTAAGAAACCTTCCTTGTCCGCATCCAAAATTGCAACTAGCGATACTTCTGGCACGTCAATTCCTTCTCTAAGCAGGTTGATTCCGATCAAAACATCAAACTTGCCTAAACGCAAATCGCGCAGGATTTGCATTCTTTCTAGCGTCTTGATATCTGAATGGAGATATCTAACCTTAATACTCAAATCCTTCAAGTAGTCGGTCAAGTCTTCGGCCATTTTCTTAGTCAAAGTAGTCACAAAGACGCGCTCATTGCGTTCAATTCGTTTATTAATCTCGCCAACTAGGTCATCGATCTGTCCTTCAATTGGCCGGACTTCGACTTTAGGGTCTAGTAGTCCAGTTGGCCGAATGATCTGTTCAACCTTATGGCTGGTCCGCTCGAGTTCATAATCGCCAGGAGTTGCTGAAACGTACAAAATGTCATCCACATGTTTTTCAAATTCTTGCAATCTCAATGGTCGATTGTCTAAAGCTGATGGCAAACGGAAACCGTAATCAATCAAGGTTTGCTTACGGTTGCGATCCCCGTTATACATTGCTCGAATTTCTGGCATCGTGGCATGTGATTCGTCGATCAGAATTAAGAAGTCATCTGGGAAAAAGTCCAGCAAAGTGTAAGGCGGCTCGCCGGCTTTTCTACCTTCCATATGCCGAGAATAGTTTTCGATTCCGCTGGTAAAGCCTACTTCTCCCATCATTTCCATATCGTAAGTAGTACGCTGCTTAATTCTTTGCGCTTCTAATAACTTGCCTTCTCCTTCGAACTTCTTGACTTGCAAATCCATTTCTTTAGAAATAGCTGCTAAGGCTCTGCGCATCTGTTCATCGTTAGTCATGAAGTGAGTAGCTGGGAAGAGTGAAATAGTTTCTCTTTCTCCCAAGACATCCCCAGTCAAAGAATCAATTTCAACGATGCGGTCAATTTCATCGCCAAAAAATTCTACTCGATAAGCATGGTTGGAATTTCCAGCTGGGAAAATTTCTACCACATCTCCGCGCACTCTAAAGCGTCCACGTTGGAAATCAATATCATTGCGGTCATATTGAATATTGATCAAATCACGCAAAAGATTGTTGCGCTCATATTCATCGCCTTCATGAATAGTCAAAACGCTTCTAGCATATTCTTTTGGGTCACCCAATCCGTAGATGCAGGAAACAGAGGCAACTACAATGACGTCGTTTCTTTCCATCAAGGCACTAGTTGCTGCGTGACGCAATTGGTCGATTTCATCATTGATTGCGGAGTCTTTTTCGATATAAGTATCTGATTGAGGAACATAGGCTTCAGGCTGGTAGTAGTCATAGTATGAAACAAAGTATTCCACGGCATTATTAGGGAAAAAAGTCTTGAATTCACCATAAAGCTGGCCAACCAAGGTCTTATTGTGCGAAATAACCAAAGTTGGCTTATTCAGTTTAGCAATGATATTGGCCATGGTAAAAGTCTTCCCCGTACCAGTTGCACCTTCAAGAATCTGTTCATGATATCCCTTGTTAAACCCATCAACCAATTGGTCGATCGCTTGTTGCTGATCGCCAGCTGGCTTATATTTTGATACAAGTTCAAATTTGCGATTTTCTTTTCTAGTAATCATTTTGCCCCCACTAGTTAAAAATTGCAGCAACCATCAAAAAAGTTGGACTCAGTTGTCCAACTTTATTAGAATTCTATTTTACTACTAACATGTCCCAAACTCATCTATTTTGCTTATTTCAGCAAATCATCGATTGCATCTTGATAAGCTTTGGCAACTTCTTCTGCCTGCTCAATTGTTGGCTGATTTACGCCAACATAAGCCTTAATAACTGGCTCAGTTCCTGATGGTCTTAATGACAGCCAAGTTTCATCATCCAAGAAGTACTTTAAGACGTTAGACTTTGGAAAACCAATTAGTCTAGTAGTTTGCCCATTTTTGCTTTCGATTTGCTCTTGGAAGTCCTGAAATTTTATTACTTGATGTCCGTCAATTTCGGTTAAGTGATCTTGTCTTAATTGCTTCATCAAGGCTTCCATTTTCTTTTGTCCGCTAATACCAGGCATTTCAATTGCGCGCGTAATTTCATAAGCCACGCCGTATTTATGCCAGATTTCTTGCAAACCATCGAAGACCGTCATTGATCTAGAAGCATAGTAAGTGGCAACTTCAGCAAACATCAAGGCTCCTTGCATCGCATCCTTATCGCGGGCAAAAGCCTTGAATAAATAGCCATAGCTTTCTTCAAAGCCCATCAAGAACTTGGCATCCCCGTCCTTGTTCATGCGATCGACTTCTTCGCCAATATACTTAAAGCCAGTCAAAACATACTTGCTCTTAATGCCAAAGTCCTTGGCAATCTTGAAAGGCAAAGCGCTAGAAACAACCGAAGTGATGATTTCATAATCAGGAGAAAGCTGTCCTCTTTCTTTAAGCGAACGCATAACATAGTATGCCATCAAAGTAGCGATCTGATTTCCAGTTAAAACCTTGAATTCGCCAGTTTCAGTTCTAACAGCTGCTCCCATTCGGTCAGCATCTGGATCAGTTGCAATAATGACGTTGGCATTTACTTCATCAGCCAATTTAAATCCAGGTTCAAAGACATCGCGGTATTCTGGGTTAGGCTTTTTGGTTGTTGGAAATTCAGGATCAATAATCGATTGACTAGGCACAGTCACTACTTTGTTAAAGCCGCCTTGTCTAAAAGCACGATCATAGATCATCTTGCCAGTTCCGTGAAGTGGAGTATAAACAATCTTCAACTTATCGGCATTATTTTTGATTAGTTCTGGATCAAGTGTTACTTCTTTCAAAGCATCTAAATAGGCTTGATCAAGGTCTTCGCCAATCAATTGCAAATTGCCCTTTACTCGCAAGTCTTCTAGTGAATCAGGCTGCAATTCAAAGACATTCTCAACTTGCTGAGCATAATTAAACAAGCGATCTGCGCTTTCTGGTGCCATTTGTGCTCCATCTTCGCCATAAGCCTTGTAGCCATTGTATTGCTTGGCATTATGTGAAGCGGTGATATTAATTCCGGCAAAAGTATGCAAATATCTCACTGCAAAAGACAATTCTGGCGTTGGGCGCAAATCATCAAACAAGTAAACCTGAATCTCATGACTAGCCAAAATTCGAGCTGCATATTCCGCAAATTCTCTTGAGTGATAGCGCGAATCAAACGAAATCGCTACTCCACGCTTTTTGGCTTCTGGGCCATTTTCTTCAATCCATCTAGCCATTCCTTCAGTTACCTTGGCAACTGTGAATAAGTTAATCCGGTTGCTTCCTGGTTCAAGTCTTCCTCTCATCCCAGCAGTACCAAAGTTAATCTCTTGGCCAAAAGCATCCTTGATCCATTCTGGATCTTGCCCTAGTTGATCTAGCTGACTTCTTAAGTAGTCCGGCAAGTTGGCCTTTTTCCATTCTAAAAATTTCTCTTCTACGTTCATAGTTTCCTCAAATTCTAAAAAACAATATACAATATACTAAGCTAATTTTACTACAGATAGTCAGCAAGATCTGGCAATTAATTATTTTTATCTAAAACATAAAAAAAGCAGCTTAATAGCTGCTTTTAGAATTAATCATTTAAAGATTGAATGTAGTTGTAAGCTTCTTGACCGGCAATACTACCATCACCAACTGCGTTGGCAATTTGTCTCAAATGTTTAGCACGAACGTCACCCAAAGCAAAGATGCCTGGTACATTAGTATGCATTAAATCATCAGTTGCTACCCAGCCTTGTTCATCCAAAATGCCAAGGTCAGCAAATGGCTTGCTTTGTGGCAAAATACCTACATAAATGAATACTCCAGAAGCCTTAACTTCCTTTTCTTCACCAGTTTCCTTGTCGCGGTAAGTTACCTTTTCAACCTTTTGGCCATCGCCTTCAATGGCTTCAACTTGAGCATTCCAAATGAAGTTCATCTTGTCGTTAGCAAATGCGCGCTTTTGCAAAATTGGTTGTGCACGCAATTGATCACGACGGTGGATCACAGTTACTGACTTAGCAAGTTGAGTCAAGTAAATACCTTCTTCAATGGCAGAATCGCCACCACCAATAACTACTAAATCTTCGTCTCTAAAAAATGGCGCATCGCAGACTGCGCAGTAGGAAACGCCTCGACCTGAATATTCTTCTTCTCCAGGTACGCCAATCTTCTTATGATCTGCACCAGTAGCAATAATCAATGCAGGGGCAGCGAATTCGCCAACATCAGTTACGACGACCTTCTTGCCATCTTCTAACTTAACAGTTTGAACGTCGCCATATTCAAAATCAGGCTCAAACTTCATCATAGTTTGATACATATGTTCGCCTAATTCTGGGCCCTTAACATCCACAAAGCCTGGGTAATTGTCTACTGCATCTGTGTTGTTCATCGCACCACCATAAGGTCCACGATCAAGAACGGCAACCTTTAAGTTAGCTCTAGCAGCATACAATGCAGCAGTCATTCCGCCAGGTCCTGCACCAATTACAATTACGTCATACTCTTTACGTTCGGTCATAAATACACCTCAATATCTTTAACTTACTTTTTATAAGTATGATAATAGCATAGATTTTAAAATTTGCAATTTTTTTGCTTAAAGGCGAATTTCTGGCTTAGGAGCTCTACCCATCATCTTGCTGATTTCTTCATCAACATTGGCATTTTCGTATAAAACATGGTAGATAGCTTCGTTAATTGGCATGTCAATGCCATCTTCTTGGCAAAGTTCATGAACAGCCTTAACCGTGGTTGCACCTTCAACAACTTGGCCCATGTTTTCAAGTACGTAGTCTAAGCTCTTGCCTTCACCAATTTGCTTACCTGCACGCCAGTTACGTGAGTTGACTGAAGTACAAGTAACGATCAAATCGCCGATTCCAGATAAACCACTGAAAGTCATTGGCTTAGCATCAAAGCGACTTACCCCCAGACGAGCAATTTCAGCTAAACCTCTAGTCATCAAGGCAGCCTTAGCATTGTCGCCGTATCCCTTACCATATAAAATTCCGGCAGCAATCGCAATAACATTCTTAACGGCACCGCCAACTTCGACACCGATTAAGTCGTCGTTGGTGTACAAACGCATGTAGCTATTTGAGAACAACTTTTGCACCATTTCAGAGTTTTCCTTGCTAGTTGAAGCGCATGAAATAGCAGTCAAATCCTTTTGAGCAACGTTTTCTGCATGGCTTGGACCTGAAATAGCAACAATCTTATCTGCATCATTAGGATAAACTTCTTCTGTCAAAATTTCAGAAATAAGTTTTTTGCTTCCTGGTTCAATTCCTTTAGTAGCAGTTATCAAAATTGGGCTAGTGCCAAGCTTGTCCAAAACTTGACGAAGATTCTTGGCAACAATTCTAACAGCAGCAGTTGGCAAAACAAACAAAACAACTTCTGCACCCTTAACTGCTTCTTCCAAATCAGCTGTTGCAACTGCATTTGGATTCAATGACCAGTCCTTCATGTAGTGAGTGTTGGTGTGCTTTTCGTTGATTTCTTGGTTAACTTTTTCGTTATTGCCGAAAAAGACAACGTCATTGCCATTATCTGCAAGCAATGATCCTAATACTGAACCCCATGAACCATTTCCTAAAACTGCAATTTTTGTCATTTTCTCTCTCAAACTTTCTATTCTTAATTTTCCCTATCTAGTATATGGATATTTTAACCCACTACCATAAAGATACCACTTTGGCTTAACTTTGACACGTCGATAAATCAATAAGCCCAAGGCAAAAATAAAAATCACCACTGATAAGGCCTGTGAAACTCTGATCACGCCGAACATGTATAGGCTGTCAGTCCGCATTCCTTCAACAAAGAATCGTACAACTGAATACCACAACAAGTAGAAAATAAAAATTTCTCCTTGTTTGAACAAATTCTTTCGATGACGCAAACTTAAAATCAAAATCAATCCGATCAAATTGAAGAATGATTCATACAAAAAGGTCGGTTGATAGTAATGACCACCGATATACATCTGTTCAATGACAAATCCGGGCAAATGCAGGCTTTGCAAAAAGCCTAAGCTAGTTGCTGCACCGTGTGCTTCTTGATTAACGAAATTGCCCCATCTCCCTAGAATTTGTGCTGCTAATACTGCCGGAGTAATTATGTCAAGCATCAAAAACGGTGGCAGCATCCTTCGATAGCAAAATACTAAAAGCACAATTAAACCAGCAATTAGGCCCCCATAAATCGCGATTCCGCCGTTCCAGATTGCAATAATTTGTGAAGGATGTTGAGCATAATAATCCCATTCAAAAATCACATAGTAAATTCTTGCCCCGACATAGCCTAATGGCACGCCCCAAAGCAATAGATCAACAAAATCATCAGAAATAATCTGCCGTTTTTTGCCTTCATTGATTGACATCCAAGTAGCTAAGGTAATAGCAACTGCCATGATTATTCCATACCACTTAACAGACAAACTTCCCAAGTTAAAAGCAACTGGATTTATTATCAAACTCACCATGCCACTACTCTTTTCCTTGAGAAGAATCTTTTTGTGAATTTTCGGCAATCAAGCTGGCCAAATTATCATCGAAGACCTTGCTTGCGTCATAGCCCATCTTCTTTGCTCTAAAGTTCATAACTGCTACTTCGATAATGATTTCAAGGTTTCGACCCACTTTTACTGGGATAGTGATTTGTGGCACGGCAACATTGCAAATTTCACGAGTATTTTCGTCAAAGCCCAAACGATCATAATTGGCATTTTTATCCCAGTTTACCAAATTGATGACCAATTGGATGTCTGCTCTTTGCTTAACTGCACCGGCACCAAAGAGGTTCATCACATCGATAATACCGATCCCCCGGATTTCCATTAAGTGGTTTAAAATCTTTGGTGCTTCACCGACTACAGTTTCGTGATCCTTTTGGAAAACATCTACTCGGTCATCGGCAATCAAACGGTGGCCTCTTTGAACTAAGCCTAGGGCAGTTTCTGATTTACCAACGCCGGATTGACCGGTAATCAAGACACCCATACCCTTAATTTCAACTAAAACTCCGTGAATTGAAGTCCTCTCTGCTAAGCGCAAACGCAAATAGTCAGTCAAAATACTTGATAAATAAGTCGTTGAGTCCCCTGAAACAAGAATTGGAATTCGGGCTTTTTCGGCTTCAACTTTCAATTCTTCAGGAATTGGCAATCTGCGCGAAATCAAGAAGCATGGGGTATCTGGGGTACACATTTTTTGGAAAACACGCTCGCGACTTTCATGATCCAGTCTAGCCGCATAGGAAATTTCCGTTCTACCTAACAGCTGAATTCGCTTAGTTGGGTAAAAGTCGAAATAACCGGTTAATTCAAGCCCTGGACGATAAATATCGCTAACAGTAACTTCCTTATCTGCAATAAAGTTTTCGCCTTGATATGGGTGAATAACGCTAATATCTTTGATTAATTGGGTTAATTTAACTCCATTTGTCATTTTAAACACCTCTTTCTTTAGTCGTCGACATCCTTAGTCGTTACATCTCTTGCTGGTTTGCGACCTGTTGAATCAAAGTCATCCTCATTGGACATTTTTTGTTTTTTCGCTATTCGCTTATTAATAAAGTTCAGCACATCATCTGAAAAGCTTCGCTTAGAGAAATGATAAAAAAGCCAAATAATGATGCCCGCTATTGCCACTATTGGAATTAAATAGATCAACAAGTTCAATATTGCTAATGCAATTGCCACAATGACTACGAGCACAATTGCCACAATAATCCAATCTAACACTGTCATCTTTTTCACCTATTCTGGATTTTCCTGACTAAGCAACCACTGTAAGTATGCGTAAATGAATGGCTGCAATTTCCCATCCATCACTCCGCTAGTATCTGCTGTTTCATAATTTGTCCGCAAATCCTTAACCATGTTATACGGATGGAAAACGTAGGAGCGAATCTGTGAACCCCACCCGATTTCTTTTTGTTCACCTTTAAGAGCCATTTTTTCTTGTCTTTTCTTTTCTTCCTCTAAGTGGAACAACTTAGCCTTAAGTTCATTCATCGCCGTTTCGCGGTTTTGAAGTTGTGAACGTTGAGCTTGAGAAGTCGTCACAAATCCCGTTGGTAAGTGCGTAATTCTAACTGCACTGGACGTTTTGTTAATGTGCTGACCACCTGCACCACTTGAGCGAAAGACATCAATTCTTAGGTCCTTAGGATCAATCTCAATATCAATGCTGTCATCAACTTCTGGAATTACTTCAACTGAAGCAAAGGAAGTGTGGCGTCTTTTAGCTGAGTCAAATGGCGAAATTCTAACCAAACGATGCACGCCATGTTCTGACTTAAGCATCCCGTAGGCATTTTTGCCAACTATTCTAATGCTTACACTCTTTAGTCCTGCTTCTTCGCCTGGTTCATAGTCATTGACTTCAAATTTAAAGCCCGCACTTTCGCAGTAGCGCTGGTACATTCTAAAGAGCATTTGCCCCCAGTCCATTGCTTCAGTTCCACCAGCACCTGGGTGAATTTCCATCAAAGCATTGTGATCATCATATTCACCAGCCAGCAATAAGTCCAATTCATAGTTATGGAATTTTTCTTGCAAGCTTGCTAATTCAGTTTCGATTTCTTCTTGAAGTTCAGGATCTGGATCGGCCTTTAAAAGTTCAAGCGCAGTCTGCTCATCTTCGTAGCCAGCAACTAAGTTCATCAAAGAATCGCGCTTTTCCTTCAAGCGGTTGTTTTCGCTGATTAATTTTTGCGCAGCTTCTTGATCATTCCAAAAGTCCGGCTGAGCCATCTTTTGTTCATTGATTTCGATGCTTTCGTTAATTGCATCTAAGTCAAAGAGACCCCCTAAAGTGGTTCAAACGAGTATTCAACTCATCCAGGGCGTTTTGAATTTCTGCTAATTCCATTATCTCACCTATATCCTTTTAATAAAAAAGGAGAAAGTCAGCTAGAACTTTCTCCCATATCTAAAATATTAACGACTTAAATTACGTCTAATTTCTGCCATCATGAACAAGCGGGTTACATCAAATTCGATATTTGAAATCATTTCTTCAAACATCCGGTAACCAGATTCTTGATATTCAACAAGTGGGTTCAATTGACCGTAGCCTCTAAGTCCAATTGATTGACGGAGTTGATCCATAGCATCGATATGATCAGTCCAGCGATCATCAACAACACGCAAGATTACGACTTTTTCGAATTCAAGCATTTGTTCATCGCTGCCTAAAGCTTCTTCTTTTTCCTTGAAGTTAGCTTCAACTGCATCATAAAGTCTCTGTTTCAATTGATCTGGCGTAATTGTCTTGTAATCGATCTTATCTGCGAAATCTTCTGAAGTTAAGCTTGAAGAAATGAAGTCACGAAGTGAATCAAGCCTCCAGTCCTTACGATCGCCTTGAGTAAACATTGATACTTGAGCATCGATTGTACGATGAATCATTGGAATCAAGATGTACTTCAATGAACGATCTTCTTCAATTACTTGCATTCTTTCGCCGTAGATGATTTCACGTTGAATTCTCATAACATCGTCGTATTGAAGGGTTTGCTTACGAGTATCGTAGTTGTTACCTTCAACACGCTTTTGTGCAGATTCAACTTGACGAGTAATCAGGCGGCTTTCGATTACCTTATCGTCATCGTTGTCAGACATTCTGTCTAAGAAGTTCTTTACTCGGTCTCCACCAAATCTCTTCATCAAATCATCTTCAAGAGATAAGTAAAAACGTGTGTAACCTGGGTCACCTTGACGACCAGAACGTCCACGAAGCTGGTTATCGATACGACGTGATTCGTGTCTTTCGGTACCAATAACTGCTAAACCGCCCAATTCCTTAACGCCAGGCCCAAGCTTGATGTCAGTACCACGTCCGGCCATGTTAGTAGCGATAGTTACCGCACCTCTTTGACCTGCGTTCATAACAATTTGAGCTTCTTTAGCGTGGTTTTTCGCATTCAAAACAGCATGTGGAATTCCCGCATCGTTTAAAAGACGACTTAAGCGTTCAGAACTTTCAATTGCCACTGTACCAACCAAAACAGGTTGTCCCTTAGCATGACGTGCTTTGATTTCTTCAACTACTGCATGGAACTTAGAATCCAAAGTTGGGTAAAGAATATCAGGCATATCTTTTCTAGCGATTGGACGGTTAGTTGGAATGGTAATTACCTGCATGTTGTAGATTTCACGGAATTCTTCTTCTTCAGTCTTGGCAGTACCGGTCATTCCTGAAAGCTTGTTGTACATTCTGAAGAAATTCTGGTAGGTAATTGTTGCTTGGGTCTTAGATTCTTCTTGAATCTTAACGCCTTCCTTGGCTTCGATAGCTTGGTGCAAACCGTCTGAATAACGACGACCTTCCATTACACGTCCAGTAAATGAGTCAACGATCATTACTTCGCCATCTTGAACCACGTAGTCAATATCCTTAAGCATAATGTAGTTAGCTCTAAGTGATTGATCAATGTGGTGAACTAGCTTTTGGTTTTCAACATCGTAAAGGTTCTTCAAACCAAAGTGCTCAGTTGCCTTCTTGATACCTTGACGAGTCAATGAAATGGTCTTAGTTGGCCAGTCGATCTTGTAATCGCCATAGTCCTTGTCGTCATCTGCATCATCATCGCTCTTATCTTCGACCAAAGTCTTAACAAAGCGATCGGCACGGATGTAGTCGCTATTAGCTTGTTCTGCTTGACCTGAAATGATCAAAGGAGTACGAGCTTCATCGATCAAGATTGAGTCAACCTCATCGATAATTGCGTAGTTCAACGGACGTTGTACCATTTGTTCCTTGTAAACAACCATGTTGTCACGCAAATAGTCAAAGCCTAACTCAGAGTTAGTAGAGTAGGTAACGTCACAATTATATGCTTCGCGTTTTTCGTCTGAAGACATTGAGTTAAGGTTCAAACCAGTAGTCAAACCTAACCAACGATATAATTGCCCCATTTCGCTTTCGTCACGGCTGGACAAGTATTCGTTAACAGTAACAACGTGTACGCCCTTACCTTCTAAGGCATTCAAGTACACTGGCATAGTGGCTGTCAAAGTCTTACCTTCACCAGTCATCATTTCGGAAATGTTACCAAAGTGCAATGAAATACCACCTAGGATTTGAACGTGGAAAGGATACAAACCAAGCACACGCTTAGCTCCTTCACGAGAAACGGCAAAGGCCTCTGGCAAAAGATCGTCAAGAGTTTCGCCGTTTTTCAAACGTTCACGGAATTCAGGTGTTTTTGCTTTCAATTCTTCGTCGGAAAGCTTACTCATCTCATCAGCATGGCTTTCGACTTTTTCTGCTAATTTTTCAAATTTTTTCAGTTCTCGCTTATCAGCGTTATAAAGTTTCTTTAAAATGTTAGCCATTAAATCGGTCCTTAATGTTAAAAGTCTAAAAATACAGAATAATTTTACCATGAAAGAGAGTAAATTAAAAATATTCTATAGAAAAACCTCGCGTTAATACACGAGGCCTTTTCTATTTATCATTAAGCAAGTGCTATTCGTTAGTTTCGATTAAGCCGTAACGACCGTCGTTTCTACGGTAAACAACACTTGTACCATTGGTTTCAGCATCTTGGAAAACAAAGAAGTCGTGACCAAGCATATCCATTTGCAAGATAGCTTCTTCTGGTTCCATAGGCTTCAAACTAACGCGCTTATTACGTACAATATCAAATTCACCAGGCTTCTTTTCTTCTTCTGCAGGAGTTTCTACGAAGAAGTCTTGAATACCCTTTTCACGACTCTTTCTGTTTACGCGAGTCTTGTACTTTCTAATTTGGCGTTCAAGTTTTTCGGAGACGAAATCAATACTACGATACATATCGTCCGTGGTCTCTTCTGCTCTCAAGACCAAGTATGGTAAAGGAATGGTAACTTCTACCTTAGCAGAATGATCGCGATAAACCTTCAAGTTTACGTGAGCAATAACATCTTGACTTAATTCAAAATATTTCTCCAACTTCTTCAAACGTTTATCAACGTAACTTCTTAAAGCATCAGTAACTTCGATATTTTCTCCACGAACATTGTACTTTAACATATAAGATTCTCCTTTCACTGCTATGCAGTTTTCTTTACACCTTTATTATAGCAGATAATGAAAGCGTTTAAAACAATATATTATCTGCAAATTGTAAAACTTTCGATCAAAAAACCGCCAAAAGCCCTACTAATACAGTCTCGGGCGTGATATAAAGTTCTTCCAGTTGTATAAATATCGTCTAATAGAAGTATTTTTTTATCTTTATAGTTGCCAGATTGATCAAATTCGCTAAATTTGGGAGAAATTTTAAAGCTTTGGGGCGATTTCATTCGCTCCTGTTTATTCTTTTCTCCCTGCGCTCCCATGTGATCCTTTTTAATTAATAACTTGGTCAAGGGCAGTAGATCTTCATATATTGCTTCAATCGTGTCAAACTTTCGCCTTTCTTTGTGCTCTGTCGACGTTGGAATTGGAACATAGAAGTCATAATTCTTCTCCTCTAGGGCTTGATAGCACAATTCTTGCAAAAGCTGCCTCATCTGGTAATCTCCATAGCGCTTATATTGGACCATAACATCGTGAAAAGCCGGATTATAGCGATATAAAGCATAATTTTTTAAAGTTTTTCCTTGATACATTTTTTGCCAATTCTGACAATCAAGGCAAATGCCCACTTTTTCCATTGTGCGATCACAAATCTTGCAGCGAAACTCGCCTAGCTTCGTAAATTGCTTACGGCAATGCCGGCAAATCTGACTTAAGTTCTGCTTTTCAAAGCTAAAAATACTCAAATAAGAAATTTCAGGCAAAAATTTCTGCTTGCACAGTAGACAAATATTCATATATTCATCTCCTTAATTTGCTTGATCGCCATTCGAATATTTTTAGTATATTTTCGATAGCAATATAATACTGTTCCATCAGGATCATCCTTATCGCGCCCCACTCGACCAGCAATCTGAACTAAACTTGCCATCGAATAGATCGGATCATCGCTAGCAATGATGATTACCCAGACATTTTTGAAAGTTACCCCGCGTTCTAAAATCGTCGTAGTGACCAGCACCTTTAATTTCTTCTGCCTAAAAGCTTCGACTTTGTCTAATCTCAAAGGATCAGATGCATGGACTCCTTCAACCATTTCAGGTGCAAAAGGCACAATTTGGCGAATTTCTTCTACATAGGCCTGAATTTGGTCAATTCGCGGAACAAATACCAGCAAAGGATGCTGACTTTCAAGTAAATCTTCAATTTGCTTTTTCAAGGCCAAATTAAGCTTTTCCTTATCCATGAACGGCTTTAAAAACAAACGCTCTTTTGGCAGTGGCAAAAGTCCTCCATGAAAGCGGCGATTTAATTTGATCAAATCTAGACTGCCTGCTTCAACTTCTGCTAATAGGTCTTCAGTTGGTGTAGCTGTTAAATACACTCGCCTGCCAGTATCTTTGACGGCTACTTTAGCTGCAAAATGCAGCTGCGGATTATTCACGTAAGGAAAAGAATCCACTTCATCGATCACTAGCAAGTCGAATGCCTGATAGAATTTCATAAGCTGGTGCGTCGTGCAAATCGTCAAGCGATCGTTATTTGCCTCTTGATATTCTTTGCCGTGATATTTTCCAATCTCAATTAAAGAAAAAGCCTCAGCAAAGCGTGGATATAGTTCATTGACGACATCAATTCTAGGCGTCGCAATGCAGGCTCTTTGCCCTTTTGACAGACAACTAGCAATCAATTCAAACAGCATTTCCGTCTTTCCAGCACCAGTTACTGCATGAACTAGGGTATTTTTCCCCGCTTCAAAGTTCTCTATCAATTGATCTGAGACTCTTTTTTGCTTTTTAGTTAATTTCCCCGTCCAAGTCATTCCACCGGCTGTAATCGGCTTAAATTGCTCTTGAGCTGGATTTCTAACCAAAAGGCAATTTGAGCTAACTCGGCCAAGACCGATGCATTCTCTGCAATAGAGCTCGCCGTTTGGAAGCTTAGCTTCAACTTTTGAACCACATCTTTGACATAGCTGATCTTGAATGGCCGGAATCTGAATTAAATCGGCAAATGTGTTAGAATCTTTTTGATCAATAATCCATTGACGACCAATAAGTTTATCTGTATCTTTCATCAAAAAATACCTCCCATATTTATATACGAAAAAGAGGCGAAAAATTTTGTCGGAAAATAAAAATTTTTTAACGATTAAAGAAAATGGTTCAAACGAACTAATTATCAAAAAGAGCAAATTCATTGCCAGCATGGCGAGAACAACAACGATTGAAGAAGCCGAAGACTTCATCAAAACCATCAGCAAAAAATATCATGATGCAACTCACAACACCTACGCCTACACCATCGGTCTCAACGACGATCATGTCAAAGCTAGCGACAACGGCGAACCCTCTGGTACTGCTGGCATCCCCGAACTTAAGGCATTGCAGCTGATGAATTTAAAAAACGTCACAGTAGTCGTCACTCGCTACTTTGGCGGCATCAAGCTTGGTGCAGGCGGATTAATTCGTGCTTATTCAAATAGCGTAACTGAAGCTGCCCAAGCTATCGGCGTTATCAAGCGGGTAATGCAGGATGAAATTATCTTTTCTCTACCTTACAATCGCTTTGATGAAGTTGATCATTATCTAAAAGGCAAAAATATCTTCGTAGACAAGATTGAATACGGCGTAGATATCACGATTCATGTCTTTTTGGATGAAGCTGATGTGCAAGCCTTTATCGATGAAATGATCGAACTGTTAAATGGCAAGTTCGATTATCTTAACGGCGAAAAACGCTATAACGAAATTCCGATCTTGACCCAAAATTATCATGAACAATAAAAAATCCGCCTTAAAGGCGGATTTTTATTTGCGCTTATCGTTTGATTTTAATTGATCTGGCTTCTTATCTCCCAAATGCCAAACTTCAACCTTAGGATCTTCAACACTTCGCTTATTGATTAATTTTTGAATCAGGTGCATCAATGGCTTATATTTTTCACCTAATAAGCCAATCGATTCCACAAATAACTCAAGTGCAACAAAAAGACCAATAATCAGTGGCCAAATTCCCCAAGCTGGAGATGACAAGAAGAGCAAGGAAATAAATGAAAAGATCAAAGAAATAGCATAAATAGTCAAGACAGTTTGTCGGTGCGTTAAGCCCATGTTCATTAACTGGTGATGCAAATGGTGCTTGTCAGCTTGAGAAACAGGGTGCTTATTCAACTTGCGCCGAATCATTGCATAAACCGTATCTGTAATTGGAACACCCAAAATAACGATTGGCACCAATAAAGAAATAAAGGTTACATTCTTAAGGCCTTTCAAGGACAGAACTGCAATCATAAAGCCGATATATAAAGCCCCTGTGTCGCCCAAGAAGATCTTGGCCGGATGGAAATTATAAGGCAAAAATCCTAACAAACAAGCTGCTAGCATGAAGCAGGCAATTGGCACATAGAGTTGATGCGTATGCAAGAAAAAGTATCCAACTATTCCCATTGTAATCAAGGAAATCATTGATACCCCATCTGCTAGGCCATCCAAGCCATCAATCAAGTTGACGGCATTAGTTAAAGCTAGAATCCAAAAGATGGTGACTGGCATACTCCACCAGCCAAGCGAAATTTCATGGTCAATGAATGGCAAGTTCAAGACATTCATTCTAATTTCGGCTAAGAAATAGATTACCAAAGCCGCAATAAAGATTCCGAGCATCTTTTGTTTGGGCTTTAATTCCAAAATATCATCAATTAGCCCAGTCAATACAATGATACTTGAGGCTAATAATAAGGCGAACAATTCATGAGTAGGAAATTGTTCCCTCAGCAAGACAAAAGCACCAATATTGAAAGTAACAAAAATTCCAAGTCCCCCAATTGTGGGCATTGGCTTTTTATTAACTCTTCTGGCATTAGGATTATCCACAGCCCCTAAAACAAAGGCTAACCTTCTAATGAAAGGCGTAATGGCTGCTTGAATGATAACCATGAAAAACAAATCAACAATTATTTTAAACATATCTGACTACTTTCCATTAATACTCCCTCTAATTATACAAGTATAATCAAATAACAATCAAGCAAGCATCAATAAAAAAAGGTTCCAGACCTTACTGTCTGAAACCTTACTTGGCAATTGCGACAACTCGTTTTTCGCGGATTACTGTAATCTTAATGTTGCCAGGATAGTCGAGTTCTTTTTCAACTTGATCTCGAATATCGTGTGCCAAAATAGTGATTCGATCATCTGAAATTTCGCTAGGTTCAACCATAACTCTAACTTCACGACCAGCTTGGATTGCATACGCTTGATCAACTCCTGGGTAACTTGTCGCAATACGTTCAAGTTCAGTGAGTCGACGAATATAGTTTTCCAAACTTTCACTTCTAGCACCTGGTCGAGCAGATGAAATTGTATCAGCTGCTACAACCAATTCTGCAACAAAGGTTAATTTCGGCACATCCCCATGATGGGCCGCAATTGCATTGATAACTTCATCGGATTCATGATACTTTCTGGCTAATTCAACACCTATTTCAACGTGTGAGCCTTCAATATCATGGTCGATTGCCTTACCAATATCGTGTAATAATCCCGCTCTAACAGCTAATTTTTCATCTAAACCAAGCTCTGCTGCCATCGTACCGGCTAATTTACCAACTTCGATTGAGTGTGCCAAAACATTTTGACCATACGAAGTACGATATTTAAGTCGACCAAGCGTCTTGACTAGTTCTGGATTCATTCTGTGAATTCCCAGATCCATCAAGGCACTTTCACCGGCCTCATAAATATCGTCATTGACTTCTTTGCGAGCCTTATCAACCATTTCTTCAATTCGAGCTGGGTGAATTCGGCCATCTTTAATCAAGCGTTCCATTGCGCGTTTAGCAATTTCGCGTCTAATTGGATCAAAGCCGCTTAAAGTAACGACTTTTGGCGTATCATCAATAATCAAATCAACGCCAGTCAAAGCTTCAAACGAACGAATATTGCGTCCTTCACGACCAATGATCCGTCCCTTCATTTCTTCGTTTGGCAAATCTACAACTGAAACTGTCGTTTCGGCAACAGTATCAGCTGCACTACTTTGAATCGCATCAACCAAAATTTGATTGGCAAAATGATCGGCCTTAGCCTGAACTTCTTCATTGCTTGCTCTAATAAGTTCGGCTCTTTCCTTGACTAATTGTTCAGAAAGATTATCCAAAACAAGCTTCTTTGCTTCTTCCTTATCAAGCTCTGCAACTTCAAAAAGTTTTTGACGTCTTTGTTCAACCAATTCATCTGCTTCAGAAATCTTTTGGTCCAATTCAGCCTGTCGATTCTTGAGTTGATTTTCCTTTTGTGAGAGTTTGTTTTCCTGCTCTACCAATAAAGAATTCTTGTGCTCAATCGTGTCTTCATGTTGTTGAAGCAAATTTTGCTTGCGTGAAATTTCATCGCGCTTCTTGTTTAAATCAGCTTCAACTTCCTGCTTGTAGTTATGAATTTCTTCTTGAGCTTCTAAGATTTTTTCTTTCTTAGTATTTTCTGCGCTCTGCTTAATTGCTTCTGCGGCTTGCTTTTGAGCATTCATCTCAGCCTTAGCAGCAGAAACTTGAGCCTGCGCATCTGCAATAATGTGATCTGCATCATTTTGAGCATTCTGAGCCTTGGTTTCCCAAGAGTGCTTGCGAACGCTATATCCAATGCAAGCTCCCACTAAACATGAAATAATAGCAATTACGGCGGGTATCAAAATATTATTTATCATGATCAACTATCGCCTTTTTTTAGAATTATTTACATAGATTTATGATAAATAACATTAGCCGGCATGTCAATTGACAAGAAAAAACCTTGGAATCAAATTCCAAGGTCAAGATCAATTTCTTTGATCGTATTAGCTTTTGCTAGCTTCGCTATCATCGTTTTTTTCTTTGGCCTTTGCAGGCTTTTCTTGGTCTTGAGTCGCTGAATCTTTATCTTCGCCAATGCCATAAGCATCACGAACTTGTGTTTCAATTTCTGCATAAAGATCCTTATGCTCTTCAAGATAAGTTTTAGCATTTTCGCGACCCTGGCCAATTCGATCGCTCTTATATGAATACCATGATCCGGCCTTGTCGATAATGTCCTTTTCAACAGCCATATCAAGCAATTCACCACTTTGAGAAATACCCTTGCCGTACATAATGTCAACTTCTGCTAGCTTGAATGGTGGAGCAACCTTGTTCTTAACTACCTTGATCTTAACGCGGTTACCTAAAGCATCACCTGATTGTTTGATTGTGTCTGAACGTCTTACATCTAGTCTAATAGTTGAATAAAACTTCAAGGCACGTCCACCAGGGGTGGTTTCTGGGCTACCAAACATAACGCCAACTTTTTCACGAATCTGATTGATAAAGATCGCAATTGTCTTAGTTTTGTTGATATTACCAGAAAGCTTACGCAAAGCCTGACTCATCAACCGAGCTTGCAAACCAACGTGGGAATCACCCATTTCGCCATCGATTTCTGCTCGTGGCACCAAAGCAGCAACTGAGTCGACTACCAAAATGTCAACTGCTCCAGAAGAAATCAAGGTATCAGCGATTGACAAACCTTCTTCACCAGTATTTGGTTGTGAAAGAATCAAGTCATCGATATTTACGCCTAAAGCTTTTGCATAGTCTGGATCCATTGCATTTTCAGCATCGATATAAGCTGCAGTACCGCCTCTTTTTTGGACTTCTGCTACAGCGTGGAGTGCAACAGTAGTCTTACCTGAAGATTCTGGTCCATAAATTTCGATAATTCGACCACGTGGATATCCACCAACTCCAAGGGCAGCATCAAGGGCAAGAGAACCAGTTGGAATGGTTGAGATCTTGGTATCTGCCTTTTCGCCCATTCTCATAACGGCTCCCTTACCAAAGTTCTTTTCGATCTTCTTAAGGGCATCTTCTAATGCCTTTTGCTTTTCATCTTTAGCCACCAAAAAAATTCATCTCCTTTAAACATCACTACATAATTATACTTGGTCTAATAAATAGAATGCAAGAAATTGGGAAACTAGTCCCCATATAATATATACGCAAAAAATCGCCAAAAATTTTTTTGAAAATAAAAAAATTCGAAAATAAAAAACTGGGACAAGCCCAGTTTTGAAATTACATAGAACCTTTAAATACGCCCCATGAACCCTTGAAGTAGTCGTATCCTGAGTAAACAGCAAATACTAAAGCTACATAAAGCATAATAGTTCCGATCTTAAATGGATCTCCTACTAACAAAAGAATGATTGCTAACATTTGTGCAGTAGTCTTAATCTTACCTGGCATCTTAGCTGCAATAACTTCGCCATCGTTTTCAACTACGATCAAACGCAAACCAGTTACGGCAAGTTCGCGGCAAACGATAATTGCAACGATCCAAGCTGGAGCTAATTTCAATTCTACTAAAAAGATGAAGGCAGTCATAGTCAACATCTTGTCTGCAAGTGGGTCAGCAAACTTGCCAAAATTAGTTACTAAATGACGCGCACGTGCAATATGTCCATCTAACCAGTCAGTTGCTGAAGCAACTGCAAATACGATCATCGCAATTAATTGAAGCCACGATACTTCATTGCCTCCAACCATATATCCACCGGTTGCGTCCTTAAAGACTAGCAATAACATAAATACTGGAATCATAAAGATTCTCAACATTGTCAATTTATTTGGTAAATTCATACTTCTTCCACACTTCTAATTTTAAATTTCAATTTTATTGATTATTGTCTGAACCGCCATCGTTTTGATCAGAACTGCCAGCTGATGAACTGGTGTTTTGATCAGTAGCACTGCTGCTTTGGCTTGATTGTTGACTTTGAGTAGTAGATGATTGTGAACTACTTTGAGCGCTACTTGAACTAGATGAGCTACTTTGAGTAGTTGAACTAGTAGTGGTGCTTGAGCTAGTAGTTGTTGAAGAATCCTGATTCTTGCCAATCAACAAAGTAATTGTACGGTAGCTTGAAGTAGCAGTGTATGGAATCTTCTTGCCAGCAACCTTAATTGAAGTACCATTGTCATTTCCGAAAGTTACAGTAACTGAAGTAGCATCAGTTGGCAAAGTCAATTCATGACTTTGGTTAGCAGACATAGTTTGTTGCCATTGAACAGTTCCGTTAATTGCGATACTTACGCTAATTGCTTGATCGCCAGACTTAACTTCCAGTTTACGGTTTGACTTTAAGCCAAGAATTCGATATTGATTATCGTCAATCTTTTGTACCTTAACTGCAGCCTTCTTCTTTTTAACTGCTGGCTTTGAGCTCTTCTTTGAAGAACTTTGTGATGAAACAGTCACGTTGCTATCTGCATTGTTGTTTTGATTGCCTGAAGAAAGGTGAGCATATAAAACATATACCACTAAAACAACAACTACCACGCCCAAGCCTACAGCTATTCTAGGCAAGTAATTCTTCCATAAATTCTTCTTGTTATTGGTAGTCTTTTTGACTTCTTCGCTTTTATTATCAATGGAATTTTCAACGTATTCATCAGGTTTTGATTCTGGAACATCTTGATGATATTCGCTCAATAATTCCTTGCCATCTAGCCCAACGATTTGGGCATATTGTCTAATAAACGCTCTTACGTAAAAGTCGCCAGGAAGCTTATCGAATTCATTTTGTTCGATTGCGGTTAAATATCTTCCCTGAATCTTCGTGGTCTTTTCAATATCTGAAATAGTAAGACCCTTTTCCTCTCTGGCACTACGTAATTTTTCTCCAATATCTGCCATAATTACCTCTTAAAAATTTAGATTATCAAATTGAGTATACCATAAATATTCGTATTTATACCGAGTTATTATAAAAGCCACCCACCTGAGACATAAATTGTTTGTCCGGTTAGATATGCACTCTCTTTAGCTAGCAAATTTTTCACCCAAAAAGCAACGTCGCTTCCTTGAGCTAGTCTTCCCATTGGAATCTCCTCTTTGAGCAAATCAAAGGTATCTTCAGAAAAGATTTTGTTCATTTCAGTATCTACTGCACCAGGAGCTAGGGTATTGACAGTCAAATTAGCTGAAGCTACTTCTCTAGCATAAGCCTGACTAAAGCGACTAAGTCCGGCCTTGCTTGCACTATATACAGCTTCTAGTGCACTGCCTTGGCCGCCATAGACTGAACCAAGATAGACAATCCGGCTGTATTCTTGCTTAGTCAACATTTGCTCTAGCAATCTGGTTATTTTGATAGGTACTAGTAAATTCACTTGCATAATTTGATCGATCTTAGATAGCCTTTGATCAGCCAAAAAGCCATAGTCAGTAATTCCTTGAGCAAAGACTAGCGCATTGACTGGAAAAAGCTGACTTGTCCATTGCTCTAAGCTTTGATTATCTGCCAAAAAATCCAGCTTAACCGGCATAAAATCTTGACTTTGATATTGCTCGCTTAGCTGATTCATCAGCTCTATCGCCTTTTGTTCATTATGGCAATAATGCAAATATAAAGACCAGCCATCTTTAGCAAGTTCTTGGCAAATAGCTTCTCCAATACCACCAGTTGCACCAAACACAATTGCTCGTTGCATAAACTACTTTCCTTTCCTTAAACTAACCGAACAGATCTCACAACCTTCTAGCAAGCTTTGACAGAATTTTTGATAATCTTCAAAACTCATCGCTTGAAGATTGCGCAAGTTGGCATAAGAATCCTCATTGTCCAAACTGCCTTCAGCCATTTCGATTGCTAAGAAAGGAATATTATTCAAACTGCGCTCATGCTGAGCGAGCCATTCTTTTTTCTGCATTTCAAAAAACATTTTGGCATAAACTAGATCTTTGCTAGAGATTGGTTTGACTATTTCTTTTTTGATTTGATCGATCAGAATTGGACTTTTTGGACTTAATCCTAAAATCGTCACGAAATTTCCTTGACGGGTATAATTTGCGGAAATTTGCAATGAGTTAGTAACTAAACCGGCTTGCTTCATTTGCTCAAACCATGGGCTCATTACACTCAGTTTCGATTCTAACATTATTTCTAGCAAAATTTGAGCCAATTCCCAACTTGATAATACTTTCTTAAAATTTTGCAGACGCAGGCCTAGACCAAACATGTTGGAGTCAGTTGTCGAATCAATCACTAAATCGCGCATTTTTCCATGCTCTTGCAAATCAGAAAACTTTGCCTTTTTAGAGCTATCTAGGTACTTTTTTTGCAATTTATCAACTAGCGAAGTAATGGATTGAATTTGTCCCTCAGAAAAATCTCCGCAGGCAATAAAATGCATTTTTTCTGGCAAATAATTTTCTTGATATACCTGCGTCAAATCTTCCGCAGTAATAGCTGCAATTGACTCCTTAGTTCCAGCTACATCAATGCCCAAATTTGATTGATCAAACATTTCGATCATCAAATTATTGCCAATTGCCCAAGAAGGGTCATCTTGATACATAGCCAATTCCTGCTGGATAATTGGCGTTTCTTTAGCTACATTTTCTTTAGTAAAATATGGTTCGCCAACTAATCTAAACAGCAATTCGATCAGCTTATTATTCTGATCGATTCCGCTACAATAAAACATCGTTTCATTGAACGAGGTCATGGCATTTACATCAGCGCCCAACTTTTCAAACTGATGCGAAAGGTCTCCCTCAGGCTTAGCAAAAAGCTTGTGTTCAAGAAAATGAGCTGAGCCGGGCTTTTCTTGTGGATCGGCACTACCAAAGTCAACAATTATCCCAAAGAAACGCTGATTAAAATTAGGCCGCAAAACAATCTGGGAAGTAAGGCCAGACTCGTATTTATGAGAATATATTTTAGGTGCTATCATTTTAATACATAACTTTCATTCAAAAATAGTTTCTGAGCAAAAGTAGTCATCTGCTTCATGGTCAAATGACTAATCGCCCAGTCGCGGTTAAACTCTTGATAACCAGAAAATAACTCACCACGCAAAAGTTGGGCCAAATGCCAGCTTTCATGGTCTTGACCGATCAATTGGACGTTCTTCAGGCTCTTTTTGGCCTTTTTAAATAAGGCTTCGTCGATCTCGCCATTAGCGACTTTATTGACTTCTTGAAGAATAATCGCCTTAGCCTCGTCTGCTTTTTCCGGATCAAGTCCTGCATTAATCAAAAAGAGGCTATTATTAGCATAATTATTGGCATCGATTGCATAAGCAGCACCTAATTCTTCGCGGACTTTGACAAACAACTTAGATGACTGATCTCCTGCCAAATATTGTGCCAGCATCATCCCAGCAATCTGTTCTTGATAGGTCATCTTGCCGGCAAAGCCGTAGCCAATGAGCAGCTGAGCTTGATAATTATCTTGCTCATCAAACTCATTAATCTGCAGTTTTGGTGCTGGAATAGTCAAGTTATCGACCATGAAGCGCTTGATTAAGCCTGGCTGCTTGAAATGGTCATGGATCAGCTTTTCAACTTGGCTACTTCCTTTAGCAAAGCCGACAACTGCCACTGGCAACATCTTCATATTGTCAAAGAACTCCCGCAAACTATAATCATCTGCTTCTTCGATCTCTTTAACTGGTCCAACGAAATTTTCGGCATAATCTGGCTCATCTTGATACCAAAGCTTAAAGAAGCGATCCAAGGCATAATTGGCTGGCTCTTGAATCAATTCTTGGTAATCAGCTAAAATCTGCCTTTTGGTATATTCGATTAGTTCATCGTCAAAGCTAGGATGCTGGACAATTTTGGCAAATAAATCCACGATCGCTTGATATGTATATTCTGGATCTAATATCTCTTGAGGCTCGATGAAATTAGCAATATAAGAAACGATTAATTCTTTTCCAAACAATTGGGGACTGGCTTCAAATTGCAAATCATAAAGATTGGACATGGCCGCTTCTTGACTGCTAATAGTTGGATAAAACAAACTGGCATTGCTTTGCAATCTCGTAATCAAGCTAGCATAGGCTAAATTATGACTAGTTAAGGGCAAACGCAAAAAACAGCCAATAGTGGCTGTAGTAAATTTATCATTAGGAACAATTTTCGTATTAATTGTGAGCATCATGATTCTCTTCCTTTTCTGGAGGCAAAAGTACTTGACGAGGTTTGGATCCTTCAGAAGGACCTACGACACCTCTAGCTTCCATTTCTTCAACAATTCTGGCAGCACGATTGTAACCAATTCTAAAGCGGCGTTGGAGCATTGAAACGCTGGCACTTTGCTGATGGCGAACAAGATCTACTGCTTGCTGATAAAATTCATCTTCTGGCTCATCATTATCGCTATCATCGCTTGAAGAACCATGTTGCGGAATCATTTCTTGATCATATTCAGCTTCTTGTTGCTGCTTGACCCATTCAATGACCTTTTCAACTTCATCACTAGCAATATAAGCTCCCTGAATTCTTTCAGGCTTGCTTGCACCAATTGGCATGTATAACATATCCCCTCGGCCTAGCAATTTTTCTGCACCGGTTTGGTCCAAAATTGTCCGCGAATCAGTCCCACTAGAAACTGCAAAAGAAATTCTCGAAGGAACATTGGCCTTGATTAAACCAGTAATAACATCGACACTTGGACGCTGAGTTGCCAAAATCATGTGAATTCCGGCTGCTCTAGCCATCTGTCCCAATCTAACGATTTGATCTTCAACCTCGCGTCCGCCAACCATCATAAGGTCACTTAATTCATCAACAACAACGACAATGAATGGCAATGGCTTCATGGCTGGCTTAGACCTATCCTGATTGTTTTCTTCAACCTTTTGGTTGTATTCGCCAATATTTCTTGCCCCACTGGCTGCAAATAGCTTATAGCGTCGTTCCATTTCTTTAACTGCCTTGTGCAAGGCTTTAGCTGCAAGCTTGGAATCAGTGACAACTGGAATCAATAAATGAGCTACCCCATTATAAACGGAAAGCTCAACCATCTTAGGGTCAATCAAAACCAACTTAACTTCTTCTGGACGAGCCTTCATCAAAATAGAAGTCAAGATCGTGTTGATTGCAACAGACTTACCAGAACCAGTTGAACCGGCAATCAAAAGGTGGGGCATTTTGGTTAAATTAGCCGAAATAATTTGACCGGTAACATCTTTTCCAAGTGGCACAGTCAACGGATCTTGCTTGCCTTTTGCATCTTGATGTTCCATTACGTCTTTAAAAGAAACCGCAGACGTCGTTTTATTCGGAACTTCGATTCCGATAAACGGCTTGCCAGGAATGGGTGCTTCAATTCTGATATCCTTAGCCGCTAATGCCAAAGCCAAGTCATCTGCCAAGTTAACAATTCGGCTAACTTTAACCCCAACAGCTGGCTGAACTTCATAACGAGTGATTGTCGGACCCAGGATGGCCTTTTTGATGATTACATCAACGCCGAAACTCTTGAAAGTTGATTGCAAGGTGGCGGTATTTTGCTGAATCATCTTTTTATCGGATGATTGGTCAATCTTCTTGATTGGATCAAGTAAGCTAAGTGGTGGCTTTTTATAGATTCGATTTGGCTTAGCTGCTGGCTGCTGATCAAGCTCGCCGTGGTTAACGTCGGCTAATTCTGCTACTAACTTTTGATCTTCTTGAGCAAAATTATGCGGACGAGGCAACTCATCTGGCTCTTCGTCTTCTTGCACCTCTTCTGCTTCTTCATGTTGCTGGGCAACTTGAACTTGCACTGGCTCGGAAGGAGTTGCTTCAACTACAGGAATATCTTCTTGATCTTCGTCTTGTTTATCTGATTCATCAACAGAAAAATCAGTCACATCAGGAAAAACCGCATTGCTATCCATAAATGGATCCCGCAAATTAGCTTGGTTTTCTTGCTCTTTTTGCAATCTAGCTTCTTGTTGCTGCTCGCGAAGCTCAGTATATTTATCCTTGATCTTTACGCCGGCTTCTTTATTTTTATCGATAAAAGTTTGGCTAGATTTTTGGAACTTTTCAACAACCGTGCGGTATTTGACATCAAGAAACATCAAAATACCAATTGGAATTAAAACCCAAGCCAAAATCGTGGTCCCCAGCTGTCCTAACAGTGGATAAAGCAACTGATAGGCAATCGCGCCAAACAAGCCCCCGCCAACTGACTGCGTAATATTAATTCGACCGAATTCTTCGCCAATTTCAGTGATGAAGGAATTAACAAAACCAGAATAGACTAGATTCTTGCTAAAAAAGCCAATTGATTGAATCAATAAAATTGGATACAAGATCAAAACAATCCCTAATCCACGCTTTAATCTAAACTTGGGCAATTTTCCATAGATGATCATAATGGTTCCAACAATTGCAATGATCCCTGCAAAAATTAGATATGAATCTCCAACAAAAAAGCGTAGTAAATTAGCGACTGTTTTGCCTAACCAACCTACGCGCATAAAGGATAACAAGGATAAAACCAGCATTGCGATCCCACTTGTTACCCAGTAAAGAGTATCTTCTTGCTTTTTCTTTGCCTTCCGGGCTACAGTATTTTTTCTTTTCTTGACATTTCTGCTAGTTTTTTTCTTAGGCATGAACTCACCCTAATTAAACTTAAAAATTAGCTTGGAAATTCAAGTTGACTGGTTCGTCAAGCGTAATTTGAGTAACTTGATAAGTTAGCGTTTCAATGTATTCGACTAGTGGACGACTCAATAATCTGTAGTCGTTTGGATCAAGATCATCGCCTTCGCCGTAGTAGTCCTTCAACATAACGATTTGGCTAATCTTGCCGCTAACAGTGAAGAAGCCAGGATGTGGAGCTACATCGAAAGTTACAGATACTTCAAAGTAGCTGCCACCTTGCCCTGAATCAGTCGTACCATCTTCGTTATTTTTGGTTGCCTTGCTAAAAGCAACATTTACATCATTAGCTACTCTAGGCTCTTCATTTAAGTCGTAATGAAAAGCTTCAACCATGATTGGGGTTTCTTTTGAAAAGTCCATTATTTGCCTCCTAAATTGCGTTCATAACGTTCTGGACGATTGTAGTCATCCTTAAGTTTGTCATTTTCGTAGTGGTGCTCTTTTTCCATATTTGGGAAACCTTGTTGTCTCAAAGCTTCAAGCAAGACCATTGCTACAGAATTAGATAAATTGTAGCAACGAATATTGTCAGACATTGGAATTCTTAAATTGCGGTCATAGTATTCGCGCATGAAAGTTTCTGGCAAACCAGTAGTTTCCTTACCAAAAACAAAGTAATAATCCTTGTCTTGATCAGTATAATCTACTTCAGCATAGTTTTTGGATGAAAACTTTGAGATTAAGTACATTTCATCTGTTGGCTTTAAAGTCTTCAAAAATGCGTCCAAGTCATCATGCAAGTGAATTTCAACCTTGTCCCAGTAATCTAATCCTGCACGCTTCATTTGCTTGTCGTCAATCTTGAAGCCCAAAGGTTCGATTAAGTCCAATACCGTATTGGTACCAGCACAAGTTCTTGCAATATTTCCAGTGTTAGCTGGCATTACTGGTTCAAATAACACAACGTGATTTGTCATAAAAATATATTCCCCCTAGTTAGTAAAAAACGTGGTTTATAAAGCCACGTTTTACTCTGAATCTTTTGCCTGTAAGCTAGCAGAAGCATCTTCTGCTTGATCTTCTTGTTCGTCTGCAAAAATTTCTGAGACCTTACGGTAGTAATTGTACACACGGGAAACAATAATCTTCAAGACCGCGTAAGTCGGAATTCCGAAAATCACGCCCCAAAGTCCCCAGACTGCACTAGCACCAATCAAAACTAAAATTGTCGTGATGGGATGCATTTCAAGCTTGGTTCCCATTACCATTGGGCTGATTAATCTAGTTTCAATCAATTGTTCTACACCGAAAACAATCAATACCTTAATCAGCATTGGCACAGAAGTCATGGTTCCAACTACAACCGCTGGTACAAAAGCAATCATCGAACCAAAATAAGGAATCAAGTTCAAAAATCCTGCCATGATTGCCAAAGCATAGCCATATGGCAAGCCAATTATACTATATCCAATCGCAAACATCACGCCAACCCAAAAGGCAACTGTAATTTGTCCACGGACATAGGCTGAAATAGCGAAATTGATATCATACAATAATTGGCTAAAACTCTCCTGCCAGCGTTTAGGAGCAAATTTCACCAAGTACGGACGCAATTGATGACCATCTTTCAACATAAAGAATAAAACCACAGGCGCTGTCAGCAAGGTCATCACAATCATCGTAATCACGCTCACAGCTGAAGAAATATTTCCAAGCGTAGCGTTGATCGTTGATTGTCCAGATTTAAATAAGATCTTCTGGGCGTTGTCAATCGTATCTTTCAAGTTTTGTCTAACTGTATATAGTCTTGGATCCTTCAAAGTCTTCTGCGTTGCATTGACTGCCCCATCCCAAATGCTTGGCCAGTTCTTGATCAAAGCATGAACTTGCTGTTGAACGATTGGGATGATGGTGTTGATAATCCAAATTAAGGCAACAACCACTAATACAAATAACAAGAGCGTGGTAACTAATCTTGGGACTTTGTATTTTCGCTCAAGCAAGTCAACCAGCGGATTCATAATGTAGTATTGAATCAGTGCTAGTAGAATCGGTGGCATAATTGCACTTACAAAAACCCAAGCAGGGTTAAGGATAAAGGATACCTTATTAAAAACCCAAATTATCAGCAAAAATAGTAATGCATTAAGCAATACAACGCTGAATCGATTGTTCAGCACCCAACGCTCAAATAGATTTTGGCGCCTTGAGTCATTCTTTTGTGTCATTCAATCAATCCTTTTAAATATGTTCATAGGTAATGTCATCATTTTCCTTAAAGTTAGGAGTACGTGAGTCAGTTGGGTCAAAATAAACTGCATTGGCAAGTGGAGCCTTAGGAACTTTGCGACCAAAGAACAAGGTTGCGTGTCCTAAAGCCTTCATGTTGCTTTCGACTAGCGGTCCAACATAAGCAGCTACGAAAGTATCTCCGTCAACAGTAATGGTGTCGCCTTTTTTCATCACAAAGGTGTTAACTGGAGTTGCTGAGTCAAACTTTTGCATCACAGAAACTTCAGCTAAATCCTTATTAGCACCTTGACCAAATAAGATAAACATTCCATCCTTGGAATCTAAAGCCTTTTTACCGATTGCTTCAATTGTTGCAGTCCATTTCATAATTAAAACTCCTTCTCTATTCTAACATAAGCCATCTTTCACGAAATAGAGCTAATCGAGCTAAGATAGCTAATTTTTTGAAATTTTCCTATACTTTAATTATATAATTAAAGTAGTCGTATTTTTAAGTAAAGGAGAAAAAAATTGAAAGTTTTAATCGGTGGATATACTAAACAGACTTCCAAGGGAATCTATCAGCTTGATTTAACTGGTAAAGATAGCGAAGCTAGACTTTTAGAAGCCAAAAATATTATTGAAGTTGGTGGCCCAACCTACTTCCAAAAAGACAAGAATCTTATTTTTGCAATCAATAATGCTGGAAAAGAAGGCGGCATTAGCGTTTTTGATGCTAATAAAGACTATCAAGAAGTTGATCAAGCTCTTGCCAAAGGATCTTCCCCTGCTTATGTCGGAATCAATCCTGAAAAGAAGCTAATCTACACTGCCAACTACCATACTGCAGTTTTATCAGTCTTTAGCTACAATGAGGAAGGCAAGTTAACTTTGCTTGACAGCGTTACTCATACAGCTGATACTTTGGGACCTCGTCCTGAACAAGTTGACGGTCCTCACCCTCACTATTTCGATGAAACTCCTAAAGGCAACTTAGTATCTTGTGATTTAGGAAATGACCGCGTTGACTTTTACCGTTTAGAAAATGACAAGTTAGTTCACTTAGCAAACTATCAAAGCGAAGCTGGCTTTGGTGATCGTCACCTTGTCTTTTCAAAAGATGGTGGTTACTTCTACGTAGTCGGTGAATTGTCCAGCAAGATTAGTGTAGTTAAATTTAACGAAGAAACTTGGGAATTTGAAACTGTAGCAACTTATTCAACTATTCCAGAATCATGGGATAGCCACAATGGTGCTGCAGCAGTGAAGATTTCTAGCGATGGCAAGTTTATCTACGTTTCAAATCGTGGTAATGACTCATTAGCAGTCTTTGAAGTTTTAGCTGATCACACTTTGAAATTAGTGCAAAGAATCTCTGTCTTTGGAGAATTTCCTCGCGACTTCAACTGGGATCAATCAGAGCGCTATGTAGTTGCTGCTAACCAAAACACTAACAATGCTAGTCTCTATTTAAGAAACAGCCAAGATGGTACATTGACTCCAATTCAAAAAGATATCCAAGTTCCTGAAGGTACTAGAGTACTTTTTGTGGAAGACTAGTTACTAAAAGTAAAACCCCGGACTGTTAATTTTGATAGTCTGGGGTTGTTTTTATTCTTAAGAATTCTTATTTAAATAGGTTCACAAAACCTGTGAAAAATAAAACCGATGCAATTACATACACCTGGACAACATTTAAATTGCTCTCGCCTTGCTTTAGCTTTTTGGACATTTGACGGCCACGTTTGAAGATAAAAAGTGAGACTAGCATAATACAAACACCAATAATCCAATAAAAGCTATGCCCTAATTGCAAATTTGTTGTTTCTGTCATAAAAATAAGCGGCAATGCCACCAAAATTAGGCCAAAGTATCCACCATAATAAATAACAGCTGGAGCCAGGGCATTTTGTTTATTTTCTTTGTCCCATTTGTAAAATTTATAAGTTCGATATAACTGAAATGAACCTAGAGCAATCATAGCGAAATAAGCTATTGTTGATATTATATTTTCCATAATTTACACACTTTCTACGCAAAATTGCTTTATCTGCAATACCTTTTCCGTTCAATAAATAGTGACTAATCCCATTATTCCTTTCAGTATATCATATCATTATATCAAAAACACAATATACACAATTATATTATGTTCAGATCAACTGCACAAACTATCTACAAAGACATAGAAAGACATAGTTAGTATCAAGAAATAGTCTTTTTTACTTGCCAATTCTTTAATTTTTTATAATTCTACTGACAAACATGCCCCAATCTGCTAACCTAGCTAATAGCAAATTGAAAGAAGAGATACAATGCATAAAGAACATAATACATCGCTGTATCTTGGCCTAATTGGCTTTCTGATTTTCTGCAGTTCGCTTGTGCTACATGCTGGCTGGATTGGCAGTTTCGACCAAATGGGACAAGATTTTGCTCAAAACTTTGATCGCTTTGAGCAAATATTGACTACAGCAACTTTAATAGCTGAGCCAAAATTTGATCTAGTTTACATGGCAATCATTGTCGCGGGGCTATTTTTCCTCAAAAAGAAATTCCGACTACCTGCTCTGTCGCTTGCTTTTGCCTTAATCTTAGGTGATGGAATTGGAACAATCGTCAAGAAAGTTGTCCACCGGGCAAGACCAATTGGCCACTTAAGCGAAGACACCGGCTTTAGTTTTCCAAGTGGACACGTACTAGGAATGGCCATTATTATATTCTGGCTGATCCTAATCTTCTTGCCAATCATCGTTAAAAAGATGGCATTTAGATTGATCATCGATTTATTATTGCTCTTTGCTTTGGCAATCGTCATGATCTCCAGAGTTTACTTATTAGCTCACTATCCAAGCGATGTATTTGGTTCATTTTTCCTAGCGCTGGCCGTTATCGGCTTAGCTAAATTAATTTTGCACTTAGTCCCTCATGGCAATCGAACTAACCGCATAAACTACTAACAAAATAAGGGTTGAAATCTCCGTCTGATGGCGTTGATTTCAACCCTTATTATTTTTGCAAAATTTATTTCAAATCTAAACTAGATCAAATTTGCTTCTGCTAAAAGCTCTTCAATCCAAGTCTTCTTGATCTTCTTCATCCCTGACTTAAGTGCTAACTTAGCAGGCATTGGCAATTCTTGATCTTCAAGCTTGCTCTTGTCTGACATGTAGTACATTGCCCGAAGCAATTGACGAATATCGTAAATTGAGTCAAATACTTCTGGAACGCCGCGGTCAACATCTAATAAGCTGTAGACAGCTTCCATGGCTGTTCTAACTGAGTATTCAGTTGTGAAGACTGTGTCTCTAGTTGGGCTTTCTGCGAAGTTACCGATAAATGCTAAGTTGACTGATCCTTCTGGAACGACATCTGGACGGTCGCCAGCCTTTCTTGGCATGAAGTAGCTAGTAACATATGGCATGTAAACAGGTACAGTGGTCATGTTTTCTTCACTTGCATACTTAGAAATTTCAGCTTCTGGAACACCTAAGTGGTAAAGCAATTCTTCTGCAATTTCCTTACCAGTACATTCAGTAATCTTCTTGTGGATGTAGTTTCCTTCTGTATCTGAGTACAAAGTGTAAATCCAAACTACAATTTCATCTGGGTTTTGGCTCTTGAAGTGTGGTTGACGGTGAATAGTAAAACTCAAGCACCAGTTAGAGTCGGTAACTGTAATAATACCACCAGTATTGACTCTACCATCATACAAGTCGCGGCGAGTCAAGCGTTCAAAGTATGGTGCAAGCTTTCTATTCTTCAAAGTAGTAGTTGCTGAAACGAACCAGCTGCGTTCAGGAAGGTTTTCGCAGAAGACATCTGGGTTACCAAAGGCAGAGTCTTGTTCAGCCAATTTTTCCCAAAGCTTCCAAGAGTCGCCCTTTTCATGAGTAACTGGAGCTGGGGTGTTTTGATCACCGTAAGTTGAAGATTCAGTAATTGAACCGTTAGTTACAAATACCAGATCATCTTCAGTCAAGTCAATTTCTTGACGTTCATCATCCTGTTCAAAAATGATCTTCTTGGCAATCTTCTTGTCGCCCTTGTGATCAACAATAACATTCTTAACGTGAACATCATATTGCATATCAACATTGTGATCTTCTAAGTAGGCAAGAACTGGCTTTACCATTGATTCATATTGGTTGTAGCGGTTGAACTTCAAAGCAGTGAAGTCTGGCAAACCATCAATATGGTGAATAAAGCGCATGCAGTAGCGACGCATTTCTGCAACTGAGTGCCACTTTTCAAAAGCAAACATAGTTGCCCAGTACATCCAGAAGTTAGTTTCAAAGAATTCATCGCTGAAGAAGTCTTCAATGGTTTCATCCTTAAGTTCGCTTTCAGGAGTCATAACTAATTTTACGATTTCATTAGCGCACTTGCCTAAGCCATATTTACCATCATCTGGCAAGCGATTGCCACGATTATGAATCAAACGGCAATTCGATGAGTTAGGATCTTCTTTATCTAGCCAGTAGTATTCATCAAGATAGCTAGCTCCAGGAATTTCCAAACTAGGAATTGAGCGATACATATCCCAAAGGCATTCGAAGTGGTTTTCCATTTCACGACCACCACGAACAACAAAACCTGCATTAGGGCGATCTGCACCATCAAGCGAACCACCAGCTACTGGCAATTCTTCCAATAAGTGAATGTGCTCGCCAGGCATTTGACCATCGCGAACTAAAAATACAGCAGCTGCCAATCCAGCCAAACCGCTACCAATAATGTAAGCTGATTTTTTGTCAACGCCCGCAGGCTTTTTAGCGTGAGCGAATGCTTCATAATTACCATTTGAATAATACATAAAATCTCCTCCTAACCTATATAGGAATAGTTATTACTCTTTTATGAATATTGTAGTAAAAACGGTTACATTTTTCAAGAAGCTCATTGAAAAAAATGTCTAATTTTTTGCATTCAAATTTGACCAAAGTTCATTCATATCAACGGGTTCAGGGATTTCAAATTTTATCTGCTTTTCTGTAAAGGGATCAATAAACTCTAGCTTGCAACAATTCAAAGCCTGACGAGGAAAGTTGTCCTTTGCCCCATATAAACTATCTCCATATAGAATATGTCCCAAATAAGCCATGTGTACTCTAATCTGATGAGTTCTTCCTGTTAACAGTCTAAGTTCAACTAAACTTGCACCTTCAACTTGGTCAAGTACCTGGTATTGTGTAATCGCCATTTGGCCGTCCTGTTTAACAGCTCTTTTGACTCCGTCATCAATTTTTCCAATTGGCTGCTCGATTAGGCCAGTTAATTCATCTGCTTTGAAATTTCCATGAACGACGGCATGGTACTTCTTAATGAAGCGATGCTTGTCTAGCTGGCTAAAGCGAGCATGAGCAATCGAATTCTTGCCCACGATCATCAAGCCGCTTGTATCTCGATCTAATCTTGTAACAACATGTGGCTTTAAATCAGTGCGTTTTTGGCGCTCAAAATAGCCTAAGACGCGATTAACGATGGCATCGCTATCTTCATACCTAGATGGAATTGACAGTACTCCTGCCGGCTTATTAATCACCAGATAGGTGTCTGTTTCTTGAACAAGACTAAGCGGCTGATAAGAAGGCTTGAGCCATGGATTTTTCTTTTCTTCTCCAGTTACAAAAATAACCTCATCCCCAGTCTTAACATGATAATTCGTGTAGCGACGACGATGATTGACTAAGATCATGCCATTTTTCTTTTTCGCAGTGACAACCGCCTGCTTAGAGATGCCCTTTTTTAATAAAAAAGATCCTAATTGCTTAGGATCATCTTGCTTAACTTCAAACTTAAAAAGCGTCATGTGTTTCACCTATAAATGCGTCTTTGACTCTTGACCAGAAGTGGTGGTGGCCAAAGCGATCAAATTGAATTGATTTTTTGGAAATTTGATAAACAATCTTCTTGGCGTTGCGAACATTTAATCTTTCGCCATCGATTGTCAAAACAAAGTGATCAGAATTAGGGACAATCATGACCTGTTGGTCTGGCGCAATAACCATTGGAGATGACAATGTTCTAAACACCTGATTATTGATGGAGGCAATTTCTGTCATCTGCAAGGCCTTTAAGCCAGGCGCAATAACTGCCCCGCCTAAAGATTTGCCGTAGGCCGTTGAACCAGTTGGAGTGGAAATACACAGTCCATCGCCCCGGAAATTTTCAAACAATTCATCATCAATGTAAACATTGGCTTCCAAAGTATGAGACACCCGTTTAACGGCTGATTCATTCAAGGCTAAGTAATGTTCTTTTTCGCCTGACTCAGTAATCAAAATAATATCTAGCAGCGGATACTTGACTGATTCAGCCTGACTGCTAGCCAGTGCATCGATCATCTTCTCCACATCGCAGCTGCGCCAGTCTGTGTAAAAGCCCAAATGCCCTGTGTGAACACCGATAAAACGAATTGAATCAATTTGATTGATATAGCGATGAAAGGCATTGATCAAAGTTCCATCGCCACCAACAGTAATTACAATATCCGGATATTTCTCATCGTAAACAAAGTCGCGCTCTTCAAGCAGCTGCTTAATATGTGCGACTACCTTGAGAGTTTCTGGATAATTGTTATGTGCTATTGCAATTTTCATGCTTTTTCCTTGCCTTTATTCTTGGTAAAAATTCTCTGTGCCTCTTGAACTTCATCCTTAATGGCCGACATTTCTTCATCAAGCTGGTAAGCCGCTTCAGCTGTCCGCTTAAGTCTTTCAGAAATATCGTCTGGATATTCTCCTTGATATTTGTAATTCAAGGTATGTTCAACTGTTGCCCAGAAATTCATCGCTAAGGTTCTAATTTGAATTTCTGCAATTAAATTCTTTGGACCTTCAGGCAAATAAACCGTGTAAGAAATAACCATATGATATGAGCGATATCCTGAAGGCTTAGCATTTTGAATGTAGTCGCGCTCTTCGACTACTTCCATGTCGTCGCGAGCATGAATGAGGTCGACTACTTTATAGATGTCATCAACAAATTGCGTCACAATTCTAATTCCCGCGATATCCTGCATATCTGTTTCAATCACGGCCGGATCAATGACTCTTCTAGTCATTTTTTCCTCAATTGAGTCGACTGTTTTAACTCGTCCAATCACAAACTCGATTGGCGAGTGTTCGCCCTTGGTCAAAAAACTCTGCCTAAGGGCTCTAAATTTTACCTTTAATTCACGTACAGCCTCGTTATAAGGCCATAGAAAATCATCCCAATCAAAATTCATGAATTTTTCCTTTCTACTTAAACACAATAATTTTACCATATATAATGGAATTAAAACGATTCCAAATTTTCAAATGGGAGGAAACTATGAAAAATCGCGAAATTGAAGCAAAAATAATCTTACCTAAAGATGCTTATCAAGCTATGATCTCTAGCTTTGACAAAAAAGCTGACTTCACTCAAGCAAATTATTATTTTGATACTGAAAGTGGAATTTTAAAGGACAATAATATCAGTTTGCGGATTAGAACTTATCAAGACCACGCCGAACAAACTATGAAAGTCCCAGATGACAATCCCGTTCAAACTGAATTTCATGAAGTCATTGAAATTACTGACCCTTTATCATTAGCTAAGGCTAATAAGCTAATTGATCAAAGCACAAAAGATGGTAAAATAGATTTTTATGGAAATATTGGGCATTATCTTGAAAAAAACTATGCTCCTTATACTCATGAGCTTCAACTTCTTTCTTGGAGCAAGACAAGAAGAATTCTTGCCACTGGTCCTCATGATTGCGAATTAACGCTAGATCAAACTTCATATCCAGATGGCTATAGTGATTATGAACTCGAAATCGAAAATACCGATCCAGAACTTATCCAGCTCGCTTTAGCAAAGCTCAAGGAGCAATTCAAGCTCTCTAATGACTCCAAAATGCTCAACCAAAACAAAATAGCAAGAGCTATGATGCACAGGAAACAATCCTAGGCATATTTTTTGTATATGTATCTATTTCTTGCTAAAGTAACTATGAAGTATTTAACAAGAGGAGTTTATCATCATGTTCGAAATTTTTCTTTTTATAAATCCTATCGGGATTTATTGCTACGAAATCGAAAAAAGAATTCAAAAAGCGATCAAAGATTTAGATCTTGATGTTTGCTACCATTTTGTGCCAGTAGCAACTGTTGGCACTGTGCAAGAAGACTTAATTCGGCGCCGGAGAAATTCTCAACAATTGTGTGATTTATCTTACTTTACTCTAGCAACCAACCATGCTTTGGAAGATTATCATGCAATCAAACTAGCTTATGGCAATAAGCGTGCTAGAAAGTTTCTTTTTGCCTTGCAACAATATCTCAATGAAGATGGCACAACTTTTTCCTGCCAGCTAGTGGAGAAGATTTACCAAGAAATCGGCTTAAATAAAGCAACTATTCAAGAATTTAAATCTAGCGAGTACATTCGTGATTCAATCGATCAGGATCAAAAATTGGCCAACCAATGGCAAATCAAAAAAACACCAACTATCATCATTTTCAACGAAGAAAAAGAAAGTGACAGTGGTATCTTATTAGAAGGCCTAGTAAGCCAAAACGATCTATATAAACTTTTGACTCCAGACAATGAGCATGATGATGAATACAGCAATAATTTAGTTACAGCTAACCATTTGCGTTTAGTCTAATCGCAATGATTAGCTTTTTCTTTTGCCTTCAAAAAACTCAGCACCTTGTCTTCCTCCCCTGGCCTTCTGCCAGTAGCTAATATTTCTAGTGGCAAATCCGTCAATTGCAATCTTTGCACATATAAGGCCTCGGCAACTTTTAAACCGTATTTGCTCTTTTGGCTTATCTGCTTTTTAAGATGCAATAATTGCTGATGCGGATCAAACTTTACCGATCTAAGCTTAGGTCGAAACTTCCACAAGTCTATGACTCCTTGTTCATCTAAAGAAAAGGTTCGAACTTGATAGACTAACTGCCTTCCAGCTGGCGCCTGAACGATATTATATTTGAGGCGCAGATGTCCCTTGACTGGATCTACTTCTAGATAATACTCGCCCCAATGTTGGTTATTTCGGAAAAAGATCAACTGCGTCTGCTTCAACTTCTTGCCCAAATAGTGCCTTTTGCCAACAATCCATAAGTCAAAAACGCCAAGTTCTTGATATAAATGGTGGCGATGGGCAAATTCCTGCTTGCTTAGTGGCGCGCATTGAACCTCAATTGCCAGTTTATTAGAAACCAATACATCGCTTCGTAACCTCCCTTGGGCTAGTTGGACTTCAACTTGCGCATCAAATCCGACAGCTGTAAAAGCAGATTTCAGTAGCATCTTTGATAAATGATGCTCATCCTTTTCTCCTAAACCCTCATAATGGGCAAGATGCTTGAAAAAGGCAATCTTTGATTCAGAAATTACCAAAATTACCCTTTTTCTACATTGCGGACAACGGTATTTTTCGCAATTTAAGGCTTTTTGCCTGCTTAAGACTTGGTCAGCTTCTTCGACTGCAAGAACCAATTTTTTATTTAACATGGCAGCATACATTTTTACACCCCATATTTAAATACGCAAAAAAGGCAGAAAAATTTCTGCCTTTACCAAATCTTAAGAATTTATTTTATTAGCGATCAAAATAATAGCGCAAATTGCCCAATGCATCCTGACGCATTATGCACTTGCCTAGTCGCTTAGCTGTGCTAAATTCGCTATCATTTACCTTTAGCCCATATTCATTCATAATTGCCCAAGTATCTTCAGGTTTAATCTCGGCATAAATATCATTCAAAAAAGCTGCTTCAAGGTAATATTTCCCCTTAAAAAAGTACAGACTAGTAGCTAGATCGCTGACTTTTAAACTATCGGCAAGTTCAACTACCATACCTAAATCAGTGAAGCTATAAGCTTGTCGGTCATTAGTAGAATCATCTGCTTCGCTATCTGCTTCAGTTTGAGATTCAGCTTTAGCAGGGGGGCTTTCAGCTAAATCCGCAAATTCCATATCAACATCGCTATCAGCAGTTTGATCTAAGCCAAAGGCTTTAAGCACATTAGGATTATCTGCATCGACTTTGCTAATAAGTAAGTCTAAGCCATCGCGATTAGGCATCACTTGGAAACTTACCGGAGAGTCGTCTGCAAAGCTATGGTCTTCATCGATTTCGGATAAAATTGAATAGAAAAAGTCTTGGATCTTTAAACGATCCTTCAACATATCTAAAACGCTGACCCCACGTTCGGCCAATTCTTCTCTACTAATCTTTACTCGAATGGTTTTATCATCAATTCGATTAACTTTCACAATTTTCACCTCGTCATAGTTTGCCACCTATAAAGTATCACATATTTAGGAAAAATAAAAAAGCGTTATTAACTAACGCTCCCTTTGTTTTCTATGCTTCTAAATCTGCAATCTTTTGTGCTTCTGCTAGTTCTAAGCGACGAACCTTGCGTGGTAAGAAACGACGAATCTCGTCTTCATTGTAGCCAACTTGCAGACGGCGATCATCCATGATAATTGGACGCTTCAAAAGACTTGGATCCTCTTTGATCAAATCAATTAATTGGTCAATCGACAAATCATCTAAATCAACCTTAAGTTGCTTAAATACCCGTGAACGAGTAGAAATAATTTCTTCGGTACCATTTTCAGTCATTCGCAAAATTTGTAAGATTTCGCTCTTGCTTAGTGGATCAGAGAAGATATTTCTTTCTTTGAACGGAATTTCATGTTGTTCTAGCCAAGCTTTAGCCTTACGACATGAAGTACAACTAGGAGATACATACAAATTTACCATACAATTCACACCCCTTAAAATTATCGTTTACATATCTTATCTTACATATAGTATACCACTTCCACTGACTTTTTGTAAGTTATTTTTTGATAAACTTTTTTACAACCTTAAAAGTAGCGATATTACAATGTTTAGTATCTTAAAAAAATTCAATTTATTTAATTTTTGGCAAACAAAAAGAATATGTTGGACTAGTCCAGCATATTCTTTTTAAAATGGTGTTATTTAATGAGCTTGTCCATTAAATCCTTAACTAACTTCTCGTTTTCTTCAGAAGTTTCTGAAACGAAGCAAGCTTGGTTAGCTAATTCCTTAAGGTCTTCAGTATTCAACTTGCTCATCAAGCTTCTAATTCTCAAGATTGAAGTTGCGCTCATTGAATATTCATCAAGTCCCATTGACAATAAGATTGGGAACATTACGCTATCGCCGGCAGCTTCACCACACATACCTACCCAGATACCGTTCTTGTGGGCACCATCGATAGTTTGCTTGATCAAACGCAAAACTGATGGGTTGTATGGTTGGTAAAGGTAAGAAACGTTTTCGTTTCCACGGTCTGCAGCCATAGTGTATTGGATCAAGTCGTTGGTACCAATTGAGAAGAAGTCAACTTCCTTAGCAAATTGGTCAGCCAAAACTGCTGCTGCAGGTACTTCGATCATCATACCTACTTGAAGGTCGTCGCCTACCTTAATGCCGCTGGCAATCAACTTGTCCTTTTCGTCGTTTAAGATAGCCTTAGCCTTACGCAATTCACCCAAAGTACCAATCATTGGGAACATAATTCCCAATTTACCATAAGCTGATGCACGCAATAAAGCTCTTAATTGGGTACGGAAAATTTCTTCATTCATCAATGAAAGACGAACTGCACGTACACCTAAGAATGGGTTCATTTCTTCTGGCAAGTCCCAGTAATCAAGGTGCTTATCACCACCAATATCCATGGTTCTGATAACAACTTGCTTACCATTCATGCCTTCGATAACTTTCTTGTAAGCTTCGAATTGGTCATCTTCTGATGGGAAAGTACTTGAATCCATGTATAAGAATTCAGTTCTGTACAAACCGATTGCTTCAGCACCATTTTCATGAACACCAGGCATATCATTTGGAGTACCAATGTTAGCAGCAATAATAAATTGCTTGCCGTCAGCAGTTACCGAAGGAGCATCCTTCAACTTTTGCCATTCAGCCTTTTGCTTAAGGAATGCTTCAGCCTTTTCCTTGTATTCAGTTACTTGGTCATCAGTTGGCAAGATGATAGCTGCACCGTCTAAACCGTCAGCGATCATCATTTGACCATCAGTAATTTCCTTAGTAATTGAATCAGTACCTACTACAGCTGGCAATTCCAATGAACGTGCCATAATTGCTGAGTGAGCTGTTCTACCACCAATATCAGTTACAAATCCCTTAACGTAGTTCTTGTTAAGTTGAGCAGTATCACTTGGAGTTAAGTCGTGAGCTACAACGATAACTTCGTGATCAATTGATGCTGGGTCTGGCAACTTCTTACCAAGCAAGTGAGCCATGATACGCTTAGAAACGTCACGAACATCGGCAGCACGTTCTTGCATGTAAGGATTGTCAACCATGCTTTCAAAAATAGTAATGAATTTTTGAGCTGTTTCATCAAGAGCTGCTTCGGCATTAACTGATTGGTTCTTAATTTCTTCTTCAATTGCACCAGTAAATTCTGGGTCGTTCAAGATCATTAAGTGAGCTTCGAAAACTTGTGCTTCTTCTTCACCCAAGTTAGTCTTGGCAATATCACGAATATGTTCAACTTCGCTAGTTGAGTCGCTAACTGCTTTCTTGTAGCGAGCTACTTCAGAATCAATATCTTCGATTGTTGACTTGCTGAATGAAAGATCAGGTTCAACAAGAAGATATGCTGGAGCAATAGCAATACCATCACTAGCAGCAATACCATTAAGAGTCTTGGACATTATTCAGCTAAACCTTCTTTTTTCATAGTGTCAGTGATTGCTTCCAAAGCATCTTTTTCGTCGTCACCTTCTGCAGAGATGGTAACATCAGCGTTTTGACCAACACCAAGTGACATAACACCCATGATTGACTTCAAGTTAACTGACTTGCCGTTGTATTCCAAGTTAATGTCTGAACCAAACTTTGAAGCTGCTTGTACTAACAAAGTAGCTGGACGTGCGTGAATACCTGTTTCTGCAATGATGTGAAAATCGCGTTTTTCCATTTGAAATATCTCCTTTAAAATCAAAAAAATTAAACGGTAAACTAAAATACCCATTCGGTTAATAGATTATCATTTTTTTGCCGTTTGCACAACGAAAAAAGCGTAATTATGTAAATGTTTTCATTAACTATTTTTGCGCACTAACACTGGTATAGATAATATTTCCACCCCGCTTGGCCTCGCCAGTAATACTCTGCCTACGACCATAACCGCGCAAAACGCTTTGAAATTCAAAAGCATCCTTTGCTTCAACTTCATACTCAGCCAATTTTCCATCGACTAATTGATCTAAAATTTCTTCATACTTGTTCAAATTATCACATCCTCAATCACCAAGAATACCATTAATTCTACTAAATTTTGGCCCAAAAATTAAATTTTATAATTTTCTTACAAAAGATAAGTATTTCAGCTCTTAGCACTTGACTTTGTAGAGTGCTAATCATAAAATTTGAATTAGTAAAAGTGAAAGGCGGTAAAGAAATTGCTTTGTCAAAATTGTAATAGACGGCCAGCCTCCATCCACCTTTATGCTAAGGTGAATGGCCAAGACCGCGAGATGGATTTATGTCAAACATGTTATCAAGAATTTAGAAACAAACAAAGACAATCAGGTACTAATATGAACAATAATGGTAATAACGATTTCCCAGATCAATTCGATGATTTCAACCAATTCTTCGATTTTCTTGGAAACAATTTAAACTCAAATAACCAAAACCCAAGAAATAATGAACCAAAGAGCCAATTAGGCGGCGGTGGTCGCAAAGGCGGTTTGCTTGATCAATACGGTACTGACTTAACAGCTCTTGCTAAGAAAGGCAAGATCGACCCAGTTATTGGACGTGATCATGAAATTGCCCGCGTAATCGAAATTTTGAACCGTCGTACTAAGAATAACCCTGTCTTAATCGGTGAAGCCGGTGTTGGTAAGACAGCTGTTGTTGAAGGCTTAGCCCAACAAATTGTTGATGGTTCTGTTCCTGCCAAGCTTCAAGACAAGCGCATTATTTCATTAAATGTCGTTTCGCTTGTTCAAGGCACCGGTATCCGTGGTCAATTTGAACAAAGAATGGAACAATTGATCAAGGAACTCCAAAACCGCAACGATATCATCCTATTTATTGATGAAATTCACGAAATTGTTGGCGCTGGCAATGCTGAAGGCGGAATGGACGCCGGAAACATTATCAAGCCCGCTTTAGCCCGTGGCGAATTGCAATTAGTTGGTGCAACCACTATTAAGGAATACCGCGAAATCGAAAAGGATTCTGCTTTAGCTAGACGTTTCCAACCAGTAGAAGTTAAGGAACCTTCTATTGATGAAACTATCAGAATTTTAAAGGGTATTCAAAAGCGCTACGAAGACTACCACCACGTAAAATATACTGATAAGGCCGTTGAAGCTGCTGCTAAATTATCTGCAAGATATATTCAAGATCGTTTCTTGCCAGACAAGGCAATTGACTTGCTTGATGAAGCTGGTTCAAGAATGAACTTGACTATTCCTTATATTGATAAGGAAAAGATGCAAGAGCGAATCAACGCTGCAGAAGAATTGAAGCGCGAAGCTTTGAAGAATGAAGACTACGAAAAGGCAGCCTACTATCGTGATCAAATCGAAAAGTATGACAAGATGAAGGACCAAAAAGTTGACCCTGATAAGTCTCCAATTATTACCGACAAGATCATGAACAAGATCGTTGAAGAAAAGACCAACATCCCTGTCGGCGAAATTCAAAAGCAAGAAGAAGCACAATTGCAAAACTTGGCTAGCGACTTAAAGTCTCGCGTCATTGGACAAGATCAAGCCGTTGAAAAAGTTGCTAGAGCTATTCGTCGTAACCGCATCGGCTTCAACAAGTCAGGCCGGCCAATCGGCTCCTTCCTCTTTGTTGGACCTACTGGTGTTGGTAAGACTGAACTTGCTAAGCAACTAGCAAGACAAATGTTTGGTTCTGACGATGCAATGATCAGAATTGACATGTCAGAATACATGGAACAATACTCCGTTTCTAAATTGATCGGTTCTGCTCCAGGTTATGTTGGCTATGAAGAAGCTGGTCAATTGACTGAACAAGTCCGTCACAACCCATACAGCTTGATTTTGCTTGATGAAATTGAAAAGGCTCACCCTGACGTAATGAACCTCTTCTTGCAAATTCTTGATGATGGTCGCTTAACTGACTCTCAAGGTCGTACCGTTTCCTTCAAAGATACAATCATCATCATGACTTCAAATGCAGGTCAAGGAATCAAGGAAGCTAGCGTTGGATTCACTGCTGAAAATAACAGCGATAAGTCCCCTGACGCTGCTAGAAATGCGATGACTCAATACTTTAAGCCAGAATTTTTGAACAGACTTGATGACGTAATTGAATTCAAGGAATTGGACAAGACTGACTTAATTAAGATCGTCAACTTGATGCTTGCTAAGACCAATGAAATGGTTAAGGATCAAGGTCTTCACATCGACGTAACCGATGCAGCTAAGAACAAGCTAGTTGAAGATGGCTTTAACCCAGCTATGGGTGCTCGCCCACTTCGCAGAACTATTCAAGAAGAAATTGAAGATACTGTTGCCGACTTCAAGTTGGATCACACAGATGCTAAGAACTTGAAGGCAGATTTAGTTGATGACAAGATCGTTATCTTTGATGAAGATACTAACAATCAACCAGCTGAGGAAGCTGAAACAGAAGAATAGTATTTTAAAAGGTGGCGTCAGGTCTAGCTTAAGATGAGTGCCACCTTTTTTTGTATATTTGTTAAAAAAATCATTAATTCAACCGGACAATTAGGTTATACTTAAATTGTAAGGTGATAACTAGAGAAACGGGTGAGATCTATGCATTTAATCGATGTAACCAACAGCTACGCAGAATTAGTTCACAGTCAACTTAATACAACCGACGCTACTTATGTCAAGGTCTATTCATTAGGCAATACTTCAGTCGTCTACACTGAAAGCAAGATTGCCATTGGTATCGTTTTAGAGAATCATGATCGTCGCATTCGTGAAAATGAAGTTGAATTTGTGATCAAGCGTTTAGTTAAAAATCATGATGCTACCTACACTCTTACAGTCGACCGTAGCAGACACTTGATTGAAATTCACCTTGATAAGTAATCAAAAAAATCCCAATAGCCAAAAGCTGTTGGGATTTTTTGTTTATAATTTTTCGCTTAATTCAATGTCAGGATACTTATCCTTGAAGAAGCGTTCGGCAAATTCATTTTCGAATAAGAATAATGGGTTGTCATAGCGGTCCTTAACTAGTAAGTTACGTGAGTTAGACATTGATAAATCTAATTGATCTGGATTAATCCAGCGAGCAACACGGTGGCCAATTGGGGTCATTTCAACTTCAGAATTGTATTCGTTCATCATTCTGAATTTGAAAACTTCAAATTGAAGCTGACCAACTGCACCTAAGATGTAATCATCAGTTTGATAATTCTTGTAAAGTTGGATGGCTCCTTCTTGAACCAATTGATTCATTCCTTTGTGGAATGACTTTTGCTTCATCACATTCTTAGCAGTTACGCGCATAAATAATTCTGGCGTAAATTCTGGCAATTCAGGAAATTCCACCTTGCGCTTGCCTGAATAGATACTGTCGCCGATTTGGAAGTTACCAGTATCGTACAAACCAACAATATCGCCTGCAACTGCGTCATTAACTTGAACACGTTCACTGGACATGAATTCAGTGGCATTGTTCAAACGGATCGTCTTGCCAGTTCTAGCCAAAGTAACGTCTAAGCCACGGTTGAATTCACCACTAGCAACTCTTACAAAGGCAATTCTGTCGCGGTGATGTGGGTTCATGTTAGCTTGGATCTTGAAGATGAAACCAGCAAAGCTTGGATCATCAGCGGCTAATTCTTCGCCGCCATTTACTTCATGGCTACTTGGAGCAGGTGCTAAATCAACGAAACTCTTCAAGAAAGTTTCAACTCCAAAGTTAGTCAAAGCTGAGCCAAAGAATACTGGAGTTTGATCACCCTTGGCAATCTTTTCTAAATCAAAAGTATTGCCGGCTTCCTTGATCAAATCAATGTCATCAAGGGTTTCCTCAAATTGTGGGTCATGGCTTAATTCTTCAGAATCTGGCAAAGTGCCATCTTCAGTCAATGGAATAAAGCGGTCTTCCCCATCTTTGTGGTAAAGCTCTACTCGCTTGTTGGCAATATCGTATAAACCCTTTAAGGTTTGCCCTGAACCAATTGGCCAGTCCATAGCTACGCCTTCAATGCCAAGTAGTTCTTCTAATTCCGCGATCAAGTCTAGTGGTGGGCGTCCATCACGGTCAAGCTTGTTCATAAAAGTGAAAATTGGAATACCACGCTTTTTTACAACCTTGAACAACTTCTTAGTCTGTGGCTCGATACCCTTAGCAGAGTCGATTACCATCACTGCTGCGTCAACGGCCATCAAAGTTCGATAGGTATCTTCAGAGAAATCTTGGTGTCCTGGCGTATCCAAGATATTGATTCTCTTGCCTTCATATTCAAATTGCATTACCGAACTAGTAACAGAAATACCACGTTGCTTTTCAATTTCCATCCAGTCACTAGTAGCGTAATTACCAGTCTTTCTGGCCTTAACCGTACCAGCTTGTCTGATTACTCCACCAAACAAAAGCAATTGCTCAGTAATCGTAGTCTTACCGGCGTCCGGGTGAGAAATAATCGCAAACGTTCTTCTTTTATTTACTTTGTCTATTAGTTTTTCAGTCATTAATCTTCAGTCACACTCTCATTTGTTACTTCAGGAATATCCAAAACTACCGTCAATAAGCGGGAGCCCTTCATTCGGCCTGTTGTTAGCGTCATGCCATTGTCTAGTTCAACCGTTAGCTTTTCTCCTTTAGCAGGAATTACGCCTAATTGCGTAATCACATAGCCGGCTACTGTATCTACGTCTTCTACATCAATATCGGTACCAAATTCGTCATTAAAATCATCTAGCGGCATCTTGCCATAAATCACATATTTATGGTCGCTAAGCTTATCAAACAAAACTTCTGCCCGGTCAACTTCATCGTCAATGTCGCCAACGATTTCTTCAATCAAGTCCTCAATTGTGGCCAGACCCACAACTCCGCCGTATTCATCAAGCAAAATTGCCAGCTGCCTTTGCGTTTGTTGCATTTCGACTAACAATTCGCCTAAATCCGCTGTTTCAGGTGCAAATAATGGCTCACCCATCACATCTTCGTAGTCTAGCTGATCAAAGCCTAATTGACGCGCCTTTCTCAAGACGGTACGGATGTGGATGATTCCAATAATCTTATCCTTATCATGTTGATAAACCGGAATTCTAGAATAAGGTTGTCGCAAAATTTCATTCAAATTTTCTTGAAAACTTACGCTTGCATCAACCATAAAAGCATCAGTTCTAGGCACCATGACTTCACGAACCATCTTAGTTTGAAAACTAAGCAGTCCTTCTAACATTGAAAATTCTGTATCATTGATAACCTGTTGCTCATGTAAATCTTTGATTTCTTGAGCTAAATGTTCGATCGTATTTTCGCCTTTTTCATTTGCAAACTTGTTCCTAAGTCTTGCAAAAATATTTTCCGAGGCGGGGTCGCTATTCATCTGAATTATGCTCTCTTTCTTTAAAATGCTTTATAAATAATAACATTATAGCATAGAGACTTAGGATTTTATGCTAAAATACAGTAAAGAAACGAGGTAAAGCGATGAAAAAGAGTCATGTCATACTGGTCTTCACATTTTTATTACTTATTCCCTACATCTGTAGCTTGGCAGTGATTGGAATTGGCTACAATGCACTAGTATTGCACTCAGCTGAACTTGTCAGAAGTTTGACCGGTGCTTTAGTTGGGGCCTTGATCATGTTTGCAATCAAAGCTACGATTCAAAGGCCACTAGACTTATTAGCTATGCAAATCGACGATAGCTTTCTTAAACAATTGTTGCGCTTTTTCAGTATTAGAAGACGCCGTTTATTTTTATTTGGCAACATCATCTTTGACTTTGTACTTTGCTTTTTAAGTACGCAACTTACTCGCAACATCCTGACTTTGGATCAAATCGTCGGCAACGCCACTGGCATTGTTTTGTTAGTCATGTTTGTTTCAACTTGCCTTGGAGCCTACATTGAATATGACAACCTATCGATCGATCCTGATCAACATTAACTATTTAGCTGACTCATACCAAATTTGAGTCAGTTTTTTTGTATCCAAATCTAAAGCTTGAACGAAATATGGAACTTCGCTGTCGCCAGGATTTTCATAAACTTGCATCCCGCTGTCGCCAACCTTTTTCATTACTTCAGGAATAACGAAGTTAAGTGGCATGCTAAAGTTGCTGATCTGGCCATCGATAGTGTCTTCTGCTACTTCAGCTGCTGGAAGTTGGTATTTCATCAATCCTGCAGGAGATTCAACTTCTCCTTTAACTAAGACGCCGTACCAGTACATAAATGATTCTGGTCCAAAGACTACCATACTGGCACGCTTATTTTCTAATTGCTTACCAGCCAAGAATTGCTTGAAGCCTTCATCTGCTTCTACTTCGCTGTTAGCTTCAATATAAGTTCTTTGCGCATCCATCATTGATGGGGCAAATACCTTGCCGACAAAAGTCATTTGCTTAATTTCTTTTTTTAACATATTTTTTCCTTTCAATATTCGTCTAGTTCATCTAAATCTATCAATTCGCCATTTAAAAAGAGATCAATCTCTGATGATGAAAAACCATGGCTAAATAAATAGCGCTTGATTCTCATCGCTCTGTCAGCGCCAGTATAACGCTTGAAACGCTTGTAGGCTTTGATGCCTTGCATTTTCAGGGCTTCAAGTTGCTTTTCGTCATCCATGCCCAGATCAAGTTCTTGAATAACATCCTCAGTTAAATTCGTTGAAAAGCCGTGACTGAGCAGTTTATTATTGATCTTTTGCTTAAGCTCGCGCTCAGAATATCGTCCCAACTGCTGGCGCATCGACTTCAGCAATCTAACAGCCACTTGTAGCCAGTCTGCTTGATCTACTTCTGCTAGGGCTTGATTGATAATCTCTGGAGCTACGCCTTTTCCGGCTAGTTTTTTATTTAAAACTCTTGGTCCATCATTGCCAACTGCTAAGTCATTTTTGATAAACAATTCGCAATATCGCTCATCATCTAAATAGCCTAGTTCGCTTAACTCATTGATTGCATTGTTAGCAGATTCTGTGCTAACTTCGCGCTTGATCAAATATTGCATGACCTCAAAGATCGTTCTTGGCTCATAGCTCAAGTACCTAGCGGCTAGATCGCTAGCCTTGCTGTCGGCATCATATTGCCTAATCTCTTCAATTTGTTCTTGAGTCAGACTCTTTCCTTTGAGCAAAACATATTCGGCCAAAGTCTTTTCGCTAACTGAAAAAGCATACTGCTCATCCAAAAAAATATTGTAGCGCCCTGGACGTTTTTGAGCTGCTACTTTGGTAATAATTGCCATCTTTTCACCTCGACCTAGTAAATCTCGCCATTAGATAATTTTATTGCTTGCTAAGCACTTTTTGCAAGTAATATAATAGATCAGATATAATATGTCAGACAATTTTATTAGTTTTTTGTAGAAAGAATTTATCATGAAGAAAACATTTAACAAGAAGGCTCAGCCTAAAGAAAAGAATGTCATTATTACGATCAAGCGTCTTGGCATCAACGGCGAAGGAATCGGATACTACCGCAAGAAGATCATTTTTGTGCCAGGTGCACTTCCAGATGAAGTTGTAGTGGCCAAGTTTGTTAAGGAATATCCACAATATATCCAAGCTGAATTAGTTCGCATCAAGGAAAAAAGCCCCGATCGCGTTGATTTCCCAGCAGATGTAAATTCTGAAATTGGTGGCCTTGAACTTGCTCACCTAGCTTATGACAAACAGCTTGAATTCAAGCGTCAAAACGTGCTTGAAGCCTTGAAAAAGTACCACCCACGTGGCTACGCTAAGTACAAGGTTAAGCCTACTATTCCTGCTCCTGATCAATGGCATTACCGCAACAAGGCACAATACCAACTTGAGTTTAACCATGGCCACAGCCAACTTGGACTTTTTGCGCCTAACTCACATCGTTTAATCGACTTACCAAGCATGCCAACTCAAAGCAAAGCAACTCAAAAGACTGAACGCGACATCAAGAAGTTAATCGATCAACTTCAAATCCCAATTGCTAACTACCGCAAGCATCTTGATGGGATTAAGACAGTTGTCGTTCGTCAATCAGAAGCCACTAAGGAAATTCAAGTTACTTTAATTACCATTGGCCACAAGATCAAGGATCTCTTGAAATTAGCTGATCGAATTATGAAGCTTGATCACGTAGTCAGCGTCTACCAAAATGAAACTGACTGGCGCAACCCACAAGTTTGGGGCAATAAGACTGAAAAATTGCTGGGCAAAAATCAAATTACCGAAGAAATTCTTGGTCGCAAGTTTGCTTTGTCACCTAGAGCATTCTTCCAATTAAACCCAGTTCAAACTGCGACTTTATACTCAGAAGCTTTGAAGATGCTCGACTTAACTCCAGACCAAACCTTAATTGATGCTTACAGTGGCGTTGGTACTTTGGGAATATTGGCTGCAGATCAAGTTAAGCAAGTGGTTGGAATTGAAACCATCCCTGAAGCTGTGCTTGATGCTAAGCACAATGTTAAGCTCAACCACATCAAGAATGCCGATTACTTCCAAGGCAGCGTTGAAAAGATCCTACCTCAATTGCAAAGATCTGGCTTGCCAGTTGATGCCTTGATTGTTGACCCACCAAGAACTGGATTAGCTAAGAGCTTGATCAAGACCCTATTGCAGGTTAAACCTCAAACTTTCGTTTACATCTCCTGCAACCCTTCAACTTTGGCACAAGACTTAGTCCTATTAAGCGAAGCTTATGATGTTCGCGTCATTAAAAATATTGATATGTTGCCACAAACCCCACGTTGTGAATGTATCGTTAAACTAGTTTTACGCTAGACACAAAAAAGACTCCTATGGAAAAAACCATGGAGTCTTTTTTGATGAAGTGGACGAGGCAAACTCATCAATTTATAGTCACGAATAAACGCGCTATGACACGGCATGTCGCAACAAAAAATTAACATTCACTTGTTCGGGTCTTTACGTAAAACGTAACACTTATTTATAATAGTCGGAATTGCAACAGCCATCTTACAAAAATATCACTTTAGCTGATCTCTATCGATATAGAGAATCTTACTTCCAACAATACATAATTCTGGAGATAAAAACTTACTTATATTGTTAAATTCAAATTTCTACCTCGTCTACATTTCCATCATACCACAAATGTAATCGCTTGCAAATACTATTAGCATTTTTTATCGTGTCTGGCATCCCTATTTATAATTGAGTAGAATATCAATAGTTACAGCTATCCAAATAGCTAATATTGAAGTAAATTGAGGGGTAAAATTATGACTTTAAATAACTTTTTGGAACTAATCCGCAATATTAATCAGAATTCTACTTTTTATGTAAAAGTTGACCAAAAGCAGCTTCCTTTATCCAAATTTACCCTCAGTTCAAGCGAAAGTTATTTTTCTGTTGGACAAAATCCTATGACTAAGCAAAAATTTATCCGCCTAATCAAGCAGATCTATCGGACTAGCTTGCCATTATACGTCAATTATGACAATCGTAAGATCCCTATCTATGGCTTGCAGATTTCAATCGAATTGGGACGAATTATCCTGATGTAACTACTTTACTTGGCGATATTGGCGAACATAATTTTGCGTCCCGGCAAAATACCAAGTCCCAGGAACTTCATCGCTGGTAATTTCTACCCCATCTTCTGGCTCATTCAATGCCTGAGTGAAGATCTTTTCATATTCATCAATTGATAAAGCTTGGCGACGTTTGAACATTTCTTCTTCATGCTCTAAAGCTAATTGCTTGCGGTAGCCATCAACTAAATTGCCTGAGAAAAATTCTGCCATCGCACCTGAACCATAAGAAAAGAGTCCGATTAAGGAATTTGGTGCAAGTTCTGCATGCTCTAGAAGCGACAACAAACTTAAATACAAAGAGGCAGTGTAAATATTGCCCACCTCCATGCTGAGCTGTTTTGAAGCTTCAAAGCTAGCAGAAAGCTCATCTTGAACGGATTTATCTTCATCTTGAATAGCCAAACGATTGGCCTTGAGGCCTTGCTTAGTAAATGGCAAGTGATAAATCAAAGCTGAAAAGTCTTGCGTTGACCAGTTCTTTTCTTTCTTGTAGCTTTCAAAAGTGTGCTTGAAGAAGTCCAAATATACCTGAGTTGAATACTTGCCTTCTACTAAGGCCGTCTTAAAGCCGTTTGGCCTCCAGAAGTCGTTGATATCATCGCTGTAGGCACTGTGTCCTTCATTAATTGTCAAAATTCTTGGATCAGCCTTGATTAGCATACTGATACTGCCGGCACCTTGAGTAACTTCACCTGGCGTATTCAAACCATAGCGAGCAATATCGCTGCCGATTACGATTGCACTGTGGTGAGGATGTGAGCGAACATAGTCGCGGGCTGTCATCAAGGCAGCAGTCAAGCCAAAGCAGGCTTCTTTAATTTCAAAAGTTCTAACTGCTGGATGCAAGTTCAAAGCCTTTTTGACAAACAAGGAGGCTGACTTAGATTGATCAACGCTTGATTCAGTCGCAAAGATCAACAAGCCCACCTTTTTTTGCTCAATTTCGTTAAAGTATTCAAGCGTCGCATTTATTCCCATCGAAACGGCATCTTGACTAACATCAGCGACAGCCATTTTCTTTTGGCCGATTCCAATCAAGAACTTGTTTGGATCGACATTTCTAGCATGCGCTAGTTCGACCATGTCAATGTACTTATTCGGGGTATAAAAACCGATTTTATCAATTCCAATTTTCATTTTTATTCCTCTCTCAACTGTTGCAAAAATTTCTTTGCAGCACTTGCAGTGTATTCCTTAGTTTGAATCATCTTTTGCAATATCTGCTCTTTTTCATCTGAACTAGCATCAAGTTTGGCTACTAAGTTTCTGGCCTGCAACTTCATGTGCCCGGCTTGAATTCCTTTAGTTGAAATTGCTAGTAAAGCAGCCAAATTGTTGGCTAAGCCGACTCCAGCAATAATTTCTGCTAGCTCTTTTGCATCGACTGGACCTAAAATCTTATAAGCATCTTGCACGTCGCTGCGAACAGAAATCGAGCCACCAACTGTGCCAATTGCTAAAGGCAAAGTCAGCTCACCAATTAAGCGATCTGCTTCAATCCGCCATTTGATTAGGCTCTTTTCTTTGGCAAACATCCCTGTTGCTGCTTCAACTGCGCGAAAGTCGTTGCCTGTTGCAAGCAAGACTGCATCAACGCCATTCATAATCCCTTTGTTGTTAGTCACAGCGCGGTAAGGGTCAATTTGGCCAATTTTGCTTAAAAGAACTATTTTTTCGGCTACTTTTCTTCCGCCGACTGTTTCTAGATCCAAGCTGGCCTTAGCAGTTGCAAATTGACTAGGATAATTTGACAAAATGGCAAAGAGCTTCTCTTCAACTCCAATTTCTAATTCAAATCGACTAGCCAAATATTCCAAAATAGCGTTGGTCTTGTTAGCCCCCATGGCTTCAGCTGGATCAACCAATGTCCGCAAATATACTAGATCTTGGTCTTGTCTAGCACTGATCTGCTTTAGTCCGCCTCCATGCTTTACTAAACTAGCAAACTCGTAATTGACCTCATCGATTAATTTAGGGAAACTAGCCTTGAACTTTTCTAAATCAAAGCTACCTGTTACCTTTAAGACAATCTGTCCATAGATGCCATCTCTTTGACTGCTAGTAGTTATGCCGCCATTTTTAGCAAATAAATTAGCTCCATGATTGGCAGCAGCTACGACCGATGGCTCTTCTGTTGCCATCGGCACTTGGTATGACTTGCCATTGACAACTAGGGATTCAATCATCCCCAGTGGCAGACGCAATTGGCCGACAACATTTTCGCTTAATTGATTTAAGTTTTTCAAGACTTTAGGATCGATTGATCCAAGTTCAATTCCCCTATCAGCTAGAATTTCTCGCCTCTTTTGGGGAGATAATTTATAAAATTTCATTGTCAACCTTTTCAATTTCATAAGCAATTGCTTGGCCACCACCGATACATAAAGTAACTAAGGCTCTTTTTCCCTTAACTTGCTTTAAAGCGCTAATAGCTGTAGCAACTAGTCTGGTACCAGTTGCACCCAAAGGATGTCCTAAGGCGATTGCACCACCTAAAATATTCAACTTTTCAGCTGGAATTTCTAAGTCTCTTGCAACAGCTACTGCTTGAGCAGCAAAGGCTTCATTCAATTCGATTGCATCGTAATCAGCAATGCTTCTGTGAGTCTTTGCTAGCAGCTTCTTGACTGCGTAATAAGGCGTATAGCCCATTAGACTTGGATCAAAACCAGCTTCAGCAAATTCACCCAATTTAGCAATTGGCTTCAAGCCGAGTTCTTTAACCTTTTCAGCCGTTGCCAGAATGAGCATGCTAGCTCCATCATTGACTGGGGAAGAATTTCCAGCAGTAACTTGACCATTAGACTTAAAGACAGGCTTTAAGTTAGCTAAAGCTTCTAGACTAGTATCAGGTCTAATGCTTTCGTCAGTCGTTAAAGTTTGACCATGCAATTCTACTGGAATAATTTCTTCTGTAAAAGCTTGCTCTTCAGTAGCTTTAGCTGCTTTTTGATGAGAAGCTAAGGCAAATTCATCCATTTCTTGTCTAGTAACATGGTATTTTTCAGCAACGTTTTCTGCTGTAATGCCCATTGCTTGTCCAGTAAAGGAATCATTTAAGCCATCGACAAACATACTATTTTCTAAGTGGTCAGCTGCCTCATCTTTGTATTTTTTAGCTACTAAAAATGGCGCATTAGTCATGCTTTCAGCCCCGCCCACTGCTACTAAGCCCAAATCGCCCATCAACATTTGTCCTTGAGCTAGGCGCAAAGCCTTAAGACTTGACCCGCAGACATCATTGACCGTTGTAGCCACTGAAGTTTGACTAAGACCGGCTTTTAAAGCAACTTGCCGGGCCATATTTTCGCCTAAGCCAGCAGAAATTACATTTCCCATCATCACTGCTTCAATTTTTTGTGGATCGAGCTTAAGCTCTTTAAGACTTTGACTTAAAAGCTCACTAGCCAAATCAACCGCAGTTAACTCCTGAAAGAATCCCCGATATCTGCCAATCGGTGTTCTTTTAGCTAAAACAATAAAAATTTCGTCCATAAAAACCTCCATTTTACCGCTACTAAGTGTACAACGGGATCTGTAAGAAAAACTTGTTAAATATTTAAATTTTTACAAATAAAGCGAGCCTGAACAATCAGACTCGCTTCAATGAAATTTATTTTGCAGAACGGCGTCTTTGTTGAATATATGAGGCTACTCTACCAGATGAAAAGTTAACTTGACCGTATCGCATGCGAACAATCGTCGCATTGACACAGGTACCAAATAATAACAATAAGGCAGTTAAATGCAGCCACATCATAAAGATAATAAAAGTACCGACAATTCCGTAATTTTCCCAGCTAATTCTGAAATTATGCAGGTAAAAGCTAAATCCAAATGATAAAGCAATCCAGCCTAGTACCGTCGTAATGACTCCAGGCCAAATTACTCGCTTGCGCAGATCAATATTGGGCAAGGCATAATTTAGATAAGCCACTAGCAAAGTAATCAGCGTCAAAAGCACTGGATACTTGTAATTGAACAAGGTGACCATTTTTCCTAAGGAAAAGCCAAAAATCGGCCTAAGCAATCCTAGAATCTGTTGACCAAAAATCAAGGCCAAGCTAAACACGGTAAACAGCATCAAAATTACGCCGGTCAAAAGAATCGTTACTCCGCGGTTCCAAAGAAAACTGAGTAGCGATAAGTTCAACTCAACCTTATGAACGTCATAGATTCGGTTCATGCCGATTCTGATCGCATTTACCAAGTTAGAGAAGGTCCAAAGAGCCGTCACAATACCAAAGGAAATATAACCAGTAGACTTATTCTTAAGCAGGGAATTAATGATCGGAATAATGTAGTGCGATATTTGCTCAGGTAAGATTAGATTCAAATATTCCGCAATGGGGGCTGTATCAATGTGAAATAAAGGCAAGATATTTCCTACGATCATAATTACCGGAAAAATCGAAAACAAAACGTAATAGGCAATTATGATTGCGCCTTGAATAATCTCTCCTTGCGTATAAATTGTTGAGATTGTTTGATAGAATCTCTTGATTCCCCCACCACTTTTTTTCATTTAGCTAACCACTAATCTTCCATTTCATCAAAATGAGGCAAGTACTTTTCGTAACCATCGTATGGCTTTTGCAAAGTCAAAATCTTTGGACCATCCTTGGTAATTACGAAAGTATGTTCAAATTGAGCTGACTTTGAACCATCTGGAGTAGCATAGTATACCCAATCATCGTTAGGATCAGCGACAGTTCTTTGGTCAATTCTCCAGTCTCCACCAGCTTCAACCATTGGTTCACAGGTAATTGTCATACCTTCTCTTAATCTTAAACCGTGGCCTGCCTTTCCCCAGTGAGGAACTTCAGGATCTTCGTGGATAGTTGGTTGAATACCATGACCAACTAATTCACGAACGTCGCCAAAGTGGTTTTCATCTTCAACATAATGTTGAATAGCAGCACCGATATCACCAATTCGATTGCCCAAAACAGCTTGGTCGATACCTAAGTACATTGCCTTTTCGGTTACATCCATCAAGCGTTGGTCTTCTTCAGAGATCTTTCCTACAGGATAAGTAGTACATGAGTCAGTTTCGTAACCTTCTACATTACAAGTTACGTCAACCTTAACCAAATCGCCTTCTTGCAAGATACGATCTTTTCTTGGAGTTTGGTGGGCAATTTCGTCATTGACTGAGATGCAAGTACCATACTTGTAGCCTTCAAAGCCTTGTTCAGATAAACGGCCGCCTCTTTCTTTCATGAACGCCTGACAAAATTCTTCAATTTCCCAGGTAGACATTCCTGGCTTAATCACATCTCTAAGGGCTTCAAACATTGATGCAAGAAGTCTACCTGACTTTTGCATTCCCTTTAATTCACGTATAGACTTAATTGTAATCACGAGTTGTCCTCTCTTCTAAAAATACTTTTTCTCCATTATATCGTTTTATTTCTTTTTTTTAAACTTTACTAAATTTTCGAAAAATAGGCGAAAATCTTGTATAATAGTATGCATTGATAAATCAAGACTGGGAGGTAAGCATAATGAAGGCGAAAATCGTTTACGCAAGTATGACAGGTAATGATGAGGATATGGCTGATATTCTTGAAGAAGATTTGCAAGATTTGGGTTTCGAAACTGATTCAAGTGAGGTAGCATTTGCGGATGCTAGCGAATACTTAGATAGCGATCTTTGTATTTTTGTCACTTACACCTATGGCGAAGGAACCATGACCGACGAAATCGCAGACTTTTATGACCAATTAAAGGAATTGGATCTTTCTGGCAAATATTTTGCAGTGATGGGATCCGGCGACAAGACTTACGGCGAACACTTCTGCGAAAATGTTTTTGACTACCAAAAAGCATTCCTTGCTTGCAATGCTACTGAAATCACTGCTCCAGTGACAATTGAAAATGCTCCTGACGATGAAGCAATCGAAGCAATTGATCAGGCAGCAAGAGAAATGGCTGATAAACTTAATGGATAAAAAACGACTTACAGTTTCTGACCAAGCCAATATTCGTCGTTTAGGCAAAAAAATTGCCACTAGACACCGCAACTTATGGGCATACATGCTTTTTGGCTTTATTGCTGCCTTAATCAACACGCTTATCTTTATGATTATGCACCAATGGTGGCATATCGTGTTGGTGATCTCCAACACGGCAGCCTTTATTATTTCAAATGCTGCCTCATTTTATTTCAACCAAAAAGCAGTTTTTACCAATAATGTTGACCAAGATCATTCAACTTGGCATAAGTTGATCGTCTTCTTCACTTACCGCATTATTAGTTTATTGCCCGATACCTTGATCATGTTAGTAGGATTATCGTGGCTTCACCTCAACCCCTTGCTAGTAAAATTGATTGACCAAATATTAGTTGGTATCTTCAACTATTTGACTACTAGATCAGTTTTTCAAAAGCAAGAAAAAACTATGATTAAGCGTGCTAAAGCTCGGCTAGAAGAAAGAAAATCTAAGACAAAAAAATAAGATGGTATCTTTATCGATACCATCTTATTTTATTCAAAATCGGTTGGGCGAGTTAAACTCTTGTCAAAGTAGTAGGCAATATCGTCCAAAATCCGATCGCTTGCATGACCATCGCCGTATGGGTTCTTGGCATTAGCCATTTGTTCATAAGCAGCTGAATCTTCAAGCAATCTAACCATTTCAGTTCGAACGCTTTCTTCTTGCGTTCCAACTAGCTTCAAAGTTCCCGCTTTTACGCCTTCTGGTCGCTCAGTTGTATCTCTTAAAACGAGTACTGGCTTGCCTAAGCTAGGTGCTTCTTCTTGCACGCCGCCTGAATCAGTCATAATGAAATATGAACGCTTAGCTAAGTTATGGAAATCAACCACATCTAGCGGATCAATCAAGTGAATTCGTTCATCGCCTGAGAAAACTTCCTTAGCAACAGCTTGAACTCTTGGAGAAAGGTGCACTGGATAGATAATTTCGACATCATCATGACTGTCGACCACTTGCTTCATCACCTTAAATACTCGCCGCATAGGCTCGCCTTGATTTTCGCGGCGGTGCATTGTTACTAAGATTACGCGATTGCCATCCTTAATTTCATCAAGCACTTGGTGGTGGTAATCCTTTTGAACTGTTTCTTGCAAAGCATCAATTGCAGTATTTCCTGTTACGAAAATATTGTCAGCTTGATGATTTTCCTTTAATAAATTAGCCTTGGACAGGTTAGTTGGGGCAAAGTACAAATCTGCCAAGTCATCAGTCATTTGACGGTTCATTTCTTCTGGGTAAGGCGAATACTTGTTCCAAGTTCTAAGTCCAGCTTCAACGTGGCCTAAAGTTGTTTGCTCATAAAAAGTGGCCAAAGAGGCAGCAAAACTGGTCGTGGTGTCACCGTGAACCAAAACGATGTCAGGCTTTTCAATTTGAATTACTTTGGACAAATCGATCATTACCTTGGAAGTAATTTCTGCCAAAGTTTGATTTTTATGCATAATATTGAAATCATAATCTGGAGTAATTTTGAAAATATCCAATACTTGATCTAGCATCTCACGGTGTTGGGCACTAACCACGGTCACTGCTTCAAAGCGGTCGTCTTTTTGCAATTTTAATACTAAGGGTGCCATTTTGATTGCTTCTGGTCTAGTTCCAAAAACAGTCATTACTTTTATTTTTGCCATAATAAACCTCCACATATTAACTATAATGATAACGATTTTTGTGGTACTATTCAACATAGCAAAAAACTAAATCTAAGAGAGGAATAAAAATGGCGATATTAATTTTGGCATCTGTGTTTATTGTTATTGGATGCTTCTGCGTAGTCTTTGGACTTGATAAGTCTCGTTCTCCCAAAACGCGCAAATACTTGCTCTATACAGCCTTTATCTGTGTTTTGCTTGTCTGGGGCTTGATCAGCTTGATCATGCTTAACCCAATGACGACAACTCATGGATAAAATAAAAGCATTGCCACTAGGCAATGCTTTTTTGATGATCCCGGTGAGATTCGAACTCACGACACACGGTTTAGGAAACCGATGCTCTATCCAGCTGAGCTACGAGACCAGTACGAATTAACTTTACCATAAAATGTAAGTTAATTCATTATTTTTTAGAATTCTTTGTTTGCCTCTGCTAGCTTGTTAGCCGCAAAGATAAATGGCATCCATATCAGCAAAGAAATCCCGATATTAAGCAGGCTGACAACGATTGCTCTCCAATCATAATTGCAGGCCAAAAACGGACCAATGATTGGCGGCATAAAGGTTGGAATGGCAACTTGAACCGGATTGACCAGCCCCATTACCGTCATCCAATATGCAAAGGCTACATTAACGACCGGTGCTAATAAAAATGGAATTAAATAAATAGGATTTAAGACCACTGGCAAACCCAAAATAACTGGCTCGCCAATATTAAAGACCCCCGGCGCCAAAGCAACTTTAGCCACGGTTCGATCTTGAACCTTCTTAGAGAAAAGCAAAATTGCAATAATCAATGGTAAAGTGCCGCCAGTACCACCAAACCAAGCAAAAACATCAAAACTTGCTCTACCCCAAATCATCGGTGCTATTTTGCCAGCTTTGACAGCAGTAACGTTGATATTTTGAGCTGTTAGCCAGATCGAATCCAAAATCGGCGCCATTACTCCCAGGCCATTGATTCCAAAAAACCAAAAGATCTGGATCAATAAAGTTACAAGTAAAACTAGGCCAAATCCTTGTCCGATCTTAACTAATGGGATTTGAATTGCCTGCAATAGCCAATCGCCAAAGTATTTTCCAGTGACAAGCTGGAATAAATAATTGATTCCGCCAACTGAAAAAATCGCAATCAACCCTGGAAGCAGCGCCTCAAAGGCTGACATTTCCGCATGTGGATAATTAGTATGCAAAGGCAAAATTATTCTCGCCCTGTAGCAAATAAGATAAATACCAAAGCCAAGCGAGCCAAATAAAATTGCTGTAAAAATTCCAGCCGTAGAAAATTGCTCAATATCAAAGGCTTGCCGGACAATAATCGCATCCCCATCAACCTTAGTTTTGACTAAGTTGGCCACGCTCATCATAAAACAAGACAAAGAGATGATCGCCCCAGCTGGACGATTTGCTTCAAAAGTTTTAGCTAATTGATAGCCGAGAGCCACCGCCAAAAATAAAGCAAATAAAGAAAAAGTCCCCCGCCAAACTATCTGACTGATGGATAAGATCGGCTTAAGTGCCACTGTCAATGCATGCCAGCCTAGCTGGTCATTAGCAATTTCAACCAAACTCTTAATCAAAACAGCCAGCGATCCTGCCATTGTAATTGGAATTACAGAAACAAAGGCGTTTTTTAAAGCTACTAGCCACCTAACCTGTCCAAGTCTAGCTGCCAAGGGCAAAACATAGTCTTCAAGCCAAGCAACTATTCGATTCATTTCTTCACCTTCAGATAATGTGGATGGTATCCCTTATTCTTATTCTTGCGCTTTTTATGCTTTTTCTTGCTATCTTTAGGCTTTGGAGTTGCTGTTGGCTTTTCAGCTTGCTCTTTTTTCTTCTTCTCTGGTTTCTTTTCGCTTAAATGATAGCCGGCAAAGTAAACCCGGCTTACTTCTAGTTCATCGGCTAAAAGTGTCTTCAAATCACGAAAATCGTGGTCATCGCCTAAAGTTACTACATGACCTTCCTTGTTCATTCGGCCCGTTCTTCCTGCCCGGTGCAAGTAAGTATTCACTTCGCTTGGAATATCATAATTGATAACATAAGTTACATCAGGAATATCCAAACCACGCGCAGCCAAATCTGTTGCTAAGAGCAATTTATTTCTACCTAAAGCTAAATCGCGCAAAGCTTCTTCTCTTCTACCCTTGCTAAAGTCGTTTGAAAGCAATTGGAACTTAGTCTTAGTATGACCCAATATTCCGGCTACCTTTAACATGGTTTGGTTAGAATCAAAGAACAAAATCCCCTTGAAGGAATCCAGTTTAGTCATTTTTTGCAAAAAATCGATCTTGTGGGCATTGTCAACTTGCAAGAAATAATGCTTAACTTGTGACTTCTGCCGGTTGCGCACATCGATCAATAAGAATTGCCGTGCAAAAAGTTCTTCCGCATTTTTGGTAATCTGGGAGTCAGTTGCCCCAAAGAGCAAAATCTGACTGCTAGATGGCAAGTTTTGGCCTAATGAGCTAAGTAATTCCATCTTGGTAAATTCCAAAATGTCGTCAGCTTCATCAATAATCAAGGTCTTGATTTGCTTAACCTTAATGCGACTACTTGAAAAGAAGTCAAAAAACCGTCCTGGGGTTGCTACAACAACTTCTGGGTGCTTCTTTTTCAAGACTTCTTCTTGTCTTCTGCGATTTCCCGCACCCACTAAGGACACCCCGCTTAGGCCTAAGGCTGCGATATACGGGTTGATTGCATGGCGAATTTGCACAGCTAATTCAGTTGTTGGCGCAAAAATCACCAGCTGATTTGGCTGGCCTTTTTCTACTCTTTCTAAGCTTGGCAAACTATAAGCCAAGGTTTTGCCAGTTCCTGTCTTAGCTAAAGCTACTAAACTGACTCCATTTAAAATCGCTTCATAAGTTTCAGTTTGAATTAAAGTTGGTTTAGTCTTATGTTCTCTAGTCAGAACTGCTTGAATTTTTTCTTGATACATTATTGTGCTAATTGTCCGTACTTCTGTTTATACTGCATAACCGTGCCATTATAAGCATACATGGTTACGCCTCTATCCAATTCACTAACGTTTTTAACTCGTCCGTTAGTGCTATAACGCCAAAATGAATACTGCAATTTATTAGGCTGCTTGGGTGACATTTTCAAAAACTGCGTATTCTGAGGAAAAAGTCGATGATACTTATAATTAAGTGCCACTAAGACATTCTTTTGCCCAGCTTGAAGCATGCTGACAAAATTTGCCATCGATCTAAGATACTTCTTGGACCTACTACTTACAGCTGGCTTGACCATAATCGGCAAGCTGCCAGTATTATTGCCAACTTGTTTGAAAAAGTAATCATAATGCTGTCTTGCAGTCGATTCATTGCTATAATAAATCACCGTGCCAAAAGCCAATTTTGTTCCTAGAATCTGATCTCGGTAGGTCAAATAATCATCATCAAAGTATGACCGCCCTTGCGTGCTGCGCAAATAGACAAATGAGAGGCCGTTTTCCTGCAATTGATGCAGATCTATTCCAGAATAATTTTGATTTAATTCAACCCCGATTGCACTAGGATTTGCATCGCTAGGCAAGGTCGTATCGCGCTTGAAATTGCTATAGCCCCAAAATAAGCCCCCAATTGACAAAGCCAAAAGCAGCAAAATGAGCGGCAAGGTCAAGCGATGATGAAATCTCTTCACAATATGATTCACCTTCCAATTAACTATTTTACCCAAGTTTTCATTCTATACCAAACGACTTTATTCTTGTATAATAGCATAAGTTCACTTTTTAAATGGGGTAACTTTATGAAAAGACAAATTTCTTTTTTTCAAGCTCTTGCAACTGTAGTCGGAGCTGTAATTGGAGCCGGGGTTTTCTTTAAAATTGGAACAATCACCGCTCAAACAGGCAGCACGTCAATGACGCTTTTTGTTTGGCTGATAGCTGGGATCGTTTCGATTGCTTCAGGCCTAACTATTTCGGAATTGGCCGCCTCTTTAAAAACCAATGGTGCAATTAAATATCTAGATTATACCTATGGTAGTATTTGGGGCTTTTTATTTGGCTGGGCACAGATGATCGTCTATTTTCCAGCTCAAATCGGAGCCTTGTCTTCGATCTTCGGCGTACAATTTACGTCACTGTTTAATCTGCCAAGTCATTATAGCAACCTGATTGCTGTGTTGGTGGTCGTCTTTTTGACCATAACTAATTTTATCAGCACCAAGTTTTCTAGCAAGGTTCAATCAGTCATCACAGTTATCAAAATCATTCCAATTGTTTTGATCATCGTTTGGGGCTTGTTCAATCAACACAAGATCGGAATCCAGCTCTTCCCTGTTACGGTGGGCGCTGGTAGAAGTTGGGCCGGTGGAATGAGCCAAGGCTTATTATCTGCTTTATTTGCTTTTGAAGGTTGGATCGTAGTTACTAACTTAGCTAACGAAGTCAAAAATCCTGAAAAAGACCTTTCTGGATCAATCATTTTAGGCCTATCGATTATCACGATCATTTATATCTTGATCAATTACGCCTTCTTGACAGTGCTTCCACTAGCCAAGATTCAAGGAAACGAAAATGCCGCCTTTTTAGCTTCTAGCAAGCTATTTGGAGATATCGGTGGCAAGATCGTCACAATTGGTATTCTGACTTCGGTCTATGGTGCAGCTAATGCCTACACCTTGACGGGGATGAGAACTCCTTACATTTTGGCACAAGATAAGCTTTTGCCATTTTCCGATAAAATTGGCAAAACCAACATCAACACAGGTGTTCCAGTATTTGGGGCTTTGATTGTCAACTCAATCTCAATTGTCATGATTGCCCTTGGCAACTTCGATATTTTGACAGACATGTTGGTTTTGGTAATGTGGGGCTTTAATACAATGTTAGCTGTAGCTGTATTGATTCTTAGAAAGCGCGAACCAGAGCGCAAGCGTCCATTCAAAGTTCCATTGTATCCAGTGATTCCAATCATTGCCATTGCTGGCGGAGCTTTCATTATTGTAACTACGATTATCAATCAATTTTGGCTCTCGCTAGTGGGAATTGGCTTAACTCTATTAGGAATTCCACTTTACTATCACCAAAAGAAAGTTAACCAGAAAAATAACGACTAACCAAAGAAGCGATTTGCAAATGCAAACCGCTTTTTTGTATGACTATTACTTGATATATTTATCAATGATTTCTGGCTTCAAAATGCCAATGTATGGAAGGTTGCGATACATGTTCAAGAAGTCCATTCCATATCCAACTACGAATTCATTACCAACCTTTGAACCGTAATATTCAACTTCAACTTCAGTAGTTCTGCGAGCTTCCTTATCAAGCAATACGCAGCACTTAACGCTCTTAGCGCCACGCTCAATTAAAAGATCCTTCATAAACTTAAGGGTCAAGCCAGTATCAACGATATCTTCTACAATCAATACGTCTCTACCTGCAACGTCAGCAGCTAAGTCATGTACTATCTCGATCTTGCCAGTTGATTCAAAGCCATCGCCATAGCTAGACACATCAATGAAGTCTAATTGTTGTTCAACATCCATTTGCTTAGTCAAGTCAGTCAAGAAGTAAATTGCACCCTTCAAGGCACCAACTACTAAAGGCTTCTTGCCTGCATAATCTTCGGTCAATTGCTTACCTAAACGAACACAAATTTCATGAATGTCTTCTTCTGTAAATAGCTTATGATCAATAATTCGACCCATATTATCGCTTTTTGCCATGTATATTCCCTTCGCTTTACTCAATCTACTACAATATTCTTGATACAAGTGATTATAACATTTTTATTCTAAAAAAGCGCTAAAAATAGCGCTTTTTCTGAATATTTTTATTTTTACTCTTCTGATTGGTCGTCTTTTTCCTGGTCAAGGGCCTTAACGATGAACCAACGCATAAATCCTTGCTCAATATTGTCAAGTTTGAATTCAAAGCCTTCAAATTCAACGCTCTCGTCCTTCTTCAAATCAGGATAGTGTTCCATCATATAACCACCAATAGTGATAATATCACTGTCCTGGAAGCCCTTGATTTGACTGTGGAAGTAGCGTTCAAAGTCATATAAAGTAGTCTTGCCGGAAACATGAATCAAGCCTTGCTTGTCCTTGATAATGTAATCATCAGAAACATCATCAATTTCGTCCTTAACCGTTCCAAAGAGCTCTTCATAAATATCCTTATCAGTCACAATTCCGCTAGTTCCACCATATTCATCAACTACCAAAACAATTGGAGTGTGCTTTTGAATCATTAAATGCAAAATTTCTTGAATTCGCATTGATTCTGGAACTGTAATAATCGTTCGAATGATTCTAGTAACAGGAACGCTGCCATCAGCTTCGTTTTGCTGGATGATGTCGTAGGCATAGACATAACCAACGACGTCGTCTTTGTCATTATCTCTAACAACTGGAAAACGGCTATAGCCCTCTTCAAGATATTCCTTCAAGGCAAAAGAAATCGTATTAGTTGAATCCAAAACATTCAATCTAGTTCTATCCGTCATGATATCTTTGGCAACTTTGTCGTTTAATTCAAAAGCCCGCTCCATATAAGTTAAATCATACTTATCAAGCGAGCCGCCATGAACGGCATTTTGCGACAAACGAATGATTTCTGACTGAGAATAGATCTCGTTTTCTTCATCTGCTGGATTATATCCTAAAAGATGCAAAAGAGCATTTGAAGAAGTATTCAATAACCAAACAAATGGATAAACCAAAGTGTGGAAAAGCTGCAATGGATAAACGATTGCCAAGAGCATTTTGACGGACTTTTCAATCGCAATATTCTTAGGCACGATTTCTGTTACGACAACTTCTAGGTAAGTCAATAAAACAACCCCTAAAATGGCACTAATAGACTTAACCAAAGAATGCGACATGCTCGTCAAATCGAATAATCGAACAAAGATTTCCGCCAAAGTATCCGCAGAAAACCAACCCAGGATTACCCCAACCAAGGTGGTGCCGACCTGCGTTGTTGATAAATATTCATTAAGATTATGTGACATGTGCAAAGCTTTTTTGAGCTTTTTCTTATTGCCTTGGTCATTTGCCAGCATATCTTCAAGCTGACTAGTCCGCGTTTGCACTAGGGCAAACTCAGCAGCTACGAAAAAGGAAGCAAAAACAAAGATAACCAAAGTAGCAATCACATTTGTAATTATTTGAGCGTTACTCAAAGTTGTTATCACCTTTTTAAAATAAAAATATAAAATAGCCTGAGCTATTTAGAAACTTTATAAATACGATCTAAAGGCAAGCGCTCTGGGTAGTAAATCGGCTTATTAACTTCAGCCGCTCTATCTAGATAACCCACAGCGATACCCATTCCAACTGATTCATTTTCAGGGATGCCAGCATATTTGCGAACAAGGTCTGGATATGAAACTAATGAGTGGGCTGGCATGGTAGCCAAGCCTTCATTAATTGCACCTAGCATCAATGTTTGTGCAAAAATACCTAAATCAAAGACTGACCATGCAGGAGACTCCTTAGGTATAGTTAGATATAGGACACATTGAGCATTGAACATGGTGTTGTTAGCCTTATTAAACAAGGCCAATCTCTTATGGTAGAAGTAGCTTTGCGAAGCACCCATAGTTGCCATGTTCTGACTTGGGAAAGTATCCCACTCAAGTGAGAGCATAGTCGCGAAGTCTTCGTCAGGCTTGATGCCTTCTAAACTTCTAGCTTCATGTTCTTTTCTTAATGCAGCTAACTTATCACCCATTACTGCGTAAATGCGCCAAGGTTGAGAATTAAGCAATGATGGAGAATATTGAGCTTGTCGAATAATATCAGCTAATATTTCTTCATTGACTTTACGATTGGTAAATTTACGCGTAGCTCGTTCTGACTTAAAAACTCTTTTAAAATCCATCGGATGAATCCTTTCTAATAGTTTTTTGGTTTTGGTTTTCCTTTTCTCTGGCTAATTCAGCTTCCTTAATTGCTTTTCTAGCTTCTTGATCATTCTTATGCAAATAGATCAAAGAAAGTACTGTTAGTTCTAATCCTCCACAGCAGATCAAAATAATCCCGATTGGAATTAACCAAGCAAGTTTAAGTTGCGAATAAGTGAAAACTGCCAAAAACCACAGCACTAAGCCAACAGCCATTAAGCCAATGCCAATTGCGATTTGCTTGTTGCTTAGTCTATATTTTTTCATTTCATCAATCCTTTTCCCTGCAACAATCCCTACTAGTTGCTAACACTTAAATTATATCAATATTTTCGCCAAAAAAGAAAAAAGACACGATAAATTTTTCTTTATAAAATGATTTATAATATTTATGATAACGATGGTATCGTTTTCCAATCAAGTAATTTAATCAAGGTGGTTATATGCAATTAACTGATAGCCAAATTGCTGCAATTGCACGCGATTTTTATCTTAACGGACTCAATATTGAAGAATTATCACATAAATATGATCTATCGCGCTATTTGATTGCCAAGTCTCTCAAGGATGCTCGCGATAAGCAAATCGTACAGATTTCAATCAATGATGACGACATGCGTCGAAACTCTGAACTAGAGTATTATTTCAGGCAGATCTTCGACTTAAAAGAAGCCTACATCTTGCGTAAGGGCAGCACTAAGACCGAGGATGCGGAGATTTTATCGCGCTTTGTGGCTAATAAATTGCAGCACATGCTTAGAGAAGTGAATAATGTTGGCCTAACTTGGGGAACAACCAGCATGGACATTATTCAGAATTTCCAGCATGAAAATCTGCCTAATCTAACTTTCGTCCAATTGCTTGGAATAGCGACAGAAACTGGTCATAGAAAAAATCCTTTAGCTCAAACTGCTGCCTATAAATTTAATGCAAGTTTTCAGGAACTTCCTGCTCCTTTGTATTGTGCTAATCCACTCACAATTCAGTATCTAAAACAAGAGCCCATGTTTATTAACTTGAAAAAATACTATAACAATTTAGATATGTTGCTAACAGGTTTAGGTACTTTTCAATCAATTGAGGAAAACAAGGACTTATCTATGCAATATAGCTCTGACTTATTCAAAAATATTGATACTAGCAAAATAGCCGGTTTTATTTTGGGGCGACCATACACAGTTGAAGGAAAAATTTTGGATAATCTTGAGCCATATATCTGCGGTATTGACTTAGCAGAATTAGCTAAAGTCCCCGTCCGCTTTATTGTTGAGAAAAGTCAATTCAAGTCTACTGCTGTTCTCGGAGCCCTTAATTCCGGATTAATTACTCATCTTGCTATAACTGAAGGAATTGCAAATAGAATTTTACAAAAAATCGGTACTACTTCTGCACTCCATAAATAGTTATAACTATTAATAATGCAAAAAGCCTTGATCGAAAAACGATCAAGGCTCTTTCACTAGAATCTTCTATAAACCAATAACATTCATCCATAGGCCACCTACTAAACCATAAAGGACCAAGATTGCCATAACTACCATTGGTGACATACCACCGATAGCATGCTTGATAGTTCCTTGAAGCCATGGAATTACGCCACCTGGTTGACTCAATTGACTTGCCATAAAGATCAAGATTGAGAACCAAATAACAACGTTCCAAGCACCATTTTCATTCAAAATATCCTTGGTAGTCAAGATACCTGAAAGAAGCAATAACGCTGTAGCTAAGAAAGCGACCCAAGTTGCATTAACAGCCGGTACAAAACTTGAAACCATCCATAATACTAATGACAAAATAAAGATAGCTAGCATTAATTTTTCAGACAATTTCATTTGTCCCATTTCTGCCAATTGTCCTTCTGCCCAAGATTTTGCATTTGGAGTTTCTTTAATCTCAGGTGGATATAACTTGTACAAAATAAATGGAACAACGATTAAGGCAATTAAACCTGGAACAATAGCTGCTAATAACCATCCAAACCATGAAACATGAACACCGTTAGCAGCTGCCAAACCGATAGCGGCTACATTTGGTGCAGATGCAGTCATGAACAATGATGAAGTAATAGTATTAGCTTGAAATTCGTTATAAACTAGATATGAACCAATTTTCTTTTCAGTTCCATCTCCGACTTTTGAACCAAAAGTATGAGCTAATATTCAGTACAATAAATATCGTTTTAACATTCAAATTATAAATATGAATACAAAAAATAAGGACTAATTCTAAGCGGATTTTAGAATTAGTCCTTATCAAATACTATGTTTATTTATATTGCATTCTATTAGTTACTTAAGGCCTTCCCATTTCCATTCAGTAACTTCAGGAATATCCTTACCGTTGTCACGAATGTATTGGTGGTGCTTAGCCAATAATTGATCCATTTCGTCAATTACACTTGCACTCCTGTCCTTCAATGCTGGAATGCTTTCAACAGCGTCTTTTACCAAGTCGAAACGGTCAAGGTGGTTCAAGACTCTCATGTCAAAGGCAGTGGTGATGTCACCATTTTCTTCATAGCTGTGAATGTGAACATTGTAGCGCTTGCGAGCAAACCAGATTGATTCCATCATGCTCTTGTAACCGTGCCATGCAAAGATTACAGGAACATCAGTTGGGAACAAGCGGTCAAATTCTTCTTGTGAAATTGCCTTTTCGTTATCCTTTGGACTCATCAATTTCATTACATCAACTACATTAATGTAACGGATCTTCAATTCTGGGAACTTCTTGTGCAAGATGTCGATTGCTGCTAAAGTTTCCAAAGTTGGTTCTGTTTCAGTTGACGCAAAGACAACGTCCGGCTTAGCATTTTGGTCAGTTGAAGCCCAATCTACGTAGCTTAAACCTTGATCAACTAGCTTAGCAGCTTCTTCAATTGAGAACCATTGTGGACGTGATTGCTTTGAAGTTACCAAAACATTGATACCTTCACGATCTTGGAATGCCTTGTTTGCTACAGCAAGCAAAGTGTTAGTATCTGATGGCAAGTATTCGTGAATCATGTCTGGACGGTTCTTTTCGTATAAGTGAGTCAACAAACCTGGATCTTGGTGAGTGTAACCGTTGTGGTCTTGTTGGAATACAGTTGAAGTTGCCACAAAGTTAAGTGATGGGTAGTCATGACGCCAGTATTGTTCCTTAGCCTTACGCAACCACTTCATATGTTGAGTAAGCATTGAGTCAACTACACGACCGAATGCTTCATAAGTTGCAAAGAATCCATGACGACCAGTTAAAACATAACCTTCCAAGAATCCTTCAGCTTGGTGTTCTGACAATTGTGAGTCGATTACACGACCGCCAGTTGACAAGTTTTCGTCGTTTGGTTCGTGTACGTCGCCTTCCCATTGACGCTTTTGTTCATCTAATAAAGTAAACAAGCGATTTGACTTAGATTCGTCAGGACCAAATCCGCGGAAAGTGGTTGGGTTCAATTCAACAACTTTGTTCAAGTACTTAGCCCATTCAACCATATCTTGAGCTTCGATTGAACCTGGCTTGTCAAAGTTCAAGGCAAATTCACGGTAATCTGGCAAGTTCAAGCGCTTAGGGTTGATACCACCATTAGTGATTGGGTTCATTGCCATTCTTTGATCGCCGCTTGCAGTGTTACGAGTAACGATTTCCTTTGGTGAACCATCTTCGTTGAAGAGTTCTTCTGGCTTGTAGCTCTTGAGCCAGTCAAGCAAGAGGTCCTTGTGAGTCATGTCGCCTTGTTCAACTGGAATTGGAATTTGGTGAGCACGGAATGAGTTTTCAATTGGGTTTCCGTCAAGATCTTCTTTCGGACCTGTCCAACCCTTTGGTACTTGGAAGATCAATAATGGCCATTTGGGCATGCTTTTGTCGCCAGTTTCGCGAGCGTGCTTTTGGATTGACTTGATTTCTTCAATAATTTCATCCAAAGTCTTAGCCATTTCTTCGTGGATGTCCATGATGTCCTTCATGCCATCGTAGCGGCCACCCTTAAAGGTTGAAACGATGTATGGCTTCCAGCCCATACCTGAGAAGTATTCAGTTAATTCTTCATCGCTCATCTTAGCAACGATAGTTGGGTTAGAAATCTTGAAACCGTTGATTTGTAAGATTGGCAATACAGCACCGTCTTTAACTGGATTGATGAAACGGTTGCTGAACCAACTTGCTGCCAAAGGACCAGTTTCAGCTTCACCGTCACCAATTTCAACAGCAGCAATTACATCTGGGTTGTCCAAGATAGCACCAGTTGCGTGTGACAATGAGTAACCTAATTCCCCACCTTCGTGGATTGAACCTGGAGTTTCAGGAGCAGCGTGTGAAGCAACACCACCTGGGAAGCTGAAGCGCTTGAAGAGCCTTGTCATACCAGCTTCGTCTTGAGTAATTTCTGGGTAACGTTCAGTGTATGAACCGTCAAGGTAAGAGTTTGAAACCATTACTTGACCACCGTGACCTGAACCTTCGACGTAGAACATGTTCAAGTCATACTTCTTCAATACTCTGTTCAAGTGAGCGTAGATGAAGTTTTGTGGAGAAATAGTTCCCCAGTGACCAATTGGCTTTGGCTTAACATCTTCAGCTACAAGTGGGGTCTTAAGCAAAGGGTTCTTCATCAAAAATAGTTGACCAACTGATAAGTAGTTAGCAGCACGCCAGTAAGCGTCAACACTCTTTAAGTAATCTTTTGAATCGTAATCAACTGACATAGTCAACACCTCTTAAAATCTTTATTAATCTTCGTTCTTTCTTTGTTACAAATTAATCATACCACATTTTTTATAAATTTCAACCATTTATAAAATTGGTACCATCCAATTTTTATTAAGCATATTAAGTAAATGCTTATATCAAAAAGCTGATATAATAACTTATATTAAAAATAATTCAGTATCTACTCTTTCAAATACTGATAAACACTGATTTATATCTTCGAAGCACTTAACAAATGCGCAAAAAAATTATTTATCGTGTTAATTTATAGCTGGAGGCAGTTATGCAACAAGAAAAACGGCTCGAATTTATCAAAGAGCAATTAAAACAAACCGACCATTTAGCAACAAAAGAGATTGCAGATTTGTTAGGAGTCTCCTTTGATACTGCTAGAAGAGATGTAATTAAGCTTTGTTCAACTGGACAAGCAATGCGCGTTCATGGCGGCATCATTGAACTGGATCAACAATCCGTTCCAACTTTCTTAGCCAGAAAGCAAATCCAATCTCCTTTAAAAAAGAAAATGGCCGAAATGGCTAAACGCTTCGTGCATCCTGGCGACCTGGATTTCATCGGTCCATCCACTACTTTGCAGCAACTTTGCTATCAACTAAACGGCATGGATTTAGAGATCGTTACCAACTCCATCGACAATGCGCTGGCATTAATGAATGAATCCCTACCTCTAGTCACAATTTTAGGTGGACAAATTGGCAAAAAGAACCGCCTCGTCTATTCAGCTTCTGCTTTAGACGAATTGCGGTACATGTACTTTAACACTGCTATAATTGGTGCTTCTAAAGTCCGTGCTGATGGAAGCTACACCGCTGAAAGCCAGGATTCGAAATTAATCAGGATGGCAACTAGCAGAGCCAAAAAGGTTATTTTAATTGCGGAAAAATACAAGTTCGTCAATAAAAATGTCTCCCCATTTTTATCGACGCCATTAGATAAAATCGACGTTTTGATTACTGATACTGCTCCAAGTCCAGAAATTCGCCAATGGTTTAGACCATCGACACAGATTATTTCCGTTATAAAGGAGTAGAGCCATGTTAAACTTTCAATTCGTTGCCAAGAAAAACAACCATAAACAAGAAACCCATCAGTTACTCGAGAAGTTCTATGAAAGCTTCTTTATTGATATGTACAATGAATTAAACATTGATCCCTACCGCCCACTGCGCGATGCGATCGCCAATGTTTTGTACAAATTTACAATTGATGACCATCCAATGGCTTATACTGGTAAACTAGTAATGTACATTGAAAGTAAATTAGTATTAGAAGACTTGCATTTGACGAATGAACAAAGAGAAATTCTAAATCAGCTTCGTCAATTAACTAAAAACATTAACTTATCATTTGTTTATCAAAGCCCTTTGACTAGCTTTGATCAATTTGTCAATTAAGGAGAAAATAAATATATGAGTAAACTACCTTTTAAGGCTATAGCTGTAGATATGGACGGTACTTTCATGACCGACAAGCAGGATTTTAACCAGGCAAAATTTGAACAAATTCTTGCTCAATTGCGCCAGCAAGGCGCCCACTTCATTATTGCTAGTGGTCGTCCAATTGGCAAAATTCAAAAAGACTTTGCTCCATACTTGGATCGAATCAATATAGTTGCCGAAAATGGTGGCTTGCTCTATCGCGATAATCAACTTTTAGCTAGATACAGTTTGTCAAAAGAAACTACACCCAAGTTGTTGCAATTTATCGAAGAAAATTATCCACAAGTTGAAATTTTCGTTTCAGCCGTAAATCACTCATACATGAAAAAGAGTACCAGCCAGGAATTTATCGATTTTATGACTTACTACTATCCTGAAAGAATTTTGGTGGATGATTTTTTAGGCGTCGATGATGAAATTATCAAATTGACCCTAAGAATGCCAGTTGAGCTTTCTAGCCAAATGGAAGCAGAATTTAATCAAATAAATCCCGAAAAAGTTCATTTCACCAGCAGTGGCTATAATACAGTCGACGTCATCCCTAGCGAAGTCAACAAAGCCAGCGGCTTGAAATATTTCTTAGATTACTTCAAGTTAACTAGCGATGATTTGATCGCTTTTGGCGACGACTTCAACGACTTAGAAATGTTGCAGCTAGCTAAATACGGTTATGTAATGGCTAATGGCAATCCGGAGCTTTTCCAATATACCGACTATCGCGCTCCAAGTAACAATGACAATGGCGTTTTGCAAGTTCTAGAACAATATTTAGCGGAATAAAAATCAAAAAGAAGCAGTTCAAACTTTTCCAATCAAGAAAAGCCAAACTGCTTCTTTATTTTAGTTATTCAAATTTACGAAGGTATTGAACTTCATATAATTGTAATGCACTCGCATGATTGAAAGCTCAAATGGCGTTCCATCATCCAAGAAGAAAATACCTTCCATCACGCCAACCGGCTCAACCGGCTTGAGCTTCATTTCGCTTTGATCTTCAGAACTAGATGGTTCAACCGTAATGTTCAAATACGATCTAGTTACCGTCTTATTTTGTTCATCTTCCAGATAATTGAACAACGATTCTTGCAAAATTTCCGGCTTGAGCTCTGGCATAATTTTAATTGGAATATAGCCCGTTTCAATCAAAAATGGTTGATCATCAAGTAAACGCAAACGTTTGAATTCATAAACAAAATCATTTTCTGTCAAAAATAGATCTTGCGCGATTTCTTTTGAAGCTTTTACGACATGAAAATCAAGCAACTTAATCTTTTGAGCTTTTCCTGGAACCTTAAAACTATCAGTTAAGCCCAAGTTGGAGCCTTCATAACGAAATAGTGCCCGATTTTTCAAGTAGAGCGGATTGATGAAGGTTCCGCTACCTCTTTTTTTGAAAACAATCCCCTGCTGAGCTAATAGCTCCAAGGCACGCTTCATTGATGAACGGCTAACTTGATAGTGTTCAGCTAAAGATCGCTCATCAGGAAGACGCATCCCTTCGTAGGCGCCTTTTAAAATATTCTGCTTAATATCGTGCATTACTGTCCGATAAACAAAATCTGCCATTACTTACTTCCTTGATCTGCTAGTTTGATACTTTCTACAAACCAATCTGCGAATTTTTCAGTATTAACATTAACTGCTATTTCCGCATTTGGATTTTCTGCCATGAAGTCCATGGCACTTGCTCCATAGGTAACATGTCCAGCTAATTCAATTTCAACTCTTGCTTTTCTTAAATCGTAAAATTCTGGATGCAAAATAATACCTACAGCAGTTGGATCATAAATCATGATCTTGTGATTGCCGTCTGGTTCGTGGATATTAGAGAACATTGCGTAAAGCATTTCCCCAACCTTTCCACAGAACTTGATTCGATCCAATTCTTCCTTGGTAATATGAGCTTGATTGCCAATTTCAAGCGGAGCCACCTTAACTGGCAAGCCACTATGGAAAACAACTTGAGCTGCTTCTGGATCGCCAGCAATATTGTATTCCGCAAATGGACCATAGTTACCATGGCCAATATTTCCGCCCATAATAACAATTTGTTCAATCTTGCTAGTTACTTGTGGATATTGCTTTAGCAATAGCGCAAAGTCAGTCAAAGGTCCAATTCCTAGCAAGGTTACTTTTTCTGAACTAGCCATGATGCATTCATACATTTTGGTTGTAGCAAGTCCTGCTTCAACTAAACTTTGATCAGCCTCAGGAAATTCGAAGCCTGCAATGCCTTTTTCGCCGTGAACATTAGACGCACTAATTGCTGGTCTAACTAGAGGTTGGTTAGCACCAACAATCACGGGAACCTTGGTCTGAAGAAATTTTTCTAAATTAAGCGTATTTTGCAAAGTATAATTTAGCGCAACATTTCCCCAAGTTGGCACAATCATCTTTAAGTCGAATTCCTTGGCAAAAAGACTGATTGTAATTGCAGCAATATCATCGATTCCTGGGTCGGTACTAATAATTAAAGGTATTTTTTTCATCGAATCCCCTTTTCTGAAAATACTAGTGTTCTTTTACTTGTTCTACGATTGTACCATCATCTTGAGCAATAATCACCTGGTCGCAGATATTTAAGAACAAGCCGTGTTCAACTACGCCAACTGTATGATCAAGATAATCAGCTAAGTCATAAGGTTTTTCAATCTTGTCTAAGCCTAAGTCGATAATGTAGTTGCCATAGTGAGTTACGTAGCGCTTTTCGCCATCCATTCTCCAAACTGGCTTTAAGCCCTTTTCTTCAAAACGTTTAAAGTTTTGCTCACAAGAAATTGGCAAAACTTCTACTGGCAATGGGAAGCCTTGAAGAACGTCGTGAACCTTTGAACCATCAACAATCCAGATGTTCTTAGTTGAATTAGCAGCTACATTCTTTTCCAAAGTCAATGCTCCGCCACCACCCTTGATTCCATCAAGGTCACTATTAACGCGGTCTGCACCATCAACAGTCAAGTCTACATGGTCAACTTCACTTAATTCATCAACTTTAAAGCCTAAGCCTTCAAGTTGCTTCTTGCTTCGGTTACTAGTTGTAACGATATGCTTAAGGCTTAAGCCTTCTTCTTTTCTCTTGCCTAAAGCATCAATGAAAAAGGCAACAGTTGAACCAGTACCCACACCTAGGATTATTCCATTTTCAACTAAGTCGGCTGCTTTTTGAGCAGCTTGCTTTTTTAATTCGTCTTGTCTTTGTTTATCCATTTTTACTACCTCATTGCTTCTTTTACTTCTGAAATTGATGGAATTGAAGGTTGTGCACCCAATTTTTGTACAGCAAGAGACGATGCACGGCTAGCCAGGATGGCTGCTTGCTCGATATTAGCCAAGTCTGCTTTCAATCCTCCTGCCAAAAAGCCAATAAAAGTATCACCAGCTGCTGTGGTATCTACGGCTTTAACTTTAAATGCAGGGATCAACTTTTCAACTTGATCAGTAGATAAATATGCACCCTTATCGCCGTAAGTAATCACTACGTTCTTAATGCCAAGTTCGTGTAATTTTTGGGCATTTTTGGCTAGATCAGCTTCTTCATTGATTTTAATACCGGTGATCAATTCGCATTCGGTTTCATTTGGCACAATCATATCAGTCAATTGCAACAATTCTTGGGGAATTTCCTTGATAGCTGGAGCTGGATTCAAAATAGTCAAAGTATTCAACTTCTTAGCCAGCTTAAAGGCAGCAATTGTACTTTCAATTGGCGTTTCAAATTGAGCAATTACGCAGTCAGCCTCTCCAAACAATCGACTTTGCTCTTCAATATCATCAACTGTCAGACTGTAGTTTGCACCATGATCGATGATGATATCATTTTGACCAGCTTCATTCAAAGTGATGTAAGCTTGACCAGTAGATTGACCGGTGGTTTTCATCACGCAATTGGTCTTAACACCATATTTAGTTAATTCACCGATTAAAAAATCTGCAAAATTGTCATCGCCAACTCGGCTGATAAAATTGGTTTCAGCACCGCTTTTGGCAGCAGCAATTGCTTGATTAGCACCCTTGCCACCACCTGCTACGGTCACCTTGCTTGCATTTATGGTTTCTCCAGCTTGTGGAAAGTCCTTCACATGCAAGGTTGTATCAACATTACTTGATCCTATAACAATTATCTTTTTCATAATTCTTCCTCGTGTATACATTAACAACCTTTATTATAGCAAAAGATAGAATCAGATATGGGCAAAAAAATAAAGACCGCGATACAGCGATCTTTAATTTAAGTCGTTATTTGTCGATTTCTGGCGCTTGATCAACCTCTGCAGCCATCATCCAAATTCTTTTTTCAACTGCAGTATGGAAACCAGTCAGCATGTCATTAGTTGAATAGTCGCCTTCTTCATCGCTAGCTTCGATTCCTTTTTCGTAAAGCTTTTCAAGATAGCGATAGCCAGCAATAATCTTTTCAAAGCGCTCCTTAGTGCTTTCACCCCAGGTTCCCTTTTCATCAGGAATCTTAGTCATTTGAACAATTTCACCTAAAGTAGAAACTGGCGAACCATCCAAAGTAATCAAACGCTCTGAAACTTCATCAAGTTGCTCAGCAAGTTCATCCATAACTTTGTCCAAATATGGGTGCAACTTCAAGAACTGACTGCCGCGCATATACCAATGATGTTGGTGCACGATCATTTGCATCTGAGTTAAATCAGCAACTAATTGATTCAAAATTTCTTTAGTTTGTGCGTACTTCATAAAATATCCTCCTGATAACAAGCTATAAATAGATTATAGCAGGATAATTCTCACAAGGATAACAATTTGCTCAAAAATAAAATCACAAGCTAATGCCCCCGGTAACAAAGCCTTTTAACCGTTTTGCCTCCCAGCGCAAGGTATCAGAATCATCAACTTGTGAAATCTTATAGCCAACAAAATATGGCGAAGCATAGAATCTAGGAATGATCTTGCAGCAAGTGCCTTCACCATCATTTAGTGGATAGAAGAAGAGGTTGTATGAGTCCACACCGTGAGATAGAACTGAGCGCATGTACTGTGTACCTTTTTGAATTAAATCGGCCCAAATATCTAAATCTTGATTGTGGAAAGTCAAAATATTGACTTCTTGATATCCCTGAACTGGCGTAGCGGAAATGTTCATTTCAACATCCCCAGACTTACCAACTTCAAAGCCAGTAAAGTTCTCTGGTCCAACATCTTGGTAGCCATCTTTTTTGTATAAGCCAACTATTTGCATATGGGGGTGAGTCAAAGATCCGTCGGACTTTGGTCCAAAATTCTTATACCATAACACGCTCTTATACTTGCCAGAATAATACATCTCATGAAAAGCATCTAGTGCAAACTTCATCAAAGCTTGATTTTCTTCTCGCGTATAAGTTGAAATATCGCCCTGGTGGTCGCTTGATTCAATCAAAATAGTCTGATCAGTATCTAGTAAGGTTGGGTATTTGTTCTTAAGCCAAATCTTATCCCCTTCTCGCCTAAAGATATTTTCCAAATGAGCTACATCACAGAAAGGGCAACTAGCATTCTGGTTGCTCTGCCGATTGCCATAGTCGTAGTCATAAGGCTTGCGCTTGCCGATTGAATAGTTATAAACCAAAGGATCTTTATCCATATTGCCCTCCTTATTATTACTTGATCATGATTGCTGGCTGTTATATTAATCTATTTCCATTATAGTCTTTCAAAAAATTTTTTTCAGAAAAAAAGAGCGTTCGCTAAACGAACTACTCTTCAGATTTATTTTTTAAAATTTTTTCTTCAATGAGACTGCTAGCTAATTTGCTCAAAGACTTGCGCGACGGCAACTTATCTTGCAATTGCTGCATTTTTACTACGGCTAATTTACGAAATTCTCCAGTTGGATCTTTAGAATCAAGCATCTTAGCCAAGTCATTTGATTTCGTTAGCAAGCGTTGCTCACTTCGACTTTCGCGCAGAAATTCTTCATCAACTTCCTTAAGCCTCAGCTTTCCATTAGCATCAAATTGATACCCGCCCCACATATGTTGCGAGATGGGATTAATCTGTCTGCTATCAACATAGCAAAGCCGGCCAACCATATGATGCGTAGCTGTAAAGCCCAAAGTTACCGGATCGTAAATATCGATATAGTTGTTGATTCGCTGACGAAGCTTGCCTACACGACGTCTTTCTGCACTATTGAGCAACTCCCAAATATTAGTTCCTTCATACAAGTATGCCCCAGCAATTCGCTCTGGATGACGGCAATGAGCCAAGGCATACTGAGCATTAATTGCTCCTAGAGAATGCCCATAGATATAGCATGGCAACTCTGGTAACTCGTGCAAGCTTTGATTCAAAACTCTAGCAGCCGAAACTAACTGACTGGGGATTTTAGCCTCTTTATTAATTAAGGCTAACAGAATTGGCAAATTAGTTCTGAGCCATTCATCCCTCCAAGTGGTTGGATTGCCCTTTCTTAGTCCAAAAGAGCCTTTGAACAAAATCGTTATTTCGCTTTGATTGCTGATGACATAGCCTCTGAGACCATCTTCTTCATGGATGATCTTGACTACTTTGCCCAGCATATTTTCACCAATAACAACTTCTGCTCCAATTGCTAGTTCTTCGTATGACTTTTTGGTCAATTCAACTCGCTCAAAATCAGTCAATCTCTCATTGATTCGCATAAAACTTACCTATCGACTATCAAATTTCCTTTGTAAATATGATGCAAACATGGATAGGCAGAAACAAACAACAAAGTACATTGCTGCAATGATCAAGTACATTGGAATCATGTAGTTAGTATTTTGGCTATAGACAATTTGAGCATGGTAAAGCAATTCCGGCAAAATGATAATCGTTGCTAAAGACGTATCCTTTACCAAAGAAACAAATTGCGACAGCAAAGTTGGAATCATCTTAAGCAAAGCCTGTGGCATGACCACATAAAACATGGCTTGGACAAAATTCATTCCGTTGCTTCTAGCACCTTCCATTTGACCTTCGTCAACAGCATTGATTCCTGAACGAACAATTTCAGAAATCATGGCTGATTCAAAGATCACCAGGGCAATAATTGATGCCACTAATGAGTTTACTCTAACTCCTATGCCTGGTAAACCGAAATAGGTAAAGAAGATAATGAGCAGCAAGGGCAAGTTTCTGACAACGTCAACAATGAAGCCCACCAGTTTGGAAATTATTGGCGTTTTCGTATATCTAATTGTTCCTAGCAATAATCCAATCAAAAAACTTAGGGCAATTGAAATCAATGATACATAAATGGTTACCCATAAACCTTGCAATAAAAAGCGAAAGTTTACCCATGATAAAGCATTAACAAAATCCATCAGCTCGCCCCCCTTACTTATTTTCCAAATGTTGCATGTAATATGACAACGGCATCGTCAAAATCAAATAGAAAATCCCAATAATGATGTAAGTTGGAATTGTTTCAAATGTGTTTGAAGCAACAATGTCCCCTTGATACATCAAGTCAAATCCAGCAACGAAGGCTAGAACTGAGGAGTTCTTGATTAAGTTGACAAACTGATTGCCCAAAGGTGGAATCACGATCCTGAAGGCTTGTGGCAAGATAACATAGCGCATTGCCTGCCAATAAGTCATACCGTTACTTCTAGCCCCTTCCATTTGTCCATCACCAACAGCGTTAATACCGGAGCGAACAGTTTCAGCAATAAAGGCTGAAGTATATAAGGTAAGGCCAATAGTACCTGCGGTAAAGCCATTGACTTTAAATAAAAATTGCGGAACGACCAAATAAAAGATCATGGCAATTACCAGCAAAGGGATGTTGCGGAAAATTTCGATATAAATCTTAGCCACAATTCGCCAGAACTTGTTTGGAACAGTTTCTAAAATCGCAAAACCTGATCCAATTACCAAACTACCAATTAAAGCTAAAATACTTGAGAAAACTGTATTCGCAAATCCAATCAAAAAAGTCTGCCAATTATTGATAAATAATTCCCACATTAGCGTGCAGCCTCCTTAATACTGAATCCTGGAATACCATCAAACCATTTATGCATTAGCTTGTTGTAGGTACCGTTTTGTTTAAGTTCTTTAAGAGCTTGGTTGATCTTTTGGGCAAACTCAGTCTGGCCCTTATCAACCGCAATCCCGTACGGCTCATGCGTAAAAGTGCCACCAACAACGCTGTAGCCTTTATTTTCAGCCGCAATACCAGCCAAGATACCATTATCAGTACTCATTGCTTGTCCTTGACCGGCCTTAAGTGCAGTGAAGCATTGACCATAATCGTCAAATTCCAAAACTCTGGCCTTTGGCGCAAACTTATGAATATTGGCAACAGCCGTCGTACCTTTAACTGCTACAACTGTGATGCCATTTTTGTTTAAATCCTTGATTGACTTAATCTTGCTGTCTGACTTAACTAGCAGTGATTGACCAGCGTTGAAGTACGGATCAGAGAAAGTAACCTGCTTTTTTCTGTCAGGCGTAATGGTTACTGTGGCCATCAAGGCGTCGACGTTGCCATTTTTCAAAACAGGAATCTTGGTTTTAGAACTAGTTTGAAATAATACTGCCTTACCATCTTTACCCAAAAGCTGCTTGGTGATTGCTTTAGCTAAATCAATGTCAAAACCAACTAACTTAGCTGATTTAATATCCATTAATCCAAACAAGCGCGTATCGTTTCTTACTCCCCAAATAATTGTCTTGGACTTTTCAACTTGCTTCCAGGTGTTAACCTGACTGCTTGCTGCTTGGCCTGAGCTTTCACAAGCTGACAGGCTAACTGCCAGCACTAAGGCTAAAGCAAGCAAAAAGAAGCGTTTGATCTTGCTCTTCATTCGGCCCCTCCTTAGTGAATAATCTTGCTTAAAAATTCCTTGGCACGATCAGTTTCAGGATTATCAAAGAATTCATCTGGCTTGCGATCTTCTAGAACGCGTCCTTGTTCAAAGAAAATCAAACGATTGCCGACTTCGCGGGCAAAGCCCATTTCGTGGGTTACCACAACCATGGTAATACCTTCTTCAGCAACCAATTTCATAACATCTAATACGTCTTGAATCATTTCTGGATCAAGGGCACTAGTTGGTTCGTCAAACAAAATTACCTTTGGCTTCATTGCTAAAGAACGAGCAATCGCCACTCTCTGCTGCTGACCACCGGAAAGATTGCGTGGGTACATGTGGGCTTTGTTTTCAAGGCCGACTTTTTTGAGCAGATCCATCGCAATTGCTTCGTTTTCTTCTTCAGAGCGATGCAAAACGACTCTTGGAGCTAATTTGATATTGCCTAAAACGGTGTAATTTTCATATAAGTTAAAGTGTTGGAAAACCATCCCAACATTTTTGCGAATTTTATTGATATTGGTCTTATTATCGGCCAAATCGTAGCCGTTAACGATCAAGCGACCGCTATTAATACTTTCAAGACCATTCATTGTTCTAATAAGGGTACTTTTACCTGAACCAGAAGGTCCAATGATAGAAACAACTTCACCCTCATTAATGGTTAAATTAATATCCTTGAGGGCATGGAGCTTGCCATAATACTTATCAACATGTTGAAATTCAATAATTGGTGTCATAGTTTTACCCTTCCTTAAAAAATTCTTTTTTCATTTTACTATCTTTTTCATTTATTTTCAAAATGATTTCAACCCAATTCTCCGAACTTTTTTCGCGATAAAGCTTGTAATATTGCGGTTTTATAGCTAATATGTTTAATGACAAAATAAAGGAGTTACATGATGAATTCACTTGATAAACCCGTAGTTATTGGAATTACCGGTGGTTCCGGTAGCGGCAAAACAACCATTGCCCATGAAGTAGCCAAACAGATTAATGATGACGATCGCATTATGATCATCACCCAAGACTCATACTACAAAGACAATACTGGCCTAGACATGGAAGAGCGAAAGAAGATCAACTATGACCACCCTAATGCCTTCGATATGCCATTGTTAGAAGCACAAATCAACCAATTGCTTCACCGCAAGGCCATTGAAATGCCAACTTACGATTTTACCACTCACACAAGAAGCGATGAAACCATCCATGTTGAACCAGCTGATATTATCATCCTCGAAGGAATCCTAGTTCTATTTAACGAGGATATTAGAAAATTAATGGACATCAAGGTTTACGTTGATACTGATGACGATATTCGTTTTATCCGTCGTTTGCAAAGAGACATGCAAGAACGTGGCCGGTCTTTAGACTCCGTTATTTCACAATACATGGATACAGTAAAACCAATGTATCATCAATTTATCGAACCAACTAAGCGCTATGCCGACATTATTATTCCAGAAGGCGGTGCAAATGGAGTTGCCATCGATATGTTGACCACTAAGATTCGTTCAGTCTTAGCTAGAAAACAAGAAAAATAAAAAAATGCGAATCGATCCAATTTATACTAACCGGATCCTTTCGCATTTTTTATTGCCTATAAATTCTTTAAAAAGTCTAAAGCCTTATCGTAATCTGGTTCGTTAGTTTGTTCGATCAACAACTGACGGTACAAAACTTTACCAGTTTCATCTAAAATCCAAACGCTACGCTGGTCAATACTCTTGTCAGGAATAAGCAATTCTGACTTCTTGCCGAAATCAAAGTCTGCATCTGACAACAATTCCATCTTTTCTACGCCTTCAGCAGCACACCAATGCTTTTGATCTTCAACTGTATTAGTTGAAATAGTATAGAAGTTGATTCCTTCGAATTGATCAACTGATTGGTTGAAGTGCTTAGTTTGAAGGCTGCAAACACTAGTATTAATGTCTGGTACAACTGAAATCAAAGTAGTGCCCTTTAATAAAGCGCCGCTTTTGACAGTTTCGCCTTGACTGTTTTTCACTTCAAAACTTGGAAAAATTTCACCAACTTCTGCTGGAGTACCAACAGTTTCAATTGGTTCGTCAAAAAATGTGATTTTCATAATGGAATGTCCTTTCTGAAGTAATTTACTTAGATACTATTATTTATAGCTAACTTCAGACAAAATTGCGAATGATTTGCTCACAAATTATTCCACTACTGGCTTCAAAGCTCGGTCAAACAAGTTGGTAATCAATTTAACCAAAACGCCGTCGAATAAAAGCGCTGAAATCATACCAACAATGAACATTACGATTTGCAAGTTGACAGAATACTTGTACCAACCATAGATAAAGTATTGCAAAGCATATCCACCCAAGTTAGCAAAAAATGCCCCAGTCAAAACTGACTTCCATGAGAAATCTTGGTATCTCTTTTTCTTAGGGAAGAAGCCAATTTCATTGAAAAAGCCTTGGCAAAGTCCTTCAAGAATAGTAAGTGCACCCCATTGACCACCGATCGCCATTTCAACAGTCGCTGCTAATACTTCACCCAAAGCACCTGAGCCAACATTTGGTACAAAGTACATTGATAAAGGTGCAGCAATATACCATAATCCTGATAAAGCCATATCCATTGCTGGTGCATAGCCTGTTGGCAGTAAAATTAACTTGGTTACGTTATAAAGGTTGTTGACGCCGTAAGTGTAAACAACTCCCATAATTATCCCAATCAATGCAATCAAAATAATTGCTTTTATATCCCACTTTGATGATCGTTTAAACATAAAAAACACTCCTTCTAAACTTGTCAAATTTGATAAGTCAAAAGGAGCGTTTGCTTTCGATTAAAAATGCCAGCACTTTCCTTACGCAAGGATTATCTTGTTCAGGTTCGAGGGTATTTCTCAGCTTTTTACAGCACCCCTAGTGACTTATAATATAGAGTCATTATAACAAATTTTCTGACTTTGTGAAAATCTTTTGCCTTAATTATCGAAAAAAATACCCTTGTAATCACAAAGATCACAAGAGCATTGCTAAATTTATTCGACAAAAATACTACCATCAGCGGTCTTAGCATATAAAGCAGTTGCTTGATCTGGCTTAACGATATAGGTGTAGCCTTCATCTTCTCCTTTGATTACTACATCCCCGTCATCGCTTTGCAAGTGATAACCTGAGACGCTAGTCAAGCGGCTGATAATGTCACCTTCTAAGGAACTAACAAAAACTCGGCCAGTCAACTTACTATTAGCAAGTTCAAAATCGCCATTGGTAATCTGACACTTGCTATTGCCAAGTTGACAAAGATCAAAATAAGCATCCCCATAAGTGAGCATCAATCTAAATTCCTGAGTCTGCATCTGTCTAGCTGATAAATCGCCATAGCGACTATTCAAGTTCAAGACATCGAACTTATCCCCAGCTAAAGTCAAATTACCTTCATTGGTATCAATATTTACCTGTCCGATTTTTACGCGGTTTAGTTCAATATTTCCTCTAAAAGCAAAAATGCTTAGTTCGTCGATCTCGGCTGGTAAAACTACTCTAACTAAGTAGCCCGGGTTGTATTCGTGGCGAATTCTTCGATTGAAAGTCTGGCTAATTCTAAGCACATCTTCGTCCAAGTTTACCCGAGGAATCTCATCTTCTGGTCCCGTAAAGACCACTTCGAAGCGATTGCCGCGAACAACCTTTACATGGCTATTTGCCAAAATTAAATTCAATTTACTAAAGGGTTCATCATAGAGAACAGTTTTGATTAACTTTCCTTTTGCTAACAGTTTCATTGATAAATACCCCCTATCTCAATTTTTAGAAGCGCTTAAAGCTTTCCAACTTTTCAACTGTCAAGTCGCGAATAATTGCAACTGCCAAGTCAACTGAAGCCTTGAAGTCCTTGTATGCGCTGTAGCAATATGGCGAGTGTTCGTAACGAACAGGAATACCAATAACGATGGTTGGAGCACCATTTTCGTAGTAAATAGCCGCTCCGTCTTGTCCACCACCAGTTCTAACTGAACGAGTGTAAGGAATACCGTTCTTATCAGCTAAGTCACAAGCATATTGTTGGAACTTAGGATTTGGCAAGAAGGTAGTATCCATATCTCTAAGCATTGGTCCACGCTTTAAGCCAGTTTGTGAAAGCCAATCTGGCGTAAAGGTGTCATCAGCTGGACAACTTTCCAAAACCAAGCAGACATCAGGCTTAATCTTGCGAGCAGTTACGTATGCACCGCGCAAGCCAACTTCTTCTTGAGCTGACAAGGCAGCTACCACATCAAAGTTAACTTCTTCGCCCTTCAAATTGTCCAAAACGTCAACCATTGCACCAGCACCAAAGCGGTCATCGAAATCCTTGCCAAAGAATAAACCAGTGCGGTCGTTGTATTCGCATTTCACATCAACGAAAATTGGGCAACCAGTATCAATCTTAAAGTCGTTGATAGTTTCTTCTCTACTCAATGAACCCACATCAATTGACATGTCAGCTACATCTGGAACGTTGTTTCTTTCAGCAGCAGTCATAAAGTGAGGTGGCTTAGTTGCGACAACACCTGGAATATATTCTCCATCGCGGTTGCGAATCTTAACTCTCAAGGCTGGGATATTGTACTTAACCCATCCGCCAAGTGGAACGAACTTGATCATTCCATTTGGACGAACAGCTTGAGTAATAAAGCCAACCGCATCAGAGTGAGCATCTAATTGGATAACTGGACGATTGCCCTTGTTTTCCTTTTTGGAAGCATAAACATTGAGCATACCGTCAACTTCGACATCGGCTAAATCTTTAACATGTTCAGTAAAAAGCTTAACGAATTCTTCTTCAAAACCAGAAGTTGAGTTGGCATCAGAAAAATCCTTTAACATTTGAATTTCTTGTTCTTTTTGCATTCGCATCACCTTCGTTTTAAATAATCCTACTACAACTATTTTAACCTATTTTCAGCGCAGTCTTCCATGTTATTTACAAAAATACCGTTAAAGCGTAGGATTGACTATTATTTGTTTTAGAATGGTGATTTTATTGAAAGCTCAAACTCCTACTTGGAAGAAAAATTTATTTATTCTCTCAATTGCTGTCTTCATCGCCGGAATTGCCTTTTCAGAAATTATGCCTTTTTTGCCCTTGTACGTTGATAGTCTAGGACATTTCTCTCATCAAGAACTTAATTTCTGGTCGGGGCTGGTTTTTTCTGGCGTGTTCTTTGTTTCGGCCTTTATTTCGCCACTCTGGGGAAAACTAGCTGACAAAAAAGGTCGCAAACTCATGACTCTGCGGGCAGCTTTAGGAATGGCTATCGTAATTGCCCTCATGGGATTAGTTACCAATGTTTGGCAACTGTTTATTTTACGGATGGCTCAAGGGATCTTTGCTGGTTTTGTTTCTAATTCTAACGCCCTTGTAGCAACTGAGACGCCTAAAGAAAAATCTGGACAAGCAATGGGTACAATGACTTCAGCTTTTACTGCCGGCAATTTGCTAGGACCATTTGTTGGTGGAGCTTTAGCTAGTATTTTTTCTTATCGTATTCCCTTTTTAATTACTGGAATATTGCTTTTGATCTGCTTCTTCTTGTCGCTATTTTTCGTTCATGAAGATAATTTTCAACCTTCTCAAAATCAGCAACTAACTAGCAGCAAAGGTATTATTCATTCCTTAAAAAGTCCAGCCTTGATCTTTGGTTTATTATTAACGACCATGATCATTCAAGCAGCCAATAATTCGATTAATCCAATTGTTTCTTTGTATCTAAGACAATTAATGCCAGGCAGCTCTAATGTCGTTTTTGTTTCTGGCGTAATTGCCGCCTTGCCAGGAATTGCCACTTTTCTAGTAGCAGCAAGGTTTGGCGCTTTAGGCGATCGAATTGGCACCCAGAAAATTATCGTCGGTGGTTTGATTGCCGCATCGATCTTTTTCTGTCTGACTGCTTTTGTGCAAAATAGTTTTCAATTGGGAATTTTGCGCTTTATGGTTGGATTTTCTGATGCCTGCCTATTTCCACAAGTGCAAACCATGTTGACCAAAAATACTCCGATCGAAGTAACGGGGCGGATTTTTTCTTGGAACCAATCAGCCATGTACATCGGCAATATTTTTGGCCCGTTATTGGGTTCGACAATTTCCGCTTTCTGGGGCTACAGTGCGGTTTTCCTTGTGACAACGGCGATCGTTTTGCTTAACCTTTTATTATTCAAAATTAACGTATTGAGAAATCTTTCTTAACATTTTCATTGACAAAATCACAAAAAAACTGTTAAATATATTCAAATGTTAGTGATGACCTTTAAGATTAGTCCCGTGAGGCTAAGAAGGAAATCTGAATAGCGTATTTTTGTCATACGTCAAACAGAAGACCATCTTAGACCCGGTGTCTAGGATGGTCTTTTTTCTTGGGTCATCTGTTTGAGAGGAGTTTCTTATGTCAAAAGAAGAATCATTCCGCAACCCTGACGCGGTGCTCGATGTTTACGAACACCCAGGGCTCGGACAAGGAGTACTTTTATCCTTGCAACACATGTTCGCCATGTTTGGTTCAACTGTTTTAGTGCCGATCTTGATTGGCTTAAATCCAAGTATTGCTCTATTAGCTTCAGGTGTGGGTACCTTAGTTCACATGCTCTGCACTAAGTTCAAGATCCCTGCCTACCTTGGTTCAAGTTTCGCCTTTGTTGCGACAATGCAAGCCTTGATGAAGACAGACGGCTATCCTGCTGTTGCCCAAGGTGCGATTGCTTCAGGTATTGTTTACTTGATCGTTTCCTTTGTCATCGGCAAGATCGGTTCTGCCTGGGTTAACAAGGTTTTGCCACCAATCGTGGTTGGACCAATCATCATCGTAATCGGCTTGTCGCTTGCAACAACTGCCGCAAACGATGCCATGCTCAAGAACCAAAAGTATGACTTAACATACTTTGGCGTAGCCTTGTTCACCTTGGTCATGACCTTGATCTTCCAAATGTGCTTCAAGGGCTTCACTAGCTTGATCTCAATCATGTTAGGAATTATCTGTGGCTATGTGCTTTCACTATTCTTAGGAATCGTTGATTTATCTGGTGTTGAACAAGCTGCTTGGTTCTCCTTGCCAGCATTAGACGTGCCATTCATTAGCTACCACTTCAAATGGTACCCAGCAGCCATCTTAACTATGGCCCCAATTGCCTTTGTTACTATGACTGAACACATGGGTCACATCATGGTGCTTAACTCCCTAACTAAGCGCGACTTCATGAAGGATCCAGGTTTGCACAAGACTATGCTTGGTGATGGTCTTTCAACAATTATCGCCGGTTTCATCGGTGGTCCCCCAACTACTTCTTACGGTGAAAACATTGGTGTCTTGGCCATGACTAAGGTTCACTCAGTGTCAGTCTTAGCCGGAGCTGCCGGATTTGCCATTCTCTTCTCCTTTGTTGGAAAAGTAGCAGCCTTGATCGAATCAATTCCAATGCCAGTTATCGGTGGTATCTCCTTCCTACTCTTTGGAACAATCGCTTCTAACGGTTTGAAGATCCTCGTTGACCACAAGATCGACTTTGGCGAAAAGCGCAACATGTTGATTGCCTCAGTCATTTTAGTTATCGGTATTGGTGGTGCCTACTTGCAACTTGGCAATTTCCAATTAACTTCAGTTGCCCTTTGCACCATCATCGGAATGCTTCTCAACTGGCTTCTTCCTAAAGAAGCTGCTAGCGAAAGAGCACTTGAAGAACGTCGTGCACAAGAAGGCAAGATTTACCAATAAAATCCAAACCTCTATAAATATCTCTTCTAAAATCTACTATCAAGTGGAATTCGTAATTCCCAAATAACCTTATTCTTACTAGCCAGATTTCAAACTTCAGAAATCTGGCTTTTTTATTGCATGCAAAAAGCCTTCCCGCTTGGAAAGGCCGTTTTTATTTTTCAATCTTAAATTGGTAAAAGCCAAAGCTCATCTTCTTCAAGTCCTTAATGAAACCTGGCTTATTGAACTTCTTTCCAGTGGTTAAAGTTTCAAATTCACCATCTTGATCCTTGAGCATCTGCTTAGTCCGGTGGAAGCCATTCTTTTCATAGAACTTCAACCGACTTACGCGCTGCTTGTAGTTCTTAGCTGAGCTGACTACTGGCTCAATGTCGATGATGATCTGCTTGTCTGGAAAACGGTCTTCAAGTAAACTCAAGACCTTGCTGCCATAGCCTTGACCGCGAAGCTGCTTATTAATTGCCAAGTAGGTCAAATACACAGTCTCGTCGCCTTCGACATAGTAGGCTAAGCCGCAGAAAACATCTCCATCATACAAGGCATGGAACTTTACGCTTGGCCTTAAGCTCATCACTAACAGGGATGGCAAGGAGAAACGCTCCCAGGCTGGAAATGCACTCAAATATAACTTCTTTGCGTCACGATATGCTTTTGTGCCCCATCGGGCAGGTTTAGATTCTAAAATAATATCCTTCTTCTCTATCTAAAATTCTAAATATTATTATAGACTCTTAAAATTAATAGTAAATCAATGTAAGCCCTATCTTCCAGTTTTTTTGCCATTAAAGTAAATATTGAGCAAGAAAGTAATGACTAATAAGGCACTAGCGCAAATCATAATCTCTTGCAAACCTGAATGGAAGATTTGGCGCATAAGTGGCAATAAGTCTTGTGGCAAGCTTTTAGCACTAGCAGCATCACTAAGCTTATTGAGCATGCCCATAGTTACTTCTTTATGATTAGCTACCCCTCTTGCTAAAGCCATGTTCATAATTACACCGTAAATAGCTGCCATGACTGTTTGAGCCAAGATCCTAATCAAGTATGACAAAGAGGTCGCCGGAGCCATATTTTCATCCCCAGCATCGACTTGAACCTTAATCTGCAAAATAACAAAGACGCATCCCACGCCAAAACCAGAAAATGAAGCCAAAATTGCCAAAATCCAAATGTTGGTATCACTTGGCAAAATCACCATACTAAAGCTGGAAACTAGCATGCACAAAATACAAAAGGCAATCAACTGGAACTGACCAAATTTGGCCTTAAGCGGATTGACTAATTGCGTTCCAAGCGTATCCATCAAGGAGTTAGGCACCAAAATCATCCCACCAATCAAGGCGCTGGTACCTAAAAGTCCCTGCGCCCACATTGGCAAGTAAGTGTTCACCGCCAAAAATGCTCCCCAAGAAAAGATGAACAACAATAGATCTCCAACTAAAGCCTTATTTTTGAACATTTCAATTGGAATAATTGGGCTATCTACTTTTTGTTCATATTTGACAAACATCGCAAGTAATCCAAGTCCCAAGACAAGGAAGATTGCAACTACCATCAAGCTGGTCATGCCCACCAATTGAATTCCTAGCAATAAGAAAATCAAGCCTGGAACAACTAACCCAGCTCCGATCAAGTCAAACTTGCTGTCTTCTGCCTGGCGATCTTCGCTGTAGTAGATGATCGATAGCAAGATGGCAATTAAGCCAATTGGAATATTAATGTAGAAAACCCAGTGCCAGGACAAGGTATCTACTAGATACCCCCCAACTAATGGTCCTAAGATCGTCGCAATACTGAAGCTTGCACCTAGGTAGCCTAGAATTTGGGTCCGTTTTTTGATATTGCTAAAGATATACCCGGCCATGATATAAGGAATTGATCCCATCCCGCCGGCGCCAATTCCCATGACTGCTCTAGCAATCAAGAAGAAATACATATTCTTGGCTAATCCTTGGCATAGCGACCCCGTTACGAAAAATAAGATCGATAATTCAAAGGCAAGCTTGTTGCCAAAGCGCTCGCCAATCTTGCTCCAGATGGGAATTGAAACGGACATCCCCAGCAAAAGCAAGGCCACGATCCATCCCATAAACTGAATTCCATGCAAATCCGCAATAATTGCCGGCAAGGCAGTGTTGACAATCGTACTGTCTAATCCGGCCATCACATTACCTAGCACCATCGCCCAGGTAACCATCGTTATTTGTTTCTCGGTCATTTTTCCCCCTCTAAGTCAATTGATCTTTTGCAATAAAAAAGCTTGATTGAATTTAAAAAATCAATTCAATCAGCTTATTAGTTCATCCTCAATTTATTGTCCACCTTGTGAGCGCTTTTTGTAAAGAAAACAAGGATTATTTTTGAGTTAATTCGTAACTTGTCTGTAAGTAATTAGCAATCTCTTGAGAATCAAATTCATTAATTCGAAGCGAGATCCAGTGAGCTTTGTTCATATGATAAGCTGGCAAGAATCTTGAATCTGCCTGCAGAATTGAGATTAGATCATCAGGCAATTTCAAGTTAAGTAAGTCTTCCTTGCCGCTTCCTGCTAAACCCAGCTTGTCTTTTTCGACATCCATTAACAGGCCATACCATTTGCGATTGTGGTTATGCCTTAAAACCGCAAAGCTTGGATATTTTTTCCATAAGTATTCTGGCTGGGTTTGATACTTATCTAATACTAAAGCTAGAATTTCATCCTTAGTCACAACACTCACCTACTTTGATTATTGATTCTGCTTGACGCCTCTAGGCTTTCGACCATATTGCAAAATGTAAATTGCGCCTAAAACCAAAACAATTCCCAAAATTTCGATTGCGCCAATATCAAGCTTGAAAAAGATCACACTCAAAAGCGTAGTCGTAATTGGCTGCAAGGCATCCATGATGCTGACAACATCCGATGGGGCCATGCAACTAGCATGCAAGAGCAGCCCAAATGGCACGATTGTTCCAAGCATAATTACAGTAGCAACTGAACCAACTAAAGTTGGAGTTATCTTTGGCACGTTAACCCACATTGGGTTCAAAAAGTTAAAGAAAATACCCGCAATCATCGTTCCCCAACCTAGAACTAGGATTGGTGGATTCTCTTTGGAAGCCTTTTGTGGCAAAACAACATATAGGGCAGCCGTAATTCCTGATCCAATTCCCCATAGTAGCGACACCATTGGTACAGCTAAGTGGGTCAAATCGCCTTTAGTGATGCATAACAAAACCCCAATCAAGGCAATCACAAAGGCCAAAACATCCGTTCTCATTGGACGATGGCGATAAAATACTACCCCGCCCAAAACAATGAATAATGGCGATAGATACTGCAAGATTGTTGCAGTTGACGCATTACCTGTTTGAATCGAATAGTAGAAAGTCATCAAATTAGCTGCTAGTCCCAAAAGTCCATAAGCAAAAACTGAAATGCAGGACTTACGAGTTTTAAAAACATCAAAAATCCTACCCTTATATAGGATTGTACCAATAAGAAGCAAAATCAAACCAGTGATAGTTGTTCTGGTTGAAAACATCCAAGGACCTGGCACTTCTAAATCTTGCGAAATTAGCTGCAAGACTGTTCCCGACACGCCCCAGCTCAGTGAGGCTAATCCAGCCCAAGCCATTCCTTTAACAACTTGATTATTTTGATCCATCAATTTTCCTCCATTTTGCAATAATGAAATAACTATACCATTTTATCTTTTACCTTCGCAAACAATTTCCCTTATCTTTACATTTTCGTAAAAAAATACGCCCTCAACTTGTGAGGACGTGGTAATAAGTTATTTATCTTTTTTCAAAACAATGGATTCATATAGCTTTACAGTCAATAAGTAGTAAATCAGGTATAAAGCTAAGAAGAGGACAAATGGAATCCAGATATTCTTGTATGGATCTGGCAACAATGCCTTGAAGAATTGCAAGCCAAACAAAACATCAACAATTCCCAAGATTGCTGGCAGGCTGAACAAAACGCCGATTTCTTTAGCAATAGACTGCTTGAGCAATCTAGTTTGAGCTCCGACCTTCCAGAGCATTTGGTAGCGTGGACGGTCGCTGTTAGCACCAGATAGCACCTTGAACATCAAAGTTGAAGCAAGCATAGCTAGGAAAGCTAGTCCTAAGAAAAAGCCCATGAATTCAAAGCCTGATGCAACCAGCATGGCAGCTTGATAGTTAAAGACTTTTGGGCTAATGCCCGAGTACTGTTTATCAGAATTCTTAATTACTGTTTCCTGAATTTTAGCAATTTTCTTCCAATTCCTTTCGAAATTCGAAATTCTGTAGACGTTAACTACTAAAGCTTGGCCTTTAAGTGCCTGGAATTGTTTTTGAGAAACATATTTTGGAAGGTCATAGTTTGTTGGAAGATTTTGATTGAAGTCTGAGCTATCAATCTTGTCAAAGTTCTTCTTATTAAGGACAAGGGTCTTATAGTGAGCTTGTGCATTCTTAACATAGAAGTATTGAATCTTGATTTTCTTCTTGAGAATTTCATCCTTAGAAACGTAAACCTTTTCTCCTTTCATCTTAAAAGGAATCCGTTCAGTTTCTTCAATCCCTAAATTGTCAATCTCAGCTTGATATTTCTTAGGGTTACCTGGAATTATTAAGTCATAGTACTGTGTCTGCTTATTCTGCTCGGTCATACCATTAAAGTTCAAGCCAACAGTAATTGCACCTAAAGCTAAAGCAAATAATAATGACACAATGGTCAAAATTCGGTTGTAAGAGTAAATTCTAAACTTTAATTGACCAAGAGAAAAAGCGTGCAAGCCCTTAAAGGTGTAGTTGGCATTCTTGCGCAAGAGATTGATCATCATCGTAAAGAATGATGAAAAGACCAAGTATGACCCTGACACAATTGTCACCAAGGCAACTGGAATAGAAGTTTCAGCCAAAAGCTTAACCGCTGACATTGCCCAGTAGCCAATTGCTAAGAGGATGATTCCGGCAATTGCCATCAAGATCAAGCGAGCGTTGTTCTTTTGCAATTTAACTGGTTGTTGATCTTCGTGCAATAAGTCAATCAAGCTGCTGCGTGTCAACTTGATCCGGTTCCAAATAGCTGCTAGGAAAAAGAGAATTGCAAAGAACAGCAAAGTCCATAAAACAGCTGGTAGATAAAAACCAACAAAATGGTGGATAACTAGCTGCAATTGGCTGATCAATAGGTTAGAAATACCTTGAGCCAAGAAGACCCCAATCAAGATTCCAACTAAAGTTGCGATAAGTCCAACGACTAAGGTTTCGCTAAAAATCAAGCGGCCAATCTTGCGATTCCTTGCTCCCAGCATCATGTAAGTTCCATAGTCGCGCTTGCGCATGCTGAGCAAGAAGCTGTTAGCATAAACGATATAAACCAGGGTAATAATCGCCAATAAGACGATCCCAAAACCAAAGACTACTTGCGTAATTTGATAGCCGATTGGCAAGGCATCCTTCAAGAATTTCGGATTAAGCGCCAGTGCCAAAAACATATAAAAGATCGACGCTGATAAAGTTAAGCCGGAGAAGAGCACGGCATAATCTTTAAAGCGACTCTTGATCCCTGTTAAAGATAATTTCCAAAGCATTATTATTCCCCCTCTTAACGGCGACCAAGTTCAGCGATAATTTCTTGATAAAATTCTTCGCGACTCTGTTCGCCCTTCTTCAATTCATTGCCGATCTTACCATCCTTGATGAAAAGAATTCTGTCAGCGTAAGAAGCAGAATATGGATCGTGCGTTACCATCAAAATCGAAACTTGATCTTGACGGTTCAACATGCTCATGGTCTCCAATAATTCAGTTGCAGACTTAGAATCCAAAGCACCAGTTGGCTCATCCCCGTACAAGATAGATGGATTATGTACTAAAGCTCGAGCTGAAGCAACTCTTTGCTTTTGTCCACCGGAAACTTCAGCTGGATACTTGTCCAAGATAGTTGTAATGCCAAGCTTTGACGCAATAGCTTCAACCTTGTCATTGATAATGCGGGCCTTAACATTTTGCAAAGCTAGCGGCAAGGCAATGTTTTCACGGTTGGTTAAGTTTTCCAATAAGTTGAAGTCTTGGAAGATAAAGCCGATTTCCTTGCCTCTGAAGTCTGACATCTTATTCTTAGTTAAAGCTGTAATATCTTGATTGTTGATGAAGACTTGACCAGAAGTTGGCTTGTCCATTGTTGACAAAATATTAAGCAAAGTCGTCTTACCAGAACCAGACGCACCCATGATACCAACAAATTCGCCTTTGTCTACGGTAAAGGAAATTCCCTTGAGGGCTTGATATTGCTTCTGGCCCTTCTTGCCGTATGTTTTGGTTAATTGTTCAACCTTAAGTATTTCAGTCATAATTTATTTCCTCTTTCAAGTAATACTGTATTATTTACATAATACAGTATATCATATATATGATTTTGTCAAACATTAAACAAAAAAAGCCTCAAAACCTTGATAGGTCTTGAGACTTGAAGTTAGATTTGATCAAAGGTAAACAGCTGGCAGCTAGTTTTTTGGAAAAATTACTAAATTACGATTTAGCAAAATTAAGCATCAAAAAATGGCCCTGTTGCTAGAGCCATTTTTGATTTCTACTTCACCGTGTATGATACTTCATCTGCTATATCACAAATTTCAGCGATTTTAGCAATAATTGCCAAGATCACGCTGGCAGAGAAATTAGTTTCGATTACCACACCATTATCTAATCTTTCTGGACTTCTACGATTTCCTTCAAAAAGCATCTTGTTCAAGGAACTATCGTTTCTGATCTTTTCATAGTTGCGACTGTCAAGATTCCAGATATATTCCATAAATCCAATTAGCATCTTGCGCCATGAATCAAGTTGAATATCTTCATCACTAATTGTAATTCTAGTTGGTTTCTTTCCAGTAATATCAACAGATTCTGTAATAGCATGTTCCCCTGAAAGCTCTTCAACTCTTACCTTATCGCTTGGCTTAGGGAAGATCGAAATCAACTCTTGGGTTAATTTCTGAGTTCGATCAATGATACTCTCCTTATTCCATTCAGGATAATTTATCGCAATTTCTCTTGTTAAAGTAACATTTGAATTTATATATTGCTCTTTCTTCTTGCTATAGACTTTATTGCTCATTTCCTGGTTGTACTTGGTCAAGGCTAAGTTACCAATAACGCCGCCAAATTCTTCGTTAACCTTATCAGCATTTTGTACTTCAAGACGCCAATCGTTGTTCAAGCGCTGTGGCATAATATGCTCAACTTGGGCATCTTCAAAGTCAATAGTTTCCTTAGTCCTAGATTTCTCTAAAACTACTAGGGCTAATTTAGCCAGGTTTCGTTGCTTGTAGAGGTTTACTTCCATTAAACTTTCTGCGAGCTCTTTATCATCTGGGAATCTTAAACTTAGCATATATAATAGTCTTCTACGATAATCATTTTCTGCCTTATCTTTATCACATAGAGAAACTACAATTCCGTTCAAAAAGTTTGTTGATCTGTCACAAGCCTTTAACCGGAATAAAAAACTTTCAAAGATCTTAGCCACTTCAATAACTGTTTCTATAGTAGTCTCGCCAGTTGCAGCCATATCCAACATCATCAAAAGATATGGATAAATTACCTTACTATCCATGATATTGATATTATTCAAAATCTCGTCTAAGGTCTGATTGCCAGTTTCTGCATGCATCAATTGTCGATAAAAGACTGCAAAGCGATATAAGTCCTTCAACGCGTCTTCAGAATTCAAACCAGCAGTTTGGTAAAAACTCTTATACAAAGGATAAATTTTTCCTTTATTGATTTTTTTATGAGTTTTCATGATTAGGTAATTACGAACAAATTCTGCGAAAGTATTTGTAGTAAAAATTTGTTCCATTTTTGCCCAATATTCTTTATATAAGCGTGCTTGACTTTCTGAATCTAGCTCCATCAAAAGGAAATTTCTAACTAAATCTGATGCAGACAAAGATACGCCTGTAGAGTTCAAACTCTCAAAAATAACCTGTGGGTTTTCATCCTGTACGCCATTAGTCAATTCGATATAAACCATGTTGAAATGATTTAAGGCATCAATCAATTCTGAACTTGATAAAGATGCAGCCTGAATTTTCTTTTTAAAGTATTGGTAATTTTCAATTACCTTAGATGGCTGCGCGTATTGATCAATCTTGTCTTCCATCACTGCTTGAAAGGCTTCTAGATCATGTTCAACTGGCTTCAATTTAAGGTGATTATTCTCGTCAAAATACTTATTAGTTAAATACTCTTCCTTAATCTCTTCCCGCTTTTGTTCATCAACATCAGCTAAAGCCTTTAAGAGCAAAGTCAAACTCATCATTCTTTGCTGACCATCAATAATGCGATAGATGTGACTCATTTCTTTTCCTGTTTCAGTCACGTAAACAATCGCACCAATAAAATGGTCTTGTCCACTTTCAGCGGCAGTTACTAAATCCTTGAAAAGCTGGTCACATTGCTGTTCTCCCCATTCATAATTACGTTGAAAAACGGGAATTTCAAAAATAGTTCTGCTACCATTTCTCAAAAAATCGAATAGATGAATACTATCAGCTTTCATTCTATTCTTTACCTCCAAATTCTTTTTGAATAACTTCTTCTAGAGTTCCATTTTTAGCATATTCAGCAGCATCAATTTGCTTAAAGTGCTTGCCTAAAACAGACTTTTTCAAATTTTCATCAAAGCCAAAAATATAATTAGTTGCAATCAAATAAATAATTCTTGTTGGTGCCAATCCATAAACTTGATGTTTCATAATATGCTCAATTCGTGCCTGATCATCTGGGAATAATTCCTTCATCTTTTCATTACGAAATAGCCGCTTAACTATTTCTGTGATATAAAGGCCTGACTTCATGTACAAATCAGCAAAAGTCTTATTAGGATCAGCGAAAATACCTGGATTATTGGCTTCTAAATCATCAACCATATGTCTTACAACAGCCTTTGGCGTGTAGATTTGGTTTGTCTTTTGCGGTGGGATATAGTCAAAAATATCCTCTTCATTGTTTCCATTGAAGTAATCACTAAGTTTTTGCTTCAATTCAAGGAATTGCTGGATTGAATCATTAAAGACTACCTCATCAAACAAGTGACCTTCAAAGTATTTTATTTCACCGCTTTCTTTATCCTTATAATCCCCACCATCACGTAAGAAGCGGAATTCTTGTTCAGTGATACCTGTCACATCTTTAAAAACGTCAGCTTCTGTATAGTCATCAAAGTTTTGTAGAGTTAGATTTGCATCCCCGTAAGCCATAATAAAACTTGGGATAGTACGAGAAAAACCACGCAAGTGTGCCCGAGCATCTTCTTCAACGCTCTTCATCTTCTGCTCTTCTTGATTCTTCTCTATTCGACCAACAACTTCAGCCGGGGTATCGGCAACAGCCTTTTCCGTTTGACTCTTCATCTTTTCTATGAAGTCCTGCGCGATCTTATCCATCTTAACTTCATAATCCTTCTTAGCATCACGAAGTTCTTCAGCATCTTGTACCGCGCTTTGCTTTTTCTCATATTCAACTGTAGCTAGTTTCTTTTGATCCTCTAACTCATCAGCAATCTTAGAGAATTCTTGTTCATTTTTCCTTTCAAGCTGCTTTTGGCAGCGTTTAGCCTCAGCCTTGCTCATTTCATATTCTTGACTAACGCGCGATACTATTTCCTTGGTGATTGAATTGTTCAATTCTTTCGTGATTTCTTTAGCTGCAGCTTTAAAGTCAGATTTATCAGCTTTTTCAACTGAATCGGCAACCTGTTTTCCTAAATCGCTATAAACCTTATCCCCAAAGAGTTCCTTTGACTTTCCAATTGTACGATCTTTAGGAATCTCTACTTCACCCTGATCATTAACTGGAATATCCTCTGCTCCATCCATTACTGGTTGATCAGTTTTAGCTCTCTTTTCTTCTTTGGCTGGAAGCAAATTTTCTAAAATATCGCGAACCTCAGTTGGTGCACGGAAGATGTTGGCAATATTAGTAAAGAGGAAGTTACTCATAAAGCCACGCTTAACAACTTCTTGTGACTTCAATCTTCTTGGAATTGACATAACTTGACTGGCATCAAGTTCTACCATTTTACCTTCTTCATCTTCACCAATTACTGGGAAGAAGTTCAGAAGCTTGCGAATATTAGCTTCATGTTCTTGGGCTGTTCCTCTACCATTAGCTGTTTCTTCTAACAGATTGTTGGCAAATTCATCAAAGATCGTCAAAGTTCTGGTAGGATCAAAGTCAAAAACATAAGCGTTTTGTTTTTGAACTAACTTGCCATCGCGGTCAACAAAAGTATAAGGATTCTGTGCACGAAAGGCTGCTTGCATGTATTCTGATGGACTCTTCATACTTGAGAGCATCAAAACTCCAGACCATGGCTTAATAGTAACCCCAGTAGTTAACTGACCAACACTTAGAGTAATAGTCTTTTCAAATTGTTCAGTAGCTCGCTTAACTTTATCAAACGCGTTTTCGTTAGCTTGTTCTAACTGCTCCTCGGTCAATTGACCATCATCAAGCTTGCCGTCTCCAGCAGCTACAATAATTTCATAATCAGCAAATACGTCGTGTTCTTTTAACTTCTTAGCTAAAGCCTTAGCACTATCAACCCGATTCAATAACCAAAATGTGTGGGCTAATTCTTGACGTAATTCTGGAGTAGAAAATGGATACTTCTCTTGCTTAGTCAAAGCATCTAAGAAGCGATCAACAGCATCGTCATAAACAAACTTACCATTCTGCGTACGGAAGAATTCATTTAAGTCAAAGGCTGGATCTGCCTTATCTCCATCAGCCAAAGTTACGCCTTTTTTCAGTTCATCTTGCATCATGGCTGAAACTTGATAAGTGAACATGTTCAAGCGAGGCATAACTTCATACGGGTTGCTGCTACCTTCAGCATTTTCATCCCAGTTAAGTTTGGCTTCTTGTTCATCAGCATATGACCAGTTATAAATCTGATCTGAAGCAAACTTGCCCATAGCCAATGCTTTAAATGGTGTACCTGTTAGGTGAAGAGTGTACTTGCGATCAATTCTATCGAATGCTTTATCAGACTTATAAGTGTCAACACCTTCGTGTGCTTCATCAATTACTAGAAGATCCCATTTTAAATCTTTGATCCACTTTAGCTTTTCGTAATTGCCACCAAAGTAAACAGAACCTTTTAAGCTTTGCAAACTTTCAAAAACAATTTGTCCATAAGTATCATCAGTAGCGATAGTATCAAGAAATTCATCTCTTGATAGAACTGGTCGATTTTTCAAAGCATCGTTTTCGCTGACGAACTTATAGTTACTTTGCCAAGCGATAAATTTGTCAAAATCGTCAAACCAAGAATTAGCAATACTTGGTCGATTAGTAACAATAAGCACATTCTGGAAGTTCATCTGTCTTATCAAGTCATAGGTAGATAAAGTCTTGCCAAAACGCGGCTTAGCATTCCAAAGGAATTCACTACCATCACCATGCTTTAAGAAATAACTGATTGTTTGATCAACAGCATTTCTTTGCTCCTTGCGGAGTTCATATTGAGTGCCTTTACTACCTTGGATATCGCTGAAATCACGTTCAGTAAACTTGTAGAAATATTGGTGGGATGTATCGCCATCAATATGGAACCATTCAGTCTTGGGCTTGCGTTCAACATGACGTTTATTCGTCAAATAATCGTGAAAATCATGATCAGTGAATGTTTCATCAGATCCATCTTGGTAGCGAGCATTTCCCATCCAAAGAAGTTTAGCTTCCACATCTGCTGTGTGGGTTTGTTGTTTGATTCGATCTGGGACAGATTGACGTGCCGTGTAGCCAATTTTCGTCCAACCGTTGTGAGAGATATCGTTGGGCGTGGTGTAGGCGTAGATCATAGGAGTGATTTTTCGGAATGATTTAATTGCTGGTGCGTTCATTCTAGTCCATCTCCTTTACATGAGTTTCGATGAAATCAATTTCCTCTGGGGAAAGATCATACTTCTTGTATAGTTGTTGATCGATTTCAGGGATGGATTTTGTCCAATCGATGTCGGAGTTTGGAGTGAAGTCTTGGAGAGGGACGTATTTCCATTTTCCAGGATTGACATCTTGGGTTATTTTTAAAACGCTGAGCAACGCTCTGGAAAATTTTGATTTTATATACTTAAGAACATTATTAATCTCTTCTAATGAACTACATAATCCTACGCTATAGAATGTTTCTGTTGCCCCAACAAATGGTCCTTCAATTTCTGGCTTTGTTAAAGTTTCACCAAAACTCCCATTGCCGTCTGCCTTAGGTAAAAAGATTTTATAAACTTTAAAATTCTTAGGAGTATTTATATATCTTTGTTCAATATATTTTTTTGATCTTCCTGTTGCATCCCTTCCTAAAATTTCAGCATAACTTTCATAATTTTCCACTCTCTTATCAAGAAAAATATCCGGTAGTTTTTCAAAAATACTCGATTTTAAATCATATTCATGACCTTTACTCAATAGGGGTCTTTCTTTTCCATTTACTATTATTCTTTTTTCTAATATTTCTGGATGATCGACATGTAGCTTTTCAGTAAAGTGATATGCGCTACTAGAAACACATATATCAGTCATTGAATTAAAACCTTTTGAATTCTTTACTTTTTTGATAATTGCATTCATAGGTTTATATGGCGAAAAAACACCTATATTTCCATATACCATCGAATTGTCACGATAAGTAACAGTAACTCCACCCTTTATATCAGTATCTGAAAATACTTTTGCCGAATCCTTTTCGTAATATAATACTTTTAAATGTGGATCATCTAGCATTTTTTTATTCCATTTTTTTGAAGTGCTTCCAGCATTAAACAAAAATCTGGCTGGTGTTATTAATTCAACTATATTTCCTACCTGATATGCTGAATCCATAAATTTATCATAAATTGAATTTGCGCCTGTAGAATTACCCTGATATGCTTCCTGATATGGCGGATTACCAATCACAACATCAAACTTAAACTTTTTCTCCTCACTCATTATCTGATCTCCTCTTTATAAACCTTAACTACGTCGCATAAAGCAAACCTAGTCCCTGCATCATCCGGCTCGTCGAACAAGCTAAGTTGTCCATCAGCTGCTCCAACATCATCAATATCACTGTTGTTGAATAGCGATTTGTAAGTGAATACCTCTCTCTGAACTTTCCCATCCACTGGATGCCACTGACTAAATTCAATCAGTTGCCCGTCAGAGTTAACATATTGCAATGTATCGCCTTGTACAATATTAGTTTTAATGACAAATTCAACAGTTTTATAGAAGTCAGTTCTCATTGATAACTTTTTCTGAAAGAAGGCTTGATAGTGATTCAGAACAACTTCCATCATCCCTGCCCTAGCCTTTATCAAGTTATCCATTAATAATTCAATTCCATAGATACTCATTAAGGCCCAGATAGCATTTGTCATCCAATTGGTTTTATTTGATATTTGATCTACATAGTTCAATTTTTGATGTAGGATCTCGACTAAAAATGCTCCCTCACCTGCGCTTGGTTCAAGAAAAGTAGCATGTAAATCTCTTATTTTTGCTTGGATCGGTTCCTCTGCCAACATTTTTTTGACCATCCAATTAGGAGTAAATACTTCTCCATGCTGCTGAACTCGCTCTTTAGATTTGATCAGATTTTGATCATCCTGATTTATTTCTTGCAACTCATAATCGGGGATTTTTAATTGCGATGAGTCAAACAATTTTAATTCTTCTCCCATCACAATTCACCCCTCTTCAGAGCACAAAAAATAGGAGTTTGATAGACAAAAATTTGCTTCAAATTCCTACCAATTCTATTAAAAAGCTCGACAAATAAGCGTTGATCTAGATAATCAACGTACTGGACTATGGCATACTGTGCTATGTTGCGCTTACCTACCATACATTTCTACTCCCTTGAAAGTATTTATACTCTTCATTATATCAGTATAGGAAAAGACGTAAATATTGAATTTCCCTATTTTCTTTAGTTATTCAACAAATGTTCTACTTTTTCAAAAAATCAAAAGCTTCCATTCAATAAATCAGTCACAATTGAAACCAGTAATAATTGCTTAGTGTTGAATAATAGCCCAATTACAATTATCATTAACTCAAAAGGAGACTTTGCCGGCGAAAGCGATGAACTTAAGGAACTGGCGAAGTTAATGAACGATGAAGAGGTGAGTCTGAATGAGCAGTTTATTTGGGCCCAAAATAGAGTTAACGAATTAAACCAAGACAGGAGGGCGAGCATTGTGAGTTACGAAACGAACAAATTAGACTGGACTTTGTACGGCGACTATTTCACTGATGATGAATTGGAAGAATTCATTGCTGAAGCTAAAGGTAAGACATTGCAAGAAGCATAGATAACAAAGACGAGAGCAATCTCGTCTTTTTGTTGCACTCATTTCTGCGAAGTTGAATGATGGTGCTACTAAGGTTATCATGCAACAAAAGAAAGAACTTAGAATCGGTTAATCCATGATCTAAATTTCTAAGGGGGCGACTAGCATCAGGCTAGCTGTCTTTTTTGGTAGGCAGCATAGTTTCCGATATGCAAAGAAAAAAGCGTTAAAAATTCATTGTTTGAATGAATATTTAACACTATTCTGCCCCACTTGCGTGGGGAATACAGCTCTATGCTAAATAATTAAAGATAATTAACAGGACCATCCCCACCAATGTGGGGAACACTTCCTCTTCTCCAGTTCCTCAAAAACCATGTCAGGATCACCCCCACATATGTGGGGAACACTAAATTATCCTAACAACACTGGCATTTTCAAACAGCCAGAACGGCCATTTTTATCAGTTTTCCATCAACCGCACATCTTTATCTATAGCTAAATATAACAAAAAATTTTTCAAATTCAATCCGAGATAACTTCTACTTTGCCTTGCTATAATCAAGCTCATCAAAGACCTTTTTACGCCAATTTGGCACCTTCTTTTCTTGGTCAAACACTTCGCGCAATCCCGGAGTCAACGCCTGCTCCAATTCGGATTGATCAGTCATTTCAGTCACAATGTCCTGGTCTTTGCCTTCAATCAATTTTCCAGCAAAGTTTGCATCAATCAGTTGCGCTTTGCCGACCGCCACCAAGTCCGCTAAATCCATTGCCTTCTGGGCACTTTGACGATCAACAACTCCGCCAACTATCATCAGCTTTGTTCCCTCTGACAAGTATGGTCTAAACAACTGAGCAAAAGTTTGATCTGAATCAGCGGGTTTGGCATCATATGCTGGCAAAGACAAATGCACATAGTCAAATGAATGCTTAGCAGTCAACTTTTCAACCAATTTCACCGCATCATGCCAAGTATAGCCAACACTAGCTGGATTTATCTCTTCAGGGCTAATTCGATAGCCGACAATAAAATTCTCTGGTGCAGCCTCATCAACCGCCTTAAAGACTGCATCTGCCACTGCTAGTGGAAAGCTCTCAGCCTCGCTCCATTTGTCATCGCGCTTATTAGAAAATCTAGAAAAGAACTGCTGAATCAAATAGTGGTTGGCACCATGAATTTCAACTCCATCAAAACCAGCCTGAATCGCCCGCTTTACTGCCATGCCAAAGTCTCTAACAACCTCTTCTACTTCCTGGCTACTAAATCCCTTAATGCGGTAAGGTAAAAATGGATAATCCGCATCGCTTGGGCCGTAAACTGGCAAGCCAAGATGTCCGCGGTAGTGTGCTTCTCTACCCGTATGGGCTATCTGCAAGATCGCTTTATTGTCGTTAGCCTTCATCGTCTTAGCTAACTTAGTTAATCCTGGCAAAAACTTATCATCATAAATTGCTAATTGCGTGCGATTATCCGCCCAAGTTAAAGCCGGACCGCCGTTTTCACTGACATAGTGATATTCAGTAATCATCATTCCAGCGGAATTATTTCTTGCTTGCCAATATCTAAGCGTATCTTCGCTAACTGCTCCATTTTCACCACTATTAGTTAACATTGGTGATTGAACAAGTCGATTATTGATTGTAGCACCATTTTTAAGAGTGATTTTATCAGTTAAGTTTTTCATATTTGATTCTTTTCTACTTACTAAAAATTAGTTATACTAATTAAATACTAACTCAATCAAGCAGAAAAAGCAAAAATATGAAGCCAATTTGCCAGGCAAAACAAATTTTAGGAATAAAAAAAGCTTTAATATCAATGCTTAAACATCAATATTAAAGCTTCATATCTCTGTTACGGAGTAGGAGAGATTCGAACCCTCGCGCCGGAATAACCCGACCTACACCCTTAGCAGGGGCGCCTCTTCAGCCACTTGAGTACTACTCCATATGGGCCTAAATGGACTTGAACCATCGACCTCACGCTTATCAGGCGTGCGCTCTAACCAGCTGAGCTATAGGCCCGTAACAAGCGGGTAACGAGAATCGGACTCGCGACTAAAGCTTGGAAGGCTTTCGTTTTACCACTAAACTATACCCGCAGATATTAAAACAATGGCGCGGGACGGAATCGAACCGCCGACACAAGGAGCTTCAATCCTTTGCTCTACCAACTGAGCTACCGAGCCATCTTACGGTCCATGCGGGATTTGAACCCGCGATCTCCTCCGTGACAGGGAGGCGAGATAGACCACTACTCCAATGGACCATATTGCGGGAGCTGGATTTGAACCAACGACCTTCGGGTTATGAGCCCGACGAGCTACCAGACTGCTCCATCCCGCGATTATATTAAACTGATGGACCTTGTAGGACTCGAACCTACGACAGGACGGTTATGAGCCGTCTGCTCTAACCAACTGAGCTAAAGGTCCGAGCTTACAAATAGCGGCGGAGGGGATCGAACCCACGACCTCCCGGGTATGAACCGGACGCTCTAGCCAGCTGAGCTACACCGCCAAATATGTAACCTCGTGTAGATTACCAATCGGGAAGACAGGATTCGAACCTGCGACCCCCTGGTCCCAAACCAGGTGCTCTACCAAGCTGAGCCACTTCCCGTTGAATGCACCCAGAAGGATTTGAACCTTCAACCTTCTGATTCGTAGTCAGACACTCTATCCAGTTGCGCTATGGGTGCA
>NZ_CAKD01000023.1 GCF_000297025.1 Lactobacillus pasteurii DSM 23907 = CRBIP 24.76
TGCTCTAAAAGAAGAATTCGAGCAGTTTAAGGAACAAGCTTCAAAACCTCAAATGGTTTGGGTTTCTGGTACTTATTTAGGCAAAAATGAGGATTGCTATGGTCCAATCAATGCACCTCATATGATGAATACAAATGAATATCCTTTTGTATTAACCGGTCCTGATCCAGATATGAAGCATCCAAAGTATGATTATGCAGCTAACAAATGGATTGACCGTGGTGAAGCATACTATGAAGCACAGGTTAAGGAATTATCCAATGATTTAAAAGGATATACTCAAACTGTTTCAAATTTACAACAATCACAGAACGTAGCTATTAATCAATCAGCTCAATTGGCTAAAATGCTTGAAAGTTCAAAGCAATCACAAGAAGCTACGCAAAAGGCTTTACAACAATTGACAGTAATGGTTTCTAAGATTGTACAAACGGCACCAAGTTCAAATCCAACTTTTGAAAGTACAAGCAATGAAGAGAAACAACAATAGGAGGTATTTAGAATGACTTTTGATTTCAATGCAATGTGGTTTGACAACTATAAGGTTTGGTACGACTGTGGATGGTACACAAAGGAACAACTAAGATCGTTTGTACCAAATCTTTTCTTAAGCCCAGAAGGCTATGAAAAAATTACGGGTGATAGCTATGAAACACAGAATTAATACAAGTTTTATCTTGATTGGCTTAACCTTAGTGGCATTATCACTTTCATTTTTATCTGATAGGAATTTCTTCTTTTATCCGCCTGAGTGGGCACCAACTTTCAATGATATTAGGATTGATATTATTGGGATTATAACCGGCATCTTATTGATGATAGCCGGCTTTTTTAATCTCAAAAATGACTTTGTTGTTGGGATATTGCTAGCAGTTGCAGCAGCATTTGTTAGTTTCATGATTGCGATTGAACTCATTCATATTTATTTCGTTGGTGTATTCCGGTTAAAGCCTAGCATTATCCTTGATATTTATTTTCTGGTAAATATCATGCTGGCTGCCTATTATAGACGATCACACAAAAAACGATAACGGAGGTGTAGCACTTGCATGACTTAATTAATTTAATCCAAGTACTAACTCCAATCATCACAGGATTGTTTACCTTGTTTTTGAGTTCTGTCAAGAACAAACAGGATAGAATAGACGAGGAAAATGACAGATTAAGTAAAAGAGTTCAAACGTTGACATCCCGGGTTGAATACCTTGAAGCCGAAAACGATAGATTAAGAAGGGAACTGTTAAAAAATGACAATTAAAGACTATTTGTATCTATTTATTACTATTGCAAGTTGGGCACTAGCAGTAATTGCCGGCGTGTATGCTCATAACAAGCAAAAGATTAACCGTGCAACAAAGTTGGGACAGGTTTTAGACGCAATAGGCAAAGTTGCAACGTTTGCCGTTCATGAAGCTGAGTTTACTGGTATGGACAATGAAGCTAAGCGTGAGTATGCAAGTGAGATCATTTCACAGGCATTAAAAGTGGCCGGCTTGTCAGCAACGCCACAAGTCATTAATGGAGCGATTGAACAAGCAGTTAACGGAATGCACTTAGCAAATCAATCACTACCACAAACATCAGATGCAACCGCTGAAACAGTACCAGAAAACGACATTTTGAAACCAAGTATTGATGCTGAGAGCGCAATTGTAGAGCCTTCAAAAGTTGAAAGTGGTGTAACTGATCATGAATAGACAATACGGCATTGACGTTGCTACTTATCAAACAGCGGATTTAACACGCTATTATAATTGCGGTTCTAAGTATGTATTTGTTAAAGCAACCGAAGGAACTGGATACTTTAACCCAAAAGCAGTATCACAAGTTAGAAGCGCACATAAATTAAAGATGTTTGTTCATGCTTATCATTTTGCTACATTCGGCAATTCGGTCAGTCGGGCAAAAGCGGAAGCTAAGTACTTTGTATCACGTGCTAAGTATTTAAACATCAGCAAAAAACGTTACCTGGCCTTAGATTGGGAAACTGGTGATGGTAACGTAGTTGTTAATTCACGTTCAAGTAACACAAGTGCAATCATTGCTTTTATGAACGAAGTTAAAAAAGCCGGGTACAAGCCTATGTTATACAGTGGCGCTAGTTTGCTTAGAAACAATATTGACGCTGCAAAAGTAGTTAAAAAGTTTGGTTCATGTTTGTGGGTGGCATCTTACATGACTATGAACCCAATAAACAAACCTGATTTTAACTGGTTCCCGTCAATGAACGGAGTTGCGATATGGCAATTTTCTTCTAATTGGTGTGGGCTTAACGTTGATGGCAATATTAGCTTGATCAACCTACATGGTGAAAAGGTTGCTGAAAGTCATCAAAAGGGACCGACAAAAAAGCCGGTTAAAAAGGTTAGTGTGGTCTATGCTCCAATTATCAATAATGATCCTAATTGGAAAATAGCATTGCGAGATAAAGATGGTCATTTAACTGGTAAATATATTAGGACTGGTACGAGTTGGAAGGTCATTGATACGCTAACTATTAAAGGTGAAAAATACTACAAGTTGGGTACTGATCAGCAACTAGCACCGGCAAAATATTTTAAAGTCAAAAAATAAGTAATCAAATCTTACATACTAATAACCCTACTCGGTCAATTGCGACTGAGTAGGGTTGTTTTTATGCAAACTTTTGTAAAAGTTCATATTAACGATAAAAGTACAAAATTAGAAGACAAAAAGAAGACAATTTTTTAGAAATTGCTAGAAAATCATAGAATTTGTTAGAATTTATAGGAAAATAGAAAGGCGTTGGAATAGGCTTTACAGCGGTAATTCAACAATTTTTTCAAAAAATTTAAAAATAAAAAAATCAAAACTCCATTTTTTGCGTATATAAATATGGAGGGATTTTTTTATGAACAAAACAGATTTTATGCTTCGGTTGAAACTTCAACCGGGTATTGGTTATGTAAAAATGTTACAGATTGCCTGTAAGATTGATGTAGATGAGATTGATTTAGTTCAATTAAATGCTTTGGACCTGCCATATGAGCTAAGACAGGCATGCATCAAGGCATTTTTGGATGAAACAGCAGAGCTTTTGATCGACAAGATAAAAAAGCAATGTCAGGTAATTAGTTTCTTTGATCAAGAATATCCTAGCAAGCTACGACAAATATATCGACCGCCGTTAATCTTATTTGCTAGAGGGGATATTAGTCTGCTAAAAAAGGAGATAGTTACGATTGTAGGGTCAAGAATGGCAACTAATTATAGCCAAACTGTACTTACAAAATTAGTCCCTAATCTTGTAAAGGATCAAATAGTGGTTGCTAGTGGTTTAGCTAAAGGCGTCGATGCGATAGCACACCGAGCAACTTTAGATTCAGGCGGAAAGACTATTGCAGTTGTAGGTAATGGCCTCAATTATTATTATCCGAGTCAGAATGAATCTTTGCAAAAGAAAATAATTCAGCAAGGATTGGTTATAAGTGAATATTTGCCAGACACCAGACCTAAGCCATTTAGATTTCCAGAAAGAAATAGGATTTTGGCCGGATTAAGTAAAGCTGTGGTCATAACAGAAGCTAAAGTTAAGTCTGGTTCTCTTATTACAGCAAATTTAGCTCTGCAAGAAAATAGAGACGTTTACGCCTTACCAGGACCGATAACTAGTCCGCTATCTGAGGGGCCAAATAGGTTAATTGAGGCAGGCGCAATTCCAGTCACGGATTTTGTCTTAGAGAAATAAATTTGACAATTCACCTAATAATATCTTATGCTCAGTTTATCAATTGTATAAATCAAAAAAGATCAAAGGAGGCATTCAATGCCTACTAAAACAACAAAAACACGAAAAAGCAAAACTAGAGCAAAAGCAAGAAAAAATTTAGTAATCGTTGAGTCACCAGCCAAAGCAAAGACAATCGAGAAATATCTCGGTAGAAATTATCATGTAATTGCTTCAAAAGGCCATGTTAGAGATTTACCAAAATCTCAAATGGGAATCGATTTTGAAAACGATTATCAACCAAAGTACATTTCTATTCGTGGTAAAGGTGATACGATCAAGGAATTAAAGAATGAAGCTAAGAAAGCCAAAGAAGTTTACCTAGCATCCGACCCCGATCGTGAAGGTGAAGCTATCGCTTGGCATATTGCCCATATTCTAAAGCTTGATGAAAATGCTAAAAATAGAGTAACCTTTAACGAAGTTACAAAAGATGCAGTTAAAGAGAGCTTCAAGCATCCCCGCAGCATAAATATGGACACAGTCGATGCCCAACAAGCTAGACGTGTACTAGATAGAATAGTAGGATATTCTTTATCTCCAATTCTTTGGAATAAGGTCAAAAAGGGACTTAGTGCCGGACGAGTACAATCTGTTGCGCTTAAGTTGGTAATTGACCGTGAACAGGAGATCAAAAAATTCCAACCTAAAGAATATTGGACAATCGATGCAGAATTTACATTAGATTCTAAAACCTTTAAATCAAGCTTCTATGGTGTTGATGGCAAGAAGAAAGAATTGAACAATATTGAAGAAGTTCAAGCTGTTTTAGCCAAAATTGACAAGAAGGCAGAATTTAAAGTAGAAAAAGTTGTTGCTAGTGAACGTAGACGCCAACCGGTTGCTCCTTTCACCACTTCAACAATGCAACAAGAAGCTAATAAGCGTCTAGGTTATCGTACTAGAAGAACAATGAGCATTGCTCAACAGCTCTATGAAGGAATTAGTCTTGGCAAAGAAGGAACTGTAGGTTTAATTACGTATATGAGAACTGACTCAAAGCGTACATCTCCAGTTGCTCAACAAGAAGCATCTAAGTTTTTGACGGAAACATATGGTGCAGAATATGCTGCTAAGAGTCAAAGACATTTCAAGAATCAAGAAGACGCTCAAGATGCTCACGAAGCTCACGAAGCTATCAGACCAACTAGCGTTTACCGTACGCCAGATTCTTTGAAAGATGTCTTAACGACTGAACAATACCGTTTATACAGGTTGATTTGGTCTCGCTTTGTAGCAAGTGAAATGACGCCAGCTGTGTATGACACTATTCGTGCTGATATTGTTCAAAATGGCGTATTATTTAGAACCATTGGTTCAAAGATGAAATTCGCTGGTTTTACTAAGGTTTATAATAATAAGGAAGAAAAGAATTCAAGCTTGCCAAGTTTGCAAGAAAATGACCTAGTAAAATTGACTAAATCCGATAACAAGCAACACTTTACTTTGCCACCAGCTCGCTATACAGAAGCTAGTTTGGTTAGAGCATTGGAAGAAAATGGTGTTGGACGTCCATCTACTTATGCTCCAACTATTGATACTATTCAGCGTCGTTATTACGTTAAGCTTGAAGGCCGTTCTATCGTTCCAACTGAGCTAGGCGAAATAGTCGATCAACTTATTGAAGAGTTTTTCCCTGATATTGTTAACATCGACTTTACGGCTCAATTAGAATCTGATCTTGATAGTGTTGAAGAAGGCAAGAAGAACTGGATCAAGGTTGTTGATGAGTATTACCAACCATTGAAGAAGGAACTCGATACTGCCAGCAGTAAAATCGAAAAGATTCAAATCAAGGATGAGCCAGCAGGTTTTGATTGTGATATCTGTGGCGCACCAATGGTTATTAAGCTTGGTCGCTATGGTAAGTTTTATGCTTGTTCTCGCTTCCCAGATTGTCGCAACACTAAGCCAATCACTAAGAAGATCGGCGTAGTTTGTCCTAAATGTCAAAAGGGCGAAGTTGTTGAGAAAAAATCGAAAAAGAACAGAAAATTCTACGGCTGTTCTCGTTATCCTGAATGTGATTTTGTTTCTTGGGATCAACCAGTTGGACGTAATTGTCCAAATTGCGATCATTATTTGGTTCAAAAGAAGAGCAAGAAGGCTTTAGTAGTTTTATGTCCAAATGGCGACTATCGCGAAGAAGCAAAAGAAGACGCTGACGAATAAAATAGGGTATAATATCATCAAATGGTTTTTCATTTGATGATATATTTCTTTCAAAATAATAATTTAAAGGATGAAGATAATGACACAAAAAGTCACTGTTATAGGCGGTGGCCTAGCAGGTAGCGAAGCTACTTGGCAATTGGCCAAAAGGGGCATCGAAGTAGACCTCTATGAAATGCGTCCTGAAAAAATGACGCCAGCTCACGAAACTAAGGAATTGGCTGAACTTGTTTGTACAAATTCAATGAGATCCAATCAATTGTCTAATGCGGTAGGTCTTTTAAAAGAAGAAATGCGACAGATGGATTCTCTAATTATGGAAGCTGCAGATAAGACACAGGTTCCAGCCGGAGGAGCATTAGCCGTTGACCGGGATAGTTTTAGTCAATATGTTACTGATAGAATAAGAAGTTTGGATAATGTTACTATTCATACAGAGGAAATTAAGAATATTCCTACTGATGGAATAGTAGTTATTGCAACGGGTCCTTTAACTAGTGACGATTTGGCAAAGAATATCCAACAATTTTCTGGTAGCGATAGCTTGCACTTCTTTGATGCGGCAGCTCCAATCGTTGCGGCTGATTCAATCAATATGGACATTGTTTACAAGAAGTCTAGATATGATCGCGGAGAAGCTGCTTACTTGAATTGCCCAATGAACAAGGAGCAATATGAAACTTTCATCAATGAACTTATAAAAGCAGAAACAGCAGAATTACATGGATTTGAAAATAGTGAAGTCTTTGAGGGATGCATGCCAATTGAAGTTATGGCATCTAGAGGGTACAAGACCATGCTATTTGGACCTTTAAAGCCTGTTGGTCTTGAAGATCCACACACTGGTGAAACCCCATATGCAGTTGTTCAATTGCGTCAAGACAATGCTGCTGCTTCAATGTACAACATTGTTGGTTTCCAAACTCACCTAAAATATGGTGAACAAAAACGCGTATTTTCTTTAATTCCTGGTTTAGAGAATGCTAGATTTGTTCGTTATGGTAAGATGCACAGAAATACTTATATTGCATCCCCAGAGATTTTGTCAGCTAGCTATGAAAGCAAGAAACAAAAGGGATTGTTCTTTGCAGGACAAATGACCGGTGTAGAAGGCTATGTTGAAAGTGCTGGATCAGGTTTAGTAGCAGGAATCAATGCTGCTAGAGAAGCAATGGAACAAGAGCCTGTAGCTTTCCCAGTTGAGACAGCTTTAGGATCAATGGCTAACTATGTTACTACTACCGATGCCAAGCATTTCCAACCAATGAATGCTAGTTTCGCATTGATTCCAGGACTAGAAGGCAAAAAAATCCGCAATAAGCGCGAAAGACATGAAAAAATTAGTGAACGTGGTTTAGAAAGCTTGGCACAGTTTAAGACAACAGTTCTTGATTAAAATGCAAAAAGATGAATTACAACTATTTATTGACTATTTGAAAAGTGAAAGGAATTATAGCGACAAAACTATTAGTGCTTATCAAACGGACTTGCTAAAGGCAAAGTCATTTTGGCAGGAAAACGGTGGTTTTGATGGCTGGACTACTATTCAATCTAGGGATATTGAAGTATACCTTCAATACATAGCTGATAATGATAATCTCAGTCGAAGTTCGCAAACTCGCAAAATGTCCGCATTGAGGTCCTTTTATCGATTTTTGACTAGACGTCATATCGTCAAAGTTGATCCAACACAGACAATTGCTTTAAAAAAGGGTGAACGGCGCTTACCAGAATTCTTTTACAGTCAAGAAATTGCCAAAGTTATTGATAGTCTTTCAGGATCTGATCCATTAAGCCAGCGAAATTTAGCTTTGTTTGAATTGCTGTATGCAACAGGGATGCGTTTAAATGAGGTAGCAAATTTAAAAGTCAAACAAATTGATTTAGATACGACCACAATTTTAGTCCACGGAAAAGGAAACAAGGATCGAATCGTGGTCTTTGATTCCAATACTAAACGTGATCTAGAAAATTACCTAAACGATGGACGCAAGAAGTTATTAGTCTTGGCTAATGATCCAACCGAGTACGTATTTCTTAATCGATTTGGACGAAAAATTTCAAATCGAGGAATAGAATCTACTATGCAAAGAGTCTTTAATAAGGCTGGCATTGCCGGGAAGGTCCATCCCCATGAACTGAGACATTCTTTTGCGACAGCGATGATACATAATGGAGCAGATCTTAGAACAGTTCAAGAATTGCTAGGACATAGCAACTTATCGACCACGCAAATCTATACCCATGTGACAATGGCTCATTTGCAAGATGAGTACGATAAATTTTTCAATCAAAAAAGAAAGGAAAATAAATAAAATGACAACGATTTGTTCAGTTAAATATAATGGCAAAACGGCAATTGCTGGCGATGGTCAAGTTACCTTAGGCGAAAAAGTAATTGCTAAGGCAACTGCTAAAAAGATTCGGAGAATCTACCATGATCGAGTAGTTATTGGATTTGCCGGTGGTGTTGCTGATGCGGTAAGTTTGCAAGAAATGTTAGAAGGCAAACTTGAAAGCTTCGGAGGCGACTTGAGAAGAGCAGCAGTTGAAATGGCTCAATCCTGGAGAAAGGATCCAACCCTTCAAAAGCTAAATGCGATGGTGATTGCTTTTAATGATCAAGATCTATTGCTAATTTCTGGTAATGGCGAAGTCCTAGAACCAGATGAAAATGTTGTAGCAATTGGTTCTGGTGGTAATTTTGCTCAAGCTGCAGCAATTGCTATGACTAGACACTCAGAAGGAATGGATGCCACTGAAATTGCTAAAGAAGCTGTAAAAATCGCTGCTGGAATTGATGTATTTACTGATGATCATATCACCACAGATGAACTATAAGGGAAGAAAAAATGGCTATTAAGACACCAAAAAAGATCGTTGAAATTTTAAACCAGTATATTATTGGACAAGATGATGCTAAAAAAGCTGTAGCAGTTGCACTTTACAACCGTTACCGCAGAATGCAATTGTCTCATGATATGCAAAAGGAAATAACACCAAAGAATCTTTTGATGGCTGGACCAACTGGTGTAGGTAAGACTGAAATTGCACGTCGATTGGCAAATATCGTAGATGCACCTTTTGTTAAAGTAGAAGCAACTAAGTTTACTGAAGTAGGTTATGTTGGTCGAGATGTTGAATCAATGGTTCGCGATCTAGTAAACGAAGCTGTTCGAATGGAAGAAAAGGACGAATTCGAAGATATTCGTGGCAAGGCAGAAAAAGAAGCAAATAAGCAATTAGTTCGCTTGCTTGTTCCTAATCCAGTTAAAGAGAATAAAAACAATGATCTAATGGATATGATGAATATGCTTCGAAGCTTCGATGGTTCTAACATGAATGATGACAACAACGAAGAGGACAATGTTAGCGATGAACTTCGCGAAAAGCGGTTTGAAGTTGCTGAAAAGTTGAAGCAAGGCTTGCTTGAAAACGAAGAAGTAACTGTTGAAGTTGAACAAGCTCCAAAGGTCAACCCAATGGCTGAAATGATGGGCGGTCTTGATATGAGCTCCATGATGAGCAATTTGATGCCAAAGAAGAAGGTTAAACGTACCTTGCCTGTTAAGGATGCACGTGAACTTTTGATTCAAGAAGAGTCACGCAAGATGGTTGACTACGACGCCTTATACCAAAAGGCGATTACTCGTACAACTAATAACGGAATCATCTTTATCGATGAAATAGATAAGATTGCAGCTGGAAATAAAAATACTTCTGGCGAGGTTTCTCGTGAAGGCGTACAAAGAGATATTTTGCCAATCGTAGAAGGATCAACTATTCAGACTAAGTATGGTCCTGTATCAACTGACCACATCTTGTTCATTGCTGCAGGTGCTTTTGCTGAAAGCAAGCCAAGTGATTTGATCCCAGAGTTGCAAGGGCGTTTCCCAATTCGTGTAGAATTAAATGCTCTTACCAAAGATGACTTTGTAAGAATTCTAAAAGACCCAGAAAACTCTCTTTTGAAGCAATATATCGCTTTGCTTAAAGCAGATGGTATTAAATTGATCTTTACTAAAGAAGCGGTTGATCGTATTGCTGACATCGCTTTTGAAGTCAACCAAGGAACTGATAATATCGGAGCTAGAAGATTAGCAACAATTTTAGAAAAATTGCTTGAAGACGTTCTTTACGAAGGTCCAGACATGGAAATGGGCGAAATTACTATTACAGAAGCCTATGTTGATGAAAAGTTAAAGGATATCATCACTAATAGAGATCTTACTAAATTCATTTTATAGAGACTTTTGATAAAACTTTATTCATTTGTGATATAATTAACATGATAGTTGAAAGTTTTATAGCATTTTATAGCAGAGGGACTATATTATGGATTATGTAATTAAGAATAATATTTTAACTGTGACAATCTCTAGTCATGGTGCTGAGGTTCAAAGCGTTAAGGGAAATCACAGTGATTTTGAATATATTTGGCAAGCAGATTCCGAAGTTTGGGGGAGACATGCACCTGTTCTTTTCCCAATTGTAGGCCGGCTGAAAAATGATGAGTACACATATAAAGGCGAGACTTATCATTTGGGCCAACATGGATTTGCTCGCGATCAAGAGTTTGAAGTTGAACGACAATCTGTAGAGAGTATTACATTTTTGCTTCGTGACAGTGAAGAAACTCGTAAAGTATATCCATTTGAATTTGAATTTCGCGTTACTTACAATTTGTTGAACAACTTACTTGAAGAAAACTTCTCAGTCGTTAATAAATCAACTGATGAAATGATCTTCGGAGTAGGTGGTCACCCAGGATTTAATGTTCCTGTAAACGAGGAAATTAGTAAGAATGATTATTTCTTCTCATTCCAACCTTCAGTTGCTAGAATCAAGATTCCTTTGTCTGGAGCATATCTTGACTGGGAAAATCGTTCTCTTGGTTCAACTGATAGCTTGATTGAATTAAGTAATGAACTCTTTAAAAATGATGCTCTAATTTATCAATTAAAGGGTCACGACAATAAAGTTTCTTTGAAAACTCAAGCAAGCGATTATCATGTAAATGTTTGGACAAGGGATGCACCGTTTGTTGGCGTATGGTCCCAATATCCTAAGACTGCTGATTATGTATGTATTGAACCTTGGTGGGGCATTGCTGATAGATCTGATAGCAATGGAAAATTAGAGGATAAGTACGGCATGAACCACTTGCAGCCTCAAGCAACCTTTAACGCAGGATTTAGTATGGTCTTCCATGCTGAGAAGGAATAATACTGAAGGCAGATATTAACAAGAATATATTGATTTTAAAAGTTGGTTAGTCTTATTTGGGATTGCCAACTTTTAGTTTTTTTGAGAGCAATAATATGAACAAATTTAAGATAGCTTATTTAAAAACTCTACCAGCTAAAGAAATAGAATCAGCAATAAAAATATTAGCTGATAAGTATCCTGATTTAAGCTTTAATCAAAAGGCAATCAGTTATGATGAAAGTATACGGCCAGATGAAGACTATGATCTGATTATCACTAGTCTAAGAGACTGTTCTGGCGAGCAATTTTCTAAAATCGAACTTGCTAGATTACCGTTAATGGTTACCATCTTGAGGGATATTTTTCCTTCATGGCAGCAAACAGTAGAGAAGGAAGAATTGACGAGTTTCACTTGTTTAATCCCAGCGACAACTGAAGAGGATTTGAGTGAACTTCACTATTATCGCGATATATTAAAGATTTCTAGCAAATTTTTAGCTGTAAATAGTTATAGCGAAGCAAATTTGCTTGCATCGACTGATTCAGGATATATGGTAATAAGTGAGCCGCTGGCTTATTATGCATCCCCACAACTACAGAAGTTGTTTTTATTAGAAAACGGAAAGCAAGTGTATCAAGATGTATCTTTGCTTGTAGCTTCAACCCAGCTTCCTAATGAAGTAGCAGAGGATTTTGGACAAATTGTTCAAGGTCAGTTCAATTAATTCGGATAAAATAAAAATCTGTCAGCAATTGACAGATTTGTTTATTTATTCTTATTGGCTTTGGATTTTTTGAGATGATAATATAATCCAAAATGAACCATGTTTTCGTTACCACTGATGATTCTCTTAATATTGCTACGATGGCTCCAGAAGATAAGCACTACTAACCCAAAGCTCATGATGCTTAACGCAGTATCATGGAAAAATAGAGATGCGATAAATATTAGAACTACGGATATTAAGCTGGTAATAGATACGGTACTAGTAAGGAAAAGCAATGGGATGAAAATTACAGCGCAGATTAAGAAAAATTGGAGATTATATCCAAGAATAAATCCAGCTGAAGTAGCAACGGCTTTCCCACCCTTGAATTTTAAAAAGATCGAAAAGGCGTGTCCCAAGATGGCAGCTAGTCCAAAAATTATACATACCCAATGTGGTGCATCAAGTTTGAAGATAATAGGCAGGCTAGTAGCCAAAGTGCCTTTGAAAAAGTCGACTAAGAAAACGAAAATCCCAGCTTTTTTCCCAAGCACTCTAAATGTATTCGTAGTACCAATATTTCCGGAACCATAATCGCGTATGTCTTTATGGAAAAATATTTTTCCAATCAATACGCCAGTAGGAAAAGAACCGACCAAATATGCTAAAATAAGTAACGATGCAAATTTTAATGCAGTCATAACTAACAACTCCTAACTATGCTATTTTACTTTAGCAAAAATAGACTTACAATACACGGAGTTGAAAAAATAAATATTGGAGGAATTTTGTGTCTAAGGCAAATACTTATGATGATTCATCAATTCAAATTTTGCATGGATTAGAAGCCGTTAGAAAACGTCCAGGTATGTATATCGGTTCAACGGACATTCACGGCCTAAATCAGCTTGTATATGAGATTGTAGATAACTCTGTCGATGAGGCAATGGCTGGGTACGGTAAGCAAATAGATGTGACCATTCATCAAGACAACAGTATCACAGTTAGAGACTTCGGACGTGGAATGCCTACAGGGATGCATAAGTCTGGAAAACCTACTATTGAAGTTATCTTGACGGTGTTGCACGCCGGAGGTAAGTTTACCGAACAAAATTACAAGACTTCCGGTGGTCTTCATGGGGTAGGTTCTTCAGTCGTAAATGCTCTTTCTAGCTATATGAAAGTTAGAGTTGTTCGTGATGGAAAAGCTTATGAAGAAGAGTTCGAAAATGGTGGACATCCAATTGGAACTTTGAAGTTCGTTGGCAACACTAAAGACAAGACTGGAACAACGATTACTTTTAAACCTGATGCTTCAATCTTTTCTACAGTTAAGTACAAATATGAGACGATTCAAGAGCGTATCCGCGAGTCTGCCTTCTTGCTTAAGGGTGTCGAGTTTAACTTAACCGATGAACGTGAACCGCAACATCATGATACCTTTAAGTATGATGATGGCATCAAGTCTTTTGTCTCATATTTGAATGAAGGAAAAGGTACTATCAGCGATGTCTTTTATTTTGAAGGACAACAAGATGGTATGGAAATTGAATTCAGTGGCCAATATAGCGATGGATATTCAGAAAACCTTGTTTCATTCGTTAACAACGTTCGTACTTCTGACGGTGGTAGTCATGAAACTGGTGCTAGATCTGGTTTTACTAAGGCCTTTAACGAATATGCCAAAAAGCAAGGCTTGCTAGGCAAAAAAGATAAGCCAATCGATGGTTCTGATTACCGCGAGGGATTGAGTGCAGTTTTATCGATCAAGATTCCAGAAGAGTTGCTAGAATTTGAAGGACAAACTAAAGGCAAGCTTGGTACTCCACAGGCTAGATCAGCTGTAGATTCACTTGTTTATGAAAAGATGTCTTACTACTTGATGGAAAACGGTGAACTTGCTCAAGAGCTAGTAAAGAAAGCTCAACGTGCTCGGGATGCAAGAGAAGCAGCTAAAAAGGCTAGAGATGAGAGTAGAAACGGTAAAAAGAAGCGCAAAAAAGAAGTTCTATCTGGCAAGCTAACGCCTGCTCAATCAAGGGATGCCAAAAAGAATGAATTATTTTTGGTCGAAGGTGACTCTGCCGGTGGATCTGCTAAGCAGGGCCGTGATCGAAAGTTCCAGGCTATTTTGCCATTAAGAGGTAAAGTTCTTAATACCCAAAAGGCCAAGTTGCAAGACATCTTCAAAAATGAAGAAATCAATACGATGATCTACACTATCGGAGCTGGGGTAGGTACAGAGTTTAAGGTTGAAGACTCCAACTACGATAAAGTAATCATCATGACAGACGCGGATGACGATGGTGCCCATATTCAAATTCTATTGTTAACATTCTTCTATCGTTATATGCGTCCAATGATCGAGGCTGGAAAAGTGTACATTGCTTTGCCACCGCTTTACCGATTACAAAAAGGACACGGCAAGACTTCTAAAGTTGTTTATGCATGGACTGATGAAGAGCTAGCTGATGAACAAAAGAAGATGGGGAAAGGATACTCACTTCAAAGATTCAAAGGTTTAGGTGAAATGAACGCTGAACAATTGTGGCAAACTACAATGAATCCTGAATCTCGGATGTTGATCAGAGTTAGAATTGACGATGCTGCTGTTGCGGAAAGACGAGTAACTACTTTAATGGGTGATAAAGTAGAAGCTAGAAGAAAGTGGATAGAAGAAAACGTCAAATTCCGAATAGGTGAAGAAGGCTCACTTTTAGATAGTGATAATGACTAAAAAGGACTGATAGATAAGAATGGCAATTGAAGAAAGAATTCGTGAAATGCCGCTCGAGCAAGTTATGGGGGAGCGATTTGGAAGATATTCCAAATACATAATTCAAGAAAGAGCTTTACCTGACATTCGAGATGGTCTTAAACCAGTACAGCGTAGAATTTTATATGCGATGTATAAAGACAACAATACTTATGATAAAGCTTTTAAAAAGGCAGCTAAGGCCGTAGGTAATATCATGGGTAACTATCACCCACACGGAGATAGTTCCATCTATGGAGCCTTGGTTCACTTATCACAAGATTGGAAAATGAGAGAGCCTTTAGTAGAAATGCATGGTAACAATGGTTCTATGGACGGGGATGGTCCGGCAGCCATGCGTTATACTGAATCTAGATTGAGTAAAATTTCCAACCTACTGTTACAAGACATTGATAAAGATACAGTAAATATGGTTCTAAACTTCGACGATACCGAATATGAACCGACAGTTTTACCAGCTAGATTTCCTAATTTGTTAGTAAATGGTTCAACTGGAATTTCTGCTGGTTATGCAACTGAAATTCCACCTCATAACTTAGCTGAAGTCATTGATGCAACAATTTATCTATTGAAGCATCCCGACGCAAGTTTAGATGACTTGATGAAATATGTCCAAGGACCTGATTTCCCAACTGGTGCCATTGTTATGGGCTCTAAAGGTATCAAAGAAGCATATACATCTGGCCGAGGACGGATTCAAGTCAGGGCAAAAACAAACATTCAAGATATCGCAGGTCATCGCCAACAGATTGTAATTACAGAGATACCATTTGATGTAAATAAGGCTTTGCTTGTTAAGAAAATAGATGAAATTCGACTAAATAAGGAAATCGACGGAATTTCAGAAGTTCGAGATGAAACTGACCGTCATGGTTTATCTATTGTTGTTGAGCTTAAAAAGAATGCAGATGCAGAGAACATCTTAAATTATCTGTTAAAGAATACTGATTTGCAGGTTTCTTACAACTTTAATATGGTCGCAATCGATCATATGACGCCTATGCAAGTTGGCTTGAAACAAATCTTGAGTTCTTACTTAGAACACGATATTCAAGTAGTAACTAAGAGAACCCAATGTGATTTGAAGAAAGCGGAAAATCGTCTTGAGATCATTGATGGTTTGATTCATGTGATGGATATCCTAGATCAAGTTATCAAGACGATTCGTGCATCTAAGAATAAGGCAGATGCCAAAACAAATTTGGTCAAAGAATTCCAATTTTCTGAGCGTCAAGCAGAGGCTATTGTTTCTTTGCAATTGTACCGCTTGACTAATACTGATATTAAAGCCTTGGTTGCTGAACAAAAAGCTTTGACAGAACAAGCTGAAAGGTATCGTCGGATTTTGAACGACCGATCAATCTTGGAAAAAGAAATCATCAAGGAACTTCGCCAAGTCAAAAAAGACTTCGGTAGTCCAAGAAAGACTGAAATTTCGACAGAAGTAGCGAAGATTGAAATTGATGAAAAGGCATTAGTTGCCGACGAACAAGTACGAGTATTGATCAGTAGGGATGGATATTTGAAGCGCTCATCTTTAAGATCATTCCAATCAACTAGTGATGATGACAATGGTTTGCCAGAATCGGATGTTATAGTTTACGAAAAAACAATATCCACTTTGGCCAACCTATACTTGTTTACTAATAAAGGGAATGTCATCTACCGTCCAGTCCATGAATTAACAGAAACCAAGTGGAAAGAAACAGGACAACACTTATCTCAAGAATTAGGCTTATCTGCTAGCGAACAAATTATTCGAGTTTTCGAAATCGATGATTTGGCTGATGAGCAGACTAACTTCTTATTGGCAACTAACGATGGATATATCAAGCAATTAAACTTGAACAACTTGCAGCCTACTAGAACCTATCGTTCAAGAGCTATCTCTGCAATGAAGATGAAATCTGATAGCAGTGTAGTTGTTAGAGTAGACAAAATAAAACGCGATACTAAGCAAGAGATTGTTTTATTCACACATAAAGCTTATGCTGTACGATACAATATTGATGAAATACCTGAATCTGGTGCTAAAGCCGTAGGTGTAAAGTCCGTCAACCTCAAAGACGATGATTTTATTGTTAACTATGTATTGCTCGATCCAATATATGTAGATAATACAAGAGTAGGTATTATTACTGATCGCGGAGCATTTAAGCAATTAGAAGCTAATAGCATTAATAAAGTTTCTAGAGCCAAAAGAGGAGTTTTAGTTCTTAGAGAACTTAAGACAAAACCACATCGAATAGCTGCCTTAGTTGCTTATGGACAAAACCATGTATTGAAATTAGTAACAAGTAGTTTACGAAAATTTGATATCAATACATCAGATTATCCAATTAGTGATCGTTATTCAAACGGATCTTTTATTATTGATCCAACTGTCGATGGTAATCCAAATAAATTATTGCTCGGTAGACCACTAGCAGACTAAAAAGAGTTGAATATTATAGAAAATCAAGTCGATAAAAAGACCTGATTTTTTAATTTTTATTATTTTTATTAGTTTTCAGTAGCTATATTTTGACAGTTTAACTTTTTAAGTACACAATAAGGATGTAAGGCTTAATATTTATGTATTACTTAGAAAGAGGCAATATACTATGCCTAAAACAGATACAATTCTCTCAGCAAAGGCATTACGCTACTTCCTGCAGCTGACCGAGACAATGAACTATACACAGGCTGCACAAATTTTAGGAATTACACAACCAGCATTAACACAACAGATTAAGAAACTAGAACATGCAATTGGCGCTCCTTTATTTGGGCAGGTAGGAAAGAAACTTTATCTAACCGAAGCAGGTAAAAAAATGGAAGCTGCTTCATCGTCGTTATTGGATACTATAAGCTCGGTAATCAATGATATTCAAGAGTTTACACAGATTGATCGGGGTACTATTACAATTGGCATCCTAAAGACCATTGATTTACCAATTTTTAACAAGTTTTTGGCTACTTTTAAAAATAAATATCCAAATGTTGTTTTACGAGTTGAAACATATGAAAGAGAACGGCTATGGCAATTGCTTGATACTAACGCTCTTGACGTAGCAATTATGTACTTGCCAGATAATACTAGAAGAGATCATATTAATCTCCATCATCAATATAATCATCTCAATGTTGTAGATGATGAAATAGTAATTTTATCTCATGATCCTGACTTAGAAGCAAATGTTTCATATCCTGTAGGTGAGTTTGTTAATTCAAAATGGATAGCTTATCCAGATACCTTTTACTTAACTCAGATAATAAGAGATAGTTTTGGCCCTAAGCATTCCATGGATATTGTTGGTAGTTTTACTGATTCGCGAGATTTGGTAAACTTTGCGACAGAAACCAACTATAATACTTTCGTTACTAGGACATTTTTTGAACAACATAGAGATAGCATATCTTTAACGCCAGTATTTCTTAAACGAAATCGGAAATTCAACATTTCAATTGTTTATAGCAAGAGCAAAGTTGAAGTACCACGGATCAAGAATTTGATTGATGAATGGAAAAAGTATATTAACTAGAGTAATTAGTCTTTTAAAAAGGCTGATTACTTTTTTGTAGCTAGTAAAAAGAATAATCTTTATGGACTAGATAGACAGAATTTAGTAGACTAGTAGTGAATGTTTTTTGAATGAAAGAGGAAGTTTATTAATGGAAAAAGAATTCATTTTCGGACACCAAAATCCTGATACTGATGCAATTGGTACTGCAATTGCTTACTCATATTTACAAAACAAGTTAGGTTACAACACTGAAGCTGTTGCTTTAGGTGAACCCAATGATGAAACTACTTATGCACTTAAGACTTTTGGCTTTGAAGCACCTAGAGTCATTGAAAAGGCTGCTGATGAAGTTAAGGCAGTTATGTTGGTAGACCACAACGAACCTCAACAAAGTGTTTCAGATATTGACCAAGTTAAGGTTACTCACGTAGTAGATCACCACAGAATCATGAACTTTAACACTGCTGATCCACTATATTACCGTGCAGAACCAGTTGGATGTACTTCAACTGTAGTATGGAAGATGTTTAATGAACAAGGTGTTGAAATTCCAAAGAACATTGCTGGTATTATGCTTTCAGCAATTATTTCTGACACTTTGCTCCTAAAGTCACCAACTACTACCGATTTTGATAAGCAAGCCGTTGAAGCTTTGGCTGAAATTGCTGGCGTTGACTACAAGGAATATGGTTTGACTATGCTTAAGGCTGGTACTAACATCGCATCTAAGTCTGAAGAAGACTTGATTGATTTGGATGCCAAGAGCTTTGAATTAAACGGCCATACTGTGCGAGTAGCACAAATTAACGTAGTTGACTTAGCAGAAGCTATGGAACGTAAGGAAGCATTCCTTTCATCAATGTCTCAAGCTTCAGAAGCTAACGGTTATGAAATGTTCATGCTTTTGATTACTAATATTCTTGATTCAGATTCTGAAGCATTAGTAGTTGGTAGCGATGAAACCAAGGCTTTATTTGAAAAGGCATTTGATGCAAAATTGGTAGATTCAGAAGTTAAACTTCCAGGCGTTGTTTCAAGAAAGAAGCAAGTAGTTCCACCATTGACTGAAGCTTTCGAAGGATAAGATCAAGCTTTTAAAACTTTAAAAAGAGGGAAAAGACGACTAACTCTAGCCGTCTTTTCTAATTTATGCTATAGGAGGAACAGATTTTGTTTCCACAATTAAACCTAGATAAGTTGGAAGGACCAACTGCAGTTATCAAAACCAATAAAGGTGATATAAAGGTAGTTCTATTTGCTAAAGAGGCTCCAATGACAGTAGAAAACTTTGTTCGTTTAGCAAAGAAGGATTACTATAACAACACTACTTTCCACCGAGTAATCAGCGACTTTATGATTCAAGGAGGGGATCCTAAAGGTGATGGTACAGGTGGTGAGAGTATTTGGGGACATCCATTTGAAGATGAATTCTCTCGTAATTTATTCAATTTAAGAGGGGCTTTATCAATGGCCAACTCTGGTCCTAATACTAACGGAAGTCAATTCTTTATCGTTCAAAACAAGAACATGCCAAAAAGATACATAAGAGAAATGGAACCTGCTGGTTATCCTAAAGAAATCATCAAGGCATATAAGCAAGGTGGAACCCCATGGCTTGATGGTCGTCATACAGTATTTGGACATGTAATTGAAGGAATGGATGTTGTTGATACAATTGCTAAAAGTAAAAAAGACAGCATGGATCGTCCTATAGATTCAGTTGTTATTTCAACAATTGAAATTTTAGATGAAGTTTCTAAATAAAAATTATAAATAAAATAGCGCCAAGCTACTTACATCAAAGTATAAGCTTGGCGCTATTTTTGAATCTTAAAGAAATCAAATTATTCGTTTGCTTCCTTTAAGAGAATAATAAATGCTTTGCACATTTTTTCTGCTCTCTCTTTTGGCAACTTGCGCAATTCATTAGCAACTTTCTTAATGAATACAGGAGTACTGTCTTGAACAACTTCACTATTTCTGACTTGTTTTTCGCGATATGCGTTGTTAACAATATCTGGAGTAGTGGTGTTTAAGGCGCGAGCAATAGAATCAAGTTTTTGAATACTGATGTTCTGATCCTTGGTTCTTTCCAAACGAGAAATAAAGTTCACAGAAAGATCGCTTAATTCAGCCAAATCCTCCTGAGTCAATTTTTGTTCACGTCTACGACGAGAAATTTCAGCACCTAGATTAATGCTCATAAAACACTCAATCCTTTCAATAAATTTTTGATTACTAAAGATTATAGGCAAAACCTAGTTCAAAAAATTCTGATAGCTAGCATTTATATGATGTAGGTTCCTGTGTCAAATAGGGTAATAAACACTAGTATTTTTTGAAAAAAGTTATAACTGTAAATAACACTATTCAGTTAACGATTTACGCGCATATAAACTAAAGTGGTTAAAGCATGTATACTCTATCTTCCATGCATATTTTTATTTTATAGCATTTATGTCTATTATCAAATATAATTTATTCTTTTTATGTAAATTATGTGGTATCAAAGATCACATATGTATTAGAAAAAGTATAGATATTATAAGTGAGAACAAACATTAATAATGGAGACATATGCTATCTTCCTCAATTAATATTATGAACGATTATTTCTAAAAACACAATAAAAAAGACTTATTCTGTGATAATTATCCAAGAAAATATTTGAATTAATACAAAAATAAAACCAGAAATAGGGAAAACAATCACCGGAATAATACTTAAAATCAGCAAAACAAGATCCAGAATGCTGTGTATACGTAGTGTTTTAAATCTCTTATCTTTAATGGGAATGTCGTTGTCGATCAAAAGGACATATTCCAAAAGATAGTAGGAAATACACCATAATAAATATACTAAATAATAAAAATAAGCTGGAATCTTTGCCATAGGATGTTCGCTTAACCAACCAGTAGCCATAGGAAATAAACTCATCATCATTAACCAAAGAACGTTTATCCAGAATCCACGTTTAGTTCGGAATTTTGATTTCTAATGCCATAATAGTCATTAAAATAGCAATTATGGCGTCGCTTAATGCCTCAAGCCGAGATTTATTAATCATTTATTTTTACACCTCACAATTTAAATGATTTTAGTAACTTGATCTATTATACGAAATTCTAACTTATTTGTCCTGATAGGTGATTTGGTAATTAGATCATTATGTTCGCATAATGTATATTATGTAAAGCTGAATAAAAATTATGAAGATAGCTGCAAATCAAAATGTATTTTAGTAGCAATTAAAGTTGGCATAATTGATCGTGTTTATTTTGAATAACTTTGGTTATACGCAACAGTTTATCCTAAACTAAAAAACTTTTAGGCAAATAATTTTATTGATCATCTTAATTATCAACTTATACTGTATCAAGCATCTGACAAATTATTCCTAAGTGCGATTATTTGTCTATGCTGAGATCGACATACGGTCAAATAAATACATCTAATGAATGATTGACTGTAATCAGACTAATAAATTTAAATTGCTGAATATTTATTTGAGAATTACATTTAGCAATTTAGCAACTAATGATTAGTTGATTAGTGATATAATAGCGATTTATTTAGTAATTTGAGATAGATAGAAGCTTTTTCAAGCATTGAAAAAGCGCATGGAATCAGCAATTAGCGATATTTTTAAGTCTATAATTTGAACGGAAATCAAAGCAATTTTATAAAACATGGAGTTATTTCGACGTATTTATTTTTGCTATTTTATGCTATCATTAAAATTATAGTTTTAATGATAGGTAAAGGATAAAATTACGAATAAGCTTGACCAAATATTTATAATTCAAGCTTTATAACTAGCTCTATGAATTTTATCAAATAAAAATTATGTTTGATCGCTTAGGTTATTGTTATCTGCTTTTTAGTGACGATGCTGAAGTTTTGGTTTGCAATTTTTCCCTATTTCCTATCATTGATAGTTTGTAAATATTTTTTATTGGAGACTAAACTCAATTATGGAAACACAAAAATATCTAAAACTCATTGAACTAGAATTATCTAAAATGCCAGATTTTGTTAAACAGTACTATTTAGGTACACATCATTCTTTGACTACTACCTATCAATACTTAACAGAAATTCGAAGATTTTTTGATTGGCTACGACAAGAAAACTATGATTCTGCTACAAGTAATAAAGATATTGACATTAAGACTCTAGAGAATCTCCTCCGCAGCGACATAATGCTTTTCATTGATAATTTGCAGCATACTAAAAACCAACAAGGAAGATTAAACTCTCCTACTACAATCAATCGAACGATTAATGCTTTACGCTCATTGTATAAATATCTAACGATTACTGCAGACAGCAATAATGGTAATCCTTATTTTGAACGAAATGTGATGCTTAAGATCAATTCTTTGAATAGCAACCAAACTTTAAATTATCGGGCTCACGTTTTAGAATCGCACATGTATACTGGAAATCGAAAGTATGAGTTCTTGCAGTTTATAGATAATGACTATGAAAAATATTGCAATCGCCAGTCTTTGCCTGGATTTAAGCAAAATAAAGAAAGAGATTTAGCCATTATTGCTTTGATTTTAGCAACTGGAATTAGAGTTTCTGAGTGTGCTGGAGTTAACCTAAAAGATCTTAATCTCAAAGAATCTAGTTTAGATGTTGTCAGAAAAGGTGGTCAAAAAGACAGTGTTCCGATTGCAAGTTGGGCTCTAGAATATTTAAATATCTACAAAGATATTCGAAATGAACGCTACAATAATTTGGATAATAATGTAGCGTTTTTTCTGACAACTTGGCATGGACAAACAAGAAGAATGACGACTAATGCAATTGAAAAAATGGTCAATAAATACTCTGCTGCTTTTGGTCATCCGTTGACTCCACATAAGCTAAGGCATACTTTAGCCTCAGAGTTGTATGAAGTGACTAAAGATCAAGTCCTAGTCGCTCAACAACTGGGTCAAAAAGGAACAACAGCTACAGATTTGTACACTCATGTTGACCAAAAGAAGCAAAAAGACGCCCTAAATAGCATAGATAAAAAGCAATAACAAAAATGTAATCTCTAGAATTAATTGGCTTAATCCGATAACAAATGAGTTATATTAACGCGATAGCAAAAATGTTATCGAATTTATCCTTGTAAATAAGGTTATAATATTTTTATTATTGAAGGAAACAAAAACAAAAAAGCCTACTGACTAAAATTAATCAGTGGCTTTTTTGATTCATCTTATAAACTTTCAAAATCTATCTTTTCGATGTCAATCATCCAAGCGATCGCAATTGACTTTTCACCTAGGTGTGTAGCTATAACTGGACTAAACTCAGCTACATCTACTGGCATACCTGGAAATTCCGAATTGATGAAGTCATGGATTTCATCTGCTTGCTTTAAATCATTGGAATAAAAGACAAATAAGCGTAGCTTGTCTTTGTATGACAAATCCGAAGTGCGGTCAAGAGCTATCTTTTCAATTCTCGATACTGCTCTCTTCATGGACCGTATCTTGTCAAATGCGACGATTTTTCCATCTTCAAATGTTAATAATGGCTTAATATGCAACATGGTGCCGATAAATGCACCCGCATTGCTTAATCGACCACCTCTACTCAAGTTCATTAGATCGTCAACAACAAATAATTCGTCGATTGTGTCTCTAATCTTGTCTAGCTTTGCAACTATTTCATCAGGCTTAAAGCCCAACTTGATCATTTTAGCTGCGGCTAAAACCAAGTATCCTTGTAATTTAACAGTCATCTTTGAATCGTATGGATACAAGTTATACTCAGGATTATTATGAGCAATGTTTTGTAAAGTAGAATTGTATCCTGAAATACCGCTTGATAGAGTAATATCAATAATAGCCTCATAGCCTTCGGCATGTAATTTATTGTATAACTCAATCATTTTTCCCATACTTGGTTGGGATGTTTTTGGAAATGCGGCACCATTTCGTTGCATTTCAAAGAGTTTTTCAGATGTGATATCGATGCCTTCCATGTATTCTTTATCTCCGATGATAACCGGAATAGGCATCACAATTATGTTGTTCTCTTCAATTTCTTTTTGAGTTAGAACACTAGTACTATCGGTCACTAATGCAATCTTCATAGAAAACCCCTTCATTATTCGATTTCATATAGAAGGAATTATAGCACAAAAACGAGCTATATCATAATCGACCAATTACGCTATTCGGTATATTTACTTAATTTTTCTAATTCTGACGCAAAAATCTTCGTATGATCCTCATCTAATTGAGCAAGCAAGCCCTGCTCTATTTCACTTAATTCTTGTTCCAACTCCTGTGCCTTTTTGAGCCCTGCGGAATTTAAATTAACATTTTTGCTTGAGTCATTCAGCAAGCGAGTAATTGAAATATACTCCTGAGTTTTTTTCTGCTGCAATTGTCTGCTCAAGGTTGATAGCGAAATATGCAACTCGTTTGCCAGCTCTCCCATAGCTAGAGGTTGATTATTGCTGTGGTAGAAAAAAAGCAATAATCTAGTTTGTGAAAGATTGAGTCCGCATTTGTGATTTATTTCCTTTTTGATATACTCAGATATCGCACTAAAAGATAAAACGTCCATCCTTATAACCCTTTTTCTCCAAAGTGATAAGCATAGGTAAATTATATCATTCATAACAATTTATTGTCAGCCTTATTTTTGTGAAACAATATATAAGATATATCTAATTTATATAAGTTCTTTATTTTAAGATTTGTGTTTTTGGATAGTTGCTGCGTTTATTGCTATAATGTAACCTGTATCTATTTTTGAAAAGAGGTATTTGTTTTGGCATTTGATGGATTATTTATACACTCTCTATTACAATCGATTTCCCCTATCCTAGAAGGTGGGAAACTTTCAAAAATCTACCAACCATTTAACCAAGATTTGATTTTTACTTTTCGTAAGAATCGACAAAACCAACAATTACTAATTTCTGCTAATGCACAATCTCCAAGAATGTACCTTACTAATATGTCAGTTACTAATCCGGATAAAGCACCTACTTTTGTAATGGTTTTGCGAAAATACTTGGAAGGATCTATTCTTTTAAAAATTGAACAAGTAGGATTGAATCGAATTATCAATTTCCACTTCAGCAATCGCAATGAATTGGGTGATCAAGTTCAGCTGGTGTTGTCTGTTGAGCTTATGGGACGCCACAGTAATGTGATTTTGTATAACCAAGGTACAAATAAAATTATTGATCTGTTAAAACGCATTAACCCCGATGAAAATCGTGCTAGAATGTTGCTACCAAAGGCTAATTATGAATTGCCTCCATTAAAGCCGGGAATAAACGGGCTTACTTTGACAGAAGATCAATTCAATGAGCTTTTAAAAGAAAATCCAGCTTTGCCTGAATTTGTATCTAAATTTGATGGTTTGGATAAAGATGATCGAATGGAATTCTTAGGATATTTAGAAGATGAATTATCTTATAACTCCTTAAAGATATTCTTTGATCATTTCAAGCGAGTTAAAGGTGCATACACACTCCTATCGCCTAATAATAAAAGAAAGATTTTTACCTATTTGCCATATCATTTAGATTTACAAAAAGAATCTTTTGATGAAGATTTAAACCATGCGTTGGATGAATTCTACCAATATCAAGCCAATCGTGACTGGGTAAAGCAAAAGGCTGGCGCAGTTGAAAAAGTTGTCAAAAACGAGCAGAAAAAATTAGCTAAAAAACTCGTTAAGCTTGAGAATCAATTAGATTTAGCAGAAAACTCTGAAGGCTATCGAATCAATGGCGAAATTTTGAATGCAAACTTATATAGTGTTAAGCCTGGGATGACCTCAGTTAAGCTCCCAAATTATTACGAAAATAATGCCTTGATCGAAATTAAATTGGACCCTGCCCTCTCTCCAGCTAAAAATGCTCAGCGGTATTTTGTAAAGTACAAAAAATTGCGTGATTCAATCCGTCATATAAATGAACAGATCAAGATTACCAATAGCAACTTAAATTATTTTGATTCTATTCAAACTGCAATCGATAACGCAGAACCAGATGATATTGACCAAATTCAAGATGAATTGATTAGCCAAGGTTATATTAAACGTCAAGATAAAAATAAAAAGCGTAAGACAAAAAAGATCTCCGAAAAGAGCATTAATCGCTTTAAACTAACTTCTGGTAAAGTAGTTCTTGTTGGTAAAAATAATTATCAAAATGATTGGCTTACTTTCAAAAAAGCTGACAAATCTGATTATTGGTTCCATGTTAAAAATATGCCTGGATCCCATGTAATCTTGCAAGACTCCGATCCTAGTGAACAAGATATTAAAGAAGCTGCAGAAATAGCAGCATACTTTTCAAAGGCAAGAGATTCAGCCCATGTTCAAGTAGATTATGTACTTGATAAACGAGTTAAAAAGCCTAACGGTGCAAAGCCAGGTTTTGTTATTTATACAGGACAAAATTCTATCGAGGTTACACCTAAGCAAGATGATGTAGAAAGCAAACGAATCTAGCTAAAAAAAGATTGACCAAATGATTGTCTGTTTTATAAACAGAACGATCTATCATCGGTCAATCTTTTTTATTTTTAAATTGGTTGTGTAGTTAATGCTAGAGATTCTAATACATCTAGAATCAATTCAGTTGTTTCAATACTTGAGAATACTGGAACATGAGTAAATAGCGCTTGATCTCTAATTCTAATAGCATCTTCACTAGCAATATCGGATAAGTTAGTGATATTTACGACCATCACAATCTTATGTTGTTGTATTCGTTCAAGAATTTTATGCGAATTTTCGTGCAATTTTTCTACTACTCCAGTCGTGATCCCTGCTTCAGCGAAAATATTAGCTGTCCCTTCTGTGGCGATCAGCTTAAATCCTAATCTATCGAATCTTCTAGCTAAATTAGTTACTCGCTCTTTATCTTCGTCACGTACAGAAATAAAAATTGTCCCATAGCTAGGAATATGTAAGTCACTAGCTTCATATCCCTTATATAATGCCTTAGCCAGCAACGTATCGCGCCCCATTACTGAACCAGATGATTTCATTTTTGAATCAAATGTATTATCACTTGAATAGTTAATGTAAGAAAAGACTGGCATTTTGACATGAATTAAGTTGTTTGCTTTCCAAAGTTCTTCCTTAAAACCTAGCTCTGTCAAACTCTTACCTGCCAAAATTTCAACTGCACATGAGGTGATATTCTTGCCAAGTGATTTAGAAAGAAATGCGACATTATGACCAGCATAAGGTTTTATCTGTAGAAGATATAAAGTATTTTCGACTTTCAAAAAGTGAAGATTATAAATCCCACGAACATGTAAGTTTTTAAGCAAAGAGATAGTAATCTGCGCTAATTCCTCTTGACCTTGAGCTGTTAGATTTTGAGGTTGGAAAACTGCGATAGAGTCTGATGCATGGGAGCCTGTTTGTTCAAGATGTTCAATAATACCTGGAATACTAGCATTCTCACCATCTGAAATAGCTGTTACTTCATATTTATTTCCTTCAATAAATCTAGAAATTGTAATTTCATCTAGATCATTTTCCATCAAGTATTTGTCAACTGCAGGTAGATCATAAACTACAGCGGATTTTTGCTTGATTGATCTACTGAAACCACCAATCAAAATTGGAAAATCATATTTTTTAACGAAGTCATAAATCTCAACAGGATTTCGTGAAATCAAAGAAGGCACTCGGTTAACATTGATCTTGGTATCAGCGAACATCTTATTGAGTAGATGCATCTTTGGTGCTTCTTCTCCCATTACACTAACGCCATGTTCGATCAACTCTTGACTTAAAGCATTAACCTTTTTACCAGAAAATTGCAACAGCACTTGATCGATCTTTTCAATCTTGATAATGGATAAAATCGATTCCATTGTAATTGGTTCAAAATAAACTCGATCAACATTTTTATAGCGAGTAGATACGGATTCACTATTGTTTGAAAGTAAAATAGTAGCATATCCTAATTTATGTAAAGTCTCTGCCGCATGAGCTATCATGTAATCAAATTCACTCGTCACTGAAACTTGAAGTGGCAACATACCAATGATTAATACTTTCTTTTGTGCATTAATTGGCTCTAGTTCATTTTCGACATTATAGGCACTATAAAATGCTTCAAAGTTTGGTCGATAGAATCCAGCTGAACCATCAATTTGAATAAATGATGGTGAAATATTATTTTGATCGATATACTGATCAACTACTTTGCTATCCAATTGTCGCAATTTGGCAATTAGCTCATTTGAAAAGCCATAAGTTTTACATTCTAATAGTAAAGTTTGATCTAATTCATCAGTTGCTTGAACTTTTTCGGCTAATTTGACAATATGTCTAAGTTTTTGGTAGTAAATGGGATGCAAATTGATAACATCCTCAAGTTCCGCATAACTTGCACCTTTATAAATAGCAACCATAATTTTGATTAGGTGTAACTCATCGAAATCCTTGAGTTCAAGCAGCAATTCTTGCTTATCTTTTTGCCAATATTTCTGAATTGCAGTCCAAGCTACATCTAGATCAATCGTGGAATATAAAGCCTTTAGGAATGCCGTTTCAAAATTGCGTCCAATACCGATCGCTTCTCCACTCGCTTGCATCACATTATTTAACTTATAGTGATTGATTCCTGATTCGGATAAAGACCAATACGGCATTCTAACTGATATTGTATCAAAGGTTGGCTCAATTGAAGCATTTAATCCAGTCATTGGGTCAACTATTTCATTCAATTGATAACCTATCGCTATTTTGGCAACAACATAACCAATGCTGTATGTGCCAGTTCTTTGTGCCCAAACTGCACTTCTAGTTAACCTTGATTTTACGGTTAAAACCTTGGCTTGAATCTGCGTACCATGATGCTTTATTGCAAAGTGAATGGATATAATGCCCACGGCTTCCAATTTGTTTGCAATTAGTCTTGATAATGCACGCAATTCTTGGATCTGGTCATTATTCAAGGTTAAGGCAGGAATAACGATCGCTGAATCGCCAGAATTAATTTTTACCGATTCCATTGAGTCAGTAAAATTGACAAAGACCATATTTCCTAATCGGTCTCGCACGACACTAACGATTACTTCGCCCCATGATGATAAGTCCTCGACTAATTGATAATTTTTCCAAGAGAAATCATCATTCTTCCGTTCCCGCTTAAAAAAGTTGACCAACTTATCAGCGGTTTTGAAGTGGAAGTATTCATTATGCGTGTAGCGGTGATACTTGGTTACCATCACTGGAAAAGTGATCGTATGTTCAATCTCGTTAGAGATATCATCAACTTTGCTAGCGATCAATTTATCATTTAGTTGCCAAGAGAAGTTTACATTAAGCCCTAAATCTGCAAGAAATTTGTTACGCTTGCGTTGATCTTCCATTGTAAGCATAAGATTGTTAAGAGTAAGCAAGCGAATATGCATCTGTTGAAGAATTCCATCTTGTAATAATTTTTTGGTGATTTTTAGACTGGTAGTTGATCCGTATGCAGTTATAATTGCATCCGGTTCTTCCATTCGCAAAATTCGCTTAAAAAAGTCAAGCGTCATTGGCTCAAGATAAACCGTAAGGTTTTCTCTTTTATCAGTCGATACTGTAGCCGGATTAGGATTGACTAGAACAACTTGAATGCCATCTTCAATTAAGGCGTCAATAGCATCCATTGCCAACAAGTCCATTTCTGCAACGCTACCAACTAGAGATGGTCCCGACCCTATTATTAAAACTTTATCTAAATCATTTTCTAAAGGCATTGTTAAATTACTCCATCATATCTAAAAAAGTCGTAAATATTTTATGGGCATCTAAACTTCCTGGGGCTCCTTCAGGATTAAAAGCCGTAGCAACAATCTTTTTATCTTGAAAGACATAGCCAGCTAGTAATTCTGTATGTAAGTCATAGTACTCTTGACTCATATGATCTTTGATACTATCTGGGAGAACTAATTGATCAATATTCATTGCCACTTGCCATAGCTCATTAGTCCCCTGTTCAACAACTGGGTAGTTAATTCCGTTAAAAATATGTGGTAGGTCAATCAACTCATATTTTAAGTAGTCGCTGATTGCTAAGAATCCCAACCCTATTCCTAAAATTGGACAGTTACCTAAATAATGATCAAAAATAGCCTGCAAGTTTTTGAGGACTTCTTGAGGTTTGCCCGGTCCATTTGAAATTATGATTCCATCCGGACGAATGTTTTCTAAATCATTAACACTGGCATTATAAGGCAAAACAGTAACGTTTACTTGTTTTAATGACAATTCCCGTAACATTGAGTGTTTCAATCCCAAATCAATAACGGCTACAGTCTTGCCAACATTTGGGGCAGCGTAAGCATTTTTAGTCGATACAAGTGAAGACTTATTTTTAGGCAAAACTAAGGCACGAATTTGATCAAATGCATGCTCATCGTTTGTATCCATAATTGATGCTTTGATCGTCCGCTTTTCTGTCAACTTATGAACCAATGCTCTTGTATCAACATTGCAGATTGCAGGAATATTCTTTTCACTTAAAAAGGTTTGTAGATCCTGAAAGGCAGGATTATCAGTAATGTTGATGGCAATATCCGAAACAATGATTCCTTTGATTGCTGGATCTATACTTTCATAATCAATGGCATTGATTCCCACATTACCAATCATTGGCGTAGTAAAAACCAATATTTTTCCAGCATTAGTTGGATCTGTTAAAGCTTCTTGGTAGCCGTAATTTCCAGTTTGAATTGCTAATTCACCGGTAGAAATTATACTAGCTCCCATACCATCACCAATAAAAGAACTACCATCTTCCAAAATCAAATATCTTTTCATGATTCCACGCTTACTTGTTTCTAAGTCTAATTAATGTTTGTTCAAAAATCTCCGGAACATCAACAGAAAATTCTAGCCATTCACCACTAGTTGGTTGATTAAATCCCAATACTTTTGCATGTAAAAACTGACCATTGCCTTTAAGTGTTTTTCTTGGTCCATATAAAGGATCCCCAGCAACTGGGTGGCCGATATAAGCCATGTGAACTCTAATCTGGTGAGTTCGGCCAGTTTCTAATTGACACTGAATCAAACTATATCCTTTAAACTGTTCTAAGACTTTAAAATGCGTCACTGCTGATTTGCCATTTTCAACTACAGCCATTTGCTTTCGATTTGAAGGATTTCGTCCAATTGGAGCGTCAATTTTACCAGCTGATTCGCCAAAATTACCATGAACAATTGCTAAATATAGTCGCTTATTCAATTTATGAGCAAGTTGATCTTCTAAAGATTCTCTTGCCTTAGGGTTTTTAGCAATCATCAACAGACCGGAAGTATCTTTATCAATTCTATGAACGATACCTGGGCGAAAACCTTCAGGACTAGCTGCCAAATCCTTGGTGTGATAAAGCAATGCATTGACTAAAGTATAATTTGGATGACCTGCAGAGGGATGCACAACCATGCCTTGAGGTTTATTAACTACGATCACATCCTGATCTTCATAAACAATATCTAATGGAATATCTTCTGCTTCTACATTCAAAGGCTCTAATGCAGGAACGTTCACAACAATTTTATCCCCTGCTTGCACTTTATACGATGCCTTTTCCTTTTTATCATTCACTAAAATGTTTTGGCTATCAATCAATTCTCTGATTCGAGTTCTTGAAAGATCAGACAATTTTTCAGCAATAACCTTGTCTAATCTTCCTTTTTCGTCTTGAATAACTAATTCATAACTATTTGACATTATTTTCTTTTCCTTCAATAAAAATTAGATAAATAAAAATTATTCCAACGCCAATCGTAATGGCAGAATCAGCAATGTTAAAGATATTGAAATGTACAAAATCCAATTGGATCATATCAATAACATACTTTAAATGTAAACGATCAATGAAGTTACCAATTACTCCACCTAGAACTAACGCTACACCCCACTTGAAGAGAGCGTTGTTTTCTTTAGAGCTTAAAATATAATAAACGCAGATAACTATAGCTACAATACTGATAATGTAAAATAGCCACATTTGTCCTGGAAGAATGTTCCAAGCAGCACCATTATTTTGTAGATAATTAAAAGAAATCAATCCTGGAATAATTGAATGAACTTCTCCAATTTGGTAATTAGTAGCTATGTAAGCTTTAAGACCTTGATCTAAGCCAACTGCGATAAGACTAATCAAAAAATAAATATATTTCATATTACGATTCACAATCCTTATAACCCATTCTTTTTGTACTAATTAATTATAGCAAATATTTTCTAATCACACTTTTTATATTAGAATGAAAATAAGTAAAAGAATTGAGGCATAAAAAATGAAAATTGCAATTTTGACAGACAGTTCAGCTTATTTAACTAGTCAACAACTTGAAGAATACAAAATAGATGTTATTCCTATTCCGCTCATTTGGGATAATCAAATTTATCGCGATATGATTGATATAAAATTTGAAGAATTCTACCATAAACTATCTGAAGCAGAGAATTTGCCAACTACTTCTCAGCCATCTATTGGAGACTTTCAAGAATATATCGATCGCTACGTTGAACAAGGGTATACTGATGTGATTGTCATCACTATCTCAAGTGGTATTTCTAGTTTCTATAGTACATTAGCTGCTGAGAAAAATAATGAAAATAGAATAAAGATTCACCTATTCGATTCAAAGGTTACTTGTGCCGGCTTAGCTCATGAGGTATTGCTAGCAGCTAAATTGGTTCAAGCTGGTGCTGACGCAGATACTATCATCAAATATTTGACTGATTTTAGAGATACTATTAAGGTAAGATTTGTCGTTGATGATCTAAAGTACTTGCAAAGAACAGGTAGATTATCAAATACGGCTAGCTTTGTTGGAAGTATGCTTAAGATAAAACCTATTCTGGCAATGGATGTCCAAAACGAAGGAAAGATCGAAGCCATTGCTAAGGAAAGACAATATAAAAGAGCATATCAACACATCAAAAAAGACTTTGCCAATAGCATCGCTTCTGTTTCATATCCAATCGAAAGCACAGTTTTTGATGCACTTGATCCAGATCGAAAATCTGATTGGTTAAACGATTATGAAGAAAGCTTTCCAACAGTAAAACTTGAAAGTAGCATCATTGGACCAGTAGTTGGCGTTCACGTTGGTCAACATGCGATCGCCATGATTTGGCATCGCGATATTGATTCTTATTTTGATGACCAAGGAAAAATAATCGATCTATAAGCAAAAACTATGATCTCAGCATTACTATATCAATATCATAATGCTAAGATCATAGTTTTTTATTTTTCAATTCTCAACAACATGTATTTCTTGATCGAATTTAATTGTAATCGATACACTTTAAAGAATTTCCATGAACCGATCAGTTCAGGTTCTTGATTGATTTGCCTTTTCTTTGAATAAGGCAATTTTAGATACTTATCATTATAAAATGAAGAAATCCAAGTATAAATGAAGGCCATTAAAGCTACAGCCAAAATACCAATAGCCAGCCAATTAATCTTTTCTGTTCCTTCATAAGTTATGACAAGTCCTACAAAAAGGATAACAAACAACCAACTGTAGTAAATTATGCCGGCTGTTCCCAAAAACACAAAATGTTTTTTGTTAGTAGTTTTTTCCATATATGGCATCTCTAATAATTAATTCTAGCTTGCAAATTGCTGTGACTGCTAGTATCGTATAAAGTCTTTAGATACAACCTATACTCTGGATGTTGTTTGATCAAAACTTTATATTCTTCTGATGAGCGAATTTTTGATAATTCTGCTTCACTCAAGTGATTATAACCTGTATAGAAATTATAATTCATCTTTGCAAAAAGCTTGCCCATCTTTCTAATCAAGTCAAGATTGTTATGATTTTTCTTAAGGTCCGATTGCATCAAGTCAGCTGCGATTGTACCTAATTGCAAGGTCTCTAAATAATCCCGAAAATGTAGTAATGTATAGTCCTGCTTTTCCTTTTCAGTTAGATAAGCAGCCATGTTAAATTCCTTTCGGATGTAGGTTATATGTCTTGAGTGTAATCTAACAACTCCATATCCTTGATCATTAGAGCCAAAACTTGATGTGACAATTTCCGTAGTTGGCGTCATATCCTGCGGACCCAAAATGTTTTGCGCATGAATATGACCGGAAAAAGCTAGTTTAACATTATAGCGACTACACAATCTTCGCAACTCATTCGCATTATCTAACACATATCCCCGATCAACGGCTGGATTATGTGCATATAAATTGTGATGCATAAAAATGATTGGACGCAAGTTCTCTTTGCTGGCATATTTCAATTGCCCTTCTATCCATTTGAGCTGCTCTTTATTAATGCCACCACGCGTATGTGGTGCTTCTGTCGTTTCTTCTTTTCCATAATAGTTTGAATCTAACATTAAAAGCAAGTACTGAGAATTCAACTTAACACTGTAAGCAAGTGAACTGTCGTCTTCACTTTCTGCTATGCGGTAGCATTTGTTAAAAATCATTTTCCAAAATCTTGGACTAATTTCGCCAGCATAGTATTGCTTTTTACCGTGGAATTCTCTAGCCCAGCCATCGAAAATATCGTGATTGCCAGGAACAACTAGCAACTTGGTAGTTGTCATTTTTGAAAAAATTTGTGCAAACTTTTCAGCTGAGACTCTTTCGCCGTTAAAAGTCACATCGCCAGTAACAACGATTGCAGCAGGTCTTTTCTTTTCTGCCATTCTAGCAAAAGCTGCCAAAGCTGTTTCTTGGTAATACAAATCTTTACCTTGGCTTGTTTTTTGCATACGCGAAAATGCTTGGCCATTATCATGCAAACTGTCAGCAATCAAGTGAGTGTCGGAAATAACCCAAATCTCTGTGTTTAAGTCGGAAGTAATCATTTTTTATTAACCCAATATTGATAGAAATCTACGCGAAGATTTCCATTGAATAACTTTCTTTTCTTTGTTGCTTTTTTGCCAAAATACTTTTCAAAGTTTTGATCAGCTGTTAAGTAATATTGACTGAAACTATCCATAGGTAAAAAGACTTTTCCCATTTCTTGATAAAGCTTTTCTGCAGACTCACGATCTTTAAGTCGTTTACCATAAGGTGGGTTGGCAATAATAATTCCATTTTCTAAATCAGTGGTGAAGTCCTTTACTGCTACTTGTTTAAATCTTATATCTTGCAAAACGCCAGCATTGTGAGCGTTCAGTTTGGCAATTTCTAAAACAGACTGGTCAATATCGCTAGCCCAGATCGGTGCTTCTAATGGCTTAACCTTGGTTGAAGCTTCTTCTAACATTGTCTTATGCAAACTACTATCAAACCAATCGAAGCCATCATATGCAAATTTTCTCCAAGTTCCCGGAGCAATATTTTTGGCCATCAAGGCAGCTTCGATAGCTAATGTACCTGATCCAGTCATTGGATCGATCAATGGGTGTGTACCGTTATATGGTGTTAGTCTTAATAAACCAGCACCAAAATTTTCCTTTAATGGTGCGCCACCATGTTCAACTCTGTATCCACGCTTGAATAAACTTTCTCCAGTAGTATCAAGAGATATTCTAGCCACATCTTTGTAGATGTGCACATCTAACGGATATTTATTCCCAGTTTCTGGCAAAAAGCCTCTACGGTGGTATTGATCAACCATTTTGTTAACAATGGCCTTCTTGGTAATTGATTGAATATCTGGTTCAGAATGCAATTTTGATCTAACAGCTCGGCCTTGAACAGGAAATTGTGCATCTACTGGTAATAAATCAGCCCATGAAAAACTGTAGACTTGATCATATAGTTGCTCAAAGCTCGTTGCTCTAAATTCTTGCAGCAAAATCTTAATTCTATCAGCTGTTCTAAGCCAAAGATTAGTTCTAACTATATCTTCTTGAGTACCCTCAAAAAATACTCGTCCATTTTCAGTTTTGGTCTCATACCCCAATTCCTTGAGTTCTTTGGCTACAACTGCTTCAAAGCCCGCTCCCATTGTAGCGTAGAGTGTATATTTCTTCATAGTAATCTCTTTCTTAAATTAAAAAAGTTGGACTCCATTCGAAGTCCAACTCTGCCAATGTGAATTTCTATAAGCCACGTTTTGTTCTAGTGATTTTGGCAAATCACTGTCTGCAGCCATCTATCTTTGAATAAATCAACCTGATCTTTAGTTCAATTCCTTAGATCAAGACGCCCCCACCAAATTTGGGTTGCACGCTCGCAGGGTTTACCTCGTTCCACCAGAGTCGTTTCCGACTCTGCTACGTCACTGTGGCACTTTCCAGGATACTAATGCATGTCAAAATGATTTAGCACGTTCTCCGCCGTGATTATAAAAATCCTCCAGCTTATTAGGCTGAATACGAACACTACAAGCATCGCAGCTTGTGCGTGCGTGGACTTTCCTCAGCTAGCTTATAGCTAACCGCGACTGCACAAAACTCACACTATCAAACATTATAACAAACTTTATTGCTTTTGTAAGCCATAAACTCGTTGTTCTAGATTATAAACTTTTCTTTCAAGAGTAGAAATTCGTTGGATGATTGCCATATTAGTAGAAGTTTCGCCTAAAGATATACTATCTTCGAAACTATTCTTGCTAATGTGTGGACGTTTGTTAACTGGAGTATAAGTTTTGATTTCTTCAGTATCTTTTTCCACACTTGGCTTTGCTACAACAGCTTTACTACTCTTTTGAGCTTCAATTAACTTGCCTTGCAAGTCACCGATTTGACCATATAGATCTTCGATTATTTGTCGAAAAACTCCATAGTCAGATATGATTTGATCCAAATAAGTATCAACTTCGTCTGGGTCATACCCTTTTACCTTCGTTTTAAATGTCTTTTTTAAAATATCTTCTGATGATAATTTTACATCACTTAATTTTGCCATCTCTGACAGCTCCTTTACACTTATGTAATATTTTAGCAAAAAATACCATACTAATAAACTGCTATGTGCACTTTAGCAAAACCTTTATATTTAGAAATAATCTTTTCGATTCTTTTCAGAGTACTCTTCAGCAAAACTTTGCAAATCATAGAAATCAAGTAAATCAAGCTCATAATTTTCGCTTTCCTGATACTTTCGGATCAAGCTGTAGTCGTACTTTGGTTTGCCAGGATATTCCGTATCATAGACCATTAACGCACTGTCTGTATGTTTCAACATAAAATTTTGATAATTGCGTAATTGCGCTGGACTACTGTATGGAGTTTTGGAAGTTGATGCAAAGAAATCTACTTGATTTTTTAAATTTAAAAATTTGCTTTGATTTGAGTCATTCCACCTATCGGCAAAGTTTTCATATGGTATAATTACTGAAACTTTTAGAGGATACTCTTCTCTTAATTCAAGCGCGACCTCTGCTGCCCATTGTTCTGTTCCTAGGTTGGCTCCGGTAATAACCCAATCCAATGCGCCTTCCTCAAGTAGACTAACTAGGCGCTGCTTTAACGCATATTTTATAACTTGAATTTTAGGATCCTTATCGCCGAAAACATTAAGTTCATATGCTCGATAACCAGTAACCCATAGCCGTTCCATTTTTGTAAAATTGCCCCTTATTCAAAAAAAAGTTCTTTATTGCTATAATGCTAACAGGAGTGATAATGATGGTCAAATATCCTAATGGGTCTTTACCCATTTTTAATCAGGCTAAACAGCCGAAAATCAGAAAAAAGTATGAACATCGTAAAGGTGTCAACTTTTCGGATCGTGGGATGACTCTAGAACAACAAATTAATGAGTCTAATAAGTATTATTTAGAAAAAGAAATTGCCGTTGTTCATAAAAAGCCAACCCCAATTCAAATCGTTAAAGTTGACTATCCTCAAAGATCTAAGGCAGTAATTAAGGAAGCATATTTTAGACAAGCATCAACTACTGACTATAATGGTGTATATAAAGGATACTATTTGGATTTTGAAGCTAAAGAAACCAAAAATAAAACTAATTTTCCAATGAAGAACTTTCATGAACACCAGATTTATCATTTGGAAGCTTGTCTAAAACAAAATGGCATCTGTTTTACGATTATTGGATTTACCAGCTTGGGAAGATTTTTTGTAACGCCAGCTAGCTTTGTGATCCAGCAATGGTATAAAAAGCACAAAAGTTCAATGACTTTAGAGGAAATTGAGAATAATTCGATTGAAATTCAAAGTGGATTTCGACCAACAATTCCCTACTTAAATGCTGTTGACCAATTTATTACAGATAGGAAAAAAGATAATGGCAAATAATACAAATAATTCTAGGCGTAGAAGTTCTCCAAATAACGATAATCGAAGAAGTAGAAAGACGAACAGAAAATCCAGTGGTATCTGGGTCAAAGTTATTAAATGGCTATTTCTAGCAGTTTTAGTAGTGGTTGTCTCTGGCATTGGCCTTTTTGCGTACTATGCTAAAGACGCACCTAATATTAGCCAAGCTCAACTGCAAAGTGGCGGAACATCGAGTCTTTACACTAATGATGGCAAATTCTTACTGTCACTAGGTTCTGAAAAAAGAATTTATGTCAAAAATGAACAAATTCCTCAACTTTTAAAAGATGCAATTGTTTCTGTTGAAGATAAAAGATTCTATACCGACAAGCTTGGGGTTGATCCAATCAGAATTGCAGCTTCAGTCATTACTAATGCCAAAAGCAATAGTATTGCAGCTGGTGGTTCAACTATCACCCAGCAGCTCGTAAAATTGACGGTGTTTTCAACTGATGCATCTCAACGTACGCTAAAGCGTAAAGCTCAAGAAGCTTGGTTAGCTATGAAAATTCAAAGAGAATATTCAAAAGATCAAATTCTAGAGTTTTACATCAATAAGGTTTACATGAATTATGGAAACTATGGTATGGGAACAGCAGCAAATTACTACTACCATAAGTCTCTTAAGAAATTAGATCTTGCACAAACTGCCCTACTTGCCGGGATGCCAAATGCACCTGTAGCGTATGATCCATATCTTTATCCAAAGGATGCTAAATATCGAAGAGACGTTGTATTAAAGGCGATGCTCAATAATGATAAGATTAGCAAGCAACAATATGAGCAAGCTGTAAATGAAAGCATCACCAAAGGATTGAAGAAACATACGTCAAGTAGCGAATCTAAATTGCGCAAAATTGATGACCCTTATATCAAAGAAGTAATTTCTGAAGTTAAAAGCAAAGGCTTTGATCCTTATACTGATAACCTTAAGATCACAATCAATATTGATCAAAAAGCACAAAACAAGCTCTACAAACTAGCAAACGATGGAACTGTTCCATTCACAGACAACAAAATGCAAATCGGTGCAACCGTAATTGATCCTAATAATGGACACGTTGTTGCAATTCTGGGTGGTCGTCACCTGCCATCCATTCAGCTTGGTCTTGACCGTGCCGTTCAAACAGGTAGGTCAACAGGTTCTTCAATCAAACCTGTTTTGGATTATGCTCCTGCTATTCAATACTTAAACTGGTCAACAGCACATATTTTGGATGACAGCAAGTATGTATACCCTGGTACTAATATTCAGTTATATGACTGGGATAATAAATATATGGGCGACATGACCATGAGATATGCGCTTGAACAATCAAGAAACGTGCCAGCTGTTAAGACTTTAGCTGAAGTCGGGATGGCTCGGGCATCTGTTTTTGCTAAGAGAATGGGCGTCAATGTTTCAGCCAAGTCTGGCCTTTCTGTAGCCATTGGTGCTAACGCTTCAAGTTTACAAATGAGTGGTGCTTACTCTGCATTTGCGACTGGCGGTATTTACCATAAGCCACAGTTTGTATCGAAGATAGAAACTCCAGATGGCCTAACTAGAAATTACGATTCTAGTGGTGTTAGAGTCATGAAGAAGTCAACTGCTTACATGATTACTGACATGCTTAAAGGAGTAATTAAATCTGGATCTGGTACAAAAGCACAAATCGATGGTTTATATCAAGCTGGTAAAACAGGAACTGTTAAGTATTCTGATGAAGAATTAGCTAAGTACCCATCCTACGCTTCTACGCCAAAAGATTCATGGTTTGTTGGTTATACTAGAAGCTATGTAATGGGCGTTTGGACGGGTTATGATAATTTGAAGGATGGTTCAATTTTTGGAGATGGCCAATATTCTGCTCAGTTAATGTATAAGTACATGATGACTTATTTAATGCAATCCAAGAAAAACTTAAATTGGGAAAAACCATCTTCTGTTATCAGAGCAAAGATTGTTAAGAATTCTAACCCACCTGAAGTTGCATCTGCTGGCCAAAGTGGTCAATGGCAACTATTCGTTAGAGGTCATGCTCCTGCTGGAATCATTGATGATGCTAGCTATGACGAAGACGATGAAGAAACAGATACAAACGATGAACAAACTAATACTGTAACCACTCAGACTAGTTCTAGTCAAAGTAGTTCATCAAGTCAATCAAGTAGCTCTCGATCAAGTTCCTCTAGTTCAAGATCTTCATCTTCAAGTTCTCAAAGTAGTTCGTCTGCGCAATCAAATTCAAGCTCGTCTACAAGTCATAACAATGATTAATTAACAAAAAAGAATCTAGTGAATTGTTTGAAAAAACATCACTAGATTCTTTTGGTTTGTTCAATATTATTTTTTCTTAGTTAGATATGAATATGGATCTGGATTTTTAGCTCTGGCAGGCATAGTATATCTTCCAAAGTGGATCATTGCATGGTGAGTGTGAATCCACTCTTCTTTTGGCAATATCTCTTCTAGTCTTTTTTCGATCTCATGAGGCTTAGCATCCTGAGCAACAATTTTAAATTTCTTAGATATTCTAGCCACATGAGTATCGACAGCAATTGCAGGGATGCCAAATCCTTCAGCTAAGACGACATTGGCAGTTTTCTCTCCCACCCCAGGCAAAGACATCAAGATTTTCTTATCAGCAGGTATTTCGCTATTGTATTTATCTCGCAAAATCTTCGCTGTTGCTTTTAGATGTTTTGCTTTAGAGTGATACAAGCCGATTTTAGAAATATCATTCTCGATATCCTTAATATCTGCATCAGCCAAGTCACCAGGTGTTGGAAAATCCTCAATGAACTTTGGCATAACACTATTGACCATCTTATCAGTCGTTTGTGCACTCATTAAAACCGCACATAGTAAATGAAAATGGTTATCCCAATATAATTCGCCTTTTGCATCAGGATACATTGCACCGATTTGTTCCAAAACCTCACGTGCTTCTTGATCAGTTAACAGATTGCTAGTTTTATCCATAATTATCTATTCCTTTTCAAAAATCTGGATACATCTTCAGCTGTTTTTAAATTATGACGTTGCCAATTTAACAGAATTCGATCAACATATTTCAAACTGTATACCTGCGATAAAACTGACTCTCTTAAGGCTAATTCAATGATATCTGGTGAATAGTGGTCAGCTTCAATCCATGCAGCAATTTCTTCTCGTTCAATCGGACTAAGGTAACGCCCAAATTCAATTTCAAACTTTCTAAGCAAAAGATTTATTGGGCTATTGTCAATATTATCTGCAGGCTTAATTTCTTGTTTGTTGTCTGCTTTAATAACAACATTGTTAGTTAAGTATTCTTCTAATCGATCGTAAAGTCCAGCCAAACTGTAACAATTACCAATTCTTCCCTGATTATCAGTAATTTGTTCAATCGTTAGATAATTTTTTTCAATTAGTCGTTGAATTAATCCTGCAATTTCCGAAACAGACATGTTAGTATTAGCAGCAATTTTTTCATTAGAAGGAAAGTTATCTCCTTTTTGGAAAAAAGCTTCCAATTGAACAATTAAGACAAATTCTGCATCAGAAATATTCAATTTGGAATAATAAGCGATAAGTGAATTTTGCAGGGTAGAAAATCCTATTCGCCGATAATCATTGTAATTCATTCTTTTCCCTCACAGATAAAAGATAAAGAAAAAGCAGAAATAGTTAAACTATGCTCTGCTTTTTAACTGATCCATTATATTTTTTACTATGGGCGTAAACGATTAATAGTTCTTGGGAATGGAATTGCTTCACGAACGTGGTCTAAGTTACAAATCCAAGCAATTACACGTTCAAATCCCATACCAAATCCAGAGTGAGGAACACTACCGAACTTACGCAAGTCTAGGTACCATTCGTAATCGTCTAAGTTAAGTCCAGCTTCTTCAATTTGTGATTTCAAAGTTTCGTAATCACTTTCACGTTCAGAACCACCCATGATTTCGCCGTATCCTTCTGGTGCTAATACATCAGCACATAGGTATTCCTTAGGGTTTTCAGGATTCTTCTTCATATAGAATGGCTTGATAGCTGTTGGATAGTTAACAATGAAGAATGGACGGTCAAATTGCTCTGAAATGAATGCTTCGTCAGGTGCACCAAAGTCGTCACCCCACTTAAAGTCGCGACCAGCATCTTGAAGCATCTTAACAGCATCATCGTAGCTAAGTCTAGTAAAGTTACCTTCAGCAGTTGGGCGTAACTTTTCAGGATCTCTACCTAGCAACTTCAATTCGTAAAGGTTCTTTTCCAAAACTTGACCAGTAATGTATGCCAAAAGTCTTTCTTGAATATCAAGAGATTCATCTTGGTGCATCCAAGCCATTTCTGGTTCCATCATCCAAAATTCAGTCAAGTGACGACGGGTCTTAGATTCTTCAGCACGGAAAGTTGGACCAAAAGTAAAGATCTTACCGAATGCTTCAGCACCTACTTCACCGTATAATTGACCAGATTGTGATAAATATGCGTCATGGTCGAAGTATTCAGTATGGAATAATTCAGTAGTTCCTTCTGGAGCAGAGTGAACAAAGAAAGGAGCATCAAACTTGATGAAACCTTCTTTTTCAAAGAAGTCAACAGTTGCCTTAAACAAAGTGTTTCTAATTTGCATAATTGCAAAAGGACGACGACTTCTTAACCAAAGGTGGCGGTGATCCAATAAGAAATCAACACCGTGTTCCTTGTTAGTTACTGGGTATCCTTCATTGTTAGTAACAACTTCTAAATCAGAAATTTGGATTTCGTAACCAAAGTGTGAACGAGTATCTTCATGTACAGTACCTGTAATGTAGAAACTTGCTTCCTGGTACAAAGATTTTGCTGCTGCAAATACTTCTTCAGAAACGTTTTCTTTTCTAACAACACCTTGGAAAAATGCTGTACCATCACGCAACTGCAAAAAGATAATCTTTCCGCTTGAACGCTTATCAGTTAACCAAACATGCATTCTAACCTCTTCACCGACGTATTTGGAAGAGTCTTTAATTGAAATTAATTCTGTCATAAAATTACTATCCACCTTTTATTTTTACTGTCTATATGATACCAAAAAAACTATAAATTATCGACCTTGTTTATCTCAATTCCGTTTTTAAAATTATACATAACGTAGCCTAATTTATGATTGGAATTTTTATAAGCAATTTCCCAAACAGGATTACCTTGGTACCAGCCAAAATTAATAGAGCTGATAGATTTATTCCTGTAACTTTTTTTAAATTTATCAATAATTTCCGTCTGTGTAAAGCCTTTTTTTGCTTCATACAAGAAAGCCTTTTTGCTTTTAGGTAAATAGACAAAGTAATAACTTGCTTTTTTGTTGCTCTTGCCTGCCAAAGCGTAGCTATTTGTACCACGATTTAGATGATAATAACGATCAACTTGAACAATTGGTGTTTTTTGTTTAGCTACATTAAGCATCGTTTTGTCGTGGGTTCTACTTGTAGATCCTGCTTTATAAAAAACAAAGATGCTTCCGAAGAATAGAACTATTACTGCTACTAAGACTCCTAGGAGAAATCTAATTACCTGTCGTGTATCGTCTCTTAAAATCATAGTTTCTTTTCAACTTCATTCTTAAGTTTTTTTTGCGGAATAATTTTGGCCTCTACCGGTATGGTCTCAATAAATTCATGACCATATCTTTGAGTAAGAATTCTTGAATCTAAAACGGTAAATCTACCCGAATCATATTCACCACGAATCAACCTACCTATTCCTTGTCTAAAGCGAATTACCGCTCTAGGTAAAGTATCATTCTCAAAGAAATTGATATTTTGGTTAGCCAAAAATTCTTGTCTCAAATGTACTTCTGGTAAATCTGGTGACTCAAATGGCAATCTTGTTACAATCACATCATCAATCCCGCAATCATGGAAATCGATTCCTTCCCAAAAGCTATCTGCTCCCAATAAAATGGTCTTTGGCGCAATAGAAAATCTCTTAGCGATCTTGTTATTAGAACCTGTAACCCCCTGCCCTAATAACTCATAATCCTTGATTTCTTCATAAGAAACAAGCTTCTCAAAAACCTGCTTAATCTGATCAAGATTGGTCATCAGAACCAATACGTGCGAGCTTTGGGTAAAATTCTGAGCAATAACTTTCGCCAGATTATCAGCATAAGCCGGAGAATTTGGATCTGGCATATCTTCTATGATAAACGCCTTTAGCTTATCCTCAAAATTAAAAGTACTATTTCCAATATAAGTAAGAGGATCTAACTGTTCAATTGCAAGCTGCCTAATTGAATAATCAAATTTATCATTATCAGTTAGTGTAGCACTTATGAACAACAAATGATCGAATCGACTATAAATTTGTTCCAATTCTTCTGAGACATCTAACATTAGCCAATGTAAATTGGTACTTAGTGGATCCTCATTATTAGTAATATTTAGAATAAATCCTTTTTCTTGCAGATGATCTTTATCATTCAGCATATCTACAAATTGATAGCTTTTTTCAAGATATAAATCAAGCTGATCAAGAACATCAGTCAATTCATTCAAAATACTATTGTTATTAATAATAAAAACATTATCTTCTTGATACAATCGATCCATGATATTGCTAGTTGCCTGACGAACTTCTTCAAGTTGAACTTCAAATTTTGAAAATTCCTGAAAAATTGGGCTGTTGTCAGGAAATAGTGTTTTTCCTAAGAAACTTACTTTGACACTATCGTTTGGCAGCTGAGTATAATCACTATCATCTGCTGGTTTATAATACAGATATTTCTGTAATGAGTTGATAGTATAGATCAAATCCAAAATTTTACTATCAAGCTTCTGAATTCTTAAATTGAAACCTAGATCATCGTTCAAGATATTTTGAATACTATCATCAGAGAAAGTAAGCAGATTGCGCAAGTGGCTCAAAGTTCCCCAAATCGCTTCAAACTGCAAAGCATCATTGCGTGAACTCAAAACATTATCACTAAATCTATGAGCCTCATCAATTACTAGATAAGGATTCTGTCCCCAAATATTATCAGTGAAGTGGTTGGCTAGGTATGCATGGTTCGTGATTAAGATGTCAGCTGTCTCTTGGCGCTGTCTAGCTAAATTCCAAAAGTCAACTTTAGCAAAATGCGTTCCAACACGTGCATCACCTGGATGAGTTATCTGATTAAACAATGGGCTATTGTAATTTGTTAATTGTAGTTCATCAAGGTCACCAGTTTTTGTTTTAGTCAGCCAAACCAAGATTCGCATTTTCAGAACTAAACTAGCTCTATTTTGAGTATCCTTAAAGATACTCTGAACAAATCCGTCCAAATCAATATAATGTCGGCTCGACTTCACTATTTCAGCTCTAATATCCAATTTGGTTATATCAAGAAGTTGTGGAATTTCTTTTTTTAAGATTTGTTCCTGCAAGATTTTGGTAGGCGTAGCGATCACTAGTTTTCGGCTAGAATACAAACTATAAGCGTAAGCAAACAAGTAAGAAAACGTTTTTCCTGTACCGTTAGGCGATTCTACGATCATCGCACGTTCAAAGTCATCGTCAACAAACTGATGAATCTTGTTAATTAGTTTTATCTGTTCTTGACGATAGTTAAGCTTTCCTTTGAGCAGTTTCCTTTTTTCTGCATCACTTGTTGGAAAAGTTTTATCAGTAGCTACTTCGTTAGTATTTCCGACTATCTGACGTTGCAAAACGATATTTCGAATTTGAATGTAGTCTTTAGATAAAGGATAACGATGTTGACGATAATCGTCTGCAATTTTCTTAAAGATCCAAGATGTATCTCTAACAAGTCCCCGAGCAAGAGAACTCAATGTGTTTAAAGTGGCCTGAGGTAGTTTCTCGAATTGCTGGATACACTCAATCAATAAAATGGCGGTTCCATAAGCATCAGAATCTGCCTTATGAGGATCTGTATGTTTAATTCCTAAACTAGATGTCAGATCGCTCAGCTTGTATGATGGCAAGGTCGGAAAGGCAATTTTAGCTAATTCAACTGTATCAATGGCTCTATTTGTCAATGCTTCATAGCCATGTTGCGTCAATTCGTAGTTTAAAAATGGTAAGTCAAAGGCAACATTATGAGCTACAAAAGTAGTTCCTTCTAGAATTTCTACTATCTTTTGAGCATAATGAGAAAAATCTGGTTGATTAGCCACATCCTCATTGGTGATTCCAGTCAAATTTTGAATGGACATTGGAATATCACAATTAGGATTGATCATGAAAGAATAGGTTTTCACAACCTTCATTTTTTTGACAATTGCACATCCAAATTGAATGATATGATTACCATTTTCCCTTTGGGTCCCCGTTGTCTCTAGATCTACAACTGCAAATGTCTCATCATCAAAAATTTGCGACATTAGTTAATCCCTATTCCTTTCTACTAACTAAACTATTTCTACTATCTCCTGCGCATCAAGTAAAATCAAATACTTAGCCTTTACCTTTAAATTGCTAAATGAAGTTAAAGCTTGTTCATACAAGCGCAATTGTCCTTGATACTTTTGCTTGATCAATTCAATTGCTGAATCTAAATTCTTTTTATCAACATAATCAGTCTTATAGTCAAATAAAATGATACCATCATCTTCAACAAAATATCCATCTATCGTACCGTGAACCAGGATTTTTGCATTTTCATCAGAGAAATCATCAAATAATTTCTTAGCAGGCAATAAGCTTGAAAAGTCTATTTCACGGAAAAGCTTATCCGGATTTTCTCTAAACTTCTGCGCAAATTCGCCTCTAACAAACCATTTAATCTGATCTAGATGTAAGTGAGGGATGATATTTGGATTCAATTTATGTTGATCAACCAATTGCTGAATCTCTAGCTCCAATTGTTGGTCTGAAGCATCAAGCGTGTAATCATAATACTGCAAAACAGTATGTGTAGCCGTACCAATATCCGCCCCAGTAAATTTGTCATTAAACAAAAATGCTGGTCTAGTATCGATTGGCTGCAAAAATCGATTGTTTGATTTATCCATATGGGCGTTTTCTAGTTCAACCTCAACAGGATCATTAAAAATCCGCTTGATTTCAGAAACTGCCTGATAGGCTGTTGTGGTGCTGGCATCTTTAAATTTGTAATTAAAATCAAATAGTCTACTTGATGTTTTTAACAATAAAGAGTTGCTAGTTTCAGTATCTTTGTCAAGTTTTTTAGGCTCAGGTTGTTGATACTCATCACTGTTAAAGTCCAAGTATAGAACTTCTTCTTTTTGATCTAATTCTTTCGAAATTTCAGAGATCTTTTGACTAGCGTGCTTGTCAAAAGCTAGTGCCTGTCCTACAAAATCTAGTGGACATTTAGCATTTAGCTTATCCTGTAGAATCATTTGCTTTTGGTTAGGCTTAGCACTCCATTCAGCCACTTTTTTATCGAAGCCAGGAATTTCCGTAACAAGAACAAGTTTTTGTTTTGCTCTAGTTAAAGCGACATATAAAATTCTACTTTCTTCTTCAATGATTTGTCTACGTTTTTCAATATTTCCTAAGGCTTTGAGCAAAGAATCAGCTCGATAATGGTCTTGTTTAACTGATATGCCCAAGCCAGTTGAATTAATAACATAATCACCAGTTAAATCTTTAGTTTGATAGCGATGCTCTAAGCCAATGTAGAATACTATTGGAAATTCTAGTCCCTTCGATCCGTGAATCGTCATCAGCTTAACCGCATTTTCGGCTTCTTGGGATAATAACGGCTGAGCTAAATCTTTTTGGCTTCGGCGCATGCGTTCAATGAAATTAATAAATTGATATAAACCTTTGAAGCCAGCAGATTCATAGGATGCTGCACGCTCATACAGAGTCTCAAGATTTACTCGTCTTTGCTTACCGTTTGGCAAGGCGGTCATTATTTCTAACAGCCCTGTTCGCTCATATACGCTCCAGATCAATTCAGAAATCCGATGACTTACTGCAAAGTCTCGCAATGATTCTAACTGGTTGAGGAAGTTTTTGATCTTGATACTCAAATCATCATTAACTGAGATATATGAAAGCAAAGCTTGATAAAAACTTGACTGTTTATTGTTAATCCTTATCTTTGCCAGTTCAGGTTCGTTAAATGAAAAAATTGGTGACCGCAAGACTGAGACCAAAGGAATGTCTTGATCAGGATTATCAATTATCTTCAGGTAATTCATAATAACAGTCAATTCAAAAGTCTGGAAGTAGTTAGCCGCATCGCTGACAAAAAGCGGGATGTTGCTTTGGGCAAATTCTTGCATAATATCCAAGTTGTTGCTTCTGCTTCGAGTTAAAATCGCTATATCGCTATACCTAAAGTCCCGACTTTCACCTGTTTTAGCATCATAAATTTGAAGTCCTTCGCGTTTGAATTGATTGATTCGCTCAATAACCATTTGAACTTCTGAATAAGAAATATCATCTGATTCATCATTTTCAGTAGCTTTTCCGCTCTCTTTTTTATGATAGATGATTTCGCTAGATTGCTCTAACTTTTCAGGATAGTAGCTTGCCCCAAAAATCAACTGTCCTTCACTGGTATAGTCAATTCCACCAAAGTCTGTAGTCATAATTGTATTAAAAATGCCGTTGACCAAGCTAACGACTGGACGACTAGAACGGAAATTGTCCTTTAAAATAATCCGCATTTTTTTCGACTGATCAGAATTGCCGAAATCATGATACTTCTTTAAAAACAAACTAGGTTCGGCCTGTCTAAAACCATAGATTGATTGTTTGACGTCACCAACCATAAAAAGAGTATTCTGTTTGTCATCTTTTAAAAGTTGGATAATTCTTTCTTGAAGTTCATTGATGTCCTGATACTCATCGACTAGGATCTCTTTAAATTTGCTTTGATAAAACTCTTGTGCAAGCTTTGCATTGGAAGTATCTTGACTCAAAATTTCGTAAGCCAGTTGTTCCATATCAGTAAAGTCAAGATAATTCTGTTCTCTCTTGAGAGCATTAAAGCGATCAATTAGAGCTAATTCTGCTTTAGAAATTGCTTTGACGATTTTATGTGCCTTTTGCAAAATCTCTTGTTGTTCATCTTCTGAATTAATATAAATTGTTGCAAAGGTATTGAAAATCAAGTCTCTGGCTTCTTGTTTAAAGCTCATTATGTCTTGTTGATAGAATTCTTGTATATCTTCTGGCCATTTTTTACTAATTCTGAAGTCTACAAATACACATGATCTTAAAGCCTCTCGTTGATGGTCAAACGACTCATCATTAGTTAAAGCCTCAAGATAATTAGTTAAACTTGATTGAAAAATAGTAAAACTGTCTCTTACTTTAGCAAGCTCCTTGCTTTCCATGAATGATGTTTCAAGCAAGGCATCATTTTTCTTTTTTAAATCAGAAAAAATCGTCGATAAATATTGCTTTAGCTCTTTTTGCCATAGATCAGCTTTTACCAAAGTCTGATCATCTAAAGCATAGTCATTTGGCAACTGCTGCAACCATTGTCGATAGTCAGGCTTAGCCATGGCAAAGTTATATAGATCTAACAACAAATTGCGCGGGCCTTCTGCATCACGGTCTCCGGCAAAATTGTCATAAAAGGCTAAAAAATCTTCGTCCTTGTTTTCTAAAAATTCTGTTTCAATATCTTTTAGTGCACGTTCTTTTAAAAGAGCAGCTTGAGTTTCGTCAGTCAAGATATTAAAGCTAGGATCAATATCAACGGCATAGTAAAAGCGGTGAATTACATCCAAACAGAAAGCATCGATTGTTGAAATGTTTGCTGTATCGACGTTGTTCAACTGGTTTTTTAAATAAACTTTATCGCTATCTGGTTCATACATCTTCCTAAGTAGTTCACGCTTGATTCGATCTTTCATTTCAGCTGCGGCTGCCTTAGTAAACGTAACAATTAAAAGTTGATCTACACCTACACCCGAAATGATTTCCTTTAACACTCTTTGAACCAAGACTGTTGTTTTTCCTGAACCGGCTGAAGCGGAAACCAAAATATCATGATTTCGATCATTGATCGCTAATTCTTGTTCCTTAGTATATGGCATTAATCTTCATCCTTTTTCTGTAATCGCTCTTTTATTTGGTTCAATAAATCCTTCTTGTTTATCTTGCTGATATTGTGATATTTATTTTGTCTAAGCATAGCATCGAAGAAGAAGACGTCTCGGTAATCAGAATAAGTCAATGCATTACTACTATTACCGTACTTAAATGGATTCATTTCAATTTCACCAGATAAAATTTTCTTGGCAGCTTGCTTGATTAGGTATTCATTATATTCCAGTAAAAGCTGCATTTCTGTGTCACTGAAATTAGTCTCTCCGGTAATTGAGAATTCACCATTCTTTCTTACAGAAAGTCCAGAGTAAAGACGTTTATCCTTATCTCCATCTTTGAGCAAAAGCGGTTCAGCCTGCTTAAGATTATCCGGATTATTAGAAATGATCCCTGTATATTCAAGCCTGGATCTGCTATCTAAGAGCTTTTTCTTTACGTTAAATGCTTTATCAATAGACTGCTTAGAGTTTATTTTATCAAGCTTATGAGTAACAGTTTGATAAAAGGCCCCTAGTAATGAAAGGTCATTATTGCCCGTAAAGAAGTTCTTATTGCGCTCTAAGACATCTAAGTATGAAATCATCTGCAATGAAATTCCATTGTAGAACATACCCAAATCAAAACTCTTAGCTGAAGATTTATAGTCAATAACCTGTGCGAGAATTCGATTGCTATCAGAAAAAGGCGCCAGGTCTACCCGATCGATCTTACCACGCAAATTGACAGCATGCTTATCTGATAAATCAGGCAGATCAAGATTGATTCCTTGAATTTTTTCGCCAAAACCAAAGGCCAATTCTGAATATCTAGGTCGAAGCGGCGTTCTTTGTAGACGTTTATACCAGCTAACTGCCACATCTGACGTTGTTTTATCTAGACAATCAAACAAGTATCGATTGAATGGATCATTCATTAGCTGAGCATAACGCCCTTCTTCTTTCATGACTGCTCGAATATCACTTAAGCTTTTTTCTAGCTCTAACTCTGAAATCTCTGATAAATCAAGTTTTCTTTGTTGTAAATATTTAACCAAGCGATCAAAGGTCTCATGGAAATAATTACCCGCTTGAATCACATCAAACTCATTTTTGAATCTTCTTCTTAATTTCAAACCATAGTTCAAGAAGTATTCATAGGAGTTCTCATAAAAAGTCTCTAGTTGTGAAACTGAAGAATTTAGGCGCTCGCCATAAAGCTCTTTAGCTAGATCAATACCAAGATTTTGAGGCTTATTGTCAAATTGACTAGCTTCAATGATATTTTCTTCTAGCTTAGGCAAATATTCCCTTGAAATAGCTAATAACTCATCTAAAGTCTTGCTTGGTTCAATACTATTAAGGTATGCCAAATATCCAAGAGTTGCTTCAGGACTAGTCACAAAATACAATAAATCGTTCAATTTATCTGGCAAATCATGCTGAGCAAATTCAAGTGCACCAGCTTGTGCAAATTTTCGATAAAAGATGGAAGGATCTAGTTTTTCATTTGAAGCATTCAAAACAGGATACGTCAAATATACTCGGTCTTGTGCTAAAACTAGTGCCAAACCAAATTGATAGTCTTGATCTAGGTTGTTAATCTTTTGTTGGTCTTCAATATATGCTTCATCACTAAAAGATTTGGCTAAGTCATCCAAGTTTTCGCTGCTCAAAAATCCAGGCGTTTTACTGATGTTAGGCAAGTTAGCACTAGTTACGCCAATGATGAAAACCTGTTTGTAGCCAGTAGCCTGCACCATTCCTAGTTCAGAGATATTGACCGCATCCAAAGTAGATGGAATTTGCGAAAAGTTAGCTTCTTTGAAAGCAGAAATAAGCATCTCAAAAAAGCCATTTGCTTCAAACTCAACTGGATTAATCAATAAGTAGTCCTGGAATAAGGTCATTAATAATGACCATAGCTGCTCGGGTTGCTGTGCTTGTTGTAAGTCGCCTGCATCGCTATCGCGCTCTCGCCACTGCTCTAATCGTTTAGGGATGCCACAATCAACTAAAAAGTCGAAAAAGATTCTCAAAGCTTGCTTGCTATCAGTTTCTTGATTGAGGTCTTGAATCAGCTTGCTGATTTTATCAATAACATACGATCTTAGTTGATCTAATCTTGCTACCTCATCTGGATATTTATCTAATCTAATAACGTTGTTGTTCAAAAAGCTAGATAAATCCTTTAACCAAAGATTATGGTTGATTCCATGTGCTAAGACAAAGTTTTCTAGTGAATCGACATCCTTAAGATATAAAGATTCATTTTGATACCAATCTGGGATGAGCAATCGAGTTTTTAAGATTGCAATAATATTAGCAGTTTGGTAATTATTTTTGAGCATATCCGCAAGATTTTCGATTAAAATAACTAATGGATGATACTTCATCTCTTGTTGGAGATCATTGAAGAAAGGAATCTTGTTTTGACGCAAAATTGGCGCCAAATAAGTTTCGTATTCCTTCAAATTAGATGCAAGGATCAAAAAGTCTTTGAAGCGGTAATTGTTTAAGGCAACTTGCTGGTAAATGGTTCTAGCGACAAAATATGCTTCGGCATAACGCGAATCTGCTTTTACAAGCTGAATCTGATCAAAATCTGACAGATCATCTGTAGCGCCAATCCAAAAAGCATTCAGTAGTTCTTTGCCATTTTGTTTTGGGGCTAGAGGCAATTCTTCTATATCGAAATTCAATGAACGTTTGCTAGCAAAGTCAATCAAACGGTTAATTGTTTGTTGGATAACATAATCATAGTCACCTGCTTCTGGATTTGGTCTCAAATTGCCAAGGCCAGTTTTAAATGCTAGCGTTATATTTTGCGCTCTAAGCATCAGCAATTTGATAGTTAAACTCTCTTGCAAAGAAAAGTGAGAAAAGTCCGTAAAATAAAAGCTACTTTGAGATAAGTTGGCCTTACTCAATGCATCGTTTAATTGTAATTGGATCTCATTTTTGGTTACAAATTTGTCAGCAATTTCTTCGATAAAGGCTTGATAAATGATTTTGAGGTCATGAATTTTGTTCCTAGTTTCAAGATTAAGAGCATCTGTATCTATTTCGTCTAAATCCAAATTGCCTTCATAGACTTGCAAAATTGTCTTATAGATTTGATCTACTAAGCCGGAGTTAACATTCACATATTTAAACAGCAAAAATTCATCATGATGCTTGCGAATTATTCTACTCAATAACATTGCTGCAGCGGCATCGTCAAGCTGGGTTTGCATACCCTTTTCTTGATCTTTTAAAAAGTACCAGGCCAATCTTGAAAAAGATAAAACTTGTAAATTTTTGACTGCAACGCTACTTGCATTTTCTAATTTTGCTAGTTTAGATATTGCTTTAACTTCTGTGGTAAACTTAATATGATTTGGGACAATTATAAAGGTTAATTTGTCTGGATTTTGCTGGTAGTGTTGTACAGCTCGATCCAGGATTATTTCTTGTAATGGGTCAGTTTGACGACCAGTTAAAAAGTTAATCATTGTTTTTTAGCTCCTTGCAATTTATTTTAGCATAGAGTATTTCGATTTATAACTTTACTAAGGATGATAGTCATTGGAAAAATATACTTATAAAGCTCATGGGAAAGTTATTCTAATTGGAGAACATTCCGTCGTGTATGGCTATGATGCACTAGCCATGCCAATTGAGGCCTTAAACATCTCTACTACAGTCGAGAAATTTAATCAAAATTGGATGGATACTGATCGATATCACGGTCCACTTATTGCAGCCCCTGCAGAATACAATGGAATAAAATACGTAGTGGATACTCTACTAGCAAAAAGTCAAAGTACTCAGCCAGTTAAACTCAGCTATCAAGGAAAAATACCTGTCGAGCGAGGTTTAGGATCAAGTGCTACAGTTGCTCTTGGAACCAGCATGGCTTTGAACCAATTTTTTGACTTGAAGCTGGATCATGATCAAATAATGGCAATTACCAATCATGCTGAAATGATTAATCACGGCAAAGCCTCAGGTCTTGATGCTGCTACTGTTAGCTCTGATCAATTGATCTTTTTCAATAAAAAATCAGGCCCACAAAAAATCGCTGGAAAACTTGGCGCCAGTTTATTAATTATGGATACAGGAGAACTGGGCAATACTAGAGAAGCTGTCAGCATGGTAAAGGCAAAATATGACGCTTCTGATGTCGTTAAAAAGCAAATGAAACGATTAGGTGACCTAGCTACGGCTACTAAAGAAGCCTGGCTAGAGAAAGCGACTGAAAAAATCGGCCAATATTTCAATGAAGCACAAGAAATTTTGACAGATTTTGCTTTATCGACCCCAAGAATTGACCAATTAAAGCAAATCGCACTTGACAATAAGGCATTAGGTTTTAAATTGTCTGGTGGTGGCTTAGGCGGTATAGTAATAACATTGTGCTATAATCAAGCGGATGCTCAACAAATTGCAGATTTAAGCCAAAAATACATCAATGATTACTGGATTGAGGAAATTTAATGAACAAAGTAAGAGCTCACACAAACATAGCCTTAATTAAATATTGGGGAAAAGCAGATACCCTCTTGCGTTTGCCCTTAATGTCATCACTATCGATGACTTTGGATGCATTCTATACAGAAACTTCAATTGAAGCAACGGATGGGCCAGATCAATTCTATTTAAATGGAAGCCTGCAAGATGATCGAACTGCCAAGCGAGTATTCAAATATCTGAACCTCTTGAAGCAGAATTATGGCAAGATCGATAACTTGCTTGTAAAGTCTGATAATCATGTCCCAACAGCTGCTGGTCTAGCTTCTTCAAGCTCGGCTTTTGCTGCTATGGCAGCAGCATTTGATAGCTATTATCAATTGAACCTATCTAAACGCGATCTTTCCATTTGGGCTAGACAAGGATCTGGTTCAGCTTCTAGATCAATTTTTGGTGGATTCAGTATTTGGCAAAAAGGACATGATTCCGCTAGTTCATATGCCTACCCCATTGATGAAAATCCGCAAATGGACCTTCATCTCTTGGCTATCGAGTTAAATGTCAAAAAGAAAAAGCTGTCGTCAACCCAAGGGATGCTTCAGGCTAAAAGCTCCCCATTCTTCCAGACTTGGCTTGATCGAAATGAGCAAGAAATTTCACAAATGCAGGATGCCATCAGCAATAATGATTTCACCAAATTAGGTGAATTAGCCGAACTGAATGCAAATGAAATGCATGCAATCAATCTCTCAGCTCAGCCTGGATTTACTTATTTTGAACCAAATACGCTTAAGGCGATTAACATTGTCCATGAGCTTAGAAGCGAAGGCATTGAGTGTTACTACACTCTTGACGCCGGTCCAAACTTGAAGATTCTTTGCCAATTAAGAAATGTCAAATTTATCAAAAATCGCTTTGAGTCTGTATTTGATAATGTTAATATTATTGATGCAAGTTTTGGTCCAGGAATTACTTATCTGGACTAATAATAGATCTTAATTTAGATTAGAGGACATTTTTTTGATAACAGAAAAAGCACCAGGAAAATTATATATTGCAGGAGAATATGCGGTATTGGAGCAAAATTGCCCAGCTATCTTAGTAGCTGTGAATCAATTTGTGCGCGTTTCAATCTCAAAAAGTACAACTGGTACGGGATTAATTCACTCAAAACAATACTCGCAAGATTCAATTCACTGGGTTAGAAAAGGATCACGAATGGTAATCGACAATCGTGATAATCCTTTTGAATATATTCTTTCAGCTATTTCTTACACTGAACAATATTGTTTAGAAAAAAACATAGATCTGACCGTTTATGATTTACATGTTAACTCAGACCTAGATTCGGCTGATGGCAAAAAATTTGGCCTAGGATCCAGTGCTGCCGTTACTGTAGCAACCGTTAAAGCTATTATGCGATTCTATGGCTTAGAAATCGATAATGAAGTTGTCTACAAGATATCAGCTATCTCGCACTACCATGTACAAGGAAATGGTTCAGCTGGAGATATTGCTGCCAGTGTTTATGGTGGCTGGATTGCATATCAAACATTCAACAAGGAATGGTTGAAACATGAATTAGCTACTAAGCCTTTATCTAAAGTTATTAATGAAGCATGGCCAGGACTCAGAATAGACTTGCTTACCCCACCTGAAGGGATGAAATTATTAATTGGTTGGAGTCAAAAGCCTGCATCAACTTCAAGATTAGTTGATGAAACCAATGCCAACAAGTCATCTATCAGTCAGGAATATACTAAGTTTCTCCACGATTCACGTGATTGCGTATTGAAAATGATTGAAGGCTTTGAAGCTGGCGATATCGAGCTCATTAAACATCAAATTCGAATCAACCGTAAGTTATTAATGCATTTTGCCCAAATCAATAACATTGCAATTGAAATTCCTAGGTTGACTAAATTGATCAACATTGCAGAAAACCTAGGCGGTGCTGCTAAAACCTCAGGTGCCGGTAATGGAGATTGTGGGATTGTAATTGCTGATGAAAATACAGATCTTGATAACCTACAAGCTGAATGGAAACAAAATGATATTCTTCCTTTAGATTATCGCGTTCACCAAATTACTTATATACACTAATCGGAGAAGATTTATGTCGATCAGATCTAAAAGAAAAGAAGAACATCTCACATTGGCTCAGATGTTCTTTGATAAAGAAAAAGTAAATAGTTTCGATCAAATGCATCTATTGCGCCCCACTCTACCGGAATCGGTCGTTGATCCAAATTCTATTAAAACTAGAATGTTTGGCAAGGATTTAGATGCTCCATTTTTTATCAATGCAATGACTGGTGGTTCAGCTAAATCATTGAAAATCAACCAAGCATTAGGCAAAATAGCCCATCAAGAAAAAATTGCTTTTGCTCTTGGTTCAGCCAGCATCTTAGTTAATGAAAATGATCAATTGGAATCCTTCTTTGTCGCTCGCAAGGAAAATCCAGATGGAGTGATTATTGCTAATGTTAATCCTCTTACTTCAGCTAGAGATGCCCGAAGAATTGTTGAAGAAATTCAAGCAGATGCTTTGCAGATTCATCTTAATACAATTCAAGAAGCAGCCATGCCTGAAGGAGACCGTGATTTTCGATGGCTAAACAACTTGATAGAGATACGTCAAAGCGTCGATAAGCCTATTATCATTAAAGAAGTTGGATTTGGATTTGACTCTAAATCAATTAAACTTTTGCAAAATAATGGCTTTGATTTACTTGATCTTGCTGGATCTGGTGGAACAAACTTCGCCCAAATAGAAAACGCCAGAAATAATCATGATGTATCTTACTTAGAAGATTTGGGGCTTCCTACCGTCGTCTCTGCTATGATGGCTAAGAAAGAAGGGATCGACTTTATTGTCTCTGGCGGTGTTAGAAATCCACTAGATGTCTTGAAGGGATTAGTTTTAGGCGGAAAATATGTAGGCATTTCTAACTTCTTCCTTCAAGAAATGCTTAGCCACGATGCTGAATACTTACAAGAACTGGTTCAAAATTGGAAAAAAGATCTTGCAATCTTACTCGCTCTATATGGCTGCAATAACCTTAGTGGCGTAAGTAAAACAGAAAGTTATTTCGATTTAGCATTGAAAACGCAACTTGATCAATTAATATAAAAAATAGGATGAGTGATTTAAAAACAATCACTCATCCTATTTTTAGTTTTCTGAAGTTAATAGCTCGATTATTTTCTTTTGAACTGCACTGTCATTACTTGAACCAATCAATTCATCGGCAATCGCTTTGGTTTGAGGTAACGCACTGCTAGTCACATAATTGTAGCCAACATAATTTAACATGCCATGATCGTTTTCGCCATCGCCAAAGGCAATCATTTCGCTAGGATCAATCTTAAGATACTTGCTCAAGTATTTTAGACCTGTTGCCTTGCTGAGACCCTTTTGCTGAATATCAATCGAATCTGGGCCTCCTGCAACAATTTCGAATTCTGGATAGTCATTTCTAAGCTGTGAAATTAAACCAGGTAATTCTTCCAAAGTTGTATCAAAAGAGATTTTGAAGATTTGTTCGTCATCAGGAATTTCCTCAAAGCTTGAGACAATTGTCAAATTCTTGAAGTACTTTTCCATTTCAACATGGTATGCATGACCATCTTTTTCACGAACATAAGCACTCTTTAAACCACATACAACGACAGGATTTTTAACAGTATTAGTGATCTTTTTCATTGTTTCAAATTCGTGCTTAGTAACGCTTTCTACATGAAGAATTTCATCTCCATCTGCAACCAAAGCGCCATTTTCTGAAACAAAATAGAGCTTGTCGGCTACCTTTGGAAAGCGCGTTTTTAAATTTTCGTATTGATTGCCACTAGCAATAACAAAGGCGATTTGCTTCTGCTCAATCAATTCTAAAATTTGCTCAAATAAATCTTGATCATAAGTTTTATCATCTCTTAGCCAAGTACCATCCATGTCGGTAGCAATCAATTTTATCATATGTATCCTCTTTCCCTTATTTTCTTAGTCCTTTAGGATAAAAGTTCTTCAAAACTCCATTGCCCGTTACCTTACCAAATGAAAAGATCATTCCCTGATAAGAAACCAAGCTAAAACCTTTAACTTTACTAGTTACATTAACAGTTTCGCCATGAAGATATTTATCAAATTCTTCTTTGTTAGCTAAGTCAACCACTTGTTCTTGCTTAACATCACCTAATACCATTGCTAATTGATGACCTGGTTCAAAGCGATTTTTCTTTAAAAGTCCAAGCTCTAAGCCATTATTGATGACCTTTATTCCTTTTAGATCATTTGGAGCTATTACTGGCAAAAATACGTGACCATTGCTTAAACAAAGCTTTGCTTTCCAATCCTGCAAAGTAGCCGGTAAATTGAATTTTTCCAAAACATCTGCAACATAGCTGAGTTCTTGTGCTGACAACTTATTCTTGTTTGCCAGATTTTTCTTCTTTTTCTTTTCAGAAACTTCGACAAACTCACCATTTTTAGTCAAAACTGCCACAAATTGTCCTTCGCCTAAATTATCTTGTGGCCAAAAGCGCAAAGTCTCTGCTAATTCTGGTAAGTTTTCATCAGCCCATTCAGGATGTCCATGACTTATTTTATCAGATGAGATAAATTCAATTGGCTCAATCTTATAATTCAAGTCATTAACCAGCCATGCAACAATTTCTTCATCTTCTTCTGGAGAAAATGTACAAGTTGAATAGACTAATTTGCCACCTGGCTTGAGCATTTTATCAGCCTCAACCAAAATTTCCTTTTGTCTATTTTGACAAGTAATAACATAATCTTGATTCCAATAATCAATTGCTTCTTGGCTCTTTCTAAACATTCCTTCCCCACTGCAAGGTGCATCAACTAAGATCGTATCAAAATAGTTTGGGAATTTTTTAGCTAAAGTAGCAGAATCGTTATTGGTTATTAAAGCGTTAGCTATTCCCCAGCGTTCAATATTTTCTCTTAAGGCTTTAACTCTTGTAGCTGAAATTTCATTTGAAACTAAAATGCCTTTTCCTTCTAAAGCCTCACCTAACCCAGTACTTTTTCCACCAGGTGCTGCACATAAATCAAGTACTTTCTCTCCAAGCCTTACTTGTGCTACATGAGCTGGAAACATTGCAGAAGGATCCTGAGAGTAAACTAAGCCACTCACCCATTCTGGATCAGTCCCATTTATTTCGCCATAATAAGCCTGTTTAATTTCAGGGACTGGCATATTTTTAGAATAGGTTACCTTATCAGAATCCTTCAAGGTATTTAATCTGTACGCTTTACGTTCATCAGCTTGTAAAGCTTCAAACAATTTATCTGATTCACTCTCACCTAAAAGAGCAACATACTTTTCTTTAAATCCTGCTGGTAATTCCACTCTATTTTTCCTTTCGCTTCATAACAAAAATTGTCGTCATATAACTAATGATTAATATTACCAAATTTAGTGACAATAAGGCGATCAAATACTCTGGTCTTTCAAAAAATGCCTTCCATACCAAAATAAAGTACGATCCAAGCATTAAGAGCAATTCAACCAATAGGTATCTAGAACTACGGTTAATAAGCCAGTTTCTAAGCAAATCACCACGCAATCTTGTTAGTTTAGCCTGTTTCCAATGTAACATGGCGATAATAACGTTGCCTATTATTCCTACTAAACTCAATAAGACAATCAAAATTAGTTCCTGAATGATTGAATATTTTCGACTCTTATGCCGAATTACAAATCCTGGATATTTAAGGCTAACTTTATAATGCTTGCTTACAGCTTTAAGTACTCTGGCTGAAGCATCAATCGATACTCTGTAATTGGCTAAACTATCAGTTGAATTTTCTTGATTAATTCCCGTTGTCATGTAGTAGCGATATTGATCAATCTGTTTGTATCTCTTAAAGGTACCTATTACACTGTAATAGCGATTATCATAAATAATGTATTTATTATTCTGACTAGTGGTCGTATTTATGTTAGAATCTGGGCCTAGTACTGCAACGGTTACCATACTATTGAAATCATCCATCGTAAAGTATCTACCGTTATCCGTTGGCTGAGCCACGATACTTTTATTTGCCCAAACTAACACTTGGTCCTTTTCATAACGGTTATTAAAATGAACCTGAATTTGGCTATTTTTAAAATTCTTATGTAAGTATTTCAAAAATGACCGTATTGTTGTCTTCTTGTCCGTATAAAAATATCGTGTATTATTGCTTAGTCCGTGCGTTTCAAGCAATTGATCCGCTTCTTGAGACTGAATATTTGACAGCGTAATACCCATTCCTAAAAAGGAAAGCAGAATAAGTAGGGTCAAAAATATTTTTCTTAAATTCATTTTATTTTACCAAATAAACCTTTTCTTCAATAAAATCAAAACTAGAGAACTGTTGATTGATTCTTTTTGTAGAATTGTTTTCTACAAACTTCATTTGCTCCCAAAAATCAGGAGAATTAGTGACTCCTTCATATTCTCCGATGAATATCAATTTACTTTTAGGATTATAATCTTTCCAAGCTTTAACTAACTCTAGATCGCTTTGGGTAAAATTAGGTGCCCAAGAGCAAATGATCAAATCAACATCGTTAAACTTCTCAACTGCTTCAACTGCTGTGAAGTTCTCAACTTTAAAAAAAGCATCTTGCCCTGTTTTAGAAGTTTTAGCCCATTCTAAAGAATCGGTCGCTCTCACATCTAAGCCTGCCTTCTTTAGTGCCAAAGACCAATATCCATTGCCTGCCATTACTTCTAGTGCCTTTTGAACTTGCAGTTCTTCTTTAATAGTTTTTGCTAGCTTCAAATTCGGGACCGACCAGATACCAAATCTTAGGGATAAATATTGACGAACACTATTTAAAAGTTGATTCATTACGTATAATTCTTGTTTTTTGTCCTGACCGAGTTTATCTACTAACTCTTCAAACTCATCAGGCAAAAAGCCTAACTTGCCCGGAGCTATCTCAAGTAGTTCCTTGTCAGCAACATTTTGAACGATCTGTTGAACTTCACTAACCTGTTGATGTACTTTTGGATCATCTAACACTTGATCCAATTTAGTCATTTTTTCTAAATACTCTGCCATTGATCAAAATCCCAACTAAATATTTTTCTTCCTACCATTCTACACTAAATCTTTATAATGTTTTTTACCATTAATTGGATTTTAAAAGTTATAATAAAAGAAGTTACTGAATTGAGGAGTGATATTTGTGGCAAAAACAGCCAAAATCAAAAAAGATAATAATGAAGAAAGTTTTGGTAAATTTCTTCTAGATGTAGTCGTAATGATGGCTATCATGGGTAGTATCTTATGGGCTTTGTTTACCTTTGTTTTATCAAATGAAACAGTCTCAGGTCCATCTATGCAGCCAACATTTGAAGATGGCGACCGTATAATTGCTGTTCGCAACTTCAACATCAAACGCAATGACATTGTTATTCTTGATGCCCCTGATCAAAAAGGTGCCCTTTATATCAAACGTGTAATTGGTTTGCCTGGTGAAATGGTTACCTCAAAGAATGATAAGTTATACATAAACGGTAAATACGTGGCTCAACCATATCTAAACAACAGCTACAAAAAAGCTGACAACAAGGATGGTCATCTGTATACCAACAACTTTACTTTAACAAGAAAAATTCCTAAAGGCTATTACTTTGTAATGGGAGATCACCGCGATGTTTCTAAAGACTCAAGATACTTTGGATTTGTAAAGCGTGATAAGATTGTTGGGAAAGTCGCTTTCCGTTACTGGCCATTTACTAGTTGGAAGACTTTTTAAGGCTTTGCTTTCTCCATCTTATGTTAAAATGAGAGTACAAAGGAGAATGGAATAATGAATGAACAAGAAGAATTATCAAATCAAATTATTGACTTTGAAGTAAAGAATCACATGACTGATACCGACTTGGCTTTTGCTAGTCATCTTTCAGTAGAAAAAATCCATGCAATGAAAGCTGGCAGAGGTATATTTACAGCTGAAGAAATCAGCCAGATTTACGACTACATTTCTGCTAATTCTTAATTATCTTAACCGACCAAATGGTCGGTTATTTTTTATTGCTATTAGTTTTAGTAACAACTTAATTGTATTTCACTATTGTAAAACAAAAGAGAAGCCGGCTTTCTGCCGACTTCTCTTCTATCAATTATCTTTCCTTAGCCAATTCTTGCTTAGTAGCAATTGAAACAAATGGCATGTAGATCAAAGTAGATACAACTACGTTGACTGCTGCCAAAACGCCTCCTGCTATACTCTTGGTTGCGATAATACCACCGATAATTGGTGGAGTTACATTTAAAAAAATTCTCGATAATCAAAAAATCCGCTAAAATAGCGGATTTTTATTAAGTCTATTTAATTCTAGTTTCTAAATACCTATTGATTAAATAGATATCTATTCCACCAAAGATTATCGTTCCAAATAACAATTCAAGGTTACTGATATTAACAAATCTCAGATTTTGAGCAATATAGTTCAATTTCGAAGCTTGACTATAATACATTCTGCCAAAGTATGTATCTAATTTCATAAAGAGATACATGCCAATTATCACCAAAATAACATTGATTGCCCACCTAACCCACTTAATATTCTTAAGTGGCAAGAAATCAGTTACTACCCTAGACGAAAAATTAGTAAAGTCAACAAAGCTAGTAAGGAATAAGACAATCAAGATCAAAAAGATAAATGGAGCAAGGTCATCCATAATTGCAGCCGAAGATTGCGAAGTAAATGATTGGAAGTTTTCTCCTAAGAATTGCCAAAATTGATACTTCTTATCGACAAGACTAAGGATAAACTCCCCTGCCAAGACTCCGATGATTTGAATAACAAAAATATAAGCACAGGATAAGACATTGGTCAGCAAATTGGCTAAGTATAGCTTGCTGCTAGAAATTGGCAAGAGATGCCAAGTTTGAGACAAGAGCATTCTTAGTCCCTTTATATAGATCAACGCAAAGAAAATCATATCAGCTAGAATTGTCGTTTGTACTAATAGTGCGGAAATAGAAGATGCTATACTGCCCTCTTGTGCAATTCCGATCCAAGAAATAAAATCGCTATTACTTCTTGTAGCGATCATGATCGAGCAAAAGATAATAGCAAGCAGCTGCAATACCAGCGTAAAATGTGCAAGCTGCCACTTCTGCAGAAACATTCTCTTGCTTAGAGTCCTAAATTTTATCATAACTATCCCCTTTACTTAGCTTCGACGAATCGGCTATATAAGAAAATATTTAAGCCTCCAAAAACAATGTCCAAAATTAGCAATTGCAAGTTAGCCAAATACATAGTGTCAAAAGCTTGTGCCCGACTTGGATCAAATATAATTCGGCTAGCGTCAGAGAACACATTTAAGATCATTGACAAAGCATAGATAAAGGCAACCAAAAGAACTACGCGAATCAAGAAAGTAATGAACTTGTTTCCTGCAAAAGGCATAAATTCAATCGCTGCTCTAGTTAGGTAATGATATATTCCAATAAGCAAATACCACAAAATAGTGGACAATAAAACGATTAATGCTCCTAAAATAAGTCCCTGAGCTATCTCAGCCACCTCTACATTCGAGAGCTCTGTCCCACTAAAGATGTAGTTTACCCACTTTCGAATGCCATCTGATACCATGATTCCGAATAACAGATCTAGCGCAATTATTGCAACTTGAAGCAAACCCATGTAGATATAAGACACTAGTGAACTCAAGATATTGGCAAGGTAAAACTTGGATGACGAAATTGGCAATAGTTGCCAAGTCTGCTGACGGCCAATCTTTTCATTAGCCACTGAGCTCCAAATGAAATAAAAGGCACTAGTAAAAAATATCATCATGGCCATTACTCCGGCCAATACCAAAATAAATCCACCAAAATTGCCGATCTCGTATGCTCTTGATCCTGTACTGATCTGTCCTTTTCCGCCATTACTAGAAGTTAACATGATTAAGGTCAAAATTATTGAAGCTACTGCATTTAATAGCACAATCATATGAACTACTCGATTTTTAACGTGGAATAGCTCTTTAAATACCTTTGAAAAACTGATCATTCTATTCACCCTCATCCTCATACAAACCTTCGTAGTATTCTTCGATACTTTCGTGGTTTTCTCTAATTTCATCTGTAGACTTGTGGGCAAAGACAGTTTGATTCTTGATAATGACTACTTCATCTAGCAAAGTTGAGATCTCATTTACAAAGTGATCCGAAATTAGGATTGTTGCCTTATCCTCTTTCCATAAGATGATTGAATTGATAATCTTCTTTCTTGCCATTGCATCAATTCCGCCAAATGGTTCATCTAAAAGATAAAGGTCTGCCTTTCTAGCAAAAGTCAGAGCAATAATCAACTTTTCTCTCATCCCTCGAGATAGCTGATTCAAGCGCATATCAAGATCCAACTTCATGAATTTGCGCAATTCATCAAATTCATTTTCGCTAAAATCGCTATAGAGGCTTTCGTAGAAATTTACCACTTCCTTAATTTTGGTAGTATCGCCAAAACCTGATAAGCCATCTGTAAAGGACAAATGAGCCTTTCTGAAGGCTTCTTCTTTGCCACCGGCTAATTCCACTTGACCACTATAATTTTTCGCTACGCCGGCAATAACGCGCATCAGTGAAGTCTTACCTGCACCATTTTCACCAAGCAAGGCAATTATCTTGCCTTCATCAAGCGTTAAATTTACATCCCTCAATATATACTTCTGATTCTTTTTGTAATTCAATCCCGTTATCTTAAGTAAATTAGTCATTTTGATTCTTTCCCTCTAAGTAATTGCTGAGTATTTCAACTAGCTGATCTTTCTCAATTCCTAAAGTCAACATATTTTGGACGAATTCATCCAGCTTGTCATCAATCAAAGCCTGTCTAGTTTGCTTCAACAGCTCTTCATCCTCAGTGACGAAATTGCCTTCGCCGCGTTTGGTATAAAGAATTCCTTGATCATTCATCTGTTGAAGAGCTCTTTGAACCGTGTTGACGTTAACCGTTAGCTCCAGCGCAAGTTTTCTAACAGATGGAATTTTTTCTCCAGCCTTGAGCTCATTCATAGCTATCTGCCGATAAAGATATTGCTCGATCTGCAGGTAGATAGGAATATTATCCTTAAATTCCATTTTATTTGCCCTTTCTTTTACTGTATTACATATCTATTACACTATTATAATACAAAAGCTAAGCTAAAAATTCAAGTATTCGGTTCAAAAATAATTAATGTTTCACTATGTCTGGTTTTTAGATAAAAATAAAAAAGATAGATAAAAACACCTTTATATCGGCTATTTTACCTATCTTTTTATTTTAAGTTACTAGAAGTGGAAAACTTGTCGCGATTTTAACTTCTTTCATAAAGCTTGATATCATCGAATTTAGATAAATAATTATTCATCTTAACAGTTTTCTTTTTTAGTAATTTTGTTTCACTAAGCTAAATTATCTTACTTTGATCTTTCAGCCAAAAGCCTTGTCATAGTAAGCATTACGTCGACTGTCTTGTACATTGATTCAAGGACAGTGTATTCGTATCTACCGTGCATGTTCTCTTCCCCAGCAAAGATATTAGGACATGGCAAGCCCATGTAAGTCAATTGTGAACCGTCTGTTCCGCCACGTACAGGATCTTCGTTGATTTCAAGACCTTCTGCCTTATATGCATCCCTAGCTAATTCAATAATATCCATGTGCTTAGCTAGTTCATCAGCCATATTGTAGTATTGATCCCACATCTTAAGCGTCAAACGCTTAGTGCCTTGTTCTTGGTTGATCTTGTCAACTAAGTCCTTGACTACTTGTTTACGTGCTTCAAGTCCTTCTCTTTCAAAGTCACGGATAATGTAGTCCATGTGTGCATTGTCAACCGTACCTTCGAAATTCATCAAGTGATAGAAGCCTTCTCTACCTTCAGTATGTTCTGGAACTTCATTTTGTGGCAATTGATTTTGGAAATCGATTGCCAATTGAATAGCGTTAACCATTTGGCCCTTAGCTACTGCAGGGTGAACATTGACACCTTGAATATCCAAAGCAAATTGAGCAGCTGAGAAAGTACCCCAATCAAGCTTGCCTGGTGCTTCGCCATCAACTGTAAAGGCAAAATCGGCAGCAAAGTCTTCTACATCAAAGTGGCTAGCACCTGTACCAATTTCTTCATCTGGGGTAAAGCCTAAACGAATAGTTCCGTGCTTAAGTTCAGGATGTTGCATCAAGTATTCCGCAAAAGTCATTAATTCTGAAATACCGCACTTGTCATCCCCACCAAGCAAAGTATCACCTGAAGCAGTGATAATAGTTTGGCCCTTGTACTTCTTCAAATTAGGAAAAACTGCTGGATCTAAGTAAAATTCTGAATCACCTAATTGGATCTTTGATTCGCCATCATAATTTTCGTGAATTTGAGGCTTTACATTTTCTGAATTAAAGTCTGCTGTATCACAGTGTGCCAAAAAGCCCATTACTGGCGTATCGTAGTCAATATTTGAAGGAATAGTAGCAATTACGCATCCGGCCTTTTGATTGTAATGAACATCGCTTAAGCCTAATTCTTCTAATTCCTTCATGATAACTTGCTTTTGGAAGTTTTCTTCGCGTTCAGTTGAAGGAACACGGTCAGAATTTTCGTCTGATCTTGAATTTACCTTTACATATCTCAAAAATCTTGGTAAAAGTGTTGGATACTCCATTTATAAATCTCTCCTAACTAAAAAATATCTTGAAATGGGTTGGTTGACACCTTTGAACATTCGATTTCCAATTGCCAATCTTCTGACTCATTCCAGTCTTTCAATAAATCATACACCTTATATTTAAACAGTTTTTCAGTGTAATGACCAGGGTCGACTACGGTCAAGCTTGAAGAAACGATGTCATGACCTACGTGGTAATAGATATCGCCAGTAATAAAAGCATCTACCTTGTCAATCAAAGCTTGACGCCAATACTTGCCTCCATCACCGCAAATAAAGGCAACTGAACTGATCATCTTGTCATTGTCAGCAGTAATCAATCTAGCCATCTTAATCTGCATTTTTTCTTTTACATATAAAGCAAAATCGTAGGCAGACATTGGCTGTGGCAATTTACCCTTGCGTCCAATTGCAATGCCATCATCATCTAAGGCAAATGGTTCCACTTCTTCTAGGCCTAATTCTTCAGCTTGCCAATCGGATGAGCCGTTTTGTGCCTTATCAGAATTAGTGTGGATTGAGTAGACTGCTATGTCGTGCTTGATAATATCCGCATACATCTTGAATTGTGGCTCAGAATAGTCCAAGTTTGGGGCAGGTCTAAACATAACTGGGTGGTGGCTGATAATCAGATCTACACCCTTTTCGATTGCTTCTTCAACTACTTCCGGTCTAACATCCAAAGTAGTCATTACTTTAGTTGTTTTGGCTTCAACTGAGCCAATTTGCATCCCTACTGGATCGCCTTTGCTAGCAAGCTCTTCTGGAAAAACTTCTCTCAATTTGTTTATTACGTCAATAACCTTAGTCATCTAATTCCTCCTTAATTGCTGCTATTTGTTGTTCAATACTCTCTATTCTAGCCTGATCTTTATTCTTAGCCTTATTCAAATTGGCTAACAAGCCATTGAAGTAATTAAGTTGGCTGGCCCATTTTTGATAGAATTCCGGGCTTTTATCTTTCAAAATGATTGGACCAAACAAGAGTTGTCTCTTGGTCAATTCTACTGGCTCTTTTTCCAATTTAGCCTTAAGCAATTCATAGCTATGACCTGCTTCAAAGATTAGCTTCTCATCTAACAAGTGATAGTTGTGGTTCATTAACCACTCTCTAACCTTAGGTTCAGTGATATTAGGGGCTAGGACTAGATTTTCAAAGTGAAATCCCTTATTCCAAGCATCATCTAAAATCTGAATCATTAACTTGCCACCCATACCAGCTATGACAACCGTATCGATTTGATCTTCATGCTTGATGGTTTCTAAGCCTGCGCCAAGGCGAGCTTCTATCTTATCTGCAAAACCCGCTTGAGCAATATCTTGAATCGCATTATTTAGCGGACCTTGCGCAATATCGCTGGCGATTGCATAATCAACCTTTCCTTCTTTTACTAATTGAATTGGCAAATAAGCATGGTCTGTACCTATATCTGCCACTCGACTATTTTGATCAACCATTTCGGCTAAAGTATTTAATCGCAAATTCACAGTTTTACCTCAATTCTCTATTTGTATTTGATTCTACCATAGTGCAAGCATCTTTTGATTTAATTAATTGACTAAATACCGATAATCTCCAAAGATCATTTCATCTTATGGTAAGATAAAACCATAAAGTTTTAGCTTATAAGGGATGAATGTTTTTTATGAACAAAAAGAAATTATTTACGCTTCTAGGTATAATTCTGATCCTATCAGTAGCTTCAGTACCCTTATGGCGTTTTTCACAACATTTGAATCTGCAAACAGAACCTAAGAGCGTTCAAACCAAAAAGCCCAAGGTCAAAAAACATGTCGTCACTTGGGGCTATCCTTTTGCTCGCTTATATCAAAAAAAGATCAAATTTAAAAGCGGACAAAAATATGGCGATACTGATATTTTGCGTCGCGTCTATCCCAGCAAGAGCTACTTTCACGATGGCTACGACTATGGTTTTTCAGAAGTCGGTCACTCCACCGTTTTAGCTGTACATGCAGGTGTCGTTAAACGCGTACATTACCGGGCTGGTATGGGCTTGTATATTTGGGTCATTAGTGATGACGGCTACGTAGAAGTCTACCAGGAAGGCTTTTTGAGCATTACTGATATCTACGTTAAGAAAGGACAAAGAGTTAAATTAGGACAAAAGCTTGGCAAACTGACTGGTTCGCACATTCACTTGGGTATCACCAAGACAGATAAGAATTATATCGACAAGTATGGCGATCCATGCAAAAATTGGTGGAAAGACAATGGAACTTGGCTAGACCCAATGAAGATTATCGAAGATGATCTAGCTAAAAAATAGAGCAACAAAAAAGCGCGAGGACAATATGCACGTAAACATATTGATCTCACGCTTTTTGATTATTAATCTAAGAAGTCGCGCAATTGGTTTGAGCGACTTGGGTGACGCAATTTCCGCAAAGCCTTTGCTTCGATCTGACGAATACGTTCACGCGTAACGCCAAACACCTTGCCTACCTCTTCCAAGGTTCTAGTTCGGCCATCATCAAGACCAAAACGCAAACGCAAAACATTTTCTTCACGATCAGTCAAAGTATCCAGAGTTTGTTCTAGTTGTTCCTTCAACATTTCGTATGAAGCATGTTGTTCAGGACTTGTAGCATCCTTGTCTTCAATAAAGTCTCCCAAGTGAGAATCATCTTCTTCACCAATAGGAGTTTCCAAAGAAACTGGCTCTTGAGCAATTTTAAGAATGTCGCGAACCTTGTTGGTTGCCATATCCATTTCTGCACCAATTTCTTCTGGAGTTGGTTCTCTACCTAAGTCCTGAAGCAATTGACGTTGAATTCTGATCAGCTTGTTGATAGTTTCAACCATGTGTACAGGAATACGAATGGTTCTAGCTTGATCGGCAATGGCACGAGTAATTGCTTGTCTAATCCACCAAGTAGCATAAGTGGAGAACTTAAAACCTAGACGGTAATCGAACTTGTCAACTGCCTTCATCAAGCCCATATTGCCTTCTTGAATCAAATCAAGGAAAGACATCCCTCGACCTACATATCTCTTAGCAATTGAAACAACCAAACGAAGGTTTGCCTCGGCTAATTCTTGCTTAGCTTCTTCATCATTTTCTTCAATTCGCTTAGCCAAATTAATTTCTTGATCAGCATTCAAAAGTGGAACTCGACCAATTTCCTTCAAGTACATCCGGACTGGATCGTTCATTCTCACGCTTGATGGTGCTGTCATGTCCTTCAATTCAGCTTTTTCGACATCCTTTTGCTTTTTAAGCGCTAATACAGAAGGATTGCCATCTTCATCGACAACGCTGATTCCGTTATCTTCAAACTCTTGGATAAGTTGATCCAAAGCCTTGCCTTGTATATTGTATGGCTTGATCAAATGTTCAGTAAAGTCTTCTTCAGAAATTACCTTAGTCTTTCTCGCCTCTCTGACGATTTCCTTAACTTTCTTTTCCAAAGTTAGCTTTTCTGCCTTAGTTCCTTTATCTACCACTAAAAAGCCTCCTTCTGTCCTTGATTTCTCTTTAATTCGAGAATCTTTTGGGTAATCCGAATTACTTCAGCAACATCTTGTTTGCGCTCTGCATCCTGTATTTGATCTCTTAACTCATTCAGTTGGGAATTGACTTTGCGCAAGTTAATGGAGTGAATTATATCCAAAATCTCTTTTTCGGAAAAATCATCTGGCATCTGTGTCATTTCAGTATTTACTATTATACCTTGAAGTCTCTCAGGAACAAAATCTAAGAAACTATTACTCGTCGGATTTTCATGCGTACTAATATATTTTAACCATAATTCTGCTAATTGGGCATAATTTGCATCAGGAAATAAAAATTTTTGTTGCAAAATAAAATCTCGAGCTTCTTCTTCATTTATGAATAAATATAGCAAGCGATCTTGAGCCGGATCATGTTCAAGACTACGCTCGTTTTCATAAGTTACTGGCTGTGGATCTTCTTCTACTTGTTGCAATCTATTTCGCTGGCTTGCTCGCCTATTCTTGCGAACTTCTCGCATCAAACTTGCTTTAAGCGATTCTAGTGAAACTCCTTGCTTGTCAGCAACTTTTTTCAAAAACAAGTCTTGCTCAATCGGATTAGAGATTGTCGCAATTTTCTTGACTGCTTCATCTAGATAGAGCAACTTTTCGCGATCGTTTTGCAAATTGTACTTATGGGCTAGTCGTCTCAAGAAGAAATCAGTTGGTGACAAGGCCCCCTTAATTTCTTCTTGGTACTTTTCGACTCCATACTTTTTAACGTACTCATCTGGATCTAATTTCTCTGGTAAAATTACCAAGCCTAAGTTGAATCCACCAGCTTTTTCAAATAGTTCAACGGCACGCTCTTCGGCATGAATACCTGGATCATCGCCATCGTAATTAATGATTACGTTATTGGTGATTCGCTTGAGCAAGTAGATCTGTTGATCAGTCAAACTAGTTCCCATTGAAGCAATTCCCGCTGTAACTCCTGCCTTATAAGCAGCAATTACATCCATGTAGCCTTCATATAAAACCAGGCGCTTTTCGCTTCGAGCTGCCTTTTTAGCTTCTGCAAAGTGGAATAGAACCTTTGATTTGTTAAAAATACTAGTTTCCGGACTGTTCATGTACTTGGCTTGGGTCTTATCTTGCGACAGTCGTCTACCCGAAAAGCCGATAATTTGCCCATTCTCATTTCCTAAAGGAAACATCAAACGATCTCTGAAGCGATCAAACATTCGACCATCTTCAGTTTGGATAAACAAGCCGCTTTGAGCAAGATCATCATCAGAATAACCCTTGCCCTTTAAGTACATCAAAAGGACATTATTTTCAGGAGCATAGCCGATTTGAAAGTGATCCAAAATATCTCTTGAAAGTTCTCTTTCTCGGGCATACTGCATCCCTCGCTCCCCTGCCTTGGTCGTAAGCAAAACCTGATGGTAGAAGCTAGCCGCATCTTCATGCAAGCGAATCAATGGATTGCTGCTTCTACCTCCACTAGCTTCATAACCAGAAGGCATTGGAATATGTGCAAAGCCGGCCACTTCTGCTACGCTTTCGGGAAAAGTAAGATTGTCCTTGTACATTAAAAACTTAAAGACATTTCCACCCTTGCCACAACCAAAACATTTGAAAAATTGCTTTTCTTCATTGACCGTAAAAGATGGAGTCTTTTCTTGATGAAAAGGGCAAAGACCCAAATAGTCTTTGCCTTTCTTTTCCAGTGAGACATACTGACTGATTATATCAACAATATTGACATTGCTTCTAACTTCATTAATAAAGTCTTCTGGTATTAATCCAGCCATTTGCATCACCTATCTTTATCTTATTTAATAACTAACTTACTCAAATCACCTAAGCGACTTGCCAATTTGCTGATGCTGTTAAGTTGAGTAAGACGGTTATTCTTAACTGCTTCGTCCTTAGCCATGATCATGTTGGTATCGAAGTAACGGCTGATGATTGGTTGCAAATCAACAAAACCATTGTATAGTTCTGATAAATCTTCAATCTTTTGCAATTCTTGCATAGCCATGTACAAGTCAGATTCACTCTTGTCTTCGAATAAGTCAGAGTTGACAGCCGCATTGTCGTCTACCTTAGCCTTACTCAAGATGTTAGAAATTCTGATCAAACTTTCAACTACAGGCTTAAATTCTTCATCATCATGGTGAAGTTGAAGTACGTTAGCTGCAGCTAGAATTTGGCTTGAGTCTTGGTGACTTGAGTTCAAAACCGCATCAATTACATCGTACTTGAAGTTATTCTTTTGCAAGTATTGCTTAATTCTGTCGCGAATGAACAAAGCAATTTGTTCATCTTCTTCGCCTGCCTTAGGCATCTTAGCTGGAGTCTTGCCACTAATTACTTCAACGATTTCTGGCAAAACACTGCTAAATGGCAATGACCAGTTTTGTGCCAAAAGGATACGAACAATACCATAAGCGTAACGACGCAAAGCATATGGGTCGTTTGAAGAACTTGGAATCATGCCAGCGCCAAAGAAAGTAATGATTGTATCTAATTTATCAGCAATTGAAAGCAATGAACCAACAGTTGTTTCTGGCAATTCGCCTTCAGCAGTAGTTGGCATGTAGTGTTCCTTAATTGCAGCTGCTACTTCTTTGTTTTCGCCAGCTAATTCAGCATAATGCATTCCCATTACACCTTGTAATTCAGCAAATTCACCAACCATTTGAGTTACTAAGTCAAACTTGTAAAGTTCGCTAGCGCGATCAAAGTCAGCAAGTACTTCATCTGAGAGATTCCAGCGCTTAGCTAAGTATTCACCAATCAACTTAACACGCAACATCTTTTCCGCCATTGAACCAATCTTGTCGTGGAAAGAAACATCCTTCATCTTGTCGACAAAATGACTTAATGGGTACTTGCGATCTTCATCGTAGAAGAATTGAGCGTCATCTAAACGAGCAACCAATACCTTTTCGTTACCAGAAATAACGTTTTCTAGGTAATCCTTATTACCATTTCTAACTGAAATAAAGTGGTTAATCAACTTACCCTTTTCATCATAAACTTCAAAGTAACGTTGGTTATCCTTCATTGAAGTAATCAAAACTTCATCAGGAATCTTCAAGTACTTTTCATCAAAAGATCCAGCAAAAACAGTTGGATATTCTACCAAGTTGGTAATTTCTTCAAGCAAGCTAGAATCTTCTTTAATAGTCCAGTGGTTTTTGCTGATCAATTCTTGGATTTGGTTGCTGATTAAGGTCTTGCGTTCCTTAGCGTCAACAATTACAAATTGATCCTTCAATGCATCAACATAATCGTCTGCACTTGCCAAAACAACTGAATCACCTAAGAAGCGGTGTCCTTGAGTCTTGCGACCAGCAGTAATGTTCAAAATCTTAACTGGAATAACTTCGCTACCAAATAATGATACTAACCAATGGATTGGACGAACAAATTCAAAGTCATTTGCGCCCCATCTCATCTTAGTTGGGAAAGTCATTTCCTTGATGATATCGCTCATGCCAAGCAAAATGTCGCTGGCTTTCTTACCTTCTTTTTGAATGTGAATGTAGGCATATTCTACACCCTTCAATTCTTCAAAGTAGATGTCGTCAGTAGTCATTCCCTGACCTCTAACGAATCCTTGAGCAGCCTTGGTCCAATTACCGTCAGCATCTAAAGCAATCTTCTTTGCTGGACCCTTTTTGATTTCGTCGATATCGGCTTGCTTTTCAGCTAAGTTTTCAACCAAAATTGTCAAACGGCGTGGAGTTGAGTAAGTCTTGATTGAATCAAACTTCAAGCCATTTTCCTTCAAAAATTTCTTTGTTCTGTCAGCTAATTGGTTAACACTCTTGGTTACCACATGAGCTGGCATTTCTTCAGTACCAATTTCAAACAAATAGTTCTTAGTCATTTTCTACCCCCGCCTTCTTGTCTTCTGCACTCTTAAGCAATGGGAATCCACGCTTTTCACGTTCTTCCACAAACTTGACTGCTACTTCGTGGGCCAAGTTTCTAATTCTTGATAAGTAACCTGCACGTTCAGTTACTGATACAGCACCCTTGGCGTCAAGCAAGTTAAAGGTGTGTGAACACTTAAGAATGTAGTCGTAAGCTGGGTGAACCAAGTTTTGATCCAAAAGACGCTTAGCGGTTGCTTCGTAAATTTCAAAGAACTTAAGCAATTGTTCTTGATTTGAACTTTCAAAGGCATATTTTGAGTGTTCGTATTCAGGTTGCTTAAAGATATCACGGTAAAGAATACCATTGCCCCATTCAAGGTCAAATACAGAGTTTACATCTTGAATGTATGAAGCCAAACGTTCTACACCGTAAGTAATTTCGCTCATAGTTGGCTTAACGTCTAATTCACCAACTACTTGGAAGTAAGTAAATTGGCTGACTTCCATACCATCAAGCCATACTTCCCAACCAACACCGGCACAACCCATTGATGGGTTAGCCCAGTTGTCTTCAACGAAACGAATATCGTGTTCTAATGGATCAATTCCTAAAACTTTCAAACTGTCCAAGTAATATTGTTGAATATCTTCAGGAGCTGGTTTAATTACTACCTGAAATTGGTGGTGTTGGAACAAACGGTTTGGGTTTTCTCCATAACGACCATCAGCTGGTCTTCTTGAAGGTTCAACATAACATGCTGCCCATGGCTCAGGTCCTACAGCTCTTAAGAAAGTGTAGGGACTCATTGTACCTGCACCCTTTTCAACATCGTATGATGGCATGATCATGCAGCCCTTGGAGGCCCAGAATTGTTCTAGTTTAAAGATCATACTTTGAACATTTAATTTCTTGTCTGACATTATTTAACTTCCTCCTGTGCTAGGCCAATAAAAAAAGCCTATGCAAAATTTTGCATAGGGACGAAAATAAAAGTATTTCGCGGTTCCACCCTAATTCAGAAAGTATTCTTCCTGCTCTTAATTGATGATAGCTAGAGGTGCCTTTTCCTAGATGCCCTCTCACCAGCCAGCATTCGCTTTACTAGTACTTTTCTTTCTCCTCATTATCGCTATTTACCTAAAGATTTTACCACAGCTGAACCGCTAAAACTAGCCTACTTTAAAATAACCTTAACTCATCGATGAATTTTTTGGTTTTAAGATTCAAGTCTAAGCTGCTTCGATAGATTTGATCAATTGCTTTTCTGGTAGCTTTTTTGTTTTGCTCTTTTACTTGAACATTGCCCAAGCGCTCAATTGGAAGCAAGGCAAAAGTTCTCAAAAGTGCGGTTTCCTTAGCAGTTAGATGCATTCTATCAGTGACGCTAGCAAAATGATCCTCGCAAATTATTCCGCCATATCTAAGCGAATAATCAAACACGCCCTGCTTTTTGCCACAAATAACGCAAGCTTCCATCTGTGGACCAACTCCAAATGCTGGCAGTAGCTGCATTTGGACTATCTGAGTCAACACTTCCGGATCAGTCCCGCGATCAATATGATCTAAGGCAAACTTGGCCAGATCATAATACTTGCCAATTGGCGCATATTCTACAAAAGCATGATCAATCAAATCCAAAACAAAAGAAGCATAAGCGCTTTTTTCTAGATCTAAATAGATCTGATCAAATTGCTTTACTTCTTTATAAGTTCTCAAAGTACTTAAGCCATGGCCAGAACTATAGATAATGTACTTTCCATAAGAAAAGTTCAAGCTTGCTGCGCCTAGTTTTGACTTAGGCTTAAGTGCTCCCTTAACAATCATTGTAATTATGCCATGATCTTTGGTCATTATTTTGGCCAAAAGATCCGACTCTTTATAGCGTTGGCGCTTGAAGATTATTCCTTGAACTTCAACAAGTTCTTGCATTAGGACAATTCCTTTTTATCATAGCCAATGCTCTTTAAGAAGAATGGATCTGAACGCCAATTGCGTTGAACTTTAACCCAAAGTTGCAAGTTTACTTTTTCGCCTAAAATACTTTCAATCTGCTTACGGGACTTTACGCCAATTTGCTTAAGCATCTTGCCGCCCTTGCCAATGATGATTCCCTTTTGACCATCGCGCTCAACATAAATATTGGCTTCAATCTGAAGCTTGCCGTTTACGCGTTGATTCATTCTCTCAACTGCCACTGCAGTTGCATGAGGAACTTCTTGATCAGTCAGTTGCAAAATCTGCTCTCTAATCAATTCGGCTACGACAAAATATTCTGGGCGGTCGGTAATCTGATCTGAACTATAGTACTGTGGTCCCGGTTCTAAGTTCTTGTAAAGACTATCAATCAAATCGCTAACGCCAATACCTTCGGTAGCTGATACTGGCAAAAATTCCATAAAGTTGCCTAATTTACGGTATGAATCGATAACTTCAAGCAACTTATCTGGATGTACTTGATCAACCTTATTAATTACCAAAAAGACAGGTACAGAAGCCTTCTTTAATTCTTCAGCAATAAACTGGTCGCCACGACCAGCTACTTCTGGTTCAACCATAAATAAAACTAAGTCGACATCGTTAAAGCTAGAAAAACTTGCCTTCCCCATATAATCGTCTAGTTTAGAGTGTGGTTTAAAAATACCTGGAGTGTCGATAAAAACCACTTGCATATCATCAGCCGAATAAATACCAGAAATTCGATTTCTAGTAGTCTGCGGCTTATTAGAAGTGATGGCGATCTTTTCGCCCACCAAGCGATTCATTAAAGTAGACTTGCCAACGTTAGGTCTACCTACCAAGGCAACAAAGCCAGATTTAAATTCTTTCTTTTGATCCATCTATTTACCTCTACCAACGTCTAATTGATCAGGATATAAAGGCAATCCATATTCTTCTAATACCTTGCCTTGAATGCCAAACATTTCCTTTGCTTCAGCCGGCTCAATATGATCATAGCCATTTAAATGCAAAAAGCCATGAACAATCGTATAACCAAATTCTCGATCAAATCCGGTCTCATATTCAACACTATGACGGCGAATTACGCTTGGACACATAAATAAGTCTCCAATATCTTCTTGAAAATCCGGATCTGAAATAAAGTCAGAAAAATCCAGACCATCTTCGCCATCTTCAATTGCAAAGGAAATAACATCAGTTGGACGGTCTTTATCGCGATAGGTTGAATTGATTCGTTGACTTTCAGCCTCATCAACAAAGTTAATACTCATTTCCAAGTTATTATCTTTGCCAATTTCTTTTTTAGCCATTAACAACAAATTTTCAATCCAAGTCTTCCAATCACGAGACTTATCATCCAAAAAGCCAACTTCATCATTATAGGTAATCTCTATCGGATTCATCTATTGAATTACACCCTTTTTCTCATATGCGTTGATAATCTTAGCTACTACAGGGTGACGAACTACGTCTGCAGAGCTAAAGTTAATAAACTTAATCTGATCTATTCCCTTTAAAATTTCTTGAGCATCTACCAGCCCGCTGCGCTGACGACCAGGCAAGTCGACCTGAGTCATGTCGCCATTAACAATCATTTTGGAATTAAAGCCTAAACGCGTTAAGAACATCTTCATTTGAGCATCTGTCGTATTTTGAGCTTCATCCAAAATAACAAAGGCGTCATCCAAAGTTCTACCACGCATGTATGCAAGTGGCGCTACTTCAATAGTTCCTCTCTCCATCAAACGATCAGTAGTATTGGTTCCCAAAATTGCGTATAAGGAGTCATAAATTGGGCGTAGATATGGATCAACCTTTTCCTTTAAGTCACCTGGCAAAAATCCCAATGATTCCCCGGCTTCAACTGCAGGCCTAGTCAAAACAATTCTAGAAACTTCGCCTTTTTTAAAGGCAGCAATAGCGCAAACAACTGCCAAAAATGTCTTACCAGTACCGGCTGGACCAATACCAAATACGACATCGGATTTTTTGATTGCATCAACATATTTCTTCTGACCCATATTCTTGACTCTAATCGGCTTGCCTTTAGCATCCCGAATTAAAACCTCTTTATATAGTTCAGAGAAATATTCTGCCGTTCCCTTATCTGCCATCTTCATGAGACCTACAACATCGGGCGCACTGATGTTAACACCTGTACTCACAACATTGTCAAGTTCTTGAAGAATTTGGATAATCTTGTCTACTTTAACCTGATCATCGCTATCGATGATAATTTCGTTGCCAGTATCAGTTACTGCTACATCATAAGCATCTGACAGCAACTTCAAATTGGCATCATTGATTCCAACTAAATTTTGGATATTTTCTGGATCTCTAGGAATAAAACTGGTTTTAGCCAAATAAACCCGCTCCTTCTATTATTGTAATTGTTGACGAACAATAGCTGAAGTGGTCTTACCGTCTGCACGTCCCTTGATCTTTGGCATTAAGCTCTTCATAACTGCACCAAAGGCTGATTTATCCTTGGCACCAACTTCTTGAATAGTTTCGCTTACAATTTGCTTTAGCTCATCCTCAGTTAATTGCTTAGGTAAGTAGTTTTCAACTACAGCTAACTCTTTCTTAGTTTCTTCAACTAAATCTTCTCTGCCACCTTTTTCAAATTCAGCAATGGACTCTTCTCTTTGCTTCTTTTCCCGATTAAGGACAGTTAGTTCATCGTCAGGAGTTAAATCATGACCAAGCTTAATTTGTTCGTTCATTAAAGCTGATTTGATCATTCTAACAGTATTTAGTCTGATTTTATCTTTCTTCTTCATGGCATCTTTCATATCTTCCATGATTTGCTTAGATAAATTCATTATAAAATCTCCCTCTTTCTCAATAATAACTATAGCCATTATAACAGAGTTGGCGCAATTGAAATATAGATAAACAAAAAAACTCTCATCCGAAGATGAGAGCTTCTTGCAATTAATAATGTCTACGCTTGCGTGCAGCTTCTGACTTAAGCTTTCTACGTACACTTGGTTTTTCGTAGAATTCGCGCTTACGGTATTCTTGTAAGGTACCACTTCTAGAAACGGAACGCTTGAAACGACGAAGAGCATCATCAATAGACTCGTTTTCATGAACGACAGTCTTAGCCATGTGTGATCCCTCCTTCCATTTCTTGGCGCTACGCCATACGTTTAATTAAATTATAGCAAACGATATTTCTCGGTCAATAGAAAGTTGAATATTTTTTCTAATTATTTTTTGCAAAACAAAATTTACCACATAAAACACTTAAGCGATTTCATTTACAAGCCAATATTGCTATAATTAATCTGAGAAAGAGGTGCATACATAATGCCAGAAACAACCACTAATACAGAGAAAAAAGAAGTCAACATTATTATCATTTCCGATGCGGCCGGCGATACTGCATTTAACAACGCTAAAGCTGCAGCGGCAGAATTCCCAGACGCACAAATCAATTATCGTCGCTACCCATTCATTACTGATAATGAGAAATTGGAAAATGTCTTCAAGGAAATTGAAAACTTTCCAAATCTTGTAATTGTCTATACTTTGGTAAAAGACGAAATGCAATTACCAGTTATCAGATTTGGTCGCGAACATAACATTCAAATTGTTGATACTTTTTCACCTGTTGTTGAAGCCTTGCAACAAACAACTGGCTTAAGACCAACACAACAAATTGGTGCTCAACACAGCATGAACCAAAAGTACTTTGACCGAATTTCAGCCATGGAATTTGCAGTTATGTACGACGATGGTAAGGATCCTAAGGGATTCTTGGAAGCAGACGTGGTCTTACTAGGTGTATCTAGAACTTCAAAGACTCCATTGTCACTATTCCTTGCAAACAAGAACCTTAAGGTTGCCAACTTGCCACTTGTCCCACAAACCCATATTCCTAGAGAAATTTACCAAGTTGATCCTAAGAAGATTATTGGTTTGACTAATGATCCATCTGTTTTGAACGAAATTCGTCGTCAAAGAATGATCTCATACGGCTTGAACCCTGATACTACCTACTCAAGCATGGATTCAATTAACGCTGAGCTTGAATCAGCTCAAAAGCTTTACCGCGAACTAGGATGCTACGTAATAAACGTCGCTCACCGTTCAATCGAAGAAACAGCTGCCTTGATCTTGAACCACTTGGGTATTTCTGATTAACAAATACATATTGATATCAAAATAACTCCTCCAGGTATATCGGAGGAGTTATTTTTTGCTTATTTTTCTTGATCAGTGTAATAGCTGCGATCTAAATGCTTTTCGATATAAGCACCGCGCCCACCAGCTTCTTCCATAATAAAGCGCAATGGATTCTTGCGATAGAAATCTTGATGATATTCTTCTGCTGGGTAAAATTCGCTAGCCGGTTCAATCTTAGTTACAATCGGTTGATCGAACAAACCACTAGCAGCTAATTTTTCCTTGGACTTTTCTGCAGTTTCTTTTTGCTCTGGTGAATTGTAGTAAATAACTGGTCGGTATTGATCCCCGCGATCTTGGAATTGTCCGGTTGCATCAGTTGGATCAGCAACTTGCCAATAAATTTCGACCAGCTTTTCATATGGAAATACTTCTGGGTCAAAAGTAATTTCTACTGCTTCAGTATGTCCAGTCGTTCCTGTGCAAACTTGTTCATAAGTTGGATTAGCAAAGTGGCCACCTGTGTAACCACTAATAACGCTCTTGATCCCTGGCAAGCTATCAAATGGTTGAACCATACACCAGAAGCATCCCCCAGCAAAAATAGCTGTATCAAGGCCATTTCCCTTATTGTTGATTGAATTTTCCATCTTCTCACGCTTTCTTATTGTACGAGACAAAACTCTGTCTTAGTTAGTATGCCAAAATTTTACAACAATCTTTTCTAAAATACTAAGAATCTGCTTATGGACTTGTGATAATCATTTTTATAATTAAAAACAAAACTATATATTATTTATAGTCTTTGTTATAATTGCCTATCGGTGACTAGTACCTCCCACTTGAAAGGAGGTGACAGTATGCTTCACGACTTTTTAACTTCGATCACTGGTTGAACAATCGGCGTAACGGTCGAAACTAGTCACCCGTTCACCACACGCTTGATCTATTTTTCAAGTGAAAAAAAGCATTGCCCTGGCCGGCAATGCTTTTTTGTATGCTTCATCTTTGACTTTTTAACTTATCGTCGAAGATATGATAGCATATCAATATAAAAAGTAAAGCAAAAAGTAATATTTACATATCAACGTATTCTTAACTTTAAAATTTTACGCATATTTGATTGACGAAATGAAAGATTCAGACGACAATAAGATAGTTACCAATCTTAAACAGTTTGATAAACGAATTCAAAAGCTGTTGCACAGATGTTGTACAACGATTTTTAAAGAGCTTTATAAAAAGGACAAAAAATGGATCAGCTAGATAAATTCAACAGAAGATACAATTTTCTTTCCAAACTCTCAGCTGCCTTGTTTTATTCCGTAGCTGTAGCCGTCGCCCTGAACTTCTTCTGGACGCCTGGACACATGTATTCATCCGGAATTACAGGTTTTGCACAATTAATCAATTCAATCACTGAAAGGTACTTCCCATTTACTCTTTCAACTTCTACGATGTATTTTGCCTTAAATGTTCCTCTATTCATCCTCGGTTGGTTCAAGATCGGACATAAGTTTACCTTCTTTACAATCGTCGCCGTTGTGGCCGGATCTTTTATGATGCATATCATTCGTCCACTATCAGTTAACTGGGATCCACTTTTGTGTGCGATTTTCGGTGGAACGATCAACGGAATCGGAACAGGTTTTGCCTTGAAGAATGGTATTTCAACAGGTGGAATTGATATTATTGGAATTGTTATTCGGAAAAAAACTGGCACAAGTTACGGTAAGTTTAATATCTTGGTCAACTTGCTTATCATTGCTGCAGCAGGTTTTGTATTCGGTTGGACTAGAGCGCTCTACTCTGCTTTGACCATCTTTATCAACGGACAAGTAATTGATGCCGTTTATACTCAGCACAAGAAGATGCAAGTAATGATCATCACCGAGCATCCCCAAGCCATCATCAGCGGCATTCAAAGCAAGATGCACCGCGGAATCACTATCTTGCATGATGCCGAAGGTGCCTATGCTCACAATGAAAAGACTGTGCTTTTGACCATTATTGACCGTTACGATCTTTATGACATCCGCGAAATTGTCAAAAATGCAGACCCATATTCTTTCATGAGCGTAAGCGAAGTCGAAAAAGTTTACGGTCGCTTCAAGGAACAAGAAATTGTTTAAGAAAAAAGACACTTCACAATTGAAGTGCCTTTTTTGATTGCTTAAAAAACTAAAAATTAGCTACCTTTACATAGCGGTTCTTGCCAATTCGGTAGTATGACTTGCCAGCAATATTGAAGCTGCTACCGTAAGTGGTCAAGCTTTGTCCAGCATAAAGCTTACCCACTGAGTAAACTCGCAAGCCCTGGTTGTTATAAACATAAGAATTATGAGTCAAAGTACGTTTTGATCCATCAACGTTAGACAAGTTGATATATTGATTATCGCCAATCTTATAGTAGCGCTTGCCATTGATTTGAACAAAGCCGCCCAAAACAGTAACTTGCGTGTAAGCAGAAATTGCGGAATTACCAACTCTGCTACCATTTTGATCATAAATATATGACTTGTGCATGACAGTCTTAGTTGTTTTAACTACATTAGATGAGCTAGTTGTAGTCGTATTGTTAGATGGCTTAGCTTGTTGGTTCAAATCACTCGTGTTAGTAACTGGTGCTTGAGTAGTTGTTGAATTGTAAGAAAGCGGCAAAAGAGTGATATTGCCGTCAACGCTCAAGCCACGCCAGTTATCTGTAAATTGCCAAATGGCTACCCCATCCATTGATGGGAAGTAGTTGAAATCGGCAGTGTCGATTCTACCCGTAGTAGCGTATGAGGCTACCCATAAAGAGCTAGGAAAAGCAGACAAAATCACGCTGGTATCAATATTGTTTCTCAGTAAGTATGCTCCTGAATATAGCAATGGTTGATAGCCAGCAGCTTTTATCTTTTGCATAAATGCTAAAATAGCATTGGCACTAGCAATCTTGCCGGCAGTGACTACATTTCCTTGACCAGTTTCCCAGTCACAAGCAATATAAGATCCACTTGGCAAACCCATTGCCTTAGCTGAAGCAATTGCATAATTAGCTTCTGCTACTGCAGCAGTGCTATTTGCACCAAAAGTCGCAAAATGATAAGCCATTGGCATCATATTGTTGTTAATTGCACTTGTAATTTGCGCTGCTGCTTTAGGGTTTTGATAATTAGTTCCTTCACTAACTTTTACAATCGCAAATTGACCACCAGCTTGAGCCATACCAGAAATATCACTGCTCTGATAGCTAGCAACATCGACCCCATATGATCTGCTAGAAACAGACTTAGTATCTGCTCGTACCGTCTCGCTTCCAAGCGATGAATAATTTTCGAGTACCAGTGCTGTAGAGGTAGTCAGCGCACTGGCGCAGGCCAAAGCACCTAAAATTTTCCAATCTCGTTTATTCATCAAAATCCTCCGTCGTTTTTATTGTTAAATTTTCAAGCTTAATCTCACAGCTTCATCATAACACGGATTCTACTGAAAATTTCTTAAGAATACGTGACAGTTTCGTTTCTTAGCTTAGTCAAACAGCTCTTTGTATCGTCCGTATCCTTTTTCTTCCAATTCATCGTATGGAATGAAATCTAGGCTAGCAGAATTGATGCAATAACGAAGTCCTCCTCGATCAGCTGGTCCATCACTGAAGACATGACCCAAGTGACTATCTGCTTGTGGACTTTTTACTTCTGTTCTTTCCATATTATGTGACTGGTCACGGCGGTAGACCAACTTTTCAATTGGCTTGGTAAAACTTGGCCAGCCACAACCAGCATCATACTTATCTAAACTCGAAAATAGTGGCTCTCCTGAGACAACGTCGACATAAATTCCCTTTTCGTAAAAATCATCGTATTTGCCACTAAATGGATATTCTGTTGCCGCATGTTGCGTTACTTCATATTGCTCTTTGTTTAGCTGTTTTAGTCTTTCTTCCTTATCAAACATTTCGATAACCTCTTTTGTAATTCTTAAATTATTTATAATATAGCAGTTTTTCTAACAAAAATGTTGTTAGACGCTTCCATTCCTAATAGAATTAGAGTGTATAAAAAATACTAAAACATTATTTTTGGAGGAGCCTTATGCCACAACTAGCATTCGACTTAACTAAATCCAGCAAAGGGTTGCCTGCTACATTACCAATTTCAAAGATCAGAAAATTTGACGCAGATATTAGTCAAATTGAAGATATTATCAAGTTAACTGTTGGGGAACCTGATCTTTCAACTCCAATGCATATCAAGCAAGCAGCCATTAAAGACATTGAAGCTGACGATTCTCACTATGCTGATTTTTCAGGAAAAAAGGAACTACGCGATGCCATCAGCAATTATCTCAAAACTAGCTTAAACGTTGATTATGATCCCGAAACGGAAATTTGCGTTAGCGTTGGAGCCACTGGCGCATTGAATGCAATTTTTATGTCAATTTTAAATCCTGGAGACAAGGTGCTTATTCCAACTCCAGCCTGGGGATTATATTTTCAAATCGTTCGTCTAGCTGGTGGGCAACCGGTGCAGATTGACACTTCTAAAGACGACTTCATCTTAACTGCTGACAAGCTAATTGAAACTCTGGAAGGCGAAGGAAAAGGTGCTAAGGCAATTTTGATTACTGATCCATCTAATCCAACTGGCCGAGTTTATTCACCAGCCGCCTTGCAAGAAATAGCCAAAGTTATTTCCGATTATCATTTGCTTTCAATTACTGATGAGATCTACGCTGAATTGATCTATGACAAAGAAAAGCACCACTCATTATCTCAATATATTCCTGAAAGAAACGTTATTCTCTCTGGCGTATCCAAGGCCTTTGCCATGACTGGATGGCGACTAGGATATATCGCCGGACCTAGTGAGATTATGGAATTAGTTAAAAAAGTAAACTCCTTCTTGTTCACTTCCGTCACTAACAACGTACAAATTGCCTCAGCCGAAGCTCTAAATAATGGACAAGCAGACACTAAAAAAGCGCGCGATATTTATGGACGCCGAAGGAATTTAGTCATGGATGGTTTAGCGGAGCTTGGCTTTAAATTAGCTAAGCCACAAGGTGCCTTCTATATTTTTGCTAAGTTCCCAGAAAGATTCGGTACAGATGACGTAGATTTTGCTTATAAGTTAGCTCAAGAAGCTAAAGTCGGTCTTACTCCAGGTTCTTATTTTGGTAAAGGCGGACAAGGCTACATCCGCTTATCTTATGCTTCATCAATTGAGCAGCTAGAACTAGCACTAGTGCGAATTAAAACTTTTATCAATAACAACTAAAAAAGGACTGGCTTTTGCCAATCCTTTTTTGATGCTTTTAAAATTCGGATGCTTTTACATAACGATTCTTTTGAATCTTGTAATATTGAGTGCCATTGATAGTCTTCTTGCCACCGTAAGTTGAAACAGTTGTTCCTGCCTTAATTGCTCCAACGTTAACCAACTCACCCTTATTGTTGTAAACGTAAGCTGTTTGCTTCAAAATGCGCTTAACGCCATCAACGTTAGAAACCTTGATGTAGTTGTTATCACCTGTTTGGTAGTAACTCTTGCCGTTGATTGTTACTAAACCGCCAAAGACATTGATAGTTTGGTAAGCTGCATAAGATTGATTGCCGACTCTTTGGCCATTTTTATCGTAAACGTATGCCTTGTGCATAACAGTCTTCTTAGTAACGTTAGCTGTTGGAGCTTGACTGGATGCTGAACCAGAACCACTGCCACTAATTGAAAGTGGAAGCAAACTAATGTTGCCATCGACATTCAATCCGCGCCAGTTATCTGTAAATTGCCAAATAATTACGCCGTTCATTGATGGGAAGTAATTGAAGTTAGGCGTATCAATTCGACCAGCTGAAGCATAAGAAGCTACCCAAAGTGAATTTGGAAAAGCAGCAACAACCTTAGAAGTTGCAATGTTGTTGTTCAATAAGTAAGCACCTGAATACAAAAGTGGCTTATATCCAGCTGATTCAATTGCAGACATAAAGGCAATGATTGCGTTGGCACTAGCAGTCTTGCCACCAGTAACTACATTACCATCGCCAGTTTCCCAGTCACAAGCAATATATGAGCCACTAGGAATACCCATTGCCTTGGCTGATGCAATTGCATAAGCTGCTTCGCTTTTAGCTCTGCTAGAATTTGCACCAAAAAGCGCAAAGTGGTAAGCCATTGGCATTAAGTTGTTGGCCTTAGCTGATGCAATTTGGGCTGAAGCCTTAGGGTTACGGTAGCTAGTACCTTCACTAACCTTAACAATCGCAAATTCTGCTCCAGCTTTTGCAGAACTCTTGACACTGGTTGATTGATAGCTGGCAATATCAACCCCATAAGAACGTGAACCAACACTGGTAGTCGATGCTTGTGCTACCACTGTTTGAAGAACGCTAGGAGCAACTGCGATCCCAGCGGTCATAATAATACCGGCACTTCCGATAGTCTTGATAAAATTCTTACTACTAAATCTACGTCTCAATTAAATCCCTCACTAAAATTATTTTCTTGCTTAATTTGTCTTCACGATCTATCCTCATAAAATAACTATATCAGTTTTTTCCATAGCTACAATTACAATCACTTAACAAATCTATTAGATAGTTTTACAGACGCAAAAAAATAGAGCAGAACTTACTTTGCCCTGCTCTATTTCAGCCTAGTTATTAATCTTCCCAGGTTGCATTTTGATCTGCATCTTCTTGTGCTTCTTTTTCTAAACGCTTTTCAGTTTCATGAACGCTATCAAGGTATTGTTCTTCAACTTCAATTCCTAAATCATTCAATTGTTGTTCAGCAACTGGAGCTGGAGCGTGCATCATTGGTTCTGAAGCTGAAGCATTCTTTGGAAAGGCCAAGACGTCTCTGATGTTGTCCTTGCCAGCTAATAACATTGCAAATCTGTCCAAACCAATAGCCAAACCTGCGTGTGGTGGGAAGCCCATGTCCAAAGCATCCATCAAGTAACCGAATTGTTCGTAAGCACGCTTCTTTGAGAAACCAAGCGCCTTAAGCATCTTTTCTTGGATTGAACGCTTGTGAATACGGATTGATCCACCACCAAGTTCATCCCCATTCAAAACGATATCGTATGAGCGAGCATGTGCAGCATGAGGATCAGTATCCAAAAGCTTGATCCCTTCGTCATCTGGCATAGTGAATGGGTGGTGAGCAGCGATCCAGCGACCTAAACCTTCATCGTATTCAAATAATGGCCAGTCAACGATCCAAACAAATTCGTAAGTATTCTTAGGAATAATACCTGTTTCCTTAGCAAAGCTACGACGCAAGTAATTCAAAGAATCACAAACTACCTTCCACTTGTCTGCTACAAAGACAATTAATTCTTCGCCTTCAAGTTCGAATTCCTTCTTAAGAGCTTCTTTGTTAGCATCAGTCAAGAAGCGTGATACAGGACCTGAGAATTCGCCATCTTCAAACTTAACCCAAGCTAAGCCCTTTGCGTGGTAGCGCTTGATGTAGTCTTGCTTTTCTTCGATCTTCTTGCGTGAGTATTCCTTAGCACCGTTTTTAACGGCAATAGCTCTAACATGTCCGCCGTCAGCAATTGCACCTGAGAACACCTTAAAGTCTGAGTCCTTGAAAATTTCGTTTAAGTCGTGGATATGCATATCATATCTAAGGTCAGGCTTGTCGCAGCCATACAAGTCCATTGAATCTTGCCATGACATTCTTCTAATTGGAGTTGGCAAGTCAATGTTCATAACATCCTTCATCACCTTCTTAAGCAAACCTTCAGTGTAGTCTTGTACACCTTGTTCGTCTAAGAAAGAAGTTTCCATATCGATTTGAGTAAATTCTGGTTGACGGTCTCCGCGAAGGTCTTCGTCACGGAAACATCTAGCAAGTTGGTAGTACTTGTCAAAGCCTGCACCCATAAGCAATTGCTTGAACAATTGTGGTGATTGTGGCAAAGCGTAGAAACTACCTGGGTAAATTCTTGATGGAACTAAGTAGTCACGTGCACCTTCTGGAGATGACTTACCTAAAATTGGAGTTTCAATGTCGATAAAGCCATTTTCATCGAAGAATTCGTGAGTTGCACGCAAAATCTTAGATCTCAAAATAATAGCATTTTGCAAAGTTGGACGACGAAGATCAAGGTAGCGGTACTTTAATCTAGTTTGTTCGCTGATTTCAACGTCATTCTTAATTTCAAATGGTGGGTTTTGAGCTTCGTTTAAAACGACAATTTCTCTAGCGTCAACTTCAACTTCACCAGTCTTCATGTCAGGGTTAATGCTTGAACGTCTAACTACCTTACCCTTAACTTCAACTACGTATTCGTTTCCTAGACTGTCAGCTACATCCATCAATTCTTGGCCGGAATCCTTGTTTACGACAACTTGTACCAAGCCTTCGCGGTCACGCAAATCGATGAAAATCAAGTTACCTAAGTTACGAACTCTTTGTACCCAACCAAATAAAGTTACTTCTTGACCTTCATATTTGCTGGTAATATTACCACAGTAGTCTGTTCTCTTGTCCATATGTTCCATTTTTAATCCTCAAAATCCTTAATAATTTCTTCCATCTTGCCTAAGTCGTCAAACTTAGCTTCCTTAACCTTGCCATCTGCCAAGCGCTTGATGTTCAAGATACCTTGTTCAACTTCTTTTTCACCCAAAGTAATAACGTACTTAGCCTTTACGCGGTCAGCCTTCTTAAATTGAGCCTTGAGCTTCTTTTGATCAACATCGTATTGAGCACTGAAGCCTTGCTTGCGAAGGTCTCTAGCAATTTCAACCGCCTTAAATGCAGTACCTTCACCAATATTAGTGATGAAGAAATCAATTCCTTCATTTGCAACTAATTCTGGGTTTTGCTTTTGCAAGACAAGCATCAATCTTTCTTCACCAATACCAAAACCAACAGCTGGCGTTTCAGGGCCATCAAATTCTTCAACCAAGTGGTTGTAGCGTCCACCACCAAGGATAGTTGTTGGTGATTCCCATAGGCTCTTGTCATCAACCATGAATTCAAAAATGATACCAGTGTAATAGTCAAGACCACGAACTAAGTCATTGTCGATCACATATTTAATACCTAAACGATCAAGCTTGTCAGTGATTGCCTCAAAGTTAGCCTTTGAATCTTCATCCAAGTAGTCAACAATCTTAGGTGCGTTTGGCAAGAATTCCTTATCTTCAGGCGCCTTAGAATCCAAAATTCTCAATGGGTTCTTTTCCAATCTGCGCTTAGAATCATCAGAAAGCTTGTCTCTTAATGGAGTGAAGTAATTTACCAAAGCATCGTGGTAGTCTTTGCGTACTTGAGCATTACCCAAAGTGTTGATGTGCAATTCATATTGCTTAACTCCAAGTTCCGCTAGCAAATCATGACCAAGCATGATTGTTTCAACATCAGCTAATGGATTGCTTGAACCAAAACTTTCAACACCGATTTGGTGGAATTCGCGTTGACGACCAGCTTGTGGACGTTCATAGCGGAAAGTGGTTGCCAAGTAGTAAACGTTGAATGGCTTAACTACTTCTGGGCCATAAAGCTTATCTTCAACATAAGCTCTAACCACACCGGCAGTTCCTTCTGGACGAAGGGCAATGTGACGACCACCCTTATCGTTGAAATCGTACATTTCTTTTTCAACTACATCTGAAGTTTCACCACTTGAACGGGAGAAGACTTCATAGTTTTCAAAAGTAGGCGTTCTGATTTCGCCATAGTTTGCACGCTTGAAAAAGTTGCGGGCAATTTGTTCGACTTTTTCCCATGATCCTGAAACATCAGGCAAAATATCGACTGTACCTTTTGGTTTTTGAACTCTCATCGTATCATCCTTTAAATAAATTAATATAAAAAGCGCCCTTGAAAATAATCAAGGGCGCTTGAGATTAGCACGGTACCACCTTATAGTTCCTACGATTAACGCTCGCGAGACGATTAATTATCTGCTAAAGGTGTCACAGATTGCTACCTATCCATTCTTTGCACCAAACCGAATGGTCTCTAAAATAGGCCTTGCTAATCTACAGTCTTTGTCTTCGATAATTCTTTTCTAGAATATATTTTTACGCTAATAAAGTCAACCTCTGAAAACGTTTTATTCGTCTAAATCCAAAACAATCGTAAATGGACCATCGTTTTCTAGTTCGACCTTCATGTCGGCACCAAATTTGCCAGTTTCTACTTCAAAACCAGCCAAGCGCAAGTGCTGATTGAACTCTTCCCACAATTCTTGTGACTTTGGCGGTCTCATCGCATCTACAAAACTTGGACGGTTGCCTTTTTTGGTATTGGCTAATAAAGTAAACTGACTCACACTCAAAATTGCCCCACCAACATCTTTTAAAGAGAGGTTGGTCTTGCCTGCTTCATCTTCAAAGATTCGCATCTTAGCAATTTTGTCGGCAGCCTTTTTGACTTGATCAGCTCCATCGCCTTCTTTTAGACCTACTAAAAGCAAAAATCCTTTGCCGATCTGACCAACGACTTCGCCATCAATTCTTACTGCAGCATGATTTACTCGTTGAATTACTACTCTCATTAACTATCCGACCTCTTGGTTTCATATACATCAGGGATGTCGCGCAATTTACTCAAAATATCAGCTAATTGCTTGGCATGACTAACAGATACGGTTACATAAATATGGGCAATATTTTCATCATTGACTTTACCAGAGATGTTGTTGATGTTCTTAGTCAAAGAATTCAACTTGTTGATGACATCACTAAGCAAGTTGCCACGGTTGTAACCAAAAATTTCAATATTGGCATTGAAGGCTTGAGCACTTGCATCTTCAATGTTTTCCCATTCAACATCGATCAAACGGCCCTGCTCTTGGGCTTCTTTAGTGATGTTGCGGCAATCTGTTCTATGAATAGTTACGCCCCGTCCCTTAGTTACATAACCAGTGATATCATCGCCTGGAACCGGGTTGCAGCACTTAGCTAAATGAAGCATTAAGTCACTTACGCCTTGAATCATGACGCCATTCTTATGCTTAACCTTCATCGTTGAAGAAGTATTCTTGGCCTTTGAAGCAGATTGCTGGCCAGAGTTCATAATTTCTTCTTCTAGCTTCTTTTGCTTTTCAGCTTCATCCTTCTTACGCAAATCAAGCGTCAAACGGTTGTAAACGCCAATAGCTGATTGGTCGCCAAAGCCAATGGCTGCAAACAATTCATCGCTAGTCCTATAGTTGAAATGATCTAGGATCTTTTCCATGTGATCCTTATCCATATATTCCTTGACGCTAAGATCATTTTCGCGCAAAAGGTTAGCTACTTCTTGTTGACCCTTTTCAATGCTATCTTCACGGTCAAGTGCCTTGAAGTAACGCTTGATCTTGTTTCTAGCACGAGAAGTCTTAACGATGTCAACCCAGTCGCGGGAAGGACTAGCATTAGACTGAGTCATGATCTCGATTACATCACCATTTTTGAGCTTGTAATCAAGTGGAACTAGTTTGTTGTTGATTTTGGCACCTACTGCATGACTACCTACTTGAGTATGAATTTCAAAGGCAAAATCCAGCGTAACTGATCCCTTAGGAAGTTCATAAACTTCACCCTTAGGAGTGAAAACATAAACACGGTCAGAGAAAATATCAGACTTAACGCTGCGCATAAATTCGTCAGCGTCTTTGGTTTCATCCTTCAATTCCAAGATTTCGCGCACCATGTCAAGTTTTTCGCCGGAGCTGCTTGCTTGTACTCCGCTGAAATTGCCGCGCTTATAAGCCCAGTGAGCCGCCACACCGTATTCAGCTACTTGGTGCATCTGTTCAGTTCTGATCTGAATTTCTAGCGGCTTGCCTCCAGGTCCGATAATCGTCGTATGCAAGGATTGGTAACCGTTAACCTTTGGTACAGCGATATAATCCTTGAATCGACCTGGCATTGGCTTCCATTCAGTATGAACTGCACCTAAAACTGCATAGCAGTCGCGGACATTTTTGACTAAAACTCTAACTGCTAGCAAGTCGTAGATTTCGTTAAAGTCCTTGTGCTTATCCACCATCTTCTTATAAATTGAATAAATATGCTTAGGACGACCGTAGACTTCATACTTAATGCCCAAACTATCAAGCGTCTTCTTTAGCACGCTGATAGTTTCGGCAATATAGCTTTCGCGCTCGCTACGCTTTAAGTCCATCAAGCTAACAATGCGGTAATATGCATCAGGATTTAAGTAGTGGAAGCTCATATCTTCAAGTTCCCACTTAATCGTTCCGATACCCAAACGGTCAGCCAGCGGTGCATAAATATCCATCGTTTCTGAAGCAATTCGGCGTTGCTTGTCTGGGCGCAAGTGATTCAAAGTATGCATGTTGTGCAAGCGGTCGGCCAATTTAACCATGATTACCCGCAAGTCCTTGGCCATGGCAATCAACATTTTACGGTGATTTTCTGCTAAAAATTCTTGGTGGGACTTGTATTGATACTTGTTCAGCTTAGTTACGCCATCAACGATAAAGGCAACATCTTCGCCAAATTCTTTCTTTATATCATCATTGGTTACTGGAGTATCTTCAACTGTATCATGCAAAAATCCAGCCGCAATCGTATCCTGATCCAGTCCCAAGTTAGCCAAAGTTCCCGCTACTTGTGTAGGATGGATGATATATGGTTGACCGGAGGCTCTAGTTTGACCTTCATGGGCCTTATTGGCATAGTTATACGCCTTTTTAACGAAAGCTAATTGTTCGTCGGTCATGTATTTTTCACAAGCTTCAATCACTTGTTCATAAGTCATTTCAATATATTTTGACATATCTTCTCATCCCTTCTAGCGGTAGATCTGTTTATTCATCTGACCGAATAATTCAAAAATCAAAAAGATTATCCCAAAAAGCAAATTGTACTTTGCATATGTTGGCAAAACAGCAAGGCAAAACAGTGCAGGCAAAACTAACAACCACCAAGACTTGAGCTTCAAGCGATTGATCAAAAATCCCACATGGAAGCTAATGATATTGCCGATAATCAAGCAAACAACCCCTACTCGAAAAACGATTGGAATTCTAAGCAAGCTACTTAAATATGGCAAAAGCATCAAAAGCAAGCTCCACCAAACAACTGGCATGGCGTAAAAGCTGTTCAATTTTTTAATGAAGCTATTTTCTTTGATTTTTCTGATTAGTTGTCGCATGCAAAAAAGTTCCCTTTCATTTCACCTTAATTTGAAAATTATTTTACCACACTATGCTTGTTTGCGACTAATAACTAGCCCAATCCAACGATTTTCTCTCATGGTTAAATTGATTTCAAAATTATTTTCTGCTAGAGCCTGCTCAATCTTAGGCAATTGCAAGTAGTCAATACCAGAGAAGATGATCTTTCCATTTTCTTTCAAGTGACTGTCAAGTTGTGGAATCAAGTCAAGCAAGATTTCTGCCAAAATGTTGGCCACAATAATATCGAACTTTTCATCAACATCACTCAGCAAACTGGTCTTTTGAGTTCTAATATTATCAAGACCATTCAAGCCAGCATTTTCCTTAGCCGCAGTCATTGATTCATCTGAGATGTCAGTTGCCAAAACTTCACTAGCACCTAATTTAGAAGCTGCAATAGCCAAAATACCTGAACCTGTACCTACATCAGCCACTTTAGCTGGGAAAGTCATGGCATTTTCTAAACCAAGCATTGCCAGTTGAGTTGTTTGGTGGTTACCAGTACCAAAAGCTAGACCTGGATCGAGCTTGATAATTGCTTGATCTTTAAAAGCTGGTTGATAGTCTTCCCATTCAGGAACGATTGCCAAGTGTCTAGAGAAATTGATGACATGGTAGTATTTCTGCCATGCAGTGTTCCAGTCTTGATCAGCTACATAGTCAGCACTGATTTCAGCTTGACCAATTGCCAAGCCATAGCCTGCAAGTTCTGCTAGTTTATCTTTATATTTAGCAATCAAATCATCCTTATCTGCTTCTTCATCAAAGTAAGCCAAAAATTGCATATCTTCTGGCAAATCCTTAATATCATCTAGTTCAACTACAGTTGAATCGTGAAGCCAACCAGCTTGTTCAAAGTCGCTGCGTTTTCTTGCTTCAACGCCCAAGGCATTAAGATGTTCTTGACTGTAAAAATCCAAAGCATCTTCTACTTCATGACTAGTTTCAATTTTAATTACAAGTAATTTCATCAAATCCTACCTTCTTTAGTTATTGCTATTTAAATGGTACTATTTATCTTTGGGGTGATAAATATGTCAAAGAAAAAAAAGAAAGATAAACTTGAAAAAACCTTGGTCGAGAAAATTCTCGATCAAAATAAAATCAAGTACCGTCAAGCACAATTTGCGACCCATGAAGATCATGGTGGAGTTGCGCAAATGGATACTTCTATTTTAGAGGACAATGAACACTTAGTCTATAAGACTCTAGTTTGTGCAGGAAACAAAACTGGTCCAGTCGTTGGCGTAATTCCAGTCACCGAGCACCTTGATTTGAAAAAATTAGCCAAAGTTTCTGGCAATAAAAAAGTGGAAATGTTGCCATTAAAGGATTTGCAAAAAACTACTGGTTACGTTCACGGCGCTAATACCCCGATTGGAATTTATTTCAATCATCATTTTCCAATTTATCTGGACGAAGGGATGCAAGCTGAAGCTGAGATTGGGGTTTCTAGTGGTGAAGTTGGTCGCAGCGTCTTTTTAAATCCTGAAGACTTGGCTAGATTTTGTCATGCTGACTTTGTCGATCTAAAAGAATAATTTGTCTGTTATTTTCTATAAAAGTGATATACTTAAATTACCAACTAGATTATTTATGATATAGTGTGAATATACTAGATATAGTTGGGGGTTTGTGTAGCGATGTAGTAATTTATCGATTACTACTCAAAAAATAAACGCTGAAGAAATTTTCTCCAGCGTTTTTCTGTATCTAACGATTTGAATGACGCCACTTGGGATCCGTCATTATTCTGGCTGCCAACAATCCCATTGGCAAAGCCAAAACGATCATCAAAGCAGCGATTATCCAATAAGCACCAACATTAATGTCAGTAATACCGAAATGGTAAACTGCCCGGTACATGTATAATCCAGGAACCATGATCACAATTGATGGCACAGTTAGCGAAATTCTTGGGAAACCTACCCGCAAACGAATGAAACTAGCAAGAAGTCCTGCCAAAAGTGCTCCTAAAAAAGCAGCTAAAGCTGGAGGCATCAAGGCAAAATCAACTAAACTCAATCTAGTCGTATTGGCAATAGCACCAATTACGGCAGCCATTGTTGCCATGGATAAGCGAGAGTTGAACATAATTGAAAAGCCAAAGACCCCGCAAAAACTTGCAATTGCTCTAAACAAGGTTAGGCTAAGGACGCTAAAGTCCAATTTAGGCATCATCCCTGGCTTAAGTTGCAAAAGCATAGCTACGCCCCAACCTACTGTAGTTGCAATCGAGATGACCAAGATTGCAAAAGCAAGACGCTCAAGTCCAGAGCGCATATCTAGTTTGGACATGTCTAGGCCTGAAGTAATAAACGGAAATCCCGGAATCACAAAGAGCATGGCCCCAATATAGCCATAGGCATGATCTGGATTAAGTCTAAAGGCTTTTTGCAAAATCATGAAGATCAAGAAATAAGCAAAACAAGCTACAGCTACACCGGTAGCAATCTTAGCCACTAAAGTGATTTTTCTTTTGGCTAATTCTGCTCTAGCATAGGCCCCAGCACTTGCTCCAAAAAAGGTACAGATAATCTCTGGCCAGCCCCCACCAAGAAGAAAAATAAAGCCAGCACAAGCAAGTCCGGCAGCCAGACCAATAACCCAAGTTGGATAAGTTGTTTTCATATGTTCGATTTCATCTAATCGGTGTTTGATTTGCCCTAAAGTCCAGTGACCATGACCCTTTTTAAATTGTTTAACAAATCGCTCCATTTCATAGAGCTTAGTCATATTAACTCCGGTTGATGGTAAAGTAAGCGCCTGAGAATAAGATTCATTTTCACTAGCAAAACAAGTATATTCAATCGACACTAGTCCAATATCTGCCGAGCAAGTAATCCCCAGCACGCGCGCGATCGTATCCATCGACTCGCGAACTCGCCAAGCTCCAGTACCGCATGATAACATCATCATGCCAACTCGTCCTACTAGCGAGGCCTTCTCAACCAAGGTTACATCCTTAGCCAAGGTATCATCGCTACTTTTGAAAAAGCTCTCCCAATCAATCCGCATATGGTGATGATGGGATATATGCTGTTTGACTTCACTATTGTTGTTTGATTCTGTCATTGTCTTTCAATTCACCAAATTCCTCATACTATCTCATTAACAACTATTCTAGCACAAGTTGAAAAATTGATTTTTGGCTTTTTTAAAAAATTTGAGCCATTTTGTAATTTTTTAAAGGAAAAAATTATATAATAGAAATAGAATAATAGTATAAGTTGTTTATAAAGAAGGACTGATTGCAATGCCACAACTAAGTAATGAAGATTTAGCCAACATCGCCCATGACTATTATTTAAGCAAATTAAACATTGCCGACATTTCGCAAAAATATAACCTTTCCCGCTATCTAATTGCCAAAGCCCTAGAAGATGCGGAAAAGTCAGGTATCGTTAAAATCAACATTTACCACGGAACAAGGCGTAATGGCGAATTAGAGCGAATTTTTCAAGATGAATTTGGCTTAAAAGAAGCAATTATTTTGAATAATCTGGATACTGCTTCTCAAGATAATGATGCCTTAGTTGAACAAGCTTCTAAGCAAATCCAATCTTATATCAAAAACTCGCATAATGTTGGAATGACTTGGGGCGCTTTAATGCACGATATTATCAATCATTTCAACAATGATGAACGCGAGGATTTAAATTTCATCCAAATTCTTGGACAAGCAATCCGCTCTGACAAACAGAAGAATCAACTAGTTCAACTGGCAGCGGACAAGTTTGCAGCTGAGTCTAAATTCCTTCCTGCCCCTTTATATGTTGTCAATCCAGATTACATCAAGGTTATGAAGCAAGAGCCTTTCTACCAAAGTCTTGAAGCTGATTTCCATGATCTCGATTTGATCTTTGCATCCGTTGGGACAATGGAATCACTAAGAGTAAATAGCTTCATTGAGAAATACTACTGGAATACTCTATTTAAAGATATCGATGATAGTAAATTAGTGGGTACGCTTTTTGGTCGCCCATATGATATCGAAGGCAATATTATCGATGGAATTGATCAATATATTTGTGGCATTTCAATGGAAGATATTATGAATACGCCTACTAGATTCTTAGTCGTCAAAAACCGCTTCAAAGCTAAAGCCTTGGTTGGTGCACTTAGAACTGGAACTATTACTCACCTAGTAACTAATGAAGCGATTGCCCAAAAGGCTCTGAAGATTGCCCAAGAAAACTAACTTTACATAAATTTACTTATGTTTAAACCAAAAAGACTAGGAAGAAAAATTTCTTCCTAGTCTTTTTAAGTTAACTTTATTTTTTACTATCGGCGATTAATTGATCAATCTCAGCTTGAGTCTTATTTAAGTCTCTAGTTGGATCAATTACTGGCCATTCACCATAATTTTGCAAGATTTGCTTGTATCTGTCATCTGCTTGCTTCCAGAAGATGTCAGTCATTGACACTTGATAATTCTTGTAGCCATAATTTGCATCAGTAATCTTGCCAATGATGACAGCTGATAACATGTATTGCAAGTCAAAGCCGATCATGTTAGTAAAGTGTCCACTCTTACCTTGATCATCCGTGAAGTAATCCTTGTAGTATTCGATTCCTTCGCCATAGTCTAAGTGGGCAAATAAGTCTGCCAAAGCTTCTGGCGTCAAGCGCTTAGCTCTGATTGGGATATTTATTGTATGAAGGATAGTAGTTTTCATTAGTTCCTTGGACAATTGCAGTTGGAATCAATTTAGAAGCAACTGTTCCCAAGTGAGTGTAGGCTTGATATTTTGGAATTAAACCAGCTTCATATTCTGCTAAAGCATGAACGATTGTCATGGCTTTGCGACGATCTGATACTTCAGGAACTTGGTAATCAAACAAGCCAATTGCCCGGCGCATTAAGTTCATGTTTTCAATTGCTCTAGCGGTATATGCATCGCTAAGTTCCATCAACGGCTTCAAAGCTGCTACTTCTTCATCATTTGGCATACCAGCTTCCATTTGATCGATCAATTGTTGCATATTTTGAACCGAATCATAATCTGGCAAAGTGTTTGAGGCTAGAATATCTTTAGCTTCAGCAATAATGCTATCATATTGCTTCTTTGAATCAGCTATAGCGGTACTTTGAGCTTTAAATGCATTTACATACATTTTCAAGTTAGAAATTTGAATTGATATAGCTTGCTCATTATACGTATTTGGATTTGCAAAAATTTTATTAGCAGAGTCTATTTGTTTACCCATATACTCTTTAGGAACATCATTAGTTGCACTAGCGATAATTGCCTGTGCTGTATCCACCAACTCACGCAATTCCTTAAGCAATTTCTCCTTATTGCTCAAACTCTTGCCATCCAATCCAGCCTTAGCAGCATTTAGATCACTAGCAAGTTTATCTACATCTGCTTGACTAAGCGTAGGATTATTTAGGCCCTTTTGAGCCTGAGCTAAAGCATCATCATATGCGCTCTTCTTTTCAGCTGAGGCATTCTTGTATAAGTCAGTCGCTTTAACACTAGAACTTGCATCAACAGCTGACTTTTAAGCACTAGTGTCAGTAGCTTTACCATCAAGTGCAGATCTAGCTGTTTGCAAAGCACTCAATGCAGAATCAACATCTGCTTGAGTAGCTGATTTATTTGATAAAACTGCTTGTGCTGCACTAATAGCTTGATTGAAAGCAGACTTAGTTGCATCCCCAGCATTGAGGTAAGTTACTTGACTCTTAATGGCAGAACTTGCAGCTAATTCGTTATAGATAATTGAACTGTGTTAACGCTAGTCTCAGGTTGGGTTTCGCCAGTATCATCTTTGTTATCATCCTTACCTGGTTCAGTGGTTTCACCTTGATCCTTGGTATCTTCGCCCTTGTTTGGATCTTCTGTGCTGCCACCTTGATCTGGAGTTGTTTGATCCTTTGAATCGTCTTTGCCTGATTGATCTGTTCCAGGGTTTTCTGCATTCGAATTATCTTTAGTTGGATCGGTTGTTGCATTTTCGTCCTTACCAGGTGTAGTAGCTGAACCATTATCTACAACATTTGAAGCAGTTTGATCACTTGATCCATTTTCTTGCTGAGTAACTTCAAAAATGCTTGTCTGAAATCTGCTAAGTACTTAGCATTGTAAGTTGGTCTCTTGCTAGTCTTATTAGTCACTGTTGCTCTTCCAGTAGTTGGATTAGCCATGATCGTTGCACTTAATGTTTTTGTTGGCTTTTTATTAACCTTCCTGCTTCCTGATTTTCTTGAGCTTAACCTTGCCCCTGACAGTGTTGGCAAGTCTAACATATTGACCGTTTAGACTAAATGGCTTAGCCAACTTGTCTTTTATGAGGTAGTACTTTCTGCCGTTAATATAACTTACACCATATGCCTTAGTCTTAAAATTCCTCTCCCAAACTACAGCCGCCATTCTACCATCAGGCGTTTGTCCGATTGCCTTTTAACCATTAGTGCCATAGACATAACTTTTCCTAGTGAAAGTTATATAGAAACTTTTAGCAGCTTGCACTGGTTGAGCTTCTAATACAAGGCCAGCCATAGTCATAGTTAAAGCTGTAGCAGCGATGATTTTCTTTGCTTTCATTTTTCGTCCTCCTGGTAAGAATAAACAATTTTACATAATTTTAGTTATTTAAAATTATTCTTTATTCTTTAACGCAGCGAGTTACTGTACCAGTTCCTTGTTTAAAGACAATTGATTACCTTTGCGCACCATCTTGCCACCAGAAGCAGCTTCAGCAATCATAGTGTAGAAATAATATTTTCCAGATAAGGCTAGCTTGCTATACATTTTTCTAGAAACAGGATTCATACCTGTAATTTTAGTAGTTAATCTATTGAGCATGATAGAATGTGCATCGATTTTCATTTTCTTATATACAACCCATGGAGTTGGATGCTTAACGCTCTTTAGTTTCCAATTGCCCCGCACCTTAGGCGAAACCGTGTACTTAGCATAAGATACAGCTGCATCTGCTGGCTTAGTTGTAATTGCCACACCTGTACCTAACATCCCTAATGCAATAACTCCCGCAAAAATTGCTTTTTTCAAAAAAATTCCTCCAATAATAGCAATTTTGTTTTATATTCGATTCCATATATCATATATAAATATTGATATAACAGACACTTTAGTTGCAAAAAATCACCCGCAAGCTGTAACTTGTGGGTGATTCTATCGATTTATAAAATTGTCGCAAAAATCGGCACAACCATATCAACAACAACACCGATTACAACTACTGCTACAGCTGCAATAGCTCCTTGCGTTTCTCCCAATTCCAAGGCAAACGCTGATCCAATCGTATGTCCAGCAGTACCTAAGCCTAGTCCTGCACCTATTTCTGAATCATTAAGCCGGAAAATTTTAACTAAGTATTTGCCTAAAGCATAGATAATTACTGCATTTAATATACATGCCATACCAGTTACGGCAGGATTGCCCTTAATAGCTGAAGTGATTGGTAAGGCAATTGCAGTAGTGGCTGCTTGAGAAAGCATCGACCGCAAGCTGGTGGCACTCAGACCAATAAACTTAGAAACTGCAGTTATGGCGCTAAGTGAGATAAACATTCCAAGCAATAAACTTAACAAAATTTCCTTCCAATACTTCTTCACAACATCATTTTTCTTATACAAAGGAATTGCAAAAGCGATCGTTGCTGGATTCAAAAACCAGAAAATCATATCTCCGCCAGGCTTATATGCTTTTGTATAAATAGTAGCTGTATCTACTTTTAAAAATTTCCCTAAAATTACCAAAATCAAAATCCCAGTAACCATTGCAAAAAATAGTGGCTGGAATAAAAAGAATCCCTTGGAGCGTTTAAATAGTTCTTGTCCCAAAAGGTATAAAACTAATGATAGAAAAATACCAAAGAGTGGATTGGTTAAGTATTGCATTGCTGTCTTTCCTTTCTATTAATTTTCAGTAACTTTTCTAGATGAAATATAGGCGTTGTTTTCAGCTTTTTTAGCTAGTTTGTTAAGTCCATCTTCTGTCAATAATTTCTTTCCTGCTAAAACTGCCCTTGCTACATAAGTCGTGACGACTAACATAACGATTGTTGAAACAAAAATTACGAGGATCAATTTAACTCCTTCTTGAGCCATAATATCTAGATTGCCTGCAAGTGAGATACCTGATGGAACAAACAAAAATCCAATCATACTAATTAAAATACCACTGAATGATTCGACCCACTCTAACTTAATTACATGGGTAGCCAATAATACATAGAGTAAAATCATCCCAATCACAGAAGTTGGTACTGGCAATTGCTTTGGCAATAAGCCCGAGACAATACTTGATATAAATAAAATACCAGCAAAGATTGCCATCTGAACTAAAATTGGAGCTTGTTTTTCTTTTTTATCTTTCATTTGTCCTGCCTCTTAAAATGTTTTATTTCTCTAATTGATTACGCTTACATTTTACTGGCAAACTTAAAACTTGAGACAAGCTTCCCTCCCAACTGCAAAAAAACACCTCCGAATTGCAAAAATTCGAAGGTGAAATTTTATAATCCTAATAGCTGACTAAGCTGCTTCATATATGAGCGTCCTACAGGGAACTTCAAATCATTATTAGTAACTACTAACAAAGTATGGTTGAACCATGGCTGAACTTCTTTAATTTTATCGATATTAATGATGGTATTGCGATGAATTTGAACAAAATTCTTTTCCGGAAGCTTCTTTTTGATCCAAGCTAAGGTTTGCTTGACCTGATAGTCTTCTTTTCCAGTAGAGATCGTCAAGATTCCATTTTCAATACTAGCTGCAACCAATTCTTCTTTTTTAAGCAAAAGACTATGATCGTCAATTGTCACCGTGATGAATTTATTTGTGCTTGAAGCAACTTCGGTTGGTTTAGCTTGCACATCCAAACGCTTCATTGCCTTAGACAAAGCTTGATTAACGCGTTCTTGTTCAAATGGCTTCAAAATATAGTCGGCAGCTTCAATTTCAAAAGCCTTAACTGCATAATCATCATAAGCAGTTGCAAAGATAACTAATGGTGGCTTAGCAAGCATCTGTAATTTTTTAGCTAGATCAAAACCATTTTCATCATTTAGTGAAATATCTAAAAATAATAGATCAATCTGCTTTTGCAATAGAATATCCTCTGCTTCGTGGATGTCTTCTGCTTTTGAAATTATTGGGTCAGTTATAGCTGGGCTTTGCTCAACTAAATAGCTCAACTCTTCCCTAGCTAAGGCCTCATCATCAACAATTAGTATCTGCATTATTCGATCACCCCTTTAATTGGTATTTTTGTCTCAACACTGGTCCCCGTTTCGCTTGTGGTAAAATTCAGCTGGCTTTGACTGCCATAAAGATTGATTAATCGCTGGTTCAAGTTCACTAAAGCCGAACCTGTGCCTGAACTTTCAGTAATAACTTCTCTGCCAATTCGCTCTAAAACTTCCTGCTTAATCCCAGATCCATTGTCACTGACTTTGACCAAAAACATTTCTTCATCGGCCAATTTTTTGACTTCAACCTTAATCCAATTATCGTGCTTGCGGTCTTTGAAAGCATGCTTGATGGCATTTTCAACCATAACTTGCAAGCAAAATGGTGGCAGCTTAACTGACAAAGGAACATCGATTTGATAAGTAAGCTGATAGCGACCTGGAAAACGCAAATTTTCAATTGACATAAAGGAATCCACGTGACTTTTTTCTTGTTCAAGACTAACTTCTTTTTCCTGGCCACCTTTAAGAGAAGTCCTAAAGAAATTGCTTAGTTCTAGCAGTGCCTGCCGAGCCTTATCAACATCAAAGCGCATCAAGGCACTAATCGTGTTAATCGTATTAAAGAAAAAGTGTGGATTGATCTGAGCTTGTAAGGCACGAATTTCCGCATTGTTAGCTAATTTGGTTTGTTCTTCGGCAATTCCTATTGCCAATTGTCCTGAAAAGATTTGCGCCAAACCTTCAGCCAAATTTCCTTCCAGTTGCGTCAACTTGCTTGGATCGGTTAAATACATCTTTAAAGTACCAATTGTTTTTTCATTTATTTTGAGTGGAACTACAATCGCTGATTGTAGCTGACAAGCATGATTTGGGCAAGCAATCTGTTCTTTAGTATAAGCTAGTTGCTTTTGTCCGCTAGCAATTACTTGCTTAGATAAATCCGTAATTACCGCCTGACCAGCAATATGATGATCGCTTGCTACACCTACGTGAGCCAAGACATTAACCGTATCAGTCAATCCAACTGCATCAAAGTTCGTATGCGACATGATGATCTCGCACACTTTTTGCGCTGACTTTAGGCTCAAGCCTTGACGCAAATATGGCAAAGTTGCATTAGTCAAATCCAATACATCTTTAGTTTGGACCGCCTTTAATTGTCGCTCGTTAGAAAGATAAGTTTTTAGAATCGACATAAATAAAGTTACCCCGATACTATTTAAAAGTACCATTGGAACAATAATCAGTCTAACTAAATTCCAATTATTGAAAAAGCCAATAAAGGTCATCTGGATTAACTCCGCAAAAATCCCCAGCAAAGCAATCTCTTTATTGCTAGGGAATAATTGACTACCCTTAATTCTATCAGCTACCTTCCCAATGATCAGTCCGACTAAGGCACAGCCTAAAATATAGAAGGCATCGGAAAAATTACCCTGAATATATCGGTGCACCCCACCAATTAGACCAACACAAGTCCCAACAAATGGTCCGCCAACTAAGCTAGCTGCTGTAATAACTAAAGTTCTAGTATTGGCCAGCGAATCAGTATGAGAAAGCATCGGTAAAACTGGTCGCTCAATTAGCTTTTCATTTCCACTGATTTCAATTCCAGTTAAGTTGGCAATAACGACAAAAAGCGCAAAGATTAAAATTAGAATTACTTTTTCTCGTTTTGAGCGCTCTTGAATTAATTGCCTAAAAAAGCGGTCATTAACCAGTAAAAAGGCTAAGACCATAATTAGTCCCAATCGTTCCAATAAAAGCATAAATAGCATCAACAAATTGATCATCTCGATTCCATCTTAAAGTTATTAGCTAGTTTTATTTTCTTTGATTTAAGTCTCAATAGCAAACAAAATCACCCGCAAGCTGGAACTTGTAGGTGATTTCGCGCAGACTTTTAAAAGCATAAGACGGCATGTAGTAAACATTCTTGATTAAGATTGTCCTATCCCTCATCATCTACAGCATTACGCAAAATACTCTCCCATTCTTGAAGCTTAGCTTGATCATCGAACCAATATTCTGTTAGCATTGGTAAAATATCATAATTAACAATTGCTTTCATGCGCAAAGGCGTGCAAGTTGCTGGAGTCAAGTTGCAGAAGTAGCTGTGTCCAATGCAAAAGCCCTTTCATCGCGAATAAAAAAGTTGATTATTCAGGAATTTGAGCGCTGTATTTGTTATCCAATTTTATGCCATTTTAATTTATAGTAATTACAAATATATACATATTTAATTACTATAAATAATGATTTCAGCTATAAATGATCTATAAAAAATAACAAGCATCTCAGCACTAACATTTTTAACAAAATTATTTATATTATTGGGCTATGCCAATATTTTTCGGTTAAATAAATAAAGAGATTATTCACAAGTCTTATCATTACCTTATATATGAGTTCTTATTATATAATTAAATTGTAAAGAGATATAAAGAGATAAATATAGATAAGGATGTGTTAATCATGACTAAGCAAACTAACCGTTTCTCCTTGAGAAAATTGACCATCGGACTTGTTCCTGTTACTTTTGTTGTTTTGGCTATGAATATCAAGCATGTCCACGCAGATGAGTTGCCTAATGAAGCAGCAGCAGTGACTGAAGTTTCTCAGCCCGGAGCACCACCTAGCGAGCCTGTCGAAGTAGCAGAGGCAACGACGCCAGAAACGACCGAACCCGTTGAAGTTGCTTCTGATGTTGAAACCACTCCTGTAGATCAACCAGTAGTTAGCGAAGTAACCCCGGATTCTAGTGCGAATGTTGAAGCTACTCCAGAAACTATTGAGCCTACTTCTACTCAATCGGATCCTACCCCGGTTGAAACTGTAAATAATGCATCATCTACAGATAAAGCGAAGTTGGCTAAACCTGCAACCGCTCCTGCGCCAAAGGCTAACCAAGCTGCACCTACAGTAGTTGATGCGATCGACTGGGATAAGGTTATCTACAATGTCGGGGATGATTTGAATGTAGAGATCATCGATTACACTTATGAGAAGGAAGATTTAGACAAGGAGTGGACTGTTCTGCTTCCTAATACTTACGATTTTATTGAAAAAGGTATCATTGATAAGGACCATATTGCAACGATTTCAGATAAAACTTTGCGTAAGATAGTTGTGGATCGTTCTGGTGTTATTCCTGGCGTAACGCCTTATACTTTGAGTAAGGATATTACTATTAAAGTTAGTGAGAATGGAAATGGAAAGTTAAAGCTTGCTGGTAAATATGTCGATTTTTCTTCTCCAGGTGCTATTACTATTGACACATTACACCATACCTCTAATTATGAGAGCATCGATAACAAATTTAAACCAGGCGAAATTGTATCAGATCCATATACAACAGTTTATCGTGATTATTTTCCAAAAGAACAAACTATACCTATTTTGATAGGCAATCTTAAAAGAGTTGATTTAGATCATCTTGATGTTTCTGATATAAACTGGACATCATTTGCATTTCAAATTTATCTAGAAGATATAAAGATATCCAAATGGGATACAAGAAATATGGGTGGCGCAGATTTTGCGTACACGAGTAGTCTATCAGAAATTGATCTATCGAGTTGGAACACCGATAAAATGACGGATTTTCGCTTTATGTTTATGGAGACTGGCGCAAGAAAAATCAACCTAAACGGTTGGTATGGAGGAGGTCATAGTGGTTTAGCCGAGTATGCATTTCGAGGTTCTAAAAAACTTACACACTTAGACTTGGGAAACTGGCGTGGTAAGGGGCCAACTAATGTTTCATATATGTTTGGTGATTTGCCTAGTCTAAAATATTTAAACATTAGCAACTGGGACTGGATTCGCCTTTGTATCCTAGATGATAATCGCGTTCTACAAACAAGTCCTAATCTTGAGGTATTACGTGCTGATGGATTCAAGAATATTACTTGGCCAGCCTATTATCATATGTATTTGAACACTTCCAGTATTGACAATAAAGTCGAAAAGCTTATCGATGAGCTTGCATTACAGGATCCTTCAATTTATGACAAACTCAGGACTGACCCGTCAATTATCAACATCGATCCTTATCTTCTAGATCCAACAGATGTTCCTCCACTTGAAGAAGTCAATAAGGATGATCAATTTGACTATGATAAATTCCGCAACTACTTCGCTTTCAAATCCAATCACCCATTAATCATCATCGCTAAAGACGGACTCGGCGACACCGAAGCTTGGACTGATCCAACCAACCCAGACCTCAAACGTCCAACCGAAATCAAAATCGTTGCCAACTACGTTGATGAAAACAGAATCGAAGAACTAACAGCTGATCTAGAAAGATTCATCTTCCCTTCAGTTGAATTTATGGATGATCTAGTTGACGAAAAAATAAAGTCCAAATTCGATTTAACCAAATACGACATCACCTACACATCTCCTCTTACAGCTGAAGAACTCGAAGAAGATCCAGCAACTTTAATCAAGAAGCTAACCGGCACTTACTACGTAACCATCAAACACAAGAAGCAGACCAAGGACGAAAGCAAGACTGTTCAAAGAATCATCACCGTTATCAACCCTGACAACACCAAGTCAGAAACAGTTCAATCCGCTACTTTCACCCGTCAAGCAACCACCGACCTTGCAACTGGCGAGACGACTTACACGCCATACGACAAGGCAAATGCGACTTTAGCTGAATTCATCCCTGCCGCAATCGATGGCTACACTCCTTCTCTTGGCAAAGTTGATCAGCTAGAAGTAACGCCTGATTCTATTCCTGAGAATGTTACCATCACTTACCAAAGAGTAACCAATCCTACTACTCCAACCCCTGATCAACCTACTTCACCTGTTTCTGATAATGAAACTCCAACCTCACCTGAAGTCGAAACAAATACTCCTGAAGAAACAACAAGTGTTGAACATTTGGTAACTGATGATAAAGAAGATGACAAGACTAAACCAAGTCAAACCATCCATAAGTCTGCAACTAAATCTAGCAAGCCTGAAAAGCAAACTAATCTTCTCAAGCTTAGCCAAAAAGAAAATCCAACCTCTGAAAATGCTGACCAAGCATCCCTACCACAAACTGGTGAAAAGCAAGGCTTAGTATTAGCTGGACTTTCTCTTGTAGCTCTTGCACTTGGAATATTAGGCTGGAAGAAGAAAAGCGATCAAAACTAATTAACTACAAAAATACGTTAGAAGAATATTTCCTCTAACGTATTTTTTCTATGCTTCTTGCAGTGTTTTGCCCTTAGCCTGAGCGATAAATTCTCTCAGTTGATCATCAGTAAAGTATTCGCCATATTGATCTTTTGCCTCATCAAAAACAGCATCCTCATTATTTGAAGTTTTCATGACATATCTAATCAACTTTATTAGTCCCTCTTCGCGACCTTTCTTGATTCCTTCTTATCTACCATACAATTCGCGATCCATCAATCTTGCTTCGTAACTCACGATACTAGGGCCTCCTGTCCTTGTTTAGTTCATCTTTTCTCACAGGCAAAATTGCTCTTTAAGTTAATAATAATATTAGTTACTCCATTTCTCAACCAATCACCTTTTACTAGCATTTGCAAAATAATGTCGTATAATATATCTAAACATTTTCCAAAGAAATATTTTTAGAATAAGAGGTATTATTATGGTATTTTTATTACTTCCCCTCATTATTATAGCTCTAGTAATTCTTCTGAGTGGCTTCAGAATCATCCCTCAAAACTACGAAGGCTTGATCGAAACCTTAGGAAAATACACCAAAACCGTTAAAGCTGGTCTTGTCTGGATTGTTCCATTAATCCAAAACAGCCGCAAAGTTTCACTAGCTTTACAACCACTTGAAATCAGCAAGTATTCAATCATTACCAAGGATAACGCTGAAATCACTACTAGCTTGACTTTAAACTACTTAGTTACTGACTCCTACCGCTACTTCTACAACAACACCGACTCAGTTGAATCAATGGTTCAATTAATCAGAGGTCACTTAAGAGACATCATCGGCCGAATGGAGTTAAACGAAGCTTTAGGATCAACTAGTCAGATCAACACTCAATTAGCTGATGCGATCGGCGACTTGACTGACATCTACGGAATCAAGGTTGTTCGTGTTAACGTCGACGAATTGTTGCCAAGTCCTGAAATTCAACGTGCCATGGACAAGCAATTGACTGCTGATCGTGAAAAGACAGCTGCCATTGCTAAGGCTGAAGGTGAAGCTCGCAATATTGAATTGACCACCAAAGCCAAAAACGATGCCCTAGTTGCTACCGCCAAGGCTAAAGCTGAAGCTATTAAAACTGAAGCTGATGCCGAAGCTTATCGGATTGAACGTTTGCAACAATCATTAAATAATGCTGGCGAAGGCTACTTCAAGAATGAAAGTCTTGATGCCTTTAACAACTTAGCTTCTGGTCCAAATAATTTAATCATCATGGACAAGAGCGAAATGACTGAATTAGGCAAAGTTCCTGCAGCCAAGAAAATTTGGGATAAGCTTGACCAAGAAGAACAAGCAACTCCAGAAACTGAAGAATAAGAAATAAGGACCGACCTTCAATGTTTAGGCATTGAGATCGATCCTTATTTTTGTACTAAAATTTATAAAAGACTCTATTTTTCAAATTGCTCACAGTACAATTTGCTGATATAAGCTTGCATCTCTTCAACGCTATGGCGTCTAGAGCGTGCACATTCTTTTGCTGGGCGATTACACAAGAAACACTTTCTAACTGGCAAGCCTAAATCCTTTCTAGAAATAGCCGCAGGAGAATTTTTGGTGATAACATCTGCATCAAATAGACGCCCGAAAGTACTATTTTCTTCAAAAGCAATGGCCGCCTTTTTTATTTTGAACAGATCACTTCCTATTATATAGAACTTTTCTTGGCCGGCGTCAACATCCAACTCTTTGACCAGCTTGGCAGTCAAATCTACTTGCTCGATAGTTTGTTTAAAATCCTTAATTCCCTTATCGAAGATTCTAGTCAGGTAACGGTTATTTTTAATAGGTCCGGGAATATTCATTTTGATATCAACCAATACTTGATCAGGATGCTGGTGGAGAACAGCTTGTTGGATTTGGACGCGCATGTCTTTTTCTTGCAGAACGTCAGTAATAGATTGAGGCTTGCCGTCTTTAAAAATGTTCCTTGTCATATAGACTTCTAGTCCTTTACTTCTTTAATTACGTCGATGACTGAACCATCACGGTATTCAACAATGGCAACAGTGCGGTCAGTGTATTCAAGTGGCTTAGGAGTGCCGACTTGCTTTTCGGCCATCTTTTGCAAATCTTCAATTGAAAGCATAGTCAAGCCAGGAACCTTTGAAAAGGCATCGATCAAGTCTTGGCGCTTAGGGTTTACAGCAATACCGCGTTCGGTTACCAAAACATCAATTGATTCGCCTGGAGTTACGACAGTTTCAACGCTAGGTACAACAGTTGCATTTCTACCACGAACAAGTGGAGCAGTAATAATTGTCATCTTAGCACCAGCTGCTGAATCTTGGTGACCACCAACAGCACCACGGATAACACCATCTGAACCAGTCATAACATTAACATTGAAGTCAGTGTCGATTTGCAAGGCTGACAAGATTGAAACATCAAGGTTGTTAACAACAGCACCCTTGTTGTGTGGATCAGCATACCAAGAAGCGTCAATTTCTTGTTGGTTGCGGTTTTGAGCCATTGATAAAGCGGCACCCTTATCAAAGTCTTGTACGTCCATAACCTTCTTGACTAAACCTTCTTCAAGCAAGTCGATAGTTGGCTTGGTGATACCACCAACAGCAAATGAAGCAGTAATGTCATTATCAATCATTGATTGACGAAGATAGCGAGTTACGGCTAAGGCTGCACCACCTGAACCAGTTTGGAAGCTGAAGCCATCTTTGAAGTATGGTGAGTTAACGATCACTTGGTTAACCATTTGCGCAATCTTCAATTCCTTAGGGTCCTTAGTGAAACGAGTCGCACCTGAACCGATCTTGTCTGGGTCACCGATTTGATCAACCTTAACTACGTAGTCAACTTGATCTTGCTTGATTGAAGCTGGAGTATTTGGATAAGGAACAATGTTGTCAGTTAAAAGCACAACCTTGTCAGCATATTGTGCATCCATCAAAGCATAGCCAAGTGAACCAAAGACAGCATTACCATCTTGACCATTAGCATTACCTGCTGGGTCAGAAATTGGCACACCCAAGAAAGCAACATCAATCTTGATTTCGCCATCCTCAATTGAGCGAGCACGGTTACCGTGTGAACGGAAGATTACTGGGTTCTTAAGACCACCGTGAGAAACGAAATCACCAAGTGAACCTCTCATACCAGATGAAGTAATGTTTGTAATTACACCCTTCTTGATAGCTTCGATAATCTTGTCGTTCATAACTCCAGTCAATGAAGAAGGTGCAAGAGTCAAGTCCTTGTAACCTAACTTAATGATCAAGTCCATTACTTCGTTGAAGGCAAAGTCACCATTTCTAAAGTGGTGGTGGAATGAGATGGTCATTCCATCTTTCAAAGTTGACTTGATAACATCTTCAAGTGATTCAACAATCTTGTTTTGGCCAGTAGTTGCAGTAACTTTTGGTGCAGTTCTTTGAATTTCTGGATGACCAATTTCACTAGTTTCAAATGGCTTTAAGTTTAATTCTTTCATTACGTCATCTGGTAATTGACGTTTTACATTATTCTCCAAGGTAATTGCCCTCCTCATCTATCAAGTGTGAAGCCTTAGCAGTTTCTAATACACGGTTGGCCTTTTCTACAACTGGCTTATCAACCATCTTGCCGTTCATTGAAATAACGCCTGAACCCTTAGCTCTAGCTTCGCGGATAGCATTTTGAACGTTTTGTGCATCTTCAATTTCTTCCTTAGTTGGGTTGAAGACCTTGTTAACCATTTCAATTTGTCTTGGGTTAACCAAAGACTTACCATCGTAACCAAGTTCGTGGATGTAATTAGTTTCGCGGTAGAAGCCTTCGGTATCTTTCATGTTTGAAAAGACAGTATCAAAGGCATAAACGCCAGCTGCACGGGCAGCTTGCAAAACCATGTTGCGAGCAAATTCAAGTTCGCGGCCATCTGGATATCTGTGAGTGTGCATGTCAGCAGTGTAGTCTTCACCAGAAACAGCCAAGCCCATCATCAAATCTGAAGATTCCGCAATTTCTGGAGCGTGAAGAACACCCTTAGCTGATTCGATCGCAGCCATAACACCAATCGTGCCACGTTCAATTCCAAATTCGTCTTCCCATTTTTCAATGTCTTTGACTAATTTTTGGATCATTTCAGCTGATTCAGTCTTTGGCAAACGAATTACATCTACTCCAGCCTTAACCATAGCCTTAACATCTTGGTCGTAGTATGGAGTATCTTGACCATTAACTCTGACAACAACTTCTGCTCCGCCAAAGTCAACAGTCTTAATTGCTTCATAGACAAGCAATCTAGCAGCGTCTTTTTCAGTTAATGAAACTGAGTCTTCTAGGTCAAGCATAATAGAGTCGGCTCCGTAGATTCCGGCATCCTTAATCATAGCTGGATTGTTGCCAGGAACGAACATCATTGTACGACGTAAACGATTCTTTACATATGTCATCTCTACAAGACCTCCAATTTTGGTTCATCTGTGGTTTCTGTAGCTCTTTGTGCTGCTGCCAAAGTACGAGCCTCGATTACACAATCAAGTGCTCCCTTGTCGGTAGCCTTAACCTTAGCGTTTTCTAAACCAAACTTTTGTAATGTTTCGGTGATTACTTTAGTAATTTGATCGCCGTATGCTTTTTTAACTTCGGAATCAAGATCAAGCTCAATTCCGTTGGAACCTTTAGAGATCATGATTTGAATATCAGAACTTTCAAGAGTTCCTGCTACACCAGTGGTTTTAATTTCCATTGATATTCATTCCTTCCTTAATTCTTTGCTGCAATTCAGCCAAGTTACTTTCAATAAATTCAAACGTTGTTTCAGGTACAAAGGACTTAATCTGGTCTAAGTTCCCGGCCTTGATTTCCCGTCGAATTTGAGTCGCCGTAATTAGCTCGCCGCCAAGCTCTAATCTAGGGATAATCTTCACAGCAATGGATGGTTCTAGTTCTTTTTTAAGAACAAGATTGTAAATACTAGTCGTATGTGACTTAGGCTCTTCTCCTAAAAAGCGACTGCTGATGTTAAGCTTAGGTGCAATAATGTTCTTAAAGACCCGTGCATCAATTGTTGTCTGAGTCTGAATCAAATCTTCAGGCGATTGCAAGAAGTATGCTGGAAAAGTTGCGCTAGAAACCATATAATCTTCTCCGCTCACTACCACAACATTCTTCAATTGCTTAAGTCCTGCTTGAACCAGCTTTAGTCGTTCTTGGCTATTGAATAGCGATAAATCAGTTGCGACTACAAAGACATAAACTAAGTCATTGCTCTTGCTAGCTTCTTCAACTAAATGTAGGTGACCTAAGGTAAACGGATTGGCATTCATTACAACTGCTGTCACCTTCTTATTAGCTTGATCAGCTATCTTAGGCAATTCGTCCAAATAATCTTCAACATTTGGCGTGCCACTTTCTAAAAAAGCTGCTTGATCGCTATGAGCTAATTCAGTAAAACCCAAATGTTGAAAACTACTTGAGTACTTAAGCTTGGTAAAAACAAAGCTATGGAAAATTCGCTCATTGAACAAATATTGCTGCAAAGCCGTTACAATTTTATTGAAGCGAGCTCCTACAACTGCGTCCTTATTGCAAACGGCAATGTACTTCAAGACATTGCCAGCAATGCTACCGGTTCCTACAAGCTTGCCATCTTCATCAAGCAATCCCAAGGTATGATCGATCACATCAATTTCTCTATCGGAAAAATTATGTATATCTAGCTGACTTAAAAAAGCTTCCCAGCGTTTTCTTGTAGCTGGTTCATTTAGATATAAATCAACGACTCGATCCATTGCTCTACCCCATTCTAAAGTTCGTGTAAGTTATTACTTAACTCAACATAGTTTATTGTACTCCATCTTTTTAAATATTTCAAATTTAAATCTATATTTTTAAATATTTTAAAAATAAAAGCGATTTCAAAAACTTAAAAATAAAAACTCGACCAAAATCGAGTTTCTATCAATTCTAATAGTTTCCAGTAAACATGTTTTCTGCCTTAGGTGGAACATAGTCACCAAAGTATTCGCTAAAGTCCAAACCTAAGTAGTCACACAAGTCTTTAACTTCAGTCATAGTCTTGTCGATTACTGGAATACCATTTTCCTTGCGGTCCTTGATAAAGGCAATTTCCTTTTCACCGTGAGTGTAAATGCGGTCTTGGCCTTCAGCCTTTGGAGCATCGCGCAATGCTTGTAAATATTCTGAAAAGTGCTTCTTGATAGCTTCTGGATCACCAAAGTTAGCTAAGTTGATTGCCATAAAGCCGTGGCAGATGCCTGACTTACCATCCTTCATCGTCTTATCACTGGTCATACCTTGTGACAAGATTGAAGCAAAGATTTCTGCGATCATACCATTACCATAACCCTTGTGTGAACCAAGAGTTTCAGTATTGCCACCAAGTGGCATAATTCCGCCGCCACGGTGAGCTGCAATGTTATCCAAGACATCACTAGCATCATTAGATGGCTTACCACTTGCATCAAGTGCCCAACCATCTGGCAAAGGCTTGTTCATCTTGTTGTACATTTCAAGCTTACCACGAGTTACAACTGTAGTTGATGCATCAAAGAAGAAATCGTATGGATCAGCTGGAAGGCACCAAGCTTGTGGGTTTGAACCGATCATAGCCTTTGAAGCATAAGTTGGAACCATGATAGCTTCTGAGTTAGTTGATGAAAAGCCAAGCATACCTTCCTTAGCTGCCATCTTTGCATAGTAGCCAGCAATTCCATAGTGGTTAGAGTTTCTAACTGAAACAATACCGACACCATTTTCCTTAGCCTTCTTAATAGCTAAGTTCATGGCAAAGACACCATTTAATTGACCCATACCATCATGACCATCGATTACGGCTGAAACTGGAGTTTCAAATACAACCTCAGGTTCTGCATCAACCTTCATGGTTCCCTTTTGGATACCTTTGTAGTAACGAACCATTCTTTGCATACCGTGACTTTGAATACCGTATAAATCAGCGGTCAATAATACATCAGTGATTGTCTTTGCCTTATCTTCGGTAAAGCCAAACTTTTGAAAAGCGTCCATACATAACTTGTTAAGCACGTCGTATGAAAATCTTACTTTGTTTCCTTCAGCCATAAAAAGCACTTCTTTCTTTAAAACGCTTACATAATTTTTACAAGTTATATTACACTCCTTTTTTTATTCTGAGTCAAGTAAAAATTTAAAATATTTCAAAAATGTGCTATATTTTTTCAACTTTTAAAAATTCTTTGATGTAATTTGCCACAACCATGCTTGCTTCTGCTTGCATCAAATGGCCGCAATTTGAAACCTTCTTGCCCTTAATCTTATTATTCAAATCAGCGATTTCATCAACAAAATCCGAATTGAAGTACGGAGACTGCTTACCAGCCAAAATCAACATTGGCACCGGTGTTTCTAACAACAAGTCGCGCCAGTCTTTTGTAGCATGATCAAGCAAAAAGTCGTAATTGCTCTCGGGATCATAAGGATGGCGTTGATTTTCCAATTTAGCTGCTTGAAAAAGTTCTGGATCAATCTGCGCATAAGTAGCCTTGCCAAGTGGCTGCTTCAAATATTCGGTTAGATTATCCCAGGTTAGATCCTTAAATCCATACTTCCAATTAGCATCATTAATCATCTTCGGCGATTGATCCAAATCAATCATGGCCTTCAGCCGGCCTTGTCCATATTGATCAAGATATGCCCAAAAAGTTGAAGCTCCCATTGAATTGCCAACGGCTACAACCTCAGTCAGCTTCAATTTAACCAGCAATTCTTCTACATCAGCAGCATGGCGGCCCATTCTCTGTCCTTTAAAAGTGCGCTGCGAGCGACCTTGATTGCGCGGATCGAGCATAATTATGCGAAAATTTCGTTCAAGATACTCATTTAGCTTTTGCCACATAATTAACGATCCACCAATCCCTGGTATTTCTAGCAAGGCAGGCTTAGCTGTCTGCGTATCTGTATAATGCAATTTAACATGATCAGTTGTAAGAAAATACATTTTATTCATCTCCTTATTTCTTATCCTAGCAAAAAAGATGCCTATACAGACATCTTTTTCTAAATATTTGCAAAATTATTTTTACCACATACCGATAATCTTCATCCAAAGCGTGCCAATTACGCCGAAGATAATTAGATATACAAAGCCTAGTACGACGTTCAATTTCCACCATTCGCCTTGCTTGACATAACCAGTCGATGCCAAAACTGAGGCAGGACCGTTAGCATAGTGAGTAGTTGATGCATTGAAGGCACCAGTAAAGGCCAAAAGCATTGCAGATAATGCAAGAGGGGCACCAGTTGCAACAGCAACTGATAAGAATGGCAAGTAAAGAGCTGTCATGTGAGCAGTACCACTAGCAAAGAAGTAGTGAGTGTAGAACATGAGCAAGACTAAGATTGCCAAGACAACGCCCCAACCGATTCCCTTAACATCAGTTTGGATAGTTTGTGAGAACCAGCCAATAAAGCCAAAGGCAATCAATTTACCAGCCATGAAGATCAAAATTGATAGCCAAAGCAAAATGTTCCAGGCACCAGTTTCTTTCAAGGCATCCTTAACCGTCAAAACGCCAGTGACAAACAAGATTGCAACAGCTAAGAAAGCAACAAATGTTGAATCAAGTTGTGGGATCTTGAAGAATCCAGCCAAAGTCCACATCATAATTGCAAGAACAAAGACGCAGGCCATAATCTTTTCAGGCGTAGACATTGGTCCCATTTCTTGCAACTTATCGCCAGCCCACTTCTTAGCGTTAGGGGTTTCCTTAATCTCAGGTGGGAAAATCTTGTAGATGATAAATGGAACAACTACTGCACCAATAGCTACTGGAACCAAAGCTGCAAAGAACCAACTGATCCAAGTCATTTGATAATTTTGCTTAGCGGCCATTTGTTGAGCAACCATGTTAGGCGCAGCCCCAGTGACGAACAAGGCAGTTGACAAGATGTTGGCATGAAAGGCAGTGAAGTCGATGTAAGCACCAATCTTCTTACGGGTTTCATCGTCTGGCTTTGAATCGTATCCTTCAGCAACTGACTTAACAACTGGCCAAACAACACCACCAGTTCTGGCACTGTTTGATGGAATCAAAGCACCCAAGATCAATTCCAAACCGGTAATTGCATAACCGATACCTAATGGTCTCTTACCGAATTTCTTAATCATGTTGTAGGCAATTCTGTGTCCAAGACCAGTCTTACTGATACCATGGGCCATAATGAAGGCCATCGCAATCAGCCAAGAAGCTGAGTTGCCAAAAGCACTCAAAACACCAGTGCTGACAACTGCGCCAGTTTTAGGATCTACAACATCCTTCATTGGTGCAAGACCAACTAAGACAGTTACAACCAAACCAACTAAAGTCGTACCACCAATTGGCAATGGCTTAGTAATACAACCAACGATTGTTGCTACAAAAATAGCAAACATTTCCCAAGCCTGGGGACTTAACCCGCCAGGTCTTAATGGCGTAAGAACCCATAAGAGAATTCCCACAATCAACGGGGCAATAAAGCCCTTGTAATTTACTTTCTCTAACTTCTTCATAAAACCAACCTAAAATCTAATCATGGACGATAGACATCATCGATAATGTCAAAGCCCTTATCCTCTAAACTACGATCCACCCAGCTAAGATCTACGCTACCTTGGCTAAAAGCAACTTGCTTAGCATCATCTTGCTGATGAAAGGCTTGTGCTTTTGGCAAAATTTGGTCTGCATCTTTTCTCGGAATGCAAATCACGCCATCTGGATCGCCTAAAATAACATCACCTGGATTTACGCTTACATTGCCACAGGCTACCGGAACATTAATCTCGCCCGGTCCTTCTTTATAGGGACCACCAGGAGTAGTTGATCTTGCATAAATTGGCAACTTCCAATTCTGCAAATTATCAATATCACGAATTGGGCCATCAACGACAATTCCGGCGATTTTCTTCTGATCGCGCAAATATGACATCATCACTTCGCCTATCAACGAACGAGTATTATCTCCTTCATCATCAATAACAACCACATCCCCTGGCTGACAAAATCTTAATGCGGCATATATCGCCAAGTTATCTCCAGCCCTAGTATGAACTGTGAAGGCAGGTCCGACCATTTCATGATCAGGCTTGGACATCAAACGGATTCTTGGATGCATAGCACAATTTCTGGCCATGCAATCCGCTACATTTGAAGCTGGAAGCTCAGCAAATGCCTTAACCACTTCTGGATCTGGTAAATTTCTCTTCAAGTAAATTCTTTTACCCACAGGCATTTAAGCTCTCCTCCTAAAAAACATGATTGTAAACAGCAACTTATGCATATATCTTTATATCGTTATGTTCCTCTTTACACAAGTTATTATAAGTCAGCGCTTCCATTTTTGCAATATTTTAAAAAATAAATTTATTTTTAAAATCATCCCTTGATTGGCTACCTTTCTTTGAATCATATTATCACTAATTTTCGCATACAAAAAAGCCCAAATACCCTTAAGTACTTGAGCTTTCTTAGTTTGTGAATTAACTATCTAACTACTTATTTTCTTTGATAAACTTAGCCATTTGAATACCAGCTTGACGACCAAAGACTACAGTTTCAGCGATTGAATTACCACCGATTCTATTTGATCCGTGTAAACCACCAGCTACCTCACCAGCAGCATACAAGCCAGAAATAGCCTTACCATTTGAATCCAAAACTTTAGTTTCTGGATCAATATGAATTCCACCCATTGTGTAGTGGATGGCTGGATGTACGTGAATAGCGTAGAATGGACCCACTTCAATTCCACGATCCATTCCAGTAGTTCTGCCAAAGTCAGTATCATCCCCAGCAGCAACTTGCTTATTCCAAGTAGCAACAGTTTCTGGCAAAGCACTAGCATCAACGCCAATCTTGTCAGCTAATTCTGCTAAACTATCGCCATGTTCAACTAGACCAATTGAATCATAGAATTCAACCGCCTTAACATGGTCACGGATGCCTTGATCAAGAATCAAGTATGCACCGTCTTCATTTAAGCCAGTAATAGCAGCTGAAACAATCTTACGGGTATTCAATTCGTTGACAAAACGCTTACCTGCCTTGTTAACCAAAATTGCACCTTCACCGCGGACTGCTTCACCGATCAAGAAGACTCTTTCGCCATCAGTTTGAGCAGTTGGGTGGACTTGAATAAAGTCCATTTGGATCAATTGCGCGTCTAGCTTTTCAGCCAGCATTAGGCCATCACCAGTTGCTCCTGCTTGGTTAGTGGTCTTGTAGTCTTCAAGATCTGGGCGGTATTTGTGGATGATTTCCTTTGAAGCACCAAATCCACCAGTTGCAAGCAAAACAGCCTTAGCGTGAACTTCCTTAACGCCTTCAGTTGTGCTTAACTTGATACCATTAACCTTGCCTGCTTCATCAGCCAAAAGTTCTTCAACTTTAGCTTGGTTAAAGACAGGAATTTGTTCAGCTTGGATATTTTTAAGCAAACCAGTTACTAAAAATCCACCTACTGGTGCCATTGAAGCTGGACGGTGAGCCCGCTTTTTGGACATACCACCAGTAATGGTCAAATCACTTAATTCAATTCCGCGATTTCTAAGCCAATCAACCGCTAAAGCTGAATGATCAACAAAGAATCTAAGCATATCGCGGTCATTAAGCAAACCACCACCGCGTAAAGTTTCCTTGTAAAAGTCTTCCTTGTTATCAATGATACCAGCTTGCAATTGATAATCTGATTCTGCCGCATTCATTCCTGATGAAGCCTTGTTAGTATTTCCACCAAGGCCAACATTTTTTTCAAAAACTGCCACCTTTAAACCCAATTCGTGAGCTTGAAGTGCTGCAGTCAAGCCAGTACCACCGGCACCGATAATTACTGCATCATAGCTGTCAGCTAAGTCAGAGATTGGATTTTGGGTAAAAACAAATTTCGCCATTAAGTATCCTCTATTCTTCAATATTTGAGCGATCAATGTTGGTCATTTGCATAAAGTCCATCCATTCATCGTATTGTTCTTCAGTAACCTTGCCACTCTTCAAGGCTGCTTCTTTCAAAGTAGTACCTTCCTTGTCAGCTGCTTGAGAAATCTTAGCTGCGTCGTGGTAACCAATGTGTGGTGACAAAGCAGTAACAGTCATCAATGAGTTTTCAAGTAAGTCGTCCATGCGTTCTTCGTTTACAGTCAAGCCATGGATCATCTTGTCAGCAAATCCTTCAATTGTACCAGTCAAAATGTCGCAAGAGTCTAAGAAGGCAGCAATCATAACAGTCTTGAAGACGTTCATTTCGAAGTTACCTTGTGAAGCAGTAAATGAAATAGTAGTGTCATTACCCAAAACCTTAGCTACAGCCATAGTTACAGCTTCTGCTTGAGTTGGGTTAACCTTACCTGGCATGATTGATGAGCCTGGTTCGTTAGCTGGAATGTTCAATTCGCCGTAACCTGCACGTGGACCTGAAGCCAAGAATCTAATGTCTTGAGCAATCTTGAACATGTCGCTAGCCAAAGTCTTAAGTGCACCGTGAACAACGTTAATGCCTGAGTGGTGTGCTAAACCCCAGAACTTGTTAGTATCAACCTTGAATTCGTGGCCATATACCTTGCTCAACTTGCCGGCAATCTTTTCAGTCATACCAGGAGCAGCGTTCAAACCGGTACCGACAGCAGTACCACCAATTGCTAATTCGTACAAGGTTGGCTTCAAAGTTTGGATATATTCTAAGTCATGCTTCAAAGCTGAAATGTAACCTGATAATTCTTGACCAAAAGTCAATGGAGTTGCATCTTGCAAGTGAGTACGTCCAACCTTGACAGTCTTCCAGTACATCTTTTCCTTAATTACTAATTCGTCGATCAAGTGCTTAATAGCTGGTTCAAGCTTGTCCAATGCTTCAACTGCAACGATGTTCATGGCAGTTGGGTAAGTATCGTTTGAACTTTGACCACGGTTAACATCATCGTTTGGCAAGATGTTAAGACCTGGATGAAGCTTATTAGCCAAGTTAGCTACTACTTCGTTAACGTTCATGTTGCTTTGAGTACCTGAACCAGTTTGCAAAACGTGAAGTGGGAAGTCCTTTCTCAATTCATCATCGCTTAATGCTAAAAGATGATCAATTGCATCTTCGATAGCTTCACCTTTTTCTTTAGGTTCGTCGCCAACTTCAACGTTTGATTCAGCGGCAGCCTTCTTCAAGTGTAAAAATGCACGAATGATTGCCAATGGCATTAATTCACCTGATGGGAAGTTGTTGCGACTTCTTTCGGTTTGTGGACCCCATAAAGCTTCCTTAGGGATCTTAACTGGACCGATGGTGTCACTTTCAATACGAAATTCTTGTTCTTCCATAATTTAAACCTCACTTTTGTCTTTTAAGCGTTTACATTTACATAAATTACACTAAAAATTTGAAATTTTTCGATTTTTTATAAAATAAAATATATTTTTGTAAATAGTAAATTATGGATTTAATATTAAAACATTTTCGTAAAAAAATCCCAAGAACTTGCCTATCTGAAGCAAATTTTTGGAATTTTTTAGCTATTACCGAGATTGGTGGTTGAGTTTTTTAGCAAAGTAATCGCCGATAACTTGAACGATAAAAATCAAGATAACTACTAGCAAAGTGGCCACAAGGGTTACATCATTGTTGAAACGGTTGTAGCCGTATGAAATGGCAGTGTTACCAAGACCACCAGCACCGATTGCTCCGGCCATTGCGGTTAAGCCGATCAAAGAAATGATTGTTACAGTTGAAACACGGATCAATTCTGAGCGAGCTTCTCGCAAGTAAACATCAAAAATAATGTCTGTAATTGTAGCACCGATACTTTGAGCAGCTTCAATTTTACCAGGGTCAACGCTTTCTAGTGCAACTTGAACCTGACGAGCATAAAATGGGAAAACTCCTAAAGTCAATGGTACCAAAGCCGCCTTGATACCGATTTGCGTACCAACGATTTTTTGCGTAACTGGGGCAACGAAAGCAAGCAAGATGATGAATGGCACAGCTCTAAAAATTGAAACCAATTTGTCGCTAAAGTTATACCAGAACTTGTTAGGACGAATGCCGCCTTCTTTAGTTAAAACTAGCAAAATACCAAAGGCAATTCCCAAAATTCCACCAAAGATACTTGACCAAAAAGTCATAAATAAAGTTTGAAAAATACTGGTCCCCCAGCCTGCATCTCCGCCCCAACCAAGTTGAAAGACATTAGGTAAAATTTGTTCTAGCCAATTAAGCATATACATTCCCCTTTTCATCTAATCGAGTCAAAGTTACCCCTTGCTCTAGCAAAAATTCTTGTGCTTCTTTTTGCTTAGTATTATCGCCTTTAATCAAAACTACCAAAGTACCGATTGGCTCCTCGTTTAACATTTCTACGTTACCGTAAAGCATTGATACTTCTACGCCCAATTGTTGGTAAAGTTCGATAATGATGGACTTGGTCACATTGCCTAAGCTGTAGACCAATTGGTAGATTGCTTCATTGTCAGATAGACTGCCAAGATTGAGCGAATTCAAAGTCGCAATTGCTTGTAAGGATCCACCAACAAAGCTCTTAGTTAATTCTTTAGTTGGTGTTAAGAAAATCTGACGCAAGTCGCCCTTTTCGATAACCTTTCCATGTTCCATTACGGCTACCTTGTTGGCAATTTGCTTAACAGCTTCCATTTCGTGAGTAATTAGGACAACTGTCAATCCTAATTCTTGATTCAACTTCTTCAATAATTTTAGGATCTGTTGAGTATTTTGTGGGTCTAGGGCAGAAGTTGCTTCATCTGAGATCAAGATATCTGGATCATTAGCCAAGGCTCTTGCAATCGCAACTCTTTGTTGCTGACCACCAGATAATTCTGCTGGATAAAAGTCTGCCTTATCCTTAAGGTCAACTAATTCCAATAATTCTAATGAACGCTTTTCAAGTTCATCATCTGATAAATTGGAGTGCTTTAAGGCAAAGGCAACATTTTCCAAAACAGTTGTTTCATTTAATAGGTTGAAATGTTGGAAAATCATACCGATTTTTCTGCGTTCAATTTGCAATTGCTTGTGGCTAATTACTTGCTTGCCATCTTCGACAAACTTAACGCCATTGACAGTAACATCGCCAGCTACCGGCTTTTGCAATAAGTTGATTGTTCTAACCAAAGTTGACTTTCCGGCACCTGAGAATCCTACGACACCATAGATATCCCCTTTTTCGATATGCAAGGTTACATCATCAACTGCGGTTACTCTTTGCTTTTTTTGTGTAAATTCGACCTTAATGTGGTCCAAAGAAATAATACTCATAGTCCACCTCTACTTCAGCTTAATGTCCCAAACAGCAATTTGCGTATTGCCATAATACTTCTTAGCCAATTCCTTAGTCTTCTTAGTTTGGTATGCCTTAACTACATCACGTAAAATTGGATCCTTTGCACGCTTCTTGCTTGCAACAATAACATTGATCCATTGTTGAGAATCCTTGTTAACTGGTTCAACGAAGATTGTTTGCTTGTCGGTCAAGCCTGCTGGAACTGCATAAGTGTTGTTAACAACTGATGCATCGACAGATTTAATCACACGACCAGTTTGTTCAGCTGAGATTTCCTTAATCTTCAAGTTGTGAGGATTGTCAGTAATATCACCAACAGTCACTAAAGTCTTGCCCTTGCGCAAGCTGATCAAGCCGGCATTCTTCAAAACGAACAGGGCTCTTGATTCGTTAGTTGCATCGTTTGGCACTGCGATGGTTGCTCCATCAGGCAATTGACTCAACTTTTTGTACTTAACTGAATACAAGCGAATTGGAGCGATGTAAGTTTCTCCAATTGGAGTTAAGTTAGCATGATTTGCCTCGTTCCAAGCATTCAAGAAAGCATAGTGCTGGAAAGAGTTAAGATCAATTTCGCCATCTTTTAAGGCTTTATTTGGTTGAGTATAATCAGTAAAGTTTTTTAATTTAATTGTAACGCCATACTTTTTCTTAGCAGTGGCAATCACACTATCCCAAATCTTTTCATCTGGTTTACTCAAGCCAACAACTCCCACTGTAACAACTTTAGCTGATGGGGATGACTGTGGCTGAGGTCCAAAACTGAACCAACCCGCAATTAAAATTAAAATTCCAATAATTGACCAAATTATGGTATTCCTTCTTCTTCTCCGACGCATATGTTTAACCTCCAGAATACTAAATATAAGCAAAAAAGCACTCATCCTAAAAGGACGAGTGCTCGTGTTACCACCTTTATTTCACTACTTACTTGCATAAGTAGCCTCTGCGACTATCAATCAATAGTCTGTTTGTTTAACGGAAACAACCCCGTTGCTGGCTAAATGTCACCAACAATGATCATTCCAAGCCCATATTCATCAGCGTCTTCTGATTAACTCTCACCATATGTTAACTCTCTTTGACAGAAAACTAGCTGACTACTCTGCTCTTCTAGATCTGAAATATTTATCTTGCAACTAATTTATCATCACTATCTAATATTGTCAAACTGTTTTTTTGAAAAAGTTAAAAATTTATAGTTGTACGAATTTCGGTCGTCTTTTGCAAAAGACTTAGACTTGATTAATTCGAATTTCTCCCAGTCTAAGTCTGGCATATAAGTATCGGCTGCAAATTCGCCGTCGATTTTGGTCATTTCTAGGCAGTCTACTTGATCACAGAGCAACTTAAATAGTGATACGCCACCAATTACCATGATAGACTCTGCTTGATGTTCATCTAGATAAGCTGATAATTGCGGTAAATCAAAGAATTCAACTTGTGAGTTGTCCGCAAACTGGCTATCTTGCTTTTTCTCATGAGTTAAAACCAGATGCCTTCTTCCTGGCAAAAGGCCCGGCAAAGAATCAAAAGTTCCCTTGCCCATTAGCATCTCATGCCCCATGGTCAATTCTTTAAAATGCTTCAAATCTGCCGGCAAGTGCCATGGCAAGTGACCTTGATAGCCTATTTCATGATTTTTTCCTTCAGTCCAAACATATGTAAGCATAATTTTCCCCTAAACTGCAACTGGAGCTTTAATAACTCCATGGTGTTGATAATCCTTGACCTTGATATCGGTCATCTCATAGTCGTTGATATCCTTCTTGGCTGGATTAAGCCATAGACTTGGACTGTCGTATGGTTTTCTAGACAACAATTCCTCAACTTGATTAAAGTGATTTTTGTAAATATGAGCGTCCCCGATAGTGTGAATAAATTCGCCAACTTCAAGGTTGCATTCCTTGGCAATCAAACTGAGCAATAAGGAATAACTAGCAATATTGAATGGTACGCCCAAAAACATATCGCCTGATCGTTGATAAAGCTGCAAACTCAAATGATTGTCAGCTACATAAAACTGAAATAGCACATGACATGGTGGAAGCGCACTGGTTGGCACATCTTCTGGGTTCCAGGCCGTCACAATCATCCGCCGAGAATCAGGATGGTGCTTGATTTGATCGATTACTTGGGCAATTTGATCAATAAAGCTGCCTTCACGCTTTTGCCAGCGACGCCATTGTGCACCGTAGACATCCCCTAAATTGCCATATTTTTGGGCAAAGTCATCATCTTCCAAGATCTTTTGAGTAAATTGGTCTAACTCTTGCTTATATTGCTCCTTAAATTCCGGATCAGCCTGACTTCTCAAACCAAAATCAGTCATATCAGGACCTTGATATTCATCGCTTTCAATCCAATTCTTAAAAGCCCATTCATCCCAAATGTGGTTATTATGCTCTAGCAAAAATTTGATATTGGTATCTCCGCGCAAGAACCAAAGCAATTCGCTTTTGATCAAACCAAAAGGCACCTTCTTAGTGGTAAGCAATGGGAAGCCTTGACTTAAATCAAAGCGCATTTGCGCACCAAAAAGACTTCTAGTTCCTGTACCTGTCCGGTCTGACTTGTCATTGCCTTCAGTCATAATCTTCTTTAGCAAATCTAAATATGCTTGTTCTAAAACTGCCATAATTGCTCCTTTTCTTCTAACCAGTTCAGTTTAACACAAGATATTGTTATTTAATAGAGTGCTATTACCATATTTTGTGTAAAAAGGAAACTAAGTACTTTGACAATGATATGGTAGACAGTCACTTAGTCAATAATTTCTGTTAGCATAATTTCATTGGCTAAGTCTAAGTTGTTCCAAGTGAAAAAATAAAAGCATTGTCCTGGACCGACAATGCTTTTTTGGTGTGTTCATCTAAGAATTCATTTTAGTTGCTACAGATATCATAGCATACCCTGACTAAAAGTAAAGGGAAATGATTGCTTTGAGTCTTGGCATACCTGATCTTTATACATAAAAAAGCTTGGTAAACCCAAGCTTTTTATTGGTAGATGACAAATGGGTGACATAGTTAAGATAAAGCTTTGATATATTAACATTTTCAACCCATATTTTAAGGAGAGTACAGGATTTGAACCTGCGCGCCGGTTATAAGCCAGTTCGCCGGATTTCGAGTCCGGTGCATTACCACTCTGCCAACTCTCCATAACCTAGCTTATTATAGCAATAATTCTCGTATCATACAATATAGTTTTGCTATTTTCAGACTTTTAACATAGTAGCTAAATAGATCCAATATAGTGACATCAAGATAATGCCAAAATAAGCCACTGATGCTAGAAGCTTTTCAAACCAGCCACCCACTTTATAATGAAGTAGCGGTTTGCCCGTGCGTTTAACCAGTGGCGCCAGCCAATTAACCCCTTGATTGCTGAAACTATCTTCAACCAGATGCAACAGATATCCAATGACAAGCCCCAGCCAGATGCATCCCCAATAATTATGAATAATGTTTGGCTCTATTTTAAAAGGATAAAGGTGATTCATCCCCCAATAAAGAGCATAGGAAAAAACGCCCCACCCGAGCAATGAATGTGTAATCCCGCGGTGCCTCAAAAATAAGCTAAAATTTATGATTGATTTTCGAGAAGCTGAACTGTTGTATTCATCGAGATCAGGCAAAGATGCTCCAATCGCTGTCGCTACCAAAAGTAGAACATTAGCAACTGGATTTTTCAAAATTAAGTTAGTCGACAATAAGCCCAATTCTACAATTGCTACACTACAAATTCGGTGCGAGCGTCCAAGCATCTTTATCCCCCTCTTTTCTAGATCTTTTTACTATATTGTATCATACAATTGCTATTAGCACGCGATTTGCTAGGACTGACGAGAATAATTATTAAGTTTTGCTCAAGAACAGAATCTAACCTGCAAATTCTTGTTACAATAGTAGAAGTGAAAGTAATTGAAGTAAAGGTTGAACTAAATGAACTTAAGTATTTTCTTATCTGCATCCCTTACCTTGGCTTTTTTAATCTTCAATGTAAAAAATTCTGAGCGATTCAATATCATCGATGATCGACTTCATCAACGACTCATTCGCAATCGTGATGGCTTTAGCTGGCAAGTGGTAGCCTTTTTAAATGATCCAAAACTAATGGTAGTCTGGGCAGTTTTGCTCGCTAGCACCTTGATCGATCAAAATAAATATCAAACAGCACTTTGGGTGCTTGCTACCTTAGGTGGGACAGATTTAGCAGGAATTATTCTTAAAAAATTGGTACGCAGACACAGACCAGACCTCCATTCAGATATGGAAAATGGCTACAGCTTCCCAAGTGGACACGTTCTTGGAGCTACTTCAATGGCCTTGATTTTAGTCCATCTATTTGGTGCAAAAATGGGAACAGGCTTTGTTATTGGGCTATTAGTCATCTGGCTAATGGTGGTTATTTCTAGACTAAGCTTGAAGGCTCACTACCCTTCTGACATCCTAGCTGCAACAAGTCTGGCGATCATCTGCTTCTCAATCACCCAGCAAGTATTTTTGTAAAAATGAAGTCTTACAGTTGTAGTTACAGCTGTAGGGCTTTTTAATTTTCTATATTATTGAATTTATACATAATATTTGATCAATGATTCGATTAAGATTGTCCTTAATTTTGGGATGCAATATTTTATAGAATATAGATTTAACCCCAGAATGGAGGTAGGAATCATGGTAAAATACAAGTGGTTAGAAAAAGAGCTTAGAGCAATGGATCCAGCTAAATTAAAAGAGTTAAGACGTGGCTGGATGAAGGAAAATATTGAAGTATTTATTCGCACGGGTAGTCCTGAATAAATTATTTTTAAGCAAACTAAGTTTTTCTATGGTCGTACATTTTCAGACGATGAAATCGAAAAATATATTGCAGAGGTTCAAAGAGATTTACAAGAAGCATAATTTACTAAAAGACGAGAGCCCTCTCGCCTTTTATTTTTTCCATTTATTGTTTGACCAGTAAATGTATAAGAACACACCAGTTATACTATACTCGAATTATAAGAAAGCGTTTTCTTAGATATTTGATATTTTACATAGAAAGTGGAAAAATGCACGGCTCTGGTGTTAACGAAGCTGTAGTTTCTGAAGAATCCGTCAAAGAATTCATCGCCGCTGGAGCTGATGTAATTTTGGTTCCTGCAGTTGGTACGGTGCCTGGTTTTACCAAATCAGACTTAATCAGCTCGCTCATAGCCGCAACGCTTTAGTAATGTCGACGATTGGTACCAGTCAAGAAGGTAGCGGCAGCCGAATTATTGAAGATATTGCGCTTAGAAATAAGACTTGCGGAGTTGATATTCAACATATCGGGGATGTTGCTTGGGGTATTCAATCACCATTTGAAAATATCTATCCTCTAAGTCGAGCTATCCGCGGAGAACGTCATACTATTTCGAGAATGGCGCGTTCGATTAATCGTTAAAATCAAAAAGGTCCTACTAAATCTTGGTATTAAACCTTGATTTAATAGGACTTTTGTTTTTGGTAAAAATCTAACTAAATTCCCCAACGACCACCATGAACTTTCATTACCCGAGAAGAAATAATAAACGCATCAGGATCGATTTGATGTATCTGGGCGATCAATTGGGCATATTCCTGCCGATCAACAATTAAGAGAATTGCTTCCTTTTTCTCTTGAGTGTAGCCGCCAACAAAGTTGTAAAGCGTTAATCCTTGATAATTGGCAAGCAAAAATTCTTTAATTTCAGCATGATATTGATTGGATAATATTTCCACTTGATACTTTAAATCAAGCCCTGCTTCAGTGGCTTGCATAACCAAAGTAGTTATTAACTGAGAAAAAGCTGCCATCAAGAATGCTTCCATCCCCGAAACGAACACATTCATGACAATAATCGACATATCAATGACTAATAAAGAGATCGTAGGATTGATGAAGAAGTATTTTTTCAAAATCATCGGCGGCACTGTTGTTCCACCTGCAGAGTAGTTAATCCGATATAAAAGCGATACCCCCACTCCATATAAACACCCTGCGATAATAACCGCTAAGAGTGAATTGTTAGTTAGTTTAAAGCTAGGCGTAATTGCCATTAAGACTGGAAGAAGAAAGCTGCCAATGATGATTCGTTTCACTTGTGCTTTCCCTAAGAAAATCCAGGCCAGAATGACCATGATTACGTTAATCACTAAAACAGAAATTGCGGTCGGAATTTTTAAAATTGCTTCCAGCAAAATTGCAATACCTGTTCCGCCACCTACTGCAATATTAATCGGGGCATAGAAGAAGTTAACGGCAATTGCAATCAACTCGGTTGCAACCACTAATAACAAGTAACGATAAATAGTTTTTTCCTTTTTCAAATTCTGTGCTCCTTTCAACTTTACATAAAACTATTATATCGTTACTTAATTAATTATTTCTAATATTTTGCCTAAAATAGCGTATTTTGACAAATGTCTTGCTTAATTAACCTGATTAAATCATCCAGTCTTTGTTTTTGATTATTGCGGGATGCTAATAAAACTAGTTCAACTTCAGCTTGCCAATTTAATGGAACATATTCTAAATAGTCCTCAAGCTGATGATACAAACAATATAACCCTAAGGCGATTCCCTGCTCTGATTTAATCAGCATATTTAAAGCAGAGATGTCATTGGCATAAATTATCTTTGTATCTTGAATATTATTTTTAATTTTGTTTTGCAAGGTAATCAAATCAATTGCTGCCCAAGTATTATCTAAAAATAGCAGACTCTGTCCTGAAAGATCTTCAATGTTTAGCTGTTTTTTGCTAGCCAACGTATTATTTTTAGGAACGATAGCTTTGAATTGCTCAGAAAACAAGACAGTTTTTCGCATTCCAGGTAAATCTTCTGCATCCCTACCCGTGGTAATCACTAAATCAACCCGATTATCCAGCAAATCATGCTTAAAATCATTATGATTCAAATTGCGCAAAACTATTTCTGTATCAGGGTATAAATTCTTAAATTTTCTGATCCATTTGGGTAAAAATATGTCATTAAATGGTGTATACGAATAACCAATGATTAGTTGATGCTGCTTCTCTTCGCTTTTACGCTGAACAGATTGAATTGCCGAATAATAACTATTAATCAAGGGTTTGATTTCTTTATAAAAATTCTTTCCATCCTCAGTTACATTGACAAATCTCTTATTCCGATTAAATAGCTTAACCCCTATTTCATCTTCCAAAGCTTTAATGTCATGAGTAACTGTTGGTTGAGTTACATGAACTGCTTCAGCAGTTTTAGTATAATTTCTTGTTTCTACCAGATTGATAAATACTTCGAGTTTCTTAATGTCCATCTTTATTAATTATTTCTATTATTAATAACTGATATAAATTTCTCTTATAAGTATAAATCATCTATAATTAATTTGTAAACGATTGCAGAAGATTCACATTGAGAGAAAGGTAATATTATGACACAATATAGTGCTGAAGAAAAAGGTTTCCATGCTATTGTTAAAGCAGTTGTTGATATTGACGATTCTGGCAATATTAATAAGATTTGGGCAGAAAATGTTGCCCCAAACACGATTGGTGCTGCTGGAATCGCCAATTGGCTCGAAATTGCTAATAAAGAACACTCGGTAACAGTTGATGCGATCTCCGGGGCTTCAATTTCAACCAGTGCATTTAGACAAGCAGCTATTAAAGCAAGCGAGAAATCTGGACTAGTTATTAATTCAGTTGATGCTACAACTGGTGCTTCTAATTCAAGCAATAATATTCTTCCTAAACCTGCAAACTACCCTTTAATCAAGGAGAAAGTTAGCGAATTCGACATCGATTACGATAGTGAATATGATATTGTCGTTGTTGGATCTGGTGGTGCGGGATTGGCAGCTGCAGCAACTGCTGCTGAAAATGGTGCTTCGGTTTTAGTAATTGAAAAGCAAGGAATTGCAGGTGGTACAACTAACTATTCAGGCGGTGTAATTCAAGCTGCCGGCGATAAATGGCAAAAAGAATTTACCCAATATCAAACTGATACTGCCGAAAATCATGAAGCTGAATATTTAAAAGCTGGCGAAAATCGTTTAGATAAAGAATTAGTTCATGATTTTACACAAAATTCCGCTAAGAATCTAGAATGGCTAGCTCAAATGGGAATTAAGTGGGTTGATGTATATGGCCACACTGAAATTCCATATGCCAAAGAAAATTTTGCCGATCGAATTCATGTGTATGAGGGTGGTGGCGCTGCTGGCAATGGTATCATTTTGACTAAATGCTTGTTAGATTATGCTATTAGTCATGGAGCCAAAATCATCTACAATACTGCTGCTATCGGTTTAATCAATAAAGCAGATAGTCAAGAAATTACAGGTGTTATCGCTGAAGGCCAAGACCGCCAACTCTGTTATATCAAGGCAAGACGAGGAGTTATTTTGGCAACTGCTTCAATTGACCAAAATGTCGAATTAGCTAAAGACTTAAGTCCGCAACACTACGAAGATGTTAAAGCTCATCGCTGCTGGTCTGTACAAACTGACCGCGGAGACGGAATTGTCATGGGAATGGCTGCAGGCGCTGCAGTAACTGGTTTTGGCGGCACAATCGATTTTGATGCTCGCACGGGCAACGGCACAAATAATCGGATTCCAACAATTCCATCAATTTTTGTAAACGGCAATGGATTAAGATTTGTCAACGAAGATGCTACCTACGCATATGGCTTCAGAGCAATCTTTAACCAAGAAAAGCAACTGGCTAAGCCAACTTACCAGATTTTTGGCCAAAATGCTGTTGGTCTAGCTACTTCTCCTTGGAATGAAGAATCCCTAGCAAGCGACTTAGCTTCTGGATTAGTAGTTAAAGCAGACAGCATCGCAGAATTGGCTGAAAAAATTAATGTTCCAGCAGAAAACTTAACTAAGAGCATCAAGACTTGGAATGAAAATGCTCAATTAGGCAAAGATATCGAATATGGCAGAACAATGGGCGTTGAGCCAATTTCTGCACCATATTATGCATATCAAAATACCCCAGGCAATTTAGGTGCTATTGGTGGATTAAAGATCAATAAAAATTGCAATGTTTTAAATATCTTTAATGAACCAATCATTGGCTTATATGCAGCTGGACTAAATGCTGGTGGCTGGATTGGCTCCTATTATCCAGGTTCTGGTACTGCAGTTGGTGGCATAATTCACCAAGGTAGACGAGCTGCAAAAGCAATTTTGGGAATTGACTAAAATTCAATTTATTAACATCACTATCAATCTATCTATACTTTCTATATAGTTAGGAAGTATCAAAAAAGCGAGGTCTCCCCTCGCTTTTATTTTGCTCGAAACAATTCTAATCAGATTAATCTTTTACCATGTTTAACCATTGGCGAGCTAATGATACAAATTCATCTACTGAAATATCACCACTAGAAAATGAGCCGTTATATGCAACAGCATTTCTGCCGGATTCGCGCATTAAGTAAGCATAGCCCATTGACTTTAGATTGATATTCACTAAATTCAAATAGTGACCTGCTACTCGATAACCATTTCCGCCATAAAATGGATAACCCGATAACCCTTTATATTCTTGATCAGCTAATGATGAATTTATACCTACATTGTATTTCCAATTAGCTTCTTCTCTCATCCAAGCATTTATTGGATCCTGACTAGAAGCTAGATTTTCGAATCCACCATAACTTGAATGCTCTAATCCACCACGTTTTTGATAATCAACACTAACTATTGACTTAGCAATCATTCTAAAACTGACCTTCATCGCAGGTATTCCCTTGCCAGTTCTAATTTGATTAGTTCGACCATAGTAATCCAAAGTCTTAGCAAAATTATCTGCACTAGCTGCATCTTTTACGTCATTGATGTCAACGTAAGTTGAGTACCAAGAAGGTGCATCCCCGCCACCACGAATTATTTCTGCGGCATTCATCGCAGAAGATTTTTGTGCATCACTCAATTCCGAGTTTTGTGATAGCCAATCCATAAAGTCGGTGACATTACCATGATATTGAGCTTTATCAACTGCTTTAGTTTGATTATCATGTTGCTTAGCTGGCACTGTTACTTGCGGAATCTTCGTTTCGTTCTTAACGCTATTTTGGCTATCGGTTGAAAAAGTATTTGTATCCTTTTGAGTATCAACTGGTGGAATAGCTCCTTTAGCCTTACGTGGGATACTGGTATCTTTGGAGCTTACCCACTCACCTTTTCTAATCCGATACCAAACATAACCATCGTAGCCATTGACCTTTTCTCTAATCTTAATCTGCCAGCCACCAATTACACCATCTTCATCCGTTGAGAGAGAAGTTGGCGATTTATGTAGAGGTGCTCCTCCATCTTTAGTCGCAAAAAGATTCCAAGTGAAATCACTAGCTTTCATATAGCGATTTTTTGCAACCTTATAATATTTCTTACCGTTGATATACTTGGTTCCTTTGATTTTTTCTGTGTTACCCTTATATTCCATCCGAACTTTAAAAATTTTCTTGCGATGCGTTCCATCATAAACAAGAGTCAGAGGCAACCAACTACGATGGCCATTCTTGTTATAAATATAAGCATTGCGCTTTAAAATCAATGAGGTACCACTTGCATTTGCAGTTTCAGTCGAAAAGACTGCCACTCCCACAGCAATTCCTGCTAGCAAAGTAATTGCTTTATTTTTGAATTTCATATTTCCACCCCTATCCTTACAAAGATTATTTTTGATTTTATCATAATCTACGTCGTTCAAAAAAGCGCTTTACTAAAAAATGAGTATTTTGAAAATTATCTTTTAAAATATAAAAAGCAACGAGCTATGATATTGCTTATTAGCAACATTATTAGTTCATTGCTTCTTTATCCCTTTTCGACTACGATTTTTTCATCCGCAAAATTGGATATGGATTGCCTTGATCATCTAGTTCTAATCTTTCAACTGTCTTGAAACCCATATGTTCATAAAAGCCAACAGCTTGTGGGTTTTGTTCATTAACTGCCAACTCATCGACATTCAAGTTTTCAATTCCATAATTCAAAAGCTTGCTGCCATAGCCCTTGCCACGTGCAGTCGCATCAATAAACAGCATCTCGACTTTGCGCTCATTAATGCCCATAAAGCCCTTGATTTCTGGTCATCAATAATAACGAATAAATGCTCTACGCCTGCAAAAGCCTGAGGAACGAACTGGCGAATTTCGAGAATTTCTTCTTCACTCAAGAATTTATGCGTTGCACGCACGCTATTTTCCCAAATCGTCAATAGAGTCTGGGTAGTACTTTCATCCAAGTTGGTTAGTTCTTTAATTTCCATCTAGTTCATCTCACTTTCTAATTAGCCAAAAATCTCTATGGCATCGATCAATTTCAAACGTTTAAAGTCTACCTTATCTCTTCCATAAGTATCAATAAATAGGCTAGCATACTTATCAGTCTTAAAGTTGAATTTTAAAGAGTGCAAAGCCCAGTAAATATCAACATGGCGGTCTCCAACTCCAGCACAGTCTAAGTCAATATAACCACTAAAATTCCAATTATCCAGAATAATGTTTGGCTGACAAAAATCCCCATGAATCAAAATATCTGCTTTAAGCCAATCTCTATGAGCCAGGATATAATCATGGGCGCTTTCAATATCTGAAAAACTTGATTCTGCCAAAAAATTCGAATCATAGTGCCCTTTTTCAAAATTATCTAGCGCCTTTTCAAGATAATTTGAAGTGCGAGTAATCGGGCATCCCTGAAAATCAAGTTGATGCAGCCAAGCTAAATTCTCAGCCAAAAGCTTAACCAATCTTTCTGGTTGATCAAGATATTCTGCTTGAACGCAATCATAGCCTGGAACTTGCCTTGTTAGCAAATAATCTTGATCAAGCGATAAATATTCAACCACTTCCGGTCCTATTTTCTTCTTATAGAAGTAATCATCCATCGTCGCTTCATCTTTTAAGCTGTCAGTGGCTGCCACTTTTAAAAAATAGCCCCGATCCCTCTTAATAAAGTAGGTTCTAGCTTCTGGCGAAGAGCTGCTATCGTAGGTCTTGGCCTGCTTTAGATATTTCTGTAATTTATCTGGAAATTGCCCTAACTCTAACTGGACGTGCTTTCTTTCCATAAAAATATTTCCTTACATTATCCTTCAATAAAGCCGAGCATCAAGCCGCCTTCTTCAGCATAAAAGCTGCATAGTGCTCCCATCGGCCGAATTGTTATCTGGGCTTTTGGATATTTTCCCAAAATCATATCTCTAACCTTTTCGGCATCTGCTTGATTGTTGCAATGATCAATGATCAATCTTCCGCCTTGATAATTAAATTCATCCATTTGCTTGAGCAAATCTCTCAACGTTTTCTTCATTCCTCTAGCCTTAGATAATTGCTCAAACTTACCATCCATGCTAGCTGTACCCAAAACATTGATGTGCAACATTTCGGCAACCTTGGCAACTGCTGGCGAAATTCGCCCATTCAATGATAAGTTGTGCAAAGATTGCAAAATAAATAGCAAATGTGTCTTGGTTCTTAGCTTGGCAATTTCTTCATCCAAATCAACAAAGCGCTTATCTTCCATCACTAGTTGCTTGATTTCTTCCAAAACAACGCTCAATTCTGGACCGGCACTTCGAGAATCAACTACGATAACTTGACTAGTTGGATGTTGCTCTAAATATAAGTCCTTAGCCTGCAAGGCAGATGAATAAGTTCCACTTAATCCACTGGTCATTGTCACAATAATCGCTTTTTCTGCTCCTTCTAGTGCATCAAGCCATTCTTGAATACTTGGACAGGTTGTTCGACCTGCCACCTTGCTACTAGCCATTTCTTCTAAAAATTTATCTAAGTCCAGGCTATCATCATCACGATAGTCTACTCCAGACAAAGTAACTGTTAAAGGGACAACGCGTAAATTGTTTTCTTGATTGCTACGCTCATTTGAGCTTGAATCAATAATTAATCTGATCTCGTTCATTTTTTACCTCTACAAATCATATATCATATATAATATTCTAGAGAATTTTCAAAAACAAGCCTCTTTACTAAAATTTATAATGTAAACCGCTTTCATATGTTTACAATATCACAAAGTTAAGCTAAAATTCTAGATGTAGATTGGAAGCAAGTAGCTCCCATGATGTGGTGTCTTAGAAGAATTTACACCACAGATTTTTAGGAGGTTTTTTGATGTTAAAATCAGTCATTGAAAATGTTCATGCACTTGAAATTTTTGACTCACGTGGTAACCCAACTGTTGAAGTTTTCGTTACTCTTTCAAACGGTGTAGTTGGTAAAGCTGAAGTTCCTTCAGGTGCTTCAACTGGTGAAAACGAAGCTGTTGAATTACGTGACGGCGACGCACGTCTTGGCGGTAAGGGTGTTATGAAGGCTGTTAACAACGTTAACACTGAAATTGCTAAGGCATTAAAGGGTATGGACCCACACAACCAACCATTAGTTGACAAGACTATGATCGACTTAGATGGTACTGAAAACAAGGGTCGCCTTGGTGCTAACGCTATTTTAGGTGTATCTATGGCTGTTGCAGCTGCTGCAGCTAAGGATACTAACCAACCATTGTACCGTTACCTTGGTGGTACTGACCTTGAAATGCCTCAAACTTTCCACAACGTTATCAACGGTGGTGAACACGCTGACAACGGAATTGACATTCAAGAATTCATGATCACTCCAGTTAAGAAGACTTCATTCCGTGACGGTTTCGAAAAGATCGTTAACACTTACCACACCTTGAAGAAGGTTTTGGAAGACATGGGTTACGAAACTGGTTTAGGTGACGAAGGTGGTTTCGCTCCTAACATGAAGAACTCAGAAGAAGCTTTGAAGGCTTTGCACGAATCAATCATCAAGGCTGGTTACGTTCCTGGTGAAGATATCGCTATTGCCTGCGACTGCGCTGCTTCATACTTCTACAACAAGGAAGATGGCAAGTACCACCTCGAAGGTAAGGTTCTTACTGCTGACGAATTGAGTGACTACTACGACAAGTTGCTTACTGAATTCCCAGAATTGATTTCTATGGAAGACCCATACGACGAAAACGATGTTGAAGGTATGGTTAAGTTTAGCGAAAGCCACAGAGATCGTCTTCAAATCGTTTTGGATGACTTCATTTGTACCAACCCTAAGCTTTTGAAGAAGGCTATCAAGGAAGGTGCCGGTAACGCATCATTGATCAAGTTGAACCAAATTGGTACTGTTACTGAAACTCTTGAAACTATCCGTCTTTCACGTAAGAACGGCTACAACACTATGATTTCTCACCGTTCAGGTGAAACTGGTGACACATTCATCGCTGACCTTGCTGTTGCTATCAACGGTGGTCAATTGAAGACTGGTGCCCCAGCTCGTTCAGAACGTGTTGAAAAGTACAACCGCTTACTTGAAATCGAAGAAGAACTTGGCGAAGGCGAACGTTTGGCATTCTTCCCAGACAGCCTTGACTTAGACTAATTTAAATATCTAAGACCAAGCGAAAAACGTCCGAAAATTCGGACGTTTTTCTTTTGCTTAAAATAAATCAACTACTCTCACAATCAATGGCGAGAGTTTTTCTTTTTTCCAAATTAGTTGCAAATGCGTCTGCCAGCTTGCATGGTCAATCGGCAAAAATTGTCCCTTAGCATATAAAGAAGCAATTCCTTCCGGCACTAAGGCGACTCCCATGCCTTGTTTAGCCCAAAGAATGGCTGTACGCGAATCATCACATTTGACTGCATAAAATGGCCTAAGCCCCATATGAGCAAAACTGGAATTAAAAATGCTCTCAAATCTTCGATAGATAATTAATGGTTCTTTAGCCAAATCCGCAAGTGACACATGTCCTCTTTGAATAAGATTTTGATCAGCTGTCACTAGCACCATCTTTTCGCTAGTTAATTCCTTAAAGTCAAAGCCAGTATGATCAAACGGCGTTCTAACGATTCCCAGATCAATCTTGCCGCTACGAATACCGTCGATGATGCCGTAAGTGTTGTCTTCATAAATATCAAACGACAGATCAGGATAAAATTGCTTGAGTTGTTTGAATTTGGCTGATGGCAGTTCTCCTACCGACGAAGAAGCTGAACCGATCCGAATACTGCCCAGCTCCCCCTTTTCAATTTTGCCAACTTGTCCCTTAGCTTTTTGCGCCAAACTAACGATCTTTTCGGCATATTCTTGCAATTCCTTGCCTGCATCAGTCAACTTAACGCCATGAGATTCTCTAATAAATAGCTTGGTTCCAAGTTCTTTTTCCAACTGCTTCAATTGATAGCTTAGTGGTGGCTGAGCTACGAATAGGCGCTTGGCAGCTGCTGTGATTTGTTTTTCCTCGGCTACTGCCAAAAAATATTCCAATTGTTTCAAATCCATTCGCAATCACCTTTTTTGATATAAAAATTTTAGATATCACGTATATTATAACGGTATTTTATTAATAACAGAAACTATGATACCTTAGTTAATGAAGAAAATGGAGGAAAGAAAATGAGTCAACAAATTCATGGTCTCACTTCAAAAGAGGCCGAGGAACTACTGGCAAAAAATGGCCTGAATGAAGTTCCTGAACCTAAATATAACTTCTGGAAAGAATTTGCCAGTAAATTGTGGAACTTATCCGCATGGATTCTGGAAGCTGCCTTGATCTTGGAATTTATTCTAGGCAAGCAAATTCAAGCCCTCTTTGTATTAGGGATGCTTTTATTTGCGGCTTGGAATGGTGCTTCCAAAAAACGTCAATCCCGGGCAGTACTGGATAATATTTCCCACAAATTAACGCCAACAGTCGCCGTAGAGCGCGATGGCAAATGGGTTAAGCTAGATTCCAAGCAACTTGTTGTCGGCGATTTAATCAACCTTAAACGTGGCGATATTCTAGCTGCCGACGTACAAATTGTCGATGGAACGATGTCTTTTGATGAAAGCTCAATTACTGGTGAATCAAAAGCCGTTAAAAAGCAACTCTCTGAGACTGCTTATGCCGGTACGACTGTGGTTGAAGGTCATGGCTTAGCCGTAGTTACTGCAACAGGCAAAAACTCACGTTCTGGTAAGACTATCAACTTGATTAACAATTCAGCTGCTCCTGGTCACTTGCAACAGCTTTTGACTAAGATTATCTACTACCTTTGCTTATTAGATGGAGTTTTGACTTTAATTATTGTGATTGCCTCCTTCTTTAAAGGTGGAGACCTGGCCAACCTGCTAGATATGTTGCCATTCTTAGCGATGATGTTCATTGCATCGATTCCGGTTGCCATGCCTTCAACTTTTGCTTTATCAAACTCCTTTGAGGCAACTAGACTTAGCCAAGAAGGCGTCTTGACGGCTGACCTGACAGGTATTCAAGATGCAGCCAACCTTAATTTGCTCTTATTAGACAAGACTGGAACAATTACTGAAAATAAAACAGCCGTAAGTTCTTGGACCAACTTTTCTGATTTGACTGATGAGCAAGTTTTAAGCTTAGCAGCAGCTGCTGTCGATCAAAGAAACAGCAGCATTATTGATACGGCTATTTCAGAATATTTGATGCAATTGCACTTAACTCCTGCAAAGGCTGACAATTTTACGCCATTTACTTCCGATAGTGGCTATTCAATGGCTCAGGTTGATCAATATAATATTAAGCTTGGATCATTTAAGCAATTATCCTTGATTGACCCGGAAGCCAACAACTTGATCAAAGATATTGACTTTGCAGCTGGTCGTTCAGTTGCCGTCTTAATTAATGACCATCTTGCCGGCGTCTTTATCTTGCAAGACAAGGTTCGCTCTGATTCTAAGCAGGCACTAGCTGAATTAAAAAAGCGCGGAATTCGCCCAATTATGTTGACTGGTGATAACCAAAAAACAGCTGCTTTTGTCGCTAAGGAAGTTGATTTAACTGGCGACGTAATTTCTATTCATGATTTCAATAATCAAGTCGATATCAACAACTTGGCAGGAATTGCGGATGTTTTGCCAGAGGACAAGTTGAAGATGGTTAAGTTTTTCCAAGAAAAAGGCTACATTGTTGGAATGACTGGAGATGGGGTCAATGACTCTCCTGCCTTAAAGCAAGCCGAAGTCGGCATTGCCGTTTCAAACGCGGCTGACGTGGCTAAAAAGTCCAGCAAGATGGTGCTTCTAGATGATGGATTAAGCTCAATCATCAAGATTTTGGATGCTGGTCACCGAGTATATCAACGAATGACCACTTGGTCTTTAACCAAATTAGCAAGAACTGCTCAGTTAACTATGTTGTTAACCTTCGGCTATCTGCTATTTGACTACATTCCTATGGCGCTAAATGCAATGGTTATCTACACAGTTATGAATAATATGGTAACCATGATGATCGGTACCGACCGAACTCATATCACTTATCAACCAGAAAATTGGAATATGGCTCGTTTAGCTAAGATTGCCTTCTCGCTTGCTAGTGGTTGGACCTTGCTAGGGATGATCTTCATCTGGTATCTAAATACTCATGGCTGGTCACATGGTGAAATCTCAACTATGGTTTATGTTTACCTAGTTTTGAGCGCGATGTTGATTGTTTTGATTACTCGTACCAAGAAATATTTCTGGCAAGATTACCCATCAAAACTAGTTGGAACTGTTCAAGTGGTAGATGTTATTTTAACATTTATATTGGCTCTAGCTGGTTTGGCCATGGATCAAATTTCTTTGACCAACCTCCTATTGACGATTGCAATTGCCTTGATTGCTGCAGTAATCATTGACTTATTCTATCAACCAATTATGAAAAATCGCTAATCAAAAAAGCGTTAATTCTCATGCATCCCTATTAGGGTTTGCGTAAGAACTAACGCTTTTATTTTGCATTAATTTTTAAATGATAAGCTATCCTTCTCTAAGGCCATAAAGATCGTTACGATCAAGATATCCGCACAACCACCCAAGGTATAATTATGCTCAACAAAAATTGTATTCATTTCTCGCAAATATTCTATGCCCTCAGCCGTCTTACTACCACCAAGGTCAAAGTACTGCCGACAAACTTTCTTTAGCCATGGAAGCTGATCCATCCCTCCAGAGCGCTTAATAAAAGTCGTATCTGCGATTACACTAGCCGTTTTGATTAAGGTGTCAAGCAAACGCTGGTTGATTGTTCCCGTAGACTTTTCCAAAAAAGGCAAAGTTGTTTTTTCAACTACTGGATAGCCGCTTTCAGCTAACTCTCTTGCTCCAGCATAGCCATATTTGAAATAAATCTGCTCGCCGATCGTTTTATTAGTCTTTTCTTTATCTTTCATATCATGTGCAACTAATCCCTTGCACATCTGCCTAATTACTTCATAGACATTCTGTTGGTGCACCCCGGCATAGCTTTGCGCACAAGTGAAAATTCCCAAAGAAAAGATCGCTCCCTTATGGGTATTAACATTATTAGTTGCCGCAAACATTGCCTTTTCAGCTTGAATTCCTTTTTCGCGCAAACTAGCAAACATCTCTATCAGATCATTTCCAGTAAAAGACTCGCCTAACTGGCTAGCTTGCTCAAAATATTCTCTTAAAGCAACCGAGCTATTGATGAAAGTGTAAACATCCATATCAGAATGAGAACCATTGTTATTTGGATCAACTAAACCTGGTTTAGGTTCGGTAACAACTTCATACAATAAAGCCTCTAATGCATGATCAACGATTGATTTTGACATAACTAAATGCCCGACTTTCTCTCTTGATAACTGTAGTAAATCCAAGCAATTAAGCCAAATGCTACTGGTCCGATTGCGGTCCAGAAAGAAGTCATGTAATCGCCAGAAAATAGTGGTTCGATACAAGTGAAGATAATTCCCACTGCTACAACTAACCAGACTATGATTGTTACTAGCCAAATATTGCGTTTTTTATGGATAAAGACAAATGGTCGATCCAAGTTTTCCTTCATCTTAAAGAATGGGAATGCCCCAATCAAGAACAAGTATGGAGCTGAAGATGAAACATTCATCATATCCATCAAAATTGTGTAGAATTGGTTAGCAGCACTACCACCAAAGGAAATGAACAAAATAATTACGCTAACAATTACTGCTTGTAACCACATTGAACGCTCAGGCATTCCGTGCTTATTAAGCAAAACAAGCTTCTTAGGCAAAAGCTTAGGGTCACATCCTTCAATGAAGGACTTAACTGGTGAGTAAACCATCAAAAAGGCAGCTGAAATTCCAGCCAAAACGTCTGCAATTCCGGCAAATCGTGAAAAGATTGTTCCTAATGCTAATGAGGCTGAATTAGATAAGCCAAGCCCGTGGCCCATTTCGATTCCCAAATTATTGATCAAAACGTATTCGACATTGGCCAAGTCGACATTTTTGCCACCAAGTGCATCACGCCAGTTAGCCGCTACCCCACACATGAAGATATTCAAAACATATAGCCCAGTCATTGCAGCCATTGCAATAATCAAGGCTTTAGGAAAGGTTTCCTCTGGTTTATCAACGGAGTCAATAACTCCAGCAGAAGTCTCCAAACCACCATATGCAAACAAAGCATAAACAATAAATGAAAGCACAGCCATTGGCGATTGAAACTGTGGATTAGGTGAAACAGCTAAAGCTTGAGCTGTAACTGGCTCAGCTAATCTTCCATGATTCAAGAAAAATACCAATAGAGAAATCAAGGTAAAGCCAATGGTAATTGCCAAAGTGAAAATACCACCGATATTACTTACAAAAGCAATCTTATCGACACCTTTAGCAGCAAAAAATGTGACAATGACTAAAAAAAGCACTTCCAAAACACCCAATAATTGAGTTGAAGTTAAACCGCCTAGGTGCCAGCTTTGCGTCGTATCACGGCCAAAGGCTGCAGTTGAGACAGAGACTAAAAAGAATTGAGTTGAAGAAACTAGCCAAACAACCCAAGCAGCTAGCCAAATAAAGGTTCCAACAAAAGCCGTCTTTTCATTAACTGAACCTCTCAGCCATGAAAAGATTCCCCCCTTAACACCCTTAAAGGCTGCACCATACTCTGCAAAGATTAAAGCAGATGGTAAAAAGAAGAGCAAGGCAGTAATAACATACCAAATGATACTTGCATAACCCATTTGGTAGTAGGCAGTCAGTGAATTACTGAAGCCGAAAATTCCTGAAAAAATCAGCAAGACCAAACTTCCCAGCTTGATCTTAACAGACGAACCAGATTTCATAACAATAATAAATCCTTCCTAAAATTAACAACAATTATTACTCTACACCAATCAAATAGATTCTTCAAAATTTTTATAAATAAAGTTCGTCTTTCTTAAAAAGTAAAAAAATAACAGGACTTACGCCCTGCTATTATCGTTATTCAATTATGCACCGTGATATTGAACCAAAGAGAAGATATCTACTCCAGGTAAAGTCTCACGACCGTGCAAATCTGGTAATTCAATATAAAATGCTGCACCAACTAATTCTCCGCCTAAACGTTCAATTAATTCCTTTGATGCTCTTAAAGTTCCTGCTGTTGCAAGTAAGTCGTCACATACAACTACTCTTTGACCAGGCTTGATTGCATCCTTGTGCATTTCCAAGCTATTAGAACCATATTCCAAATCATATGAAGCACGTTCAACTTCTCTTGGAAGTTTATGTGGCTTTCTAGCTGGAACAAAACCTAAACCCAGCTCAGTTGCGACTGGACAACCCACGATAAAACCGCGGGCTTCTGGTCCAACGATTACATCCGCATTCTTGCTCTTAGCGTATTCTGCTAAGCGGCGGGTAGCTTCTTTATATAATTCAGGATCCTGTAATATTGGCGTAATATCGCGGAAGATAATTCCTTCATTAGGGAAATTCTCAACACTTGCAATATGTTCTTTAAAATCAATTGCCATTCAGAAGACCTCCATTAAGATTGTTATGGTTTTAAACCACTCTGACCATATAATTTTACCAGAAAGTTCGCTAAAAATCAGCAAAAACTGAACTTTTTACAGCTAATTAAGGTGATTATTAACATATTCTATCAATTGCCCGGTTGGCATAGTTCTCAATTGTTTAGCAAAATTAAGCTGATAACTGGTTGCCATGAGATACTTTGAATCGGTCAGTGGCTTCTTTTCCGGATTTTTCACCGGAACAATCAGGCCATTATCAAGCTTAACAAAGCCTAATTCAAAAAATACTCGCAAGACAAAAGTCATGCTATCGCCGTTAAGCCCCAAATATGGTCCCACCAAAGCATAGTCTTCTGGCTTCAAACCAGGATGAGCATAAACATATTTCAAAGCCTTGCCAAAATAGCTTTTAGCTGGAATCTGCTCTACTGGAAGTTGATCAAGCAAAAAGCGCAAATAAATTTGCTTATATTTAGCTGACAAAACTTGCTCCAGCTCTTGCTGATTATGTGGCAGATCAAGTAAAACAACTACTTCATCGTCAGCCTGGTAATCAGCAACTAACTGGATTTTACTTGGATCAATTCCAAGTGCATGTTGTGCTTCGGGAAGATTTTTCTTATCAAATAAGAGATATTTATCGGCAAAACCCATCACATATGGCTGCGAGCGCATATCGATGATCTTCTCTGGCCTGATCAAACTTGGCGCAGCATAATCAATGCCTTCAATAATTGCCTGAACAGTCTGTTGGTTGCGGAAAGTATTAAGAGAAGCCTGAACGTAAACCTTATTGATATATGGCAATAAATCATCATCAATGTATGGCATATTAAAGCCGACAATTTGTAAATTATTTTTGCCAATTGAGAGCTTGATATGATTATGATCCTTGCCCATCTTGAGAAGCTTATTGATCTGAGGCTGACTAATGCTAAAGATTGGCTTAGGGTTAGCTGTTCCAAAGGGACCAACTGACGCAATCTGATCAAGCAAATCCAAAGTAAATTCGCTTGGCTTTAAATCAAAATCGTATTGTTTACTATCTTGAGTGCCTTCAGCCAATTTAAAGCTGTCTTCAAAAGCTTCAATTAATTCTGGCAATTTGCTTTCAGTTAGCGAAAGACCACAAGCAAAATCGTGACCGCCAAATTTGGTTAAGATATTCTCTTTCAATGGCTCTAAGGCATTAAAAAGATTGAAGCCAGATTTTGATCTCCCTGACCCCTTTAGCATCCCCTCTGGATCTTTAGTCAAAACAAGCGTAGGCTTATGTGTCTTCTCAACGATTTTATTAGCTACTAGTCCCAAAACTCCCTCGTGGAAATCTTGATCATAAATAACATATGTATTGCGCTTGCCGAATTGCTTGATTTGCTTCATGCAAGAAGCATAAACCTCATTAGTGCATTCTTTTCGCTCATCATTGAGTTGTTCGATTTGCTTGGCTAGTTCTACTGCTTCATCTTCATTATCAGATAAAAGCAACTTAACAGCCAAACTTGCATTAGCCATTCTACCTGTTGCATTTAGCCTTGGAGCAATGCTAAAGCCAACATCTGTATCGCTGATATTCCCTAGGCTTAATCCAGCTTGTTCAATCAAAGCTCTAAGGCCTGGACGCTCAGTTTCATTTAAAACGGCTAAGCCACGCTTGACGATAATGTGGCCTTCGCCATTTACCTTAACCATGTCACCGATAGTTCCGATCATGGCTAAATCCAATAATTCAGTCATTGGGTCCTGCATCAAAGCCCGACAAATGGTATAAGCAACTCCTGCTCCGCAATAATCGTCAAAAGGATACGCTTGGCCTGGATAATTGCAGTGAACCAAAGCATAAGGCTTAGGAACATCATCTTGGAAAGTATGGTGGTCGGTTAAAATGACGTCTACTCCATGCTCCTGGGCATATGCGACTTCCTCTACCCCAGTCACACCGTTATCAACGGTGATGATTAGCTTGGTGCCACCTTCGACAATTTCTTTGTATCGAGCCAGATTTGGGCCATAGCCATCTTTGAAGCGATCAGGAATGAAATAATCAACTTCCGCTCCTAAAATGCCCAAAGTCTCTACCATAATGCTGGTTGCAGTAATTCCATCGGCATCATAGTCACCATAGATTGTAATCTTTTCGCCATTATCGATTGCCTGCATAATTCGATTTACAGCCTTGTTCATATCATGCATCAAGAATGGATCGGCTAAATCTTCTTCAGTTGCATTGAACCAATAATCTAATTGTTCTTCGCTTGTAATCCCCCGCAAAGAAAACAACTTAGCCACAACCGGGCTAAGTTGATATTCATTTACTAATTCTGGATCAAGCTCTTTACCTGTTCTTTGAATCCACTTCATTAGCTAAGTTTAAACACCTTTAAATTCTTACTAGTTGCTTTTTCTGTCTTAATCAGACTTCCTCTAATTGCCCAGCGGTTAACCCCGCCATCGGCACAAGTAATTAATGTGACGATTGACTCCTGCGTATTATCGACCAAATAAACAGCGTATGGATTGACCTTCTTCTTCATGTAGATCTTGTAAACGAACACTTTCTTAAGGTCAGTCAAATATACTCGTTGACCCAACTTGGTATCTTCAAGCGGTGAAAATAAAATCCCTTTTGCAGTCATATAGTGTCCTGCTAATGGATAGTTGCCTTTTCCCATCACCTGATCGCTTCGCATCGTTCCACCACCAGTGGTCATTGCTGCATCAGACATCCCCAGCATAATTGGCAAATACATGTTTACATCAGGTATTGCCAAAGCACCAATTGCATAAGCATCCTGATTGGATTTAGCTTTGACCACCTGGTTTAAGTCAACTTCTTTAACCTTAGAGAAGTCAAACATCCCTTTTTTCTTTTTGTTTTCAGAAATCTTCTTAACGGTCAGCGTAGTGATCGCCTTAGTTTGATTATGGCTAATCATTTGGTCGCTGATTTGCTTGTTAAAAACCAAAACCAAACCAACAACTAATAGCAAAACCGCCAGAACTCTTAAAAGAATTACTTTGGTTTTACTCTGCTTTTTATCCTTTGCCATGCTTATCTACCCTCTTAGTGGGCAATTACTTACCCTTAATATCGTCATCGTTCATCTTCAAAACTGCCATGAAGGCGTCTTGTGGCACTTCAACTCGGCCGACAGCCTTCATTCTAGCCTTACCACGCTTTTGTTTATCAAGCAATTTAGCACGACGATCTGGGTCACCAGTATGGATCTTCCAAGTAACATCTTTACGGTAAGGCTTGATTGTAGCACGAGAAATAATTTTCGCACCAATGGCACCTTGAATATCCACTTCGAAGTTTTGTCTTGGGATTAATTTCTTTAGCATTGATGTCATTTGACGAGCGCGAACTTGTGCTTCATCGCGGTGAGCAATAAAGCTCAAAGCATCGATTGGATCCTTGTTGAGCAGGATATCGATCTTGACTAAGTTAGTTGCACGGTAGCCGATAATTTCATAATCAAGCGAAGCGTACCCCTTAGTTGATGACTTCAAATCATCAAAGAAGTCATAGATAATTTCAGCTAGCGGAATATGATAAATCACATTGACACGATACTTATCTAAGTAATCCATTGTGATAAATTCGCCGCGCTTGCGTTGGCATAGATCCATCACAGCACCAACGTGATCGTTTGGTACCATGATTTCAGCCTTAACATAAGGCTCTTGAACTTCCTTATACTCACCAGCATCAGGCAAATCTGAAGGGTTATCAATGACCTTAGTTGAACCATCGTTCATAATTGCGTGGTAATCAACACTAGGAGCAGTCATAATTAGATCAAGATCAAATTCTTGCTCTAAACGCTCTTGCACAACATCCATATGCAATAAGCCTAAGAATCCACATCTAAAACCAAAACCTAAAGCAGTTGAAGTTTCTGGTTCAAATTCCAAGGCTGCATCGTTTAATTGCAACTTTTGCAAAGCTTCCTTCAAGTCGTCATATTTAGCATTATCGACTGGATACATACCTGAATATACCATTGGTGGAATTTGACGATAACCAGGAAGTGGTTCTGCAGTTGGGTTTTCTGCATCAGTAATCGTATCACCCACTCGAGTTTCACGAACAGACTTGATATTAGCGGTAATGTAACCAACATCCCCAGCAATCAATAAATCTTTCTTTACAGGGTGAGGACTTGAGACACCGACTTCAGTAACTTCATAGTCACGGCCAGTATTCATAATTTGAATTCGATCGCCAGGCTTGACAGTACCTTCTTTAATTCTGACTGACAAAACAACTCCGCGGTAGTCATCGTACTTGGAGTCGAAAATCAAAGCCTTAAGTGGCGCTTCTAGATCGCCATCTGGAGCTGGAATATCGGTTACGATTTTTTCTAGCATGTCCTCAATTCCTTGACCAGTCTTACCAGAAACTTCAGCTGCATCTAAAGCATCAAGTCCAAGCATTTCATCGATTTCTTCTTTAGCCTTGTCTGGGTCAGCAGATGGCAAATCAATCTTGTTCAAAACTGGCAAAATTTCCAAATCACTGTCAATTGCCAAATAAGTATTAGCCAAAGTCTGTGCTTGAACACCTTGAGAAGCATCTACAACTAATAGCGCACCTTCACAAGCAGCCAAAGAGCGTGAAACTTCATATGAAAAGTCAACGTGTCCTGGCGTGTCAATTAAGTGGAAGGTATAATCTTCGCCATTTCTAGCCTTATATTTAACTTCGACAGAGTTCATCTTGATCGTGATCCCTCTTTGACGTTCCAAAGGCATATCATCAAGCATTTGATTCTTTAATTGACGCTCGGAAACTGTATCAGTTAATTCCAAAATTCGGTCCGCAATTGTCGACTTACCATGATCGATATGGGCAACAATCGAAAAGTTACGGATATGTTTTTGATAGTCTTTTAATTTGTTAATATCCATTGAATCACATTCATCCTTAAATATTTATCTAATTTATTATATCAAAGGCTAGCTAGCTAGGGAAATATCATGCAAAAAAGACATTGACTAATTCATCAATGTCTTTTCTACTTATTCTTCGCCACTAAGTTTTTCTTTTAGTCTTTCAAAGAAGCCTTTACCTTGTGGGGTAATTGATTCGCCACTAGCACTGACAAAGTCAACCAAGGCTTGTCTTTGACGTTCGTTAACTGATTTAGGAATTCTAACTTCAATGGTTGTAATTTGGTCACCATTGCCGCCACCGCGCAAGTAAGGAACACCTTCACCTTTAAGAGTAAACTTCTTGTTTGGCTGGGTACCTGCTGGAACCTTCAATTTGCTAGTGCCGTGAACAGTCTTGACTTCGATTTCATCACCCAAAGTAGCTTGAGCAAAGGAAATTGGCACAGTGGTGTAAATTGTCGTGCCTCTTCTTTCGAAGTCTTTAGATGGTTTAATCCGGTAACTAATGTACAAGTCTCCGTAAGGACCACCATTTCTACCGGCTTCACCTTGTCCTTGGTAGCGCAATTGTTGACCGTTGTCGATACCTGCTGGGATATCAACTTCAATTGTATTCTTAGCATCAACTACACCTTCACCGTGGCATGTTTGACATGGATGTTCAATGATTGCACCCTTACCATGACACTTATCACAGACAGTTTGGCGTTGAATTACACCAAATGCGGATTGCTGGGTGATTGTCATATAACCTGAACCGTGACACTTATCACAAGTAATTGGATGAGTGCCTTTTTCAGCACCAGTACCATGACAGGTCTCACAAGTTGTGCTTCTAGTATATGAAACTTGAGTCTTCTTACCAGTAATTGCATCCATGAAGTCGATGGTCAATGTGTAGTCAAGATCTTGACCACGAACAGGATCTGTTGGATTAGCCCGGCGTCGTTGGCCACCGCCAAATCCTGAACCAAAAATGTCGCCGAAGATATCGCTAAAATCACCAAATCCTTGGCCATTAAATCCGCCATAAGCACTTTGACCACCAAATCCGCCTTGACCATTGACGCCAGCAGATCCAAATTGATCATATTGCGCACGCTTTTGCTTGTCGTGCAGTACTTCATAGGCTTCATTTACATCTTTATATTTTTGCTCAGCACCAGGCTCATGGTTCAAATCTGGGTGGTACTTCTTGGCTAATTTTCGATATGCCTTGCTAATGTCTTGATCGCTAGCGTTACGATCAACTCCAAGGATTTTGTAGTAGTCTTCTTGTGCCAAAATCAAAACTCCTTACATTTAAAAGAAAAGAACTACCCATAAGCAGTTCTTTTCTATAGGTTATTTAGATTATAAACCCTTTACTTCTCTGGGTCTACTTTATGGAAAGTACCGTCTTGTGGACCATTGTCGTTAGTATTGCCACCTTCTGGACCTTGAGGGCCTGCTTGGCCAGCAGCACCTTGGGCACCACTTTGTTGGTAAAGCTTAACTGCTAAGTCTTGAGCAGCCTTGGACAATTCATCCTTCTTAGTCTTCATTTCGTCAAGGTTGTTGTTCTTTTGAGCTTCCTTGAGGGCTTCAAGAGCATCCTTAACCTTCTTGGTGTCTTCTTCAGGCAATTTATCCTTAGTTTCATCAAGAGTCTTTTGAGTGGTGAAGATCAATTGATCAACTTCGTTGCGCAAATCTGCTTCTTCCTTACGCTTCTTGTCTTCTTCAGCGTGTTCTTCAGCATCCTTTTGCATACGTTGAATTTCTTCATCTGAAAGACCGGATGAACTCTTGATAGTAATCTTTTGTTCCTTACCGGTACCCATATCCTTAGCTGATACGTTTACAATACCGTTCTTGTCGATATCGAAGGTAACTTGAATTTGAGGAACGCCACGTGGTGCAGGTGGAATATCAGTCAATTGGAAACGACCAAGAGTCTTGTTGTCAGCTGCCATTGGACGTTCACCTTGCAATACGTGAACATCAACAGCTGGTTGGTTATCTGCAGCAGTTGAGAAGATTTGGCTCTTTGAAGTTGGGATAGTAGTGTTTCTATCGATTAACTTAGTAAAGACACCACCCATAGTTTCGATACCAAGTGACAATGGAGTAACATCAAGCAAAACGATGTCCTTAACATCACCAGAAATAACACCACCTTGAATAGCTGCACCTAAGGCAACAGCTTCATCAGGGTTGATTGAGTGGTCAGGAGCCTTGCCAGCCCATTGTTCTACAGCCTTTTGAATAGCTGGAATACGAGTTGAACCACCGTTTAAGATAACCTTATCGATGTCGTTAACAGTTAAGCCAGCATCTCTTAAAGCGTTGTCAAATGGAATCTTGGTCTTTTCAACTAAGTCGTGAGTTAATTCTTCAAACTTAGCGCGTGTTAAATCTGCTTCAAGGTGAAGTGGGCCAGATTCACCAGCAGAAATAAATGGTAATGAAATGTGAGTTGATGATACACCTGACAAGTCCTTCTTAGCCTTTTCAGATGCATCCTTTAAACGTTGCATAGCCATCTTGTCGTTAGAGAGGTCAATGCCGTTTTCAGCCTTAAAGTTTTGGATTAACCAATCCATAATACGGTTATCGAAGTCGTCACCACCAAGGTTAGTATCACCGTTAGTTGATAAAACTTGGAAGACGCCGTCGCCTAATTGAAGAACAGAAACGTCGAAAGTACCACCACCAAGGTCATAAACCAAAACAGTTTCGTCATTTTCATCCTTATCAAGACCATAAGCAAGTGATGAAGCGGTTGGTTCGTTAATGATACGTTGAACGTTCAAACCAGCAATCTTACCAGCATCCTTAGTTGCTTGACGTTGTGCATCGTTGAAGTAAGCTGGAACAGTAATAACTGCATCGTTAACTGGTTCTCCAAGGTAATCTTCTGAGAACTTCTTAATGTATTGCAAGATGAAAGCAGAAATTTCTTGTGGAGTGTATTCCTTGTCTCCTACCTTAACCTTGTAATCAGCTTCACCCATGTGACGCTTGATAGATACGATAGTGTTAGGGTTGGTGATAGCTTGACGCTTAGCTGCTTCACCAACTTGAATTTCTCCATCCTTAAAAGCTACAACAGATGGAGTAGTTCTGTTACCTTCTGGATTAGTAATAATTCTTGGTTCTTTACCTTCAAGAACAGCAACTGCTGAGTTGGTGGTTCCTAGGTCAATACCAATAACTTTTGACATTTAAATTCTTCCCTTCTATTGTGCAACGATAACCATTGCTGGTCTCAATGTACGGTCTCTATATTGATATCCTTTTTGTAAAACTTGAACGACAGTGTCTTTTTGATCATCATTCTCAGCTGCTACAGTTTGTACAGCTTGATGCAATGTCGGATCAAACTTAACGCCATCAGCCTCAATTTCAACGATTCCATGATCTTTCATTGACTTAACTAATGATTCAAGGGTCATTTCGACACCCTTCTTCAATTGTCTTGATGCATCGTCATCAGCTTCAACGCTCAATGCTCTTTCAAGATTGTCCATTGCAGGCAAGACATCCTTAGCTAAGCTTTGTGACTCGTACTTAATCAATTGTGCACGTTCTTTAGCATAACGATTTTGTGCATTTTGAATTTCGGCTTCGCTACGCAAATACTTGTCTTCCAATTGCTTATTTTGCTCTTTTAACTCTGCTAGTTGCTTTTCTAATTCAGCTAGCTTATCTTCATTGCTGTCTTCTTTAACAGGCTCTTCTTGAGCCTTTTCTTGAACTTTGTCTTTTGCAACTACTTCTTCTGCTTTAGCTGGCTTTTCATTAGTTTCTTTAGCAAGATCTTCTTCGCTTGGAAATTCTTCCCTACTCATTGCCTAGCCTCCTTGTATTATTGGAATCTTCCATAATAATCTATCAATTTCTTGGCTAATTCATTTCTAAAATATTCCAGCAAGCCAATCATCTCTGAATACGGCATGTTGGTAGGACCTAGCAAAGCAATTGTACCCTTGCCATGTTCGCCAACGCTATATTCAGCTGTTAGCAAGCTATAATTTCTTAGAAGTTCATTCGGCAATTCTGATCCTAATCTGACTTTGATTGGATATTGATCTGAATCAGATCCTAGATCCGTCGCCATCAACGATGAAATTAAATCATCATGTCCAACTAACTCATACAAAGATCGCAGATCTTTCATACTACTATTAGCACTGTTGTTTAATAAGTTGATTTGACCATCAACATACATTTGCTCGCTAGCAGCATCCCTGATGACATCCTGAATCAAACTCAAAAAATCACTCGCATGCTCGCCACCGATTCGATTCAAAGACAAACTATTGAGCAATGCTGGCGTAATTTGATGCAAGCTCTTGCCAACAAGTTCATCATTAATCATTGTTACAGCCTTTTCGATCTCATCGCCATGAATATGGTGAGGCAATGTATAAACTTGATTCTGAACATTGCCGTCGCTGGTAACCAAAATTGCCATTATCTGTCTGCTTGACAGCGGAACAATTCTAAAGCCAGTTACCATGACATCATGACTTTCTGGACCTTCTGCAAAAGCAGTGTAGTTAGTAAGATCTGACAGAATTTTTGCAGCCTCTTGAACTATTTCATTAACCTGATGAAATGGTCTATTCAATTGGAAAACAATCTTTTTATAAACGGATTCAGGTAATTGCAATGGTTGAACCAGATGATCCAAATAATAGCGATAGCCATCGCTTGATGGCACGCGACCACTTGAAGAGTGAGTCTTCTCAATTAACCCCATCTCTTCCAAGACCGCCATTTCATTACGAATGGTGGCACTTGAAACCTTGATAGGAAGTTGACTCATCACTGTCTTGGATCCTACTGGCTCATGATTTTGCGTAAAATCCTGAATAATTGTTTTTAATATCAGTTCTTGACGCTCGGTCAACATAAATATCGCCCTCACTTTTAGCACTCTAACCTCTTGGGTGCTAACAAATACTATGATACTAAAAATTAGCAAAAAAGCAAGTTAACTGCTAAATTTTTTGTGATTTTTTCAAAAATATTTTTTGATCAGCAACTTGATCAACAAAGTAACGGTCGTGTTCAATCAAAATCATTGCTGGTTTAACTTCTTTTAACAATTTGATCAATTGATCCTGATTGAAAACATCCAGATAATTAGCTGGTTCATCCCATAAATATAAATTGGCTTCTTGAGCTAGTGACTTGGCCAAAGCGACCCTTTTTTGTTGTCCCATACTCATGTCTTCAATTTTAGTGTTGAAGCTCGAGCGTGGGAAACCCATCTTCTTCAAATTATTGAGCAGTTTTTCATAATCTACTTGTTCTTTTTGAGCAAAATCAGCAAGATGACCACTATAGATCGTAAACTCTTGTGGCAAATATGATATCTTCAAGTTTTCGACCTTTTGAATTTCTCCATCTTCTTCAAATTGTCCTTGTTCAAGCAAATACTTAAAAAAGCTAGTCTTGCCTGCCCCATTTTCACCCTCTAAAGCAATAATGCCTTGATTATTGACAGTCAGGTTAAGATCATGCAAAATTTTTGGTCCTTGGCTAATTGCTAAATCAAGATGGTTGATAGTAATCAAATCGCGGTGGTAATCAGCTTGGAAATTCATTGTTAAATCTGGAATTTCTTCAATATTGGTCATCAAGCCCTGCTTTTCTTCAATATCTCGGTCAATTCGCTTCTCGGCGTTCTTAGCCTTGCGCATCATTTTTTCAGATTGGTGACCAATGAAACCTTTATCAAGCTGGGTTCTTCGGTTTATCTCTCCTTGAGTCTTTTGACCAATATGCTTTCGGCCTTCAATTACATTTGACCAATTCTTGAAATTGGACTTGCTAGCACTTAAGCGACCTATCTCGCCTTTTAGCTTCGCATTTTTAGCTTGATTGAAATTATCTCTTTTTTCCTTAGTATCTTCATACTGTTCAAAATTTCCTTGGTAAAGATGGATTTCGCCATTCTCAATTGCCAAAATATGGTCGGTCGTTTGGTTTAAGAAGCTACGGTCATGACTAACCACAATGTAGCCTTGCTTGTGGTTTTGTAAATATTGCTCTACTTGTTCTCTGGCTGCCTCATCTAAATGATTGGTCGGTTCATCAATTAAGGGGAAACTATCTTCATCCGTAAAGGATAAGGCTAGTAAGACTTTGGTCTTTTCACCACCAGATAAAGTTGAAAATGGTTGCCAAATAATGTCTGGATCAACCTTCATCAAATTCAATTCTCGCTTTAATTTCCATTCTTCAACTTCTACTAATTCTTGCAAAGCAAACAAGGTAATGTTGTCTTCATCCTCAACTTTCAGTGGGAAATAGCTAAATTGTAAATTCGTCTGTATTTCACCTGTGCCATGCAATTTATTTAGCAGCAGTTTCAAGAAAGTGGTCTTCCCGCGGCCGTTTCGACCCACTAGGCCTAGTTTCCAACTAGAATCCAAATTCAAGCTCAAATCTTTAAAGATATCTTGATCACTATCGTCGTATCTAAAGGTCAAATTATTAATTTTAATATTGCTCATCTAATATACCCTCAATGCCAGGATAGAGCATCATTGCACCATTGATCAAAATTTATGAGCACACAAAAAGAGTGCCCATTAACGTCTAAATCTTGTCAAAAGTGCATAGTCTATCCCTCAAAAACTAATTTGATATTTCAACTATGCTTTTTAAACAAGATTATAGACGCAACGGACACCCTTCTTTCATTTGCAAATTGTTGAGACCAGAGTAACAAATTATTGATTATTTTTCAAGATTACTTGCAAAGTATTCTTCCACAACTTCTTTATCTTTGTGAAGTTGCTCTTTCAATTCATCTAAGCCTGCGAACTTTTCTTCGCCTCTGGTATACTTGTACCACTTAATGGCGATTGGTTGACCATAAATATCTTCGTCAAAATCGAAAATGTTTGATTCGATATAAATTTGCTTTGAATCGCCAATTGTTACATTGTATCCGACACTAGTCATTGAATCATACCATTTACCGGCAATCTTGGTCTTAGTTGCGTATACTCCGATCTTAGGAATAGCCTTTTTAGAATTCCAAATCAGATTGGCAGTAGGATAGCCCAACTTATGACCATTGCGCTTTCCGTGGCCGACAATACCATTCATCACATAATGATGGCCTAATAAGTCATAGACTAATTCCATATCACCTGCAGCAATTGCCCGGCGAATTTCGGTGGAGCCGATCTTTTCCCCTTCAAAAGTTTGCTTAGGAACATTTATAATTTCAAATCTATTTTTGGCAAATTCTGGCAAGTGCGCCATATTGGCAATTTCCTTAGGCCCGTATGTATAATCAAACCCTGCTACAACAGTGTCAGCATTTAATTCAACAATGACATTGTCAACGAATTCTTGTCCAGATATCCTGCTAAAGGCTTCAGTAAACTTTAGAACAGCTAAGTAATCAACCCCCGCTTTTTCCATCTTATAGGCTTTTTCTTCTAAATCATCAATGTAGACAAAATTCTTGTTGCCAGCATAAACTTCACTAGGGTGTCGATCAAAAGTTAAAACCATCAAAGGCAAATGTTTCTCATTAGCAACATCCTTAGCAATCGATATTAAATGCTGATGGCCTCGATGCACACCATCAAAGAAACCTAGTGCTAAAACAACTTTACTAGGTAGGGTGCTCTGCTTAACTGGATAGTTTAAATGAATTAATTGCACAATAGATTCCTTCGTTTCGTTATTGATTAGTTAACAACATTAGATCAGGTTTGTAGCCATAGCTGGTTTTCTGATATATTGCCTTAACTTTTTTATTGTACCGTAAAGCAAGCTTTTTTGCATGCGTTTTCACTTGAATTGTTGCTCCATTTTTAACCCGATTCCACTCCTGCTCGGTCAATTCATGGATTTCATAATCAGCAAAAAATGCATCAATTGGCTGAATCAATTCAGCTGCACGCTCTGGATTAGCTTCAATCTCCGATAATTTTACCGCTTGTTCGATACTAAATCCAGAACTTTCAATTCTTCTTAGGCCAACCATAACTGCAGGCTGATCAAGCTTTTGACCTAAATCATTAACCAAGCTTCTGACATAAGTTCCTTTAGAACACTTCACCATAAAATTGAATTGCTCTTCAGATTTTTCTTCGTCAAAAATTGGCTCACCTAACAATTCATAGCTATAGATCTTGACCTTTCTTTTTGGTCTTTCAACTTCAATTCCTTCGCGAGCATATTCATAAAGTCGTTTGCCATTAACTTTAACCGCTGAATAGATTGGTGGCACCTGCTCAATTTCGCCTTCAAATTTGTGCATTGCTTGCTTGATCGTTTTAGCTGAAATTGCCTTAGTAACTGGCTTTTCGCTTAATTTGCTGCCACTGATGTCGTAAGAGTCTGTAGCATAAGCAAATAAGCCTGCTCCTATGTATTTTTTGGGACGTTCATGCATTAATTCAATCAGCTTGGTTGCTTGTCCAATCGCAATTGGCAAAACGCCCGTTACGTCAGGATCAAGCGTGCCAGCATGACCGATCTTTTTTATATGTAGTGCCTTACGCAAATGGTAGACTACATCTGCACTAGTCATCCCTTTGTCTTTGTCAATTATCAAAATTCCATTCAACATACTTTGCTCTCCAAATCAAAAAGCGTGGGAATTAACCCACGCTTTTCTTAGTTATTACGTTCTTGTTCTTGCTTTTTGAGTTCAGCAATCAACCGGTCGATCTTGCTACCATACTTAACAGAGTTGTCACGTTTAAAGATTAATTCTGGAACCTTGTAAACAGTTAAAACTTGTCCAAGCAAATGACGCATCATTCCATTGGCCTTTTCAAGTCCTTGAGCAACTTCTTTTTCTTTAGCAGGATCTTCAGTTAATAAGCTGTAGTAGATTGTGGCATATGACAAGTCATTTGTACATTCTACTGCTGTAATAGTAAGATCACGCAATCGTGGATCTCGAATATTTTTCTGTAAGATTTTAGTCAATTCGCGAAGGATTTCTCCTTCAACACGACCTATTCTGTGCTTCATTTATATCCTCACAAAAATATTAATCAGGCTTAACTTCTTGCATTTCGTATGCTTCAAGTTGGTCATCAAGCTTGATGTCATTGTAGCCTTCAATTGTCAAACCACAATCAAATCCTTGCTTAACTTCCTTGACGTCATCCTTGAAACGCTTCAAAGAGCCAATCTTACCATCGTAAACAACAACACCGTCACGAATTACACGAATACCTGAATCTCTTGTTACGTAACCTGAATCAACAAAAGCACCGGCAATTGTACCAACCTTTGAAACTTTCCAAGTTTCGCGAACTGTTAAGTTACCAGTTACCTTTTCTTCGAAGGTTGGTTCAAGCATACCCTTCATGGCAGCAGTAACATCGTCAATTGCCTTGTAAATGATGCTGTAAAGACGAATATCTACACCTTCGCTAGCAGATTGAGACTTAGCAGTTACAGTTGGACGAACGTTGAAACCGATGATGAACGCATTTGAAGCACCGGCAAGAGTAACGTCTGATTCATTGATGGCACCAACGCCGGAGTGAATAATATTTACTCTTACGCCTTCAACATCGATCTTTTCAAGTGATTGTTGCAATGCTTCAACAGAACCTTGTACATCGGCCTTCAAAACAATGTCAACTTCCTTCATGTTGTCGCGCTTCATAGTTGCAAACAAGTTATCAAGAGTAACGTGTTGTACCTTTTCACGTGACTTTTGCAAGGCTTGTTGAGCTCTTTGTTCACCAACTGAACGAGCAGTCTTTTCATCTTCAAAGACAACTAACTTATCAGCAGATTCTGGGACTTCGTTCAAACCAGTAATTTCGACAGGCATTGATGGAGTAGCCTTCTTAACTTGACGACCACGGTCGTTAGTCATAGTTCTGATTCTACCAAAAGTATTTCCGACAACAACTGGATCACCAACGTGCAAAGTACCTTGTTGAACCAAAACATCGGCTACAGAACCTTTACCACGTGATAAGCGGGCTTCAATAACAGTACCGATAGCCTTTTGCTTAGGATCAGCCTTCAATTCCATCACATCAGCTTGCAATAGAATCATTTGCAAAAGATCTTCAACGTTTTCGCCAGTCTTAGCAGAAATATTTACGTAAATAGTATCTCCACCGTAATCTTCTGGAATCAAACCATACTTCATCAACTGTTCAGTAACGTGTTGTGGGTTTGCTCCTGGTACATCCATCTTGTTGATGGCAACAATGATTGGCACCTTGGCACTCTTAGCGTGGTCGATAGCTTCGATAGTCTGTGGCATAACACCGTCGTCTGCAGCTACAACCAAGATAACGATATCAGTTACTTCAGCACCACGTGCACGCATGTTTGAAAAGGCAGCGTGTCCTGGAGTATCAAGGAAAGTGATCAAACGGTCATCTAATCTAACTTGGTAAGCACCGATTCTCTGGGTGATACCACCGGCTTCGTTAGCAGAAACGTGAGTATGACGCAAGCGGTCAAGTAAAGTAGTCTTACCGTGGTCAACGTGTCCCATGATAGTAACGATTGGTGGACGATCTTCTTGGTTCTTAGAACTCTTTGATGCTTCCATCTGAGTATCGTAAATCTTATCGATATCAGAAATATCTTCATGAACCTTTTCTTCTGCTTCAATACCATATTCAGCAGCAAGCAATTCAATGGTATCTTTGTCAAGAGATTGGTTTTGGTTGGTCATAATTCCAAGCATAAACAATTTCTTAACGATTTCAGCTGGTTCACGGTGCAACAACTTACCTAAGTCTTGAGCGTTCATTCCTTCATCATAAACCAAAGTTTCAGGTAATGGACGTTCCTTACGTACAGTAGGTTGCTTCTTTACTTGACTTTGTTCTTGATGCTTCTTGTTCTTGCGACGCTTACGATCTGAACGAGCTGAATCTACATGATCATTTCTGTTATCGTATTGCTTCTTGCCCTTCTTGTTAGACTTGCCAGTATTTCTACCGTAGCCATTGCCGTTGCGTCTTTCTTCCTTGTTAGGAGCTGGAGCGTCAGCTAAGTCGATCTTTGGAGTAGATTGTGATCTAGGCTTCTTAACCACATTTCTCTTTGGACGTGGCTTTTGTTCTTGATCGTTTTCTTTCTTGAATCGTGCAGGTGATGGCTTTAAGATCTTTGGTCCAATTACCTTAGTTTCGGTAGTTGTCTTCTTGCTATCTTGACCTTGATTCTTGGTATCTTGCTTATTAATAGGCTCTGCTTCTTTCTTTGGTTGATTTAATGATTCATGATACTCTTTTTTAGCTTGCTTAGCTTGTTCATTCAGAGTATTTGCTTCTGCGCGTTGCTTTTGCTTGAATTGCTTCAACAAATCACCTGTAGCAACCTTGCTTGCAGGACGTGCTTGCTTAGTTTCTACTGAATTGCGCTTATCATTAGCATTGTTCTTGTTACGATGGTTAAAGTGACGTGATTTCTTAGTTTCTGCTTTCTTTTCATTCTTTCGAATTGAAGAAACGGAAATCTTAATTTTATTACTCTTTTCTGCCATCCTATCACACCCCTTTACTAATCAATTTATCAAGCGCCTTGGCAAAACCCTGATCTGTTAAGGCTAAAACCTTGCGTTCTTTGCCAACTGCATGTTGCAATTCTTGAGATGTAAACAAATCAATTATTCCAACATTTGCCTTTTTGGCTGCTCGTTGAACTTTTTCCAGCGAGTGATGCTGCAAGTCGCTTGCTACGATTACTTTCTTAACTTTTTTCTTGCCAAGTCCCATAATAACCGTCTCTGTACCAGTGATCAACTTTCCGGCTCGAGTGGCTAGACCTAACAAATTCAAAACTTTATCTCTATTCTGCAACTTATTTATCACCAAATAATTCTTTTCTAGCCTTTTGATGATCTACATATTGGTAAAGTTCATCATAAAATTGTTCAGAAACTTGAGCACCTAAACTCTTTTCTAGAATTCCTTTGCTCTTAGCTTCTTGAATCTTATTCGGATCTAGAGATACATAAGCACCTCTACCTGGCTTTTTACCAGTTGGATCAACGGAAATGTTCTTTTCTTTATCGATGACAACTCTAACCAATTCTTTTTTAGGTTGCATAGTATTAGTCAACAAGTCTTTCCGCATTGGGATTTTTCGTTTTTTCAAAAAAATCACCGGTCCTTACTCTTCTGAATTATCGCCTTCATCGATATCTTCATCAGCATCAACGTCTTCAGCTTGATCTTCGGCTACTTGATCATCTGCAGTTTCAGTTAATTCTTGGCTTTCAACCGCTTCAGTAGTTTCAGTTGATGCTTGATCTTCAGCTGCTTGTTCTTCACTTGCATCTTCATCAACAAATTCTACTTCAGATTCAGGTCTGATATCAATCTTATAGCCAGTCAAGCGTGCAGCTAAACGAACATTTTGACCACGCTTACCGATTGCAAGAGATAATTGATAATCTGGCACAATTACCAAAGCATTCTTTTGTTCTTCGTCTTCGCCAAATTGAACAGCGATAACTTCTGCTGGATTCAAAGCATTGGCAATGTAATCTGATGGATCTTCTTCGTATTTAACGATGTCGATGTTTTCGCCGCCTAATTCGTTAACTACGTTTTGAACTCTAGTACCACGAGGGCCAACGCAAGTACCTACTGGATCGATGTTAGGGTCTGTTGATCTAACAGCAATCTTAGTACGATCGCCTGCTTCACGAGAAATTGAAACAATTTCTACAGTTCCATCATAAATTTCAGGAACTTCTTGTTCGAATAAGCGTTTAACCAAATCTGGAGCAGTTCTTGAAACAACAATTTGTGCTCCTTTTGAATCAGTGCCAACATGGGTAACGATCACTTTAACTTGGTCTTGTGGATTGTAGTGTTCATTTGGCATTTGATCGTGGGTAGGCATTACAGCTTCTACGTTGTCGATCTTGATGTAGACAAAGCGGTTGTCGCGTCTTTCAACTGTACCAGTAATCAATTCATCTTGATATTGAGAATATTCTTCAATGATATGATTTCTTTCAGCTTCGCGAAGTCTTTGCATAATAACTTGCTTGGCAGTTTGTGCAGCGATTCGGCCAAAATTCTTTGGCGTTACTTCAAAACGAATTTCGTCGCCTACTTCATAAGCACGGTTAATTGCCAAAGCATCTGACAAGCTCATTTCCAAACGACCATCTTGAACTTCATCAACAACAGTCTTAACTGCGATAACCTTGAAGTTGCCAGTCTTTTCATCGAAGTTAACCTCAACGTTTTGTGCTTGATTGTAATTCTTCTTATAAGCAGCTACTAATGCAGCCTTGATTGCATCAACAATAATTTCTTTTTTGATACCCTTTTTTTCTTCTAGAACAGCAAACGCTTCTAGCATTTCCTTAGACATAAGTTTTGATCAACCTTTCTAAAATTCAATTGCAAAGCGAATGTTTGCAATCACATCACGGGGGATAGTTAAAATCTTTCGTCTAGTTTTAATTTTAACTTCAAGCTCTATCTTTTCATCATCGTAAGCCACTAAAGTACCCTCATAGACTTTACTGTCATCTAGTTTCTTGTAGAGACCAACATGAATGTAATTGCCTTGAGCTTTTTCCAAATCTTTAGCAGTCTTTATAGGTCTTTCTGCACCAGGTGATGATATTTCCAAAATATATGGATCTGGTAAAGGATCTGGATCTAGTGTATCTAACTTCTCAGAAATCAATTCACTTAAATCTGCAATTTCGTCAATATCAATACCACCAGGTTGATCACGGTCAACATAGATTCGAAGATAGTTCTTCTTTTCTTTAACGTATTCAATATCAACCAATTCGTCATCTCTTTTTTCGATGATTGGTTCGATTGCTACACGAATTAGATCTATAACTTTTGACAAAACTTTCCTCCGCAATAAAAAGAGCGAGCATTGCTGCTCACTCGAACTTACCTATTCGAACTTCTTGGTTATTGTATCATATCAATCATAATTTTTCAAAGCAGAAAGCTTAGAATAATGACAATTGATTCTGATCTGGCATCCCTTCCAAGACACCATTTTCTTCAAAGTAATTCATAATTGTCTGTGAAACTTTGCCGCGTTTAGCTAAGTCTTCTTTAGACAAGAACTTTTGCTCGGTTCTAGCTGCTACAATCTGCTTAGCCGCATTATCGCCTAAACCTGGAACTGCATTGAATGGAGCTAAAATAGTGTTTTTATCGATAATCTTGAAGTTCAAAGCTTCTGATTGATCAATATCAACCATTTTAATCTTAATGCCTCTTTCCAAACATTCGTTAGCAATTTCTAAGACCGTTTGTAAGCTTTTATCCTTAGCAGTCACATCATTTCCCTTGTCGGTAATTGCCTTAATTGCTGCCTTGACCGTATTTTTGCCATGGCTCATTGCAACTAAGTCGAACATATCTGCTCTAACAGAGAAGTAAGCTGTGTAATATATTTCTGGATAATAAACCTTGAACCAAGCAATTCGCAAAGCCATTAAAATATAAGCTGTGGCGTGGGCCTTAGGGAACATGTACTTAATCTTCAAACAAGATGGAATATACCAGTCTGGGATATTCTTGTTTTCCTTTAAGACTGCCATGTTTTCATCGCTAATTCCCTTACCTTTACGAACTGATTCCATCGTTGAAAAGGCGATTTCTGGCTTAATGCCCCAGTGAATCAAGTCCATCATAATGTTGTCACGACAACCAATTACGTCTTTCAACTTGCAAATACCATCATTGATCAATGATTCAGCATTTCCTAGCCATACATCAGTACCGTGAGATAGACCTGAAATCTGCAACAATTCTGAGAAAGAAGTTGGCTTAGTTTCTTCAAGCATCCCTCTTACAAAGCGCGTTCCAAATTCAGGCACGCCCAAAGTACCCGTTTCTGATTGAATCTGTTCAGGCGTAACTCCTAAAATATCCGGACTTGAAAATAGTGACATAACACCTGGATCATCAGGTGGAATGGTCAATGGATCAACTCCTGATAAATCCTGCAACATTCTGATCATCGTTGGATCATCGTGTCCTAGAATATCAAACTTCAAGATATTGTCGTGAATTGAGTGGAAGTCAAAGTGTGTTGTTAGCCAAGCAGCATTGACATCATCTGCAGGATATTGAACTGGCGTAAAGTCATAAATATCCATATCATTTGGAACCACAACTATTCCTGCAGGGTGCTGACCAGTAGTTCGCTTAACCCCTGAAACTCCAGTAGCCAAGCGATCTAGTTCAGCATTTCTAAGCTTCAATTCCCTTTCTTCGTCAAAGTGCTTAGCATAACCATAAGCCGTTTTATCAGCAACCGTGGCAATTGTTCCGGCACGATATGAGTTATCTGGTCCAAACATAACCCGAATGAAGTTATGTGCAACTGGTTGATAGTCACCTGAGAAGTTCAAATCGATATCAGGAACCTTATCACCATGGAAGCCTAAGAAGGTTGCAAATGGGATATCCTGGCCGTCTTTAACTAATTGTGCTCCACACTTAGGGCACTTTTTATCAGGCAAGTCATAGCCTGAACCATATTCACCATTAGTGTAAAAATGCGAGTACTTACATTCTGGACAGCGGTAGTGCGGAGCTAGCGGATTTACTTCCGTAATTCCTGACATAGTTGCAACCAAACTAGAGCCAACTGAACCACGCGAACCTACCAAATAGCCATCTTTATTAGACTTGGCTACCAAACGTTGCGAAATCAGGTAAATAACAGCATATCCGTTAGAAATAATCGAATTCAATTCCATTTCAATTCGATCTTTAACAATGTCTGGCAAAGGATTGCCATATAATTCGTAAGCCTTGTTATAAGTCAAATCCTTCATTTCTTGATCCGCATTTTCAATATGTGGTGGGTACAAGCCATCTTTAATTGGGGCAATTTCGCTCAAGGAATCCGCAATCATGTTTGTATTGTCGATTACTATTTCTTTGGCTACATCTTCACCTAAGAAGGCAAAAGCATCCAGCATTTCTTGAGTGGAATAGAAATGTAAATCAGGTTGCGGATTATTTCGATTAGGATTGCTGCGCTGCGCAGAAATCAAAATAGTTCGATAAATCGATTCGTATTCATTTACATAGTGGGCATCGCTAGTAACAACAACCGGCTTGTTTAATTCTTTACCTAGCTTGTAGATATTGCCTAAAATTTCTTCAAGCTCAGCTTCATCAGCAATTAAACCATCCTTGATCAAGTTGGCATAAGTTGCAGGTGGCTGCAACTCTAGATAGTCGTAAAACTTCGCCTTTTCGCGTGCTTCGTCATAGCCTTTTTGCATCATGGCAATAAAGACTTCGCCTTGCCAGCAGCCACTTCCATAAAGAAGACCTTCATGAAGTCGATTCAAATCAGACTTAGGAGTTCTTGGTATGCGGTAGAAATAAGTTGTACTTGCTAGTGAAACTAATTTGTACAAATTCTTTAGTCCTGCCTGGTCTTTTGCCAAAATTGATATATGCATCGGTCTAGCTCTGCGATAAACCTGACCTTGGGCAGCATATTCATTCATCTTGCCCAAATTATTTTCATCAAAACGTTCTTTAAAGGCATCAAGCAACTTAAACATCAAATAGCCAGTCGCTTCAGCATCCTGATTGGCCCGGTGGTGATGTTCCAAAACAACATTATACTTTTTAGCTAAAGAATCCAAGGTATGACGTGATTGCTCTGGGTGAAGCAAACGAGAAACTTCTAGCGTATCAACCACTGGCTGAGTAATTTCAGCCAAATTGTTGCGTCTTAAGGCAGCATTGACAAATCCAACGTCAAATTGAACATTGTGACCACACAATGGAGCATCCCCATAAAAATCCTTAAATTGTTTAATTACAACATCTTCATCATCAGCAGCACTAACCATTTCATCAGTGATTGAGGTCAAGTTGATTGTCTGTTCGCTTAATGGGTGATGCGGATTGATAAACTTATCAAAGCGATCAATTACTTCACCATTGCGCATCTTGACTGCACCGATTTCGATAATTGTGTCATAAACCGATGACAAACCCGTCGTTTCAACGTCGAAGATAACAAAATCTCTATCTTCATAGGTCATATCCGCTGGATTTAGCACTAACATTGCATGATCGTCAATCATATTGGCTTCTAATCCATACAAGATCTTTACGCCTTGCTTTTTACCAGCTGAATAGGCTTCAGGGAAGGCTTGAACATCGCCATGATCAGTAATGGCAATTGCAGTTTGACCAAATTTTTTGGCTATTGAAACAAAATCAGTCGCAGTGTTAGTTGCGTCTAACTGACTCATATTAGTATGCAAATGAAGTTCTACACGTTTTTTTTCGCCTTCATAAGCTTCTGTGCGGCCAATGTGTTCAACTGTTTCAAAGCCATTAACATTTAAAACTAAGTCATGTTCCCATTGATCGTCTTGAACCGACCCTTGCATCTTAGCCCAAGTTCCAGCCTTGATCTTATCCATTTCTTCGATCTGGTCTTGGCTAGAAACAAACTTCTTAAAGGCAATTGAATCAGTATAATCTGTAATTTCTCCGGTAAAGATGACAGAGCCTGACTTCAATTCTCGCTTATCAATACTGAAAATATGACCTTCAATTACCACATTTCGCGATCCATCTTCCAAATCATGAATTTGTGTAATCTCGGCATCTTCAGCTATTTTATTGCTTCCATAGCTTCGTCTTTGTGTTGGATATGACTTTGGCGTCGGTGCTTCTTTAGGCTTTTCTGGGGTTGCTTCAAAAACTTGTTGCATGTTGCGTTCATGTTCTTCTTGAAGCTTTTGCAAACTTAGAAAGTCATTATCGACGTTTTCCTCATTCAAGATGGTCGTAAATTTCAGATTGAAAAAGCCATAGTTGCGCATCTCTAGTGCTAGATCATCCAAAGCTTTTTGCTCAATTAATCCATCTACTACAGAATTATCAACTGGTATAATCCAGCGTCCATCCTTTTTTTGAGGATTTTGTTTAGCCAAAAATTCTCTAGTTACTGCTTGCAATTGGCTGGAGTTTTGCACCACATATTGCCAATAGTCTGTCAAATACTGATCAGAACCATCCTTGCTTCGGACAGAAATAGCTGCTTGCACAAAATCGTGAAAGCTTTCCAAAATGGATTTTTTTAAGTTTAGATATGTCTCAAACTTTAAAGGCGTATCAAAAAGAACGTGGATATTCCACATATGTTCTTTTGCATAAACATCCACGTTCTCAATTTCACCCTTTTGCAAGATCGCATTGTCTTCAAAGGTTTCTGGAAATTTGATTTGCTTTAAAAGTTTTAAGAATAGTTCGTTCTTATCGCTCACTTAATTATCTCAACTCTTTTTCAACAAAATCAGTTAAATCATCAATATGTACTTCGACTGCTTCGCTATCGCCTGGGTGTTTTACTTCAACAATACCTTCGCTGGCCTTGCGTCCGATTGTGATTCTAATTGGTGCACCAAGCAAGTCAGCATCGTTGAACTTAACACCTGGACGTTCCTTACGGTCATCGTATAAAACATCGTATGAAACAGAAAGTTCTTTTTCAAGTTTTTCAGCCAAAGCAGTTTGTTCATCATCGTTCATCTTCATTTGAATAATGTGAACTTCAAATGGAGCAATTTCTTTTGGCCAAGCAATTCCATTTTCAGTTAAGTGTTGTTCAACAACTGCTGACAACATTCTAGTTACACCAATACCATATGATCCCATGATAACTGGTTGAGTCTTTCCATTGTTGTCTAAGAAGTCAGCACCCATAGTTTCAGTGTAGTAAGTACCTAACTTAAAGATGTGACCTACTTCAATTGAAGTTGTAAATTTAAGTGGTTCGTGATCAATTGGGTCTGGTTCGCCTTCGTTAGCAGTTCTAATGTCAGCAAATTCATCAACCTTAAAATCACGATCTAAATTAGCATTTTCGTATTGGTAGTCAGTTTCATTAGCACCAACAACTACGTTGAACAGGTTCTTAACAGTTTCATCAGCAACAATCTTGTCTGCCCAAGCTGCATCAACAGGACCAACTCCGCCTTTAGCACTACCTGTAATTTCAATTAATTCTTCAGCAGTTGCTTCACGTACTTCATCAGCATCAAGAACATGGCCCAACTTAACTTTGTTGATTTGCTTATCACCACGGATCAAAACTAAAACCTTTTGATCATCAGCAACAAATAAAATACTCTTAACAATTCTAGTAGCTGGAACTTTCAAGAAAGCAGCCAATTTTTCAATTGAGTCACAATCTGGTGTTGCAACCTTAGTCAATTCCTTTAATTCTTCTGGTTCTTGCTTAAAGGTATCGATACTCTTAGCCATTTCCAAGTTAGCAGCGTAAGTACCACTTTCGTTAGTTGCAATAGTATCTTCACCGATTGCAGCTGGTGCTTGGAATTCAGTTGAGTTCTTTCCACCCATTGTTCCTGAGTCTGCAATAACTGGGTGAACCTTAACCCCGCAGCGGTCAAAGATTGCCTTGAAGGCACGTGCTTCATCATCAAATTGTTCATCCAATTGTTCTCTAGTTGCTGCAAAGCTGTAAGCATCAAGCATGATGAATTCACGGCCACGCAATAATCCGAATCTTGGACGGTTTTCATCACGGAACTTAGTTTGAATTTGGTACAAAGCAATTGGCATTTGCTTGTAACTCTTTAAATTCTTAGCAATGATTTCGGTGAAAGTTTCTTCATGTGTAGGACCTAATAAACTTTCGCGACCATGACGATCAGATAGTCTAAACATTTCATCGCCATATTTTTTATACCGACCAGATTCTTGCCACATAGTAGCCGGAAGCAAGTGAGGCATGATCATTTCAGGTACGTTGATCTTTTCCATTTCTTCTTCCATGATGTTTTCAGCCTTGCGCAAAACTCTGTAACCAAGTGGCAAGTATGAGTAAACACCAGCCGTAACCTGTCTAATATATCCACCACGTAACATCAACTTGTGGCTTTCTGCCACAGCATCTGAAGGTGCCTCTTTCAAAGTAGGCATGAAAAATTTTGATTGTCGCATTTTTTCTCCTAAAATCTAACACATAAATTACTTAATAAAATATCGATAAATATCATTGCCAGTTACCGCAATGATCAACAATAAAAGTAGTCCAAAACCAATCAACTCAACGATTGCTTCATGTTCCTGGGAAATTGGCTTGCCTCTGACTAATTCAATCAGATTCAAAAGCAATTTTCCACCATCTAGTCCTGGAATTGGAATCAAGTTAACAATTCCTAAGTTGATTGAGATCATTGCTAAAAAGGCTAATACGTAGGTTACACCCATTTGCGAAACTTGTGCAGTTTGCGAGTATATTCCAACGGGACCTGAAAGCTTATTTAAGCTGAAGTGTCTAAACAGATTTCCTACAGCATTAAAAATCAATCCAGTAGTTGATACGGCAGTTGACCAACCTCGAGACAACTTCAGGCCAATTGCTTCGTTGGTCTTAGCTTGAATACCAATTTGATAGTAATCGCCATTAGCTGTTTTGACCTTCTTTGGCTTTATTATAACCTTGCGAGTTTGACCTTTAGTTTGAACTTCAAAGGCCATCTTTTTGCCCTTGCTTTGTTCAATTGCAGTTGAAATATCGTTGAAGTTTGCAATCTTTTTATTATCAATTTTGACAATTTTATCTCCAGCAACCAGCTGAGCTGTCTTTGCAGGAGAGTTGGTCATTACCTTGGAAATTTCATTTGTTCCAGGACCTGGAATTGTCAAAGACCAAATGATAAAGACCACAAAGCCTAAGACGATATTCATGAAAGGTCCAGCAAAATTTACTGCCAACTTCTGCCATACATTAGCCTGTTGAAATTGTCGATTTCGCGGTGCAATTACCAATTCGGTTTTATTTTTTTCGATAATAGTCGCATCAGGATCAACTTCAAAAGTTCTTTGCTTTTCTTCATCGCCATTCTCATAGCCATGAATCTTCAAATCGTCAACTAAATCTGCTTGAGTAATTTGAACTGGAATTCCTTCAATTGGCAAATCTGACTCTGATGCATCGATTCTAATAACCTTGCCTTGGTTATTCAAAGCCAAGACAACTGTAATACCTGGATCAAGTTTGCTTTCATCATCAACGCCAGCTAGACGAACATATCCACCTAGCGGCAACCATCTGATTGTGTAAGTCGTAGTGCTTCTTCTTAATTGGAAAAGCTTAGGACCCATTCCGATTGAGAATTCTCTAACTAAAATCCCAGATTTTTTAGCCACGATAAAATGCCCGAATTCATGGACGAAAACGAGCAGGCCGAATACTACTAAAAAGATTAATATACCTTTCACTAGCGATCAACTTTCTAATGAACAATTCCTAAGACAGATGCTACTACTGGCAAAACAAAGAGCATACTGTCAAATCTGTCTAAAATACCACCGTGGCCTGGTAGAATTTTACCTGAATCTTTCACACCATAGAATCTCTTGTAAGCAGATTCGACCAAATCACCCATTTGGCCTACGATTGACAAGAAGAAGGCCATAATAATCAAAGTGGTTTGTGAGAAATCAATGTGTACGAAAGCAAGGTAAATAGCTGAAAAGGCCAAAGCACAAACAACTGCACCGATGGATCCTTCCCAGGTCTTGTTTGGACTGATAACTGGCCATAACTTATGACGACCAAACTTGCGTCCGATCATGTAAGCACCAATATCAGTAGACCAAACAACTACGAATACGTAGCAAAGTAAGAAGAGTCCATCACTGCTAAAGTTTCTAATGGCTGACATGTAATGGAAACCTGTACCAATGTAAAGTGATGCAATAGTATAAACACCAACATCATCAAAGGTTGTCTTATTCTTTGACAAGACAGTCCAAGTCAACATAAGCATGATCAAAGCAAAGTATACTCCGTACTTGCTCCAACCAAAAGGCATATTCTTAAAGAATGCATCAGGTACAGTCCAAGTCAAAGTAGCCAATAAAGCTAACAAGAAATCGATTGAAACCAAAAGTTGTTTCTTCATCAAAAAGACTTCACTAATACCTACCGCTGCTAAGGCGACGGTCAACCAATCCATCCAAACCCCACCTAAGAGGACAATTGGAATAAATAATATCAAAGCAATAACTGCTGTAATAACACGTTGTTTCATAAAACCTATCTTAATCTAACTATCCGACTCGTCTACTTTACCAAAGCGCCGATCTCGGTGCTGGTAATTTTCAACAAACATTTTTAAATCATTCTCATCAAAGTCTGGCCAATTCTTATCGCTAAAAGCTAATTCCGTATAAGCAAGCTGCCACAATAAGAAATTGGAAATTCTTTGTTCGCCAGAAGTTCTAATCAACAGATCTGGATCGCTGTAGGTTTGGAATTTTGCAGTCATTAAATGCTGACTAATTGTAGCCTCATCGATTTCATCTGCTGGTAGCTTTCCTTGAGCTACTTCCTTGGCAATTCCTTGCACAGCGCTGACAATTTCTCGTCTAGAACCATAGTTAAAAGCAAAGTTCAAAACTAAACCAGTATTATCCTTAGTATCCTCCATTGCCTTAGTAACAATATCTAATGTTTTAGCAGGAAGTTCATCCAAGTAACCCATAATGTTTACTTTGACGTTATTTTCGATCAAAGTTGGCATATACTTGTCAAAAAAGCGAACTGGCAAATTCATCAGATAAGCAACTTCTTCTTTCGGACGGGCCCAATTTTCAGTTGAAAAAGCATAAAGCGTCAAAACCTTAATTCCAAGCTTATTGGCCGCTAGAGCAATTTTTTGAACATTGTCCATGCCTTCACGGTGGCCATAAAATCTTGGCTGATGACGCTTTTTAGCCCATCGTCCGTTACCATCCATGATGATTGCGAGATGATTTAATTCATTTTCCTTTTTACCCATTATTTACCTTGAGTAATTTCTTTTCTCTTTTCATCAGCAAGTTGGTCGATCTTCTTAGTTGCATCGTCGGTTACCTTTTGTACTTGCTTTTCCAAATTTCTTTGTTCGTCTTCAGTAATTTCGTCATCGTTCTTCAAACGCTTCAAAGCGTTCATTGCATCACGACGAACATTTCTTACTGCAATCTTTGCATCTTCTGCTTCCTTACCAACTTGCTTGGCAATTTCTTGACGTCTTTCACCAGTCAATTGTGGGATAACCAATCTAATTACCTTACCATCGTTTGCTGGAGTCAAGCCCAAGTTTGAAGCAAGCAATGCATGTTCAATGTTGTCTAAACTGTTGATATCGTATGGAGTAATCAACAAAACTCTTGGCTCTGGAATACTTACGCTTGACATTTGAGTCAATGGAGTTGGAGCTCCATAGTAATCTACTTGAATACCTTCCAATAAACCTGCATTAGCTACGCCCGCACGAATAGATGCTAGATTTCTTTGGAAAACCTTGATTGATTTTTCCATATTTTCCTTAGCAGTTGAAATTACTTCGTTGTTATCCATTATTTCTTTCCTCCTTCGATTACAGTACCGATGTTTTCACCTAATACTACCTTTTCAATATTGCCTGGTGTATTGATGTTAAAGACGATCAATGGGATATCTGTATCCATTGACAATGAACTAGCAGTTCTGTCCATAACCTTCAAATTCTTAGCAATAATTTCAAGTTGAGTTAATTCACTGTACTTAGTTGCTGTTGGATCAAGCTTTGGATCAGCTGAGTAAACTCCATCAACACCATTTTTGGCCATCAAAATTACATCTGCATTGATTTCTGCAGCACGCAAGGCAGCAGTAGTATCAGTAGAGAAGTAAGGGTTTCCTGTACCACCACCAAAGATAACTACGCGACCCTTTTCAAAGTGACGTACAGCCTTTCTTCTGATGTAAGGCTCTGCCACTTGGCGCATTTCAATTGAAGTTTGTACTCTAGTTGGAACACCAACATGCTCTAAACCATCTTGCAAAGCAAGAGCGTTCATAATAGTTGCCAACATTCCCATGTAATCAGCTTGTGCACGTTCCATTCCGAGCTTTGCACCAGTTTCGCCGCGCCACATATTTCCGCCGCCAACTACGATACCAACTTCGACTCCTAAATCGTGTACAGTCTTAATTTCTTTTGCCAAGTGAGCGATAACTGCTGGATTAATTCCAACCTTTTCTTCACCTGCTAATGCTTCACCTGAAATTTTTAAAATTATTCTCTTGTACTTAACTTGACTCATAGCAACCTCCTGTTATAGCTTTAAATATTCTACCATTAAAAACAGTTGTTGTGGAATATCTAAACAAACTCATTATTAAATTTTTTACAAAAACAAAAAAAGAGAATGGAAATCATTCCATTCTCCACAAAGAAATTTATTATCTCATTTGTTCACGAACTTCAGCAGCAAAGTCTTCTTGCTTCTTTTCGATACCTTCACCAACTTCGTAGCGAGTGAATGATACTACTTCAGCATTTTGTGACTTAGCGTATTCACCAACAGTCATGTCGCCATCCTTAACGTAAGCTTGATCTACTAATGAGATTTCGCTCAAGTACTTGTTTACACGACCTTCTACGATCTTAGGAATAATGTTAGCTGGCTTACCTTCGTTTTCAGTTTCCTTAGTAAATACAGCCTTGTGTCTTTCCAATTCAGAAGCTGGTACTGAGTTCTTGTCTAAGTATTCTGGGTTGATTGCTGCTACGTGCATTGCGATGTTCTTAGCAGCTTCTTCGTTGCCACCCTTTAAAGTAACAACAGAAACAATAGCACCACCATTGTGCTTGTAAGCACCAAATACTTCGTCATCAGTCTTTGAAATAAGATCGAATCTTCTCAAAGTAATCTTTTCACCGATAACTGCAGTCATGTTAGTGATAACTTCACCCATAGTTGAGTCACCCATAGGTGCCTTCAAAGCTTCTTCAACGTTAGCTGGCTTGCTTGCCAAAATAGCGTCAGTAATGTCGCCAACTAAGTTGATGAACTTGTCGTTAGTAGCAACGAAGTCAGTTTCTGAGTTAACTTCAACCAAAACAGCGTTGTTGCCATCGATAGCAAATGCAGCTAAACCTTCAGCAGCAGTACGGCCAGCCTTCTTAGCAGCCTTAGCGATACCACTTTCTCTTAAGATATCGATAGCCTTTTCGATGTCACCGTCAGCTTTAACTAAAGCCTTCTTTGAGTCCATCATACCTGCGCCAGTACGTTCACGCAATTCCTTAACTTGCTTTGCAGTAATTTGTGCCATTAGCTAGTCCTCCTAGAACTTGTAACAGTAATAAAAACTATTCTTCTTCTGAAGCTTCAGGGTTTACGATACCTTCTGAATCGTCAGCGTTTTCTTCAAAGTCTGCTTCAACAGCTTGGCTGTCGTCTTGACCTTGTTGACCTTCGATGATAGCATCAGCCATAGCACCTGCGATCAAACGAGTTGCACGAATTGCATCGTCGTTTGATGGAATTACAACGTCAACTGGGTCTGGATCAGTGTTAGTGTCAACCATAGCAACAACTGGAATACCCAAGATGTTTGCTTCGTGAACAGCAATCTTTTCCTTCTTAGGGTCAACTACGAACAATACATCAGGAATTCTTGGCATATCTTCGATACCGCCCAAGAACTTTTGAAGCTTGTCCATTTCCTTAGTCAAAAGAGCAACTTCCTTCTTTGGAAGTACTTCAAAAGTACCGTCTTCTGACATAGTCTTCAATTCCTTCAATCTCTTAACACGACTTTGGATAGTGGTCCAGTTAGTCAAAGTACCACCTAACCAACGTTGGTTAACGAAGTATTGACCAGCGCGAGTTGCTTCTTCAGCAATTGAGTCTTGAGCTTGCTTCTTAGTACCAACAAACAAGAATACGCCACCATCTTGAGCTACAGCCTTAACAAAGTTGTAAGCGTCGTCTAACATCTTGATAGTCTTTTGCAAGTCAATGATGTAGATACCGTTTCTTTGAGTGAAAATGTAAGGAGCCATCTTAGGGTTCCATCTTCTAGTTTGGTGACCAAAGTGTACACCAGCTTCAAGCAATTGCTTCATTGATACAACTGTCATAATAAAAATTCCTCCTAGGTTTTAATCCTCTCAAGCGTTCATTTCAGTACCTTACCACTACCTTGGGCACCGTGGTACCGATCGCTCTTGATGTGTTATATGCATGCAAATACAGCATACTTGCATATTTTACTAAAAAATTTTTTCAATTGCAAGAATTCCAATCAACATTATGCTCATTTAAAAATTTTTCTTTCCATTTGCGATCATGATGTTTAAACCAGTATTCTCGCTTAAGCGCAGCACTTTTATTGTCGAAAGTTTCAAAATAAATCATTTGAACCGGTCTGCGCGACTTAGTATATTTTGCACCCTTGCCTAGATTATGCATTTGCAAGCGATGCTTCAAATCATCAGTATATCCCCCATAAAAGCTACCATCATTGCAGAGCAAGACATAGAAGTAATAATTTTTCTGCTCCCGCTTTTTTCGTTCTTCATCGCTTTCGCGGATTACTTTTTGAATGGCTGGCAAAAATTTTCCTTCCTCATCGTGGACTTCAATTGCATCTTTTAAAACTGTTCCATCAGAGGCAGTATGTTTTACAGCTTCAACAATGATCAAGTTGGTATTTTCGCTGTGGTGAGAAACAAATGGCTGGATGAGCTTTACACTCAAGTCATGCTTCATACAATAGTAGCAAATTTCGCCTAAACGCTCTGGCCGATGAACCATGAACATTTTTCCTTTCATTTTCAAAAGCGAGCTGGCCGTTTCAATTATTTGCTCTAAATTGATCAAAATTTCATGCCGAGCAATCGCCTTTTTGGGATCAGGATTGATCTCATGGCCTTCCTGCATCTTGAAATATGGCGGGTTGACCGTAACTACGTCATAGCTATCTTTTCTCAAAAAATTAGGTGCATTCAATACATTGTCTTGGTAGACTTCGATTCGATTCTCGTAGCCATTTAATTCAATTGATCTTTTAGCTTGAGAAACAATCTCGGGTTGAATTTCAATTGCATCATATTTCGCCTCGTTAAAATAGGCCATGTAAATAGTTGCCGCACAATTACCAGCACATAGATCCGCTACTTTCGAGCGATTTTTGATTGCTTCTTTTGCCCAGTTGGCTAGCAATAGTGTATCCATTGAAAAGCTAAACGCTGTCTTGTTTTGGATGATTTTTAAGTTGTCGCTGTATATATAATCGATTCGTTCATTTTCCTTAAGTTCAACCATAAAATTCTTGTCCTCTCGTTTTTGTTTGCTATAATATTTTACATCATTGGAGGGTTTTATATGTTTTATCGAATCATCAGACCAATCGCCCGTTTTATTGTTTGGGTATTAAACGGTCATTTGCATGTTTATCACAAAGAAAGAATTCCCAAAGGAAATTACATCCTAGTAGCACCCCACAGAACTTGGTGGGAGCCAATTTTATTTGCCTTGGCTGCTAGTCCAATGGAATTTATGTTTATGGCAAAAATTGAATTGTTTAAGAATCCGGTTCTGCGCTTTATCTTAAAGCATGCTCATGCATTTCCAGTTGATCGCGAGCATCCTGGTCCATCTGTATTAAAAATCCCAGTCAAAGGGCTCAAAGAAGGAAAAATGTCTTTGGTTATCTTTCCCTCAGGCACCAGGCATTCGGCCGAATTAAAAGGTGGAGCTTTATTAATTGCCAAGATGTCACAAAAACCCTTGTTGCCAGTAGTTTATCAAGGACCTTTGACTTTTAAGCAATTATTATTGCGCAAGCCATTAAAAGTCAACATTGGCGAGCCTATTTCAATTGATAAAAAGACTAAATTGACTAAAGAAAATGAAGCCAAAATTTATGGCCAGCTAGAGGCAGCTTGGGATAAAATCGATCAAGAACTTGATCCTAATTTCTATTATGTAGCTAAATAAAAGAGGCGGTGATGATCACCGCCTCTTTATTTTTACCAAATGGTTACGCGCTTGTCTTCGTCTAGCCACATTCCATCTTCTGGTTTAACTTCAAAAGTCTCATAGAATTCAGCCTGACATTGAACTGGAATATTAACTCTAGTAGGTTGTGGTGCGTGAACGTCAACTGCAATTTCTGTCTTGATGGCTGCAGGTCTTTGCTTTTGTGCCCATGAACGAGCGTAGTTTTCAAACAATTCCTTCATGCTGCCTTGATCTAGCTTGTTAGCTTGAATTGCACAAGTCAAACCACCTAAGTCAGCAATATTTTCCGCTACAACTTGCTTTCCGTTCAATTTAGCTGGACCATATTCTAATCCATCATAGATGTCGATGGCTGCTTGAGTACGCTTGTTAAATTCTGCATAATCAGCATCAGTCCACCAGTTAGTCATGTTGCCGAGTTCATCAAACTTTGCCCCATTGTTGTCAAAAGCATGTGATATTTCATGAGCAATAGTTGCACCAATACCACCATAATTTTGACCACGACTTTGATGAAGGTCATAAAATGGTGCTTGCAAAATCGCAGCTGGGAAAGTAATGTCGTTTCTTTGTGGATCGTAGCAAGCATTGTTCAAGTTTCCTGGCATTAACCAAACTGAGCGATCTACTGGTTTAGCTAAACGAGACAAGCCGTATTGAGTAGCTACCTTAGCCATTGCTGCTTCATTCTCGTATAAACTCTTTGACTCATCAACAGGCAATAGGTCGTAGATTTCTTCAATCTTTTCTGGATAACCAATCTTCAAAACTAATGCGCGCAATTTAACGATTGCCTTTTTCTTAGTTTCTTCAGATAGCCAGTCATTGTTGCTAATTCGATCTTCATAGACGTCAATCATCTTCTTGATCATATCAGTCACGTCCGCCTTAGCAGCTTCACCGAAATACTTCTTGCCATAGTAAACGCCAAGAACTTCATCAAAGCTGGCATTAGTCAGATTATAAGCATGACGGTCAGCTGAAATTAGTTCTGCTTGGCCGCTTAAAGCTTGGCTATATGGAAAGGCTGCTTCACGAAATTCTTGTGATAATAGACCAGCTATGCCATTGATATACTTCAAGACCATCCAACCCTTAATTTCAGCAAAGTTTTCCTCATTGATCAACTCATCAGCGTGATCTAAGAAGCGTGGTTCCATTACGATAACTTTGTCTGGCTTAACTGGCAGCAATTCAGTCAAGAATTCTTCCATTGGGAAGGACTTAAACTTGCTTACAAAGTCTGCAAATGAATATGGATTATAAGCTGCAGGATAGTCTGACCATTCTTCAGTTGACTTAACCACTTTGGCAAGCTTTTGGTCAAATAAAAGCGCCTTTTCAACGTACTGACTAGCTTCTTCTTCAGAAACACCTGCCATTTTAAGCAAATTAATTGTTTGCTTTTGCAAAATTTTGAGTAAATCTGCTGCGTCAGGAGCTTGATATGAAGTAGTGTCTGGCAATAAAGTTCCTGGTCCAGCAAATTGCAAAACATGAACTTTAGTATTCTTCATATCAGTTTCAACATCAAAATAAAATGGTAGGCTGTACATCCCTGAAAATAGCTCTACTGCTTCAGCCTTCAATTCAGCAAAAGATTTTAACTCAAGCAAATGCTTCAAGTCAGCTTGAATTGGCTCAGCTCCATCTGCATTGCGCTTTTTAAAGTCTTTAGCTAATTTGTAAAGTGCAACAGCCTTAGCGAAATTAGGGATTTCTGGCAAAGCCTCTTTTTCATTTGCAAAGTTATCAAGATCACCCATCATGCGCTTTTCAATTCGCATGTCGATTTCAGTATTAACACCAATTTCAGTCCGGTCAGCTGGGATTTCTGCATCCTTTTGCCAAGCTGAGTTAACTGAAAGATACAAATTATCTTGTGGTCTAGCATTAACATCTGCCACAGTTAAATCGCCAGAACCGCCACGAACTGCAAAATATTTTTTCATTTTAAACCTCACTATTCTTATTATTCTGCAAAGTATACAAATTGTAGTAGTATCCTTGCTGGGCTAAGAGTTCATCATGAGTACCCTTTTCAATTATTCTACCCTTATCAAGCACAATAATCTGATCAGCATCAGCAATTGTTGATAAACGGTGAGCAATTGCTAAAGTTGTTCTACCCTTACGCAATTGTTTTAGACCATTTTGAATCAAGGTTTCTGTTTCCGTATCGACATTAGCAGTTGCTTCATCCAAAACCAAGACCTTCGGATCAGCTACCAAAGTCCGTGCAAAAGAAATCAATTGTCTTTCACCCTGACTAAATTCGCTGCCACCCTCAATTACCTTAGCATGATATTTGCCTGGCATCTTTTCGATGAAGCGATCGGCTTGAACGGTTTTAGCAGCTGCCACAATTTGCTCATCTGTTATTTGATCATTATACATGCGAATATTTGATGCAACATCCCCATGAAACATGAAAGGCTCTTGCAAAACCAAACCTAATTTTTGACGGATTTCTGCTTTTGGATAGCTGCGAATATCTCTGCCATCAATCAGGATTTCGCCTTGACCAAATTCATAAAAACGCATCATTACGTTAATGATGGAGCTCTTCCCTGATCCAGTATGACCAACAATTCCTAGCGTTTCACCTGGTTGAACCGTAAAGGAAATATCATGTAAAATTTCATGCTTTCCATCATACGAAAAGCTCACATGCTTAAATTCAATCTTGCCTTGATTGATTTCAAGCCCTTGGACTTCGTTTTGCTTTGGTTCATATTCAGTTTCATCAAGAATCCTAAAGATTCTCTTACCAGCTACAATACCATCTTGGAATAAAGTCATTTGGTCCATCATATTGGCAATTGGGTTGAAAAATTGCGAAATATATTGAGAAAAAGCATAGACTACCCCAGCTGGAACGAAAGTTTCATTTAAAGGATAGCCAAAATACACCAAGGCTGCTGCCAAAGCAAAAGAGTACAACATACTAGTTAAAGGAGAAAGCAAGAAAGAGTTAACCTTGATCATTTGGAAACGAGTTTTCATCAAGGCACCGTTTTCTTCTTCAAATTCTGCAATCTTTCTTTTTTCCTGTTTGAATTGCTGAATTAATGAAACTCCTTCAATTGATTCATTCAAATTAGTATTGATTCGGCTCAACCGCTCACGATAGCTTCGGTATAATTTGGAACTTTTTTGCGAATATAGCCACATAACCCAAAGCAAAATCGGCAAAAAGATAGTAACTAATAAACCTGCCACTTTGTTGGTTGAATACATGGCCACCAAGGCTGAAACAATCGCAAAGAAACTCACTACAACGCTAGCCAAAACCGTCAAAAAGCTGGATAAACTCATAGTATCATTAGTAACTCTAGATACAATTGAGCCAGCAGGTGTTTGGTCAAAATAGCGCATCCCTAAACTATGCAGCTTTTGATAAAGCGCCAGACGAACATTTTCTAGTGACTTTTCAGAACCAAGGGCAAAGAAATAGCCATAGGTAAACTGAATAAATGCCTTTAAAATTGAGCCTAAAGCATATAAAAAGCCTGCATAGACAATAATTCGAACAGTTACATTTCCTTTAAGTAGGAAATTGTCCATAAAATATTGCAAACCAAATGGCAACAGCATGTTGATTACGCTTAAAAGCAAGGCGGCAATGGTTGCAGTAATCATTTCAGCTTTAAAGCGACTAACAAACTTCAATAGTCGTTTAAAAATTTGCCATTGTTCTTTGACAGGAATAGCCTGGGCCCAAACAGATTGTTGTTTATCTTCGTTTTCCACTTACTCTCCCACCTTTTCTTCTAATTCCTGGCGACGCCACATTTCTGCATACCAACCGTCTAATTCCAATAATTGATCGTGATTGCCTCGTTCAACGATCTTTCCGTCTTTCAAAACCAAAATCAAGTCAGCGTTCATCACTGAAGTCAAACGGTGGGCAGCAATCATAGTCGTCTTGCCTTGACGCTCTTTCTTCAGTGATTTCAGAATTTCAGTCTCAGTTCTAGCATCAACAGCAGATAAGGCATCATCCAAAATCAAAATCTGACTTTGTTTCAATAAGGCTCTAGCAATTGACATTCTTTGCTTTTGACCACCTGAAAGCGAAACGCCATTTTCTCCAACCAAGGTATTATAAGATTTTGGCATTTGCAATATATCTTCATGCAGATCACTCTTTTTAGCAGCTTCTATTATTTGATTTTCATCGGCTGCTGTATCAGAAAAGGCAATATTCTTCTGAATCGAAGTTGAGAATAAGAAGTTATTCTGTGGCACGTAAGAAATTTGTCTAAGCAAGACATTGAGCGGAATCTTGCGAATATCGATCCCGTTTAAAGTTATTTCACCATCATAATTGTCAAATTCGCGAAGCAATAACTGAATGATTGTAGTTTTACCTGCACCAACTCGTCCAACTAAGCCCAAAGTCTGACCTTGCTTCAAAGTAAAGTTGATTTTGCTCAAAACTTCAACTTCAGGCTCATCTGGATAAGCAAAATGATCGATATTGTAGCTAACATCCCCAGCAATATCTTCAGCTGAAATAGATTCATCTGCATTATCATCAGTGATCAATGGCTTTTCTTGCAACAACTTTTCAATTCGATCGTAACTAGCGCTACCACGCTCTAAAATATTGAACAAATAACCAATCGCAAACATTGGCCAAACCATGTTACCAATATAAGCCACAAAAGATACTAATTGTCCGATCGAAAGGCTGTGATTCATCACCAAAATTCCGCCATAAACGATGGTGATCGAGTAAGTTAAACCAATAATAATTGAACCAAGTGGATCAAACAGCGAATCATAGAAAAAGACCTTTTTATTGATCTTAATCGTATCCTGAATCATTTTATTAAATGAAGCCGTGTCTTCTTTGCCTTGACCAAAAGTCTTCAAAACCTTGATTCCGGAAATTGATTCTTGCGTTTTATTGTTTAATCGTGAAAAAGCTGCCTGCGACTTATCGAAGGCATCATGCAAACGGTCACCCAATTTTTGCGCACCTAAAGCCAAAAATGGCAAAGGAATTAAGGCAATAATGGTCAATCGCCAGTCGACAAAGATGATCATGGCAATGATTGTAGTCAAACCCATCATCAATGAATCGACCAAAGTTAACACACCTGCTCCAGCTACTTCCTGCAAAGCAGATATGTCGTTAGTTGCATGGGCCATCAAGTCCCCTGTTCGGTGACGCTGATAAAAAGTCCGATCCATCGCCATGAAATGACTAAACAGCTTAGATCTCATTTGCCTTTCAAGCTCCGCTGCCCCGCCCCAAATTTGCTTTCGCCAAAAGAAGCGAAGAATGTACAAAACAACAGCTGTCAGAATAATCAAACCGATATAGGTTAGGTACTGCAACCAGCTAATCCTTCCTTGATCGAGTTGATCTGACATCAGACCTAGGACCCTGGGAGGAACTAAATTTGCTAGTGAAGTCAAAGCCAAGAATACAATACCCAGAATGTATCGTTTCTTCTCCTTTTTGAAAAACCACCCTAGCTTACCAAAAATACCCATATAAAATTTTTTCTCCTTATCTACACAAAAAAAGAGACGAAGAAATTTCCTCGCCTCTTTAGTCCAATAAGTGAATCTATTTACGTTGTTGATGCTTCATCATGTTCATCACTTGGTTAACCTTCTTAGCTGAAGGCTTTTGACCCATTTGTGACATCATAGCAACAATCATATCTTCATTAATTGGGGGATTATCTTGGAAATACTTCTTCATGTATGCTCTTGCACCATAAAAGCCTGCAACAAGGCCAATACCAAGTGCAACAATAATTAAAACAATAGCTAAACCTAAGTTCATAATTTTAAAAATCCTCCATAACTAACACTATCTATGCTACCTAATTTTTTGTCTTTTTTAAAGTGGAAAATTAATCTTTTCTAAGACCTTTTTTCCTTTGAATTCTTTTTACCTTTTCAGGAGTTACATCTTTGCCGTGTTTATCAACAATTACTAGATTTTCAACTTGTTGTCTAAATCCAGCTCTAAAATTGTCAATGAACTTCTTATGCAACTCTTTGCGTTCTGCTTCTTCTTCAGCAGTTAGGCCTTCATTTTCTTTCTTGTGGTACAAAAAGTTGATGCGGTCAACAACTGCTTTTTCTTCATTCTTATCCATAAAAAGTTCCCTTCTATGTCAACTGTATTTTAGTTTACAGTATTTAGTCTAATAAAAAAAGATCATGACAGAATTTCCTTAAATTTTGCTTCAAAAACTGGCAACCAAAGATCGCGATATCCTGCTCTAGTTGGATGAATTTCGTCTGCTTGATAAAGTTCACCCTGATTCATAAATCGTTGATCATGATACAAGTCAAGCAATTGAACTTGCTTTTTTTGACAAAGAATAGTAGCTGCTTGGACCATTTTGGCATAATTTTCATTAGCAAAATAAGGATTGCTATAAATCAAAATCGGACACTGCCATTTGATTTTGGCAGCCGAAATCACATAATTCAAAGCACCACGGATTGTCTTGGTATTTCTTGCTGCCTCATCTTGATCGCTACCTAAAGGAAGACCTTTTTGCGCATCATTAGTCGAAAGCTGCAATACTAATAGATCTAAGTCTTCATTTTGCATCAATTCTTGCTTAAAGCGTCCAATATATGAATCTCCTGGATAATAACTATCTTTTTCTGTCAAAGTTGTTCCATTTTCAGCATTTTTAATTGCTTCAAGGCCAGTCTTCTTCCAAAGATAATCGACAAATGATTCACCTAATGCCCCATAACCCAAAGTAACTGATGAGCCCAGGAAAAGGACCTTCTTGCCAGTTAATTGATTAGCCTGACTAGTTAGCAAGTTAATTCCATATTGACGGCTATTGCCAGCTAAAGCCGCTAATTCAATATAATTGCGCTGATGGAGCGGATGAAGCAAAAGATCCATTCTTAGTTCGGCAACAGCAATATCTGATAGGTCATTATTTTGTCTAACCGAAATCAAAAAAGTTTCATTGCTCATTATGACCACCACAGTTTAATCAAAGCTTGCGTGCCGTCGTTGCCTAAGCCCTTCTCATTGACCAATAAATCATATAGTTCTTTAGCCTTAGCAGTATTTGGCAAATTCAAATTTATTGCTTCAGCTTCTTCAAGGGCTATCCTTAAGTCTTTCAAAAAATGTTTGGCAAAAAATCCTGGCGTATAATCTTCGCGTAAAATTCTTGGTCCATAATTTCCCAAACTGAAGTTTTCAGCAGCTCCACCTTGCAAGGTCTTCATTACTTTCTCTAAGTCCAGACCAGCAGCTTTGGCGTAGACAAACATTTCACACATTCCAGTCATAGTACCGGCAATCATAATTTGGTTGGCCATTTTAGTATGTTGCCCGCTACCATAGCCGCCAAAATATGTGATTTGCTGGCCGAATTTCAAGAAGATTGGCTTCAAATATTCTAAAGCACTCTCTTGTCCACCAACCATAATTGTTAAGGTGCCTTTTTTGGCCCCAATATCACCGCCAGAAACTGGCGCATCAAGCACATAAGTACCTATTTCTTCGCCTTTCAAGCCGATTTTGCGCGCTAAACTAGGCTTACTAGTTGTTAAGTCGACCAAATATTGTCCAGGCTTTGCAGCTGAAAAAATTCCTTCTTCGCCAAAATAAATTTCCTCAACATCTTGTGGAAAACCAACCATCGTAAATACGATTTCAGCTTGCTTAGCTACATCTTTTGGCGTGTCTGCCCATTTTGCACCGGCATCTATTACTTCTTGCGCATGGGCTTTAGTGCGGTTAAATACTACGACATCTTCGCCTTTTGCCAATAGATTTTTGATAATACCTGTGCCCATAACGCCTGTTCCAATAAAACCAATCATAATCTGACGACCTCTTTTCCAGCAAATATATAACTTAGTTTACTACTTTTTCTTAGAAAAAATAAAAAGGAACCGAAAATTCGGCTCCTTCTTTAGCGTCAATATTAAGATTAACGACGTTCTGCAATTCTTGCAGCCTTACCATGACGGTTACGTAAGTAGTAAAGCTTAGCACGACGTACACGACCGTGACGCAATACTTCAACCTTAGCAACACGTGGAGTGTTAACTGGGAAAGTACGTTCAACACCAACACCAGAAGCGATCTTACGAACAGTGTAAGTTGCACCAATGCCAGTACCCTTCTTCTTGATTACGACACCTTCGAACATTTGGATACGTTCGTGAGTACCTTCTACAACACGTACGTGAACACGAACAGTGTCACCTGCACGGAAAGTAGGCATGTCGTCACGCAATTGTTCTTTAGTTAATTCAGCAATTAATGGATCCATATTATTTTTTCTCCTTCTTCGGCATTCTTTCACACACCCTGTGCCAGCGGAACACCCATAATCATTATGTGTTTTCACACGTCTAATATCATACCAAGCTTTATCTTGCTAATCAAGATAAAAATCCTGAATCTGCTTAAAATCTGCTTTATCGACAAACTTCTGCCGAGCAGAAATTTCACCATTGCCAGATTTAGCCACAACGATTACATGCCCGAGATTCTTTTTAAGCAAAAAGGGAGTTGTCATATATTTGACCGCTTGAATTTTATCCTTGATCATCAAAACTTGCCGGCGATTCAAATAAGAATAGTATCTAATCCAAATGCTATCAGGGTTAATTGCATAGCCCTGGCTTTGCTTTTGAAAAATGCGCTGCATCCCATAAATCAAAACTGCAAATAATAAAACCAGCCCAATAATGAGGCTAAATCTTAACATCAAACAGCTGACTAAAGCCCAAAGATAAATCCAGCGCGTAAAATACCAAATTCCTCGCCCAGTCAGCTGATAATTTGGCTTTTCTAGTTCCCATTCTGGCAAAAATTCAGCCATCAATTCAAAACAGGAATCTAGCCTAATCAAAGGCAAAAAGTAAATCGCGTCATAAAGACCTTCATCATCTTCTTGCCCGCCAGCTAATTGCAAACGCACACTAGCAATTTGCAGTATTTGTTGCAGCAATGATTGCTCAATGATAATTGTTTGAATCTTATTCAAAGGAATTTGCTTATTAACCCTTTTTATGAGTCCGTGGCTAAATTCCAAGCTATTTTTTGTTCTTGTAACAGTAAAATTATAGAAGCTGACAATTTGATAGACGAAATTGAGCAAATAGATGATCAAGGCAATTCCAACGATTATTGCCATTTCTACTCGGTTAAACTTGAAAATGCCTTCAAGCAGGTTGGAACGGTTTTGAACAATTGTTTTAATAATATCAACAACATTGTCTAAAACAAGTGCAATTAAAAGATAGCCGATTTCTCTACCTGGCGTTGACAAAACTCTAGCAATATTCTGACTCAAAGACATACTATAGCTAGCTTGACCACGCTTTTCTTTTTCAGCGGCAATTTGACCGTGATTCATTTTGAGCAAAAGCTCATCTTGCAAGTTGATCGGCACTACTTCTAGGCTTGCTTCTGCCTTATCGCTACCACCAGCAGCCGTCTCGATTTCTAATTTGGTTAAATCAAACGGTCTAAGTAAGATATTTTGGCTATTTTTGATATTTTGCATCCTTGTATAAGGAATAATAGCCTGGTTTTTATTGATTAAACCGGTCCGAATAATCAAACTATCGTCAGTTAATTGATATTTGGTAAAAAAATACTTAGCCAGGCAAGAAAAAATAAGAGCAAATAATAAAACTAGGCCTGCTGGCAAAGCAAATTTATAAGGGACGCGGTCATTGGGAATAAATATTATCAGTAGGACGAAAAACCACTCTCGCAGCTTTTTTAAGAAAAAGATCAACAAGGCAAGTGGGTGCAAGCGTCTTTGATCAGACATCCTTTTCCACCTGCCTTACTTTATCCATAACCTGTTTGCGCAGTCTGGTCGCCTCATCATAATTCAAGCCGGCAATCTGATGCTCAGTTGCTGCAGTATGGATAGTTATCGTGGCAAGATTTTCCATTCGCAAAAATGGCCCTTGATCGACTGTAATATGCTGAATTCGCAAAAATGGAACATAAGTTGTCGTCCTAAAAAACCAGCCCTGCTGAAAAGCGATGTATTCATCAAAGACTTGGTAGCGGTGGAAATAATATTCCCAAGGAATGGCAAGTAGACGGACTCCTATAGCTAAAATCACAATAACTAGATAAACAATCAAAGCTAGATTTACCCAGTTATTGTTTATCTTCATCAAAATAGTAGCAATTTTTATCCCCAGTCCAAGCAAAATAAAAATTGCAAGGGCAGTTAATCTAGCTAAAAGCCAAACTTTTTTGATTTTTTCAGGCGATTGATTTTTTAATAAATCAGTTTGTCTGCTCCTCATCCTTAATTTCCTCCAGCAGTTTTTGCTCCTGCTTAGTCATGTCGCGTCCTGCCAATAAATCTGGGCGATGCAAATAAGTTGCTCTAAGTGCCTCTTTTAAGCGCCATTCAGCAATTTTTTGGTGATTGCCGGAAGTTAGAATTTCTGGAACCTTTTTTCCTTCAAACTCAGCTGGACGCGTATATTGCGGATATTCTAACAAGCCATGTGAAAAGCTTTCTTCCACACTTGAAAAATCATTTCCCAAAATTCCTGGCATCAAACGAATTGTTGCATCAATCATGCTCATAGTTGGCAATTCGCCACCAGTTAGAACGTAATCGCCAATTGAAACAGCTTCATCGACATAATCGTAAACTCTCTGGTCAAAGCCTTCAAAGTGGCCACAAATAAAGGTCAATTCCTCTTCTTGTGCCCATTCTTGCGCCATTTGTTGGTTAAAGGTCTTGCCTTGAGGGGCAGTGATAATTACCTTGCCCTTTGATGGCAATGAATCCAAAGCAGCCTTAATTGGCATCAATTGCAAGACCATTCCTGCACCGCCACCATAAGGAGTGTCATCAACTGAATGGTGCTTGCGCTCAGAGAACTCGCGAAAATTAACTATATTTAACTCCCACTTTTTGTCTTCCAGCCCACGACCTAAAATTGAAGTTTGAATAGGTGTAAACATTTCTGGAAAAAGAGTTAAAACGTTAATCCTCATCCCTTAAGCCCTCCATTAATTCTACGTAAACCTTCTTTTCGGCAATATCGACTTTTTTAACCACTTGATCGATATATGGCAACCAAAATTCTTTGCCATTATCTTCTTTTACTAGCCAAATGTCATTGGCACCTGGAGTTTCTATTTCGACAATCTTGCCAATTTTTTCTCCGCTTTCTTGGTCAAGCACCTGGCATCCCAAAATATCGTGGTAGTAATAAAAGCCTTCTGGCAATTCTTGTTGATCCTCTTCACTAATTACCAAAATCTGACCGCGTAATTTTTCAGCTTGATCAATGCTGGTAATTTCTTCAAATTGAACTAGCCAAAATTGTTTAAACAGGCGCCCCGCCTTAACAGTCAAAACTTGCTCACTATTTTTAAGCTTTAATTTGACTCCAGTTTCAAAACGATCTTCGGGAAAATCAGTAATGACTTGTACTTTAACTTCACCATTCAATCCATGGGTAGTTAAGATTTTTGCTACATCATAAAATTGCATTGTCTTCCTCGCATTTAGTTATAACAAAAAAAGTTTGAAGTTAAGACTTCAAACTTTTTAAGTGATTACTTGCTGTACTTTTCGTCGTGTAACTTCTTCAAGATACCTGCGCCAGAAATAAGTGACTTAACAGTATCTGAAGGTTGTGCACCCTTCTTAAGCCATTCGTAAATCTTGTCTTCATCAAGCTTCAATTGCTTTGGAGTTGAAACTGGGTTGTAGTAACCAACTTCTTCGATGAAACGACCGTCACGTGGCATACGTGAGTCTGCAACAACGATCTTGTAAAATGGCTTTCTCTTGGCACCAGCACGGTGCATACGAATCTTAACTGACATAGATTTATTTCCTCCTAAAACTTAACGATTAATAATATACCATCAAAAAACTCAGGTGTAAAGTATTTTTACTTAACACCTGAATTTTTTTATGAATGGAATCGTTTAACGTTCTTAAGACGCTTTTTCTTATTCTTCTTAAAGCGTTTATTCATGCTTCGCATGGCCATTCTTCCCATTGGTGAATCCATTCCTGGAAGATTTGCTAAAGCCTTGGTATTTCCATTAGTAATCTTTGACATCAAGTCACGTGCTTGCTTGAATTGCTTGATCATTCGATTAACTTCGACAACTGGACGACCAGATCCGGCAGCAATTCTTCTTCTTCGACTTGGATTCAAGATGTCTGGATTTTCTCTTTCTTCTTCAGTCATTGAATAAACAATGGCCTTAGTATGGGCGATTTCCTTTTCATCGATAGAAAGATTTTGAAGTTGAGGATTGTTAGCCATACCTGGGATCATTTTCATAATTTGATCAAGTGGTCCTAGCTTTTGAACTTGCTCAAGCTGATCAATAAAGTCATTGAAGTCGAAGGTATTCTCGCGCATCTTTTCTGCAACCTTCTTAGCTTCTTTGACATCATAGTCTTGTTGAGCCTTTTCAATTAATGTTAAAACATCCCCCATGCCCAAAATTCTTGAAGCCATTCTGTCTGGGTGGAAGTCTTCTAAGTCGGTTAATTTTTCGCCTTGACCAGTGTAGATAATTGGCTTACCAGTAACTGCACGAATAGATAGAGCAGCACCACCACGGGTGTCACCATCAAGCTTAGTCAAGATAACACCAGTTACGTCTAGGCGCTCATCAAAGCCCCTAGCAACATCAGTTGCAGCTTGACCAGTCATGGCATCAACAACCAGCAAGATATTTTCAGGCTTGGCTACTGCCTTAACTCGTTCCAATTCGTCCATCAACTTTTCGTCAATTTCCAAACGACCGGCCGTATCGATGATTACATAGTCATTCTTGTTCTTGTCAGCCTCTGCTAAACCTTCTTCAACAATCTTGGCTACGTCTTTTTCATCAGGCTTGCTAAAAACTGGAACTTCAAGTTGTTCACCGATCTGCTTCAATTGGTCAATTGCAGCTGGACGATAAATATCGCCTGCAATTAGCAAAGGACGCGCATGTTCAGTTTTTTGTAAGTGGTAGGCTAATTTACCAACAGTGGTAGTCTTACCAGTACCTTGCAAACCAACCATCATAATAATAGTTGGGATGTGCTTAGACTTGGTCAGCTTAACCGAGCTTTCACCCATCATCTTGGTTAATTCATCATTAACGATCTTAATAACCTGTTGGCCAGGGTTTAAACTCTCTTGAACCTCTTTGCCCAAAGCTTCTTGCTTAATCTTCTTAATGAAATCCTTAACCACTTTAAAGTTAACATCAGCTTCAAGCAAGGCCAAACGGATCTCACGACTGGCAGTATTGATATCTTCTTCAGAGATCTTACCTTTACCGGTTAAATTTTTTAATGCTTTTTGAATACGTTCGCTTAGATTTTCAAATGCCATTATTATTCTCCCTTTAATTGATTAAGTAGCCCTTCAAGCCTGTCCTTTGCTAAAAGCAGCTGATCTTGATCTAAATCCTCAATTGCTTGGCTAAGTTCAGTTTCAATCCGATTAAAGTCCTGCAGCATGTGTAATTTAGACTCAAAATTTTCTAAAATTTTGCTTGAACGCTTCAAATTATCATAAACAGCTTGTCTAGATACTTGATGATTCAAAGCAATTTCCCCTAAGGAAAAATCATTGTAATAGTAATCTTCAAAATAGCTTTGTTGTCCCTTGGTCAACAAATCACCATAATAGGCATAAAGATCGCCTAATCTTTCACTTTTCTTAAGTTCATCCATAAGATTTTTCACCGTACATAAGTATAACAAAAACAAAGCTAAATTTCGATTGACCAGCACAAAAATGCTTGCTAAAATAATTCTTATTATATTTTTAAGATTTTTATAATTGCAATAAAATTGAACATGGAAAGAAGAGTTCGAGATGAATCTTTGGAAAAATATGAATCGGAAGACCGACCCGGACATGTACCGGATCAAAGATGGTCATCTGGTACGATCTTTAAAAGTAAAGGATATTTTAGCTTTAGGGGTTGGAACAATTGTTTCTGCATCTATTTTTACCCTTCCCGGTGAAGTAGCTGCTAAGCATACGGGACCGGCTGTTACAATTTCATTTTTACTAGCTGCAATCGCTGCCTGCTTAGTTGCTTTCACCTACGCTGAAATGTCAGCTGCAATGCCTTTTGCTGGTTCTGCCTACACCTGGATCAATATTGTTTTAGGCGAGTTCTGGGGATGGGTAGCCGGCTGGGCGCTTTTAGCAGAATATTTCATTGCTTTAGCCTTTGTTGGATCAGGCTTATCAGCTAATTTGCGGGCCTTGCTTGCACCGCTAGGAATTAAAATGCCAGCAATCTTTGCCAACGCTTTTGGCGTTGATGGCGGAATCGTTGACTTGATTTCTCTAGTTTCAATCTTAATTGTTGCAATCTTGATATCCCATGGTGTTGGTAAAGCTGCTAGAGTAGAAAATGCTTTAGTTGCCCTAAAGGTCTTTGCAATTATTCTCTTTGTAGTTGTTGGTGCAACCGCAGTTAAATTTCAAAATTACGTTCCATTTATTCCTGAATATCAGAAAACAGCTCATGGCGCTTTTGGTGGTTGGCAAGGAATCTATGCTGGTGTTTCAATGATCTTTTTGTCATATATCGGCTTTGACTCAGTTGCTGCTAATTCCGCTGAAGCAATTGATCCGCAAAAAACTATGCCTCGCGGAATTATCGGTTCCTTGGTTATCGCGGTAATATTATTTATTTCCGTAAGTTTGGTTTTGGTTGGTATCATGCCATACAGCAAATATGCTAATAGTGCTGAACCTGTTGGTTTGGCTTTGCGTTACGCAGGGCATGGCATAATTGCAACAGTTATTCAAGCAATTGCAGTTATGGGGATGTTTACGGCTTTAATCGGAATGAGTATGGCTGGATCAAGACTGATTTATTCATTTGGTCGTGACGGAATGCTTCCTAAGTTTCTCGGCAAGCTTGATAAGCACCATCGTCCAAACAATGCAGTTGCAGCCATCACTATCGCAGCAATTTTAATTGGAACAATCTTCTCATTCTCAGCCTTGTCCCAGTTGATTTCGGCTGGTACATTAATTGCTTTCATGTTTGTTTCCTTATCAATTTACCCATTGAGAAGCCGCGAAGGAAAAGATATTGCTGATCCTGCATTCAAGGTGCCATTTTATCCTGTATTGCCATTCTTGGCATTTTTAGCATCATTGATTGTCTTTATTGGACTAGATCATCAAGCTAAGTTATACGCTTTGCTTTGGTTCATTCTAGGCTTAGTAATTTATCTATTCTATGGCATTCGCCATTCTAAAGCTAAATAAATAAAAAACTGGTGAAAAAGCAAAAAAGAAATTTTGCTTATCACCAATTTTTTTACGCTTTAAAATTAAAGATTTTCATCCATGTTAAAAGTCAACTTAGACATCTTGATTGACTCAATCATCATTTGGCCCCAAAGCTTTTCAGATTCTTTCTTAGTATGAGCCACAGTCTTTTGATTTTCAGCAGTCAAGTATTCAGTTAATTCTTCACCGCTCTTGCCTTCAGCACCAGCAATAATTTCTTCTACGCGTGCACGGTACCAACGGTTAAGTTCAGTCAAGTAAGTAGTGTCTAATTGAACAAATTGTGAGTAGTGGCTTTCTACAATGGTTGCAAGTGACTTGTAGTACCACCAAGCATCGCTCATGTTGTAGTCCATTGATGTGTTGTTGTATGAAGGATCAGTATCGTTCATATTTGCAAAGAATGGAACAAATGGGGTAAATGTTGGTCCACCAATACATAACCACATAATAGCTGCGCAGTCAGCAGGTACATCTGTTCTAATTTGCAAAATGTGTGCATTTTGAGTTCTGTTCAAACCAATTGGGCGGTAGCGGTGCTTTTCTTCATCAGTTCCCTTACCAAATGGATCGTATGGAGTATCTTGATAGTGTGAACCCAAGACAAATTGAATGTCTTCGCGAGTAATCTTCTTATTAGCCTTGCGGATAAATGGCAAGTCACCATCTTGTGGGTCTTGTTCAATATCAGGATTGAAGTAGCGTTGACCATACCATACACGGTTAGTGTTGTAGTGACGGTCTTGTTCAGTGTAAGTACCAAAAATGTGACGGAAGTTCCAACCTTCGTGATCAGGGTTCAAGTGATGCTTTTCAACAAATTCTTGAATGCCTTCGCTCCACATAAAGTTGTCAGGATCATCAAAGTCAACTTGTTCAATTGAAACGCGGTTAGCAGCAATTGCGTAGCAATCATCTGGAATTCTTTGTGCTACCCAGTGGTGACCGGTAACAATTTCCATGTACCAAATTTCATCCTTGTCGCTGAATAAAACAGAGTTTCCGGCAGGTGAACCATACTTTTTGATTAAATTGCCCAAGTATTCAACCCCGTGGCGAGCAGAATGAATGTATGGCAAAGTAACAGTTTGCATACAGTCTTCATCTAAGCCGTCCTTAACAAGTGGGTCAAAAGCTAATACTCGTTCATTTGAGTAAGTAGATTCTGTACATGACATTGCCACGTTTTCTTCGTTAATACCACTTTCATCGTAGTAACCGCGATGTTTGTAATCGACATTTGGTACAGCAGGTACTCTTTGCGCATCTTCTGGCAAATCCATTTCAAACTTGTTCAACCATGACTTGATATGACGGCCCTTTTCGCCTTTAGTAGCTGGTTGAATTACAAATTTTTGTGGGGTAATTGGTCTAAAAGTATCATCGTTACGAGCAATCATAGTAGTGCCGTCGATTGATGCTTTTTTACCAACTAAGATAGTTGTACATGCACTTGGTTCGATCATAATATTACATTCTCCTTCTTATATCATACTTCTCTATACTATACCAAACCATGGAAAAGTCCAATAGCATAATCCGCTGCTGAAAAGTCTGCAAGATCTTCTGGCTTTTCTCCTAGACCTACCAATTTAACTGGCAACTTCATTTCGTTTCTAATTGCCAAAACTACCCCACCCTTGGAGCTTCCATCTAACTTGGTCAATACAAGGCCTGATAATTTAGTAGTCTTATCGAAATCTTTAGCTTGCATTAAGGCATTTTGACCTGTCGATCCGTCTAGAACAAGCAAGGTTTCAGTTGGCTGATTTGGAGCCAACTTTTGGATTGTTCTTTCAATCTTCTCTAGCTCATTCATCAAATTCTTCTTGTTTTGCAAACGTCCAGCTGTATCTACCAATAAGTAGTCTGCCTTTTCTTCGATTGCCTTTTGAGTTGCATCAAAAACAACTGAAGCTGGATCTGCTTTTTCAGGACCGGTTACCACTGTAACGCCTACGCGCTTGCCCCATTCACATAATTGTTCAACTGCACCGGCTCTAAAGGTATCAGCTGCTGCCAAAATAACCTTTTTGCCTTGATCATTGTAGCGCTTAGCCAGCTTACCAATTGTTGTAGTCTTACCTGCGCCATTTACCCCAACAAAGAGATAAATATTTGGCTTTTCATCTGCACTGTAGCGCAACTTTTCATCTTCTTCATCGCCGTTTTCGTCATACAATTCAACTAACTTTTGGACGATTACTCGCTTAAGATCATCACGGCTCTTGGCCTTTTGAAGCTTGGCTTCGTTGCGCAATTCTTCAGTCAAAGTTTCTGCTGTTTCAAAGCCAACATCTGATTCAATCAGCAATTCTTCTAGATCGTCAAAGAAATCTTCGTCAACTGATCTAAATTGGGCAAAGAAAGCATTCAAACGTGCACCAAAACCTTTATTAGTCTTTTCTAGTCCCTTTTCATAAAGTTCTGTTTGACTTGGTTTAGCTTCTGGTTCAACCTTAGTTTGTTCTGGCGCTTCTTCTACTTCTTCACTAACTGTTTCAGTGGCTTCTTCTGCATTAGTTTCTGTTGTTTCTTCGAGCTTGGTTTCTTGCTCATCAGATTCATTTGCTGTTTCAGTTGCTTTCGTATCTGCTTCAGGTTCGACTTCGGCTTCAACTTCAGCTTGCTCTGATTCGACTTGTTTTTCTTGTTCTACTTTTTCTTCTTCATCTTTTTTATTTGAAAAAAGTGATTTCTTTATTCGGTCAAATAGTCCCAATTATTCCACCTCATCTTTAAGATCTTTTAATGATACTGACAAAACTTGTGATACACCTGATTCTTGCATCACCACACCAAATAATTGACTAGCTTCTTCCATTGTTCCATGGCGGTGCGTAATCACGATAAATTGCGTCTTCAGATCATAGCGCTTTAAGAATTTGCCAAATCTTGTCACATTCGCATCGTCTAAGGCAGCTTCCACCTCATCCAAAACGCAGAATGGTACAGGACTAATCTGAATCATCGCAAATAATAAAGTGATTGCCGTCAAGGCTCTTTCCCCACCTGATAGCAAACTTAGGCGCTGCAATTTCTTGCCAGGTGGCTCTGCAATAATCTCAATCCCAGTCTCTAGCGGATTATCTGGTTCAGTCAAAAGTAATTTAGCGCTTCCTCCGCCAAAGACAATTGGGAAAATTTGACTAAAGCTGTCAGCAACATTATTAAATGTATCCATGAATCGTTTTTCAACTTCTTGATCCAGCTTCTTCATTGATTCTTCTAAGTTCTTGCGAGCCGATAAAAGATCTGATTGCTGCTGACTCAAGAATTCATAACGACTCTTGATATTTTTATAATCATCAATTGCTTTTAAGTTAACTGGGCCAATTTCTTCAATCGACATCTTGCATAATTTGACCCTTCGATGTAAATCTGCACGATTTTCAGGAGTATTCTCTAGTTCTACTTCTGCTTTAGCTGCTTCATAGGTCAAGGAGTATTCCTGACTTAAAAGGTCTAACTTCTGCATCATTTGACTGTTGATCTTTGCAAGTTTAACTGAATATTCTTCCTGCTCAATCGCAACATCTTTGCGCAGTTCATAATTTCGACTAGCCACTTGATCAAGACTATTAATCTGAGCATTGGTTTGACCCAATTCACTCGAAAGATCAGCCAGCTGCTCTTCAAGCTGAGTCTTTGCTATTTGCATGCTCTTTAACTCTACTTGAATTTCAGCTTGTCTTTTGCCTGAAAGTTGACTTTCTTTAGTCAAATTAGCAAACTTTTCCTTCAGCTTGGTTAGCTGCTGGTCAAGTGCTTGAACTTGCTTTTGTTTGTCACGCTTTTGCTTATTGATATTTTCTAACTTGTTGTCATAGACTGCGATTTGTGGGTCAATCTTGCCAACTTCTAGCTGCAATTTTTGATTCAAAGCGGTAAAGTCTTTGATTCTGAGCTGAATTTGACTGATTTTATCTTTTTGAACCTGAGTTAATCGTTCAAACTCGACCTGTTGCTTGGTTAATTTTTCTTGCTTAACAAGTAATTTGTCAATTTCTGCTTGTCTTTCCTGCAACTCATTATTGTAGAGTTTTACCAAATCTGACAGACGCTTTACTTCCTTATCTTGGCTTTGATAAGAAATAGCTAAAGAATTAATCGCCTGATTTTGTTCAAGCAATTGCTTATTTAATTGCGCATGCTTAGAAGCTAATTTCTCAAGTTCTAATTCTAGATCTGCCAAACTAGTATTATCTATTTCTAGTTGCTTTTTGGCATTTTCGATTAATTCAGTTAGCTTTGAAATTTCTGCCATTGTTTGCAATGGCGAATTAGAACGCTCATTGCGCATCCCACCAGTCATTGAACCACCAGGAGAAATAACATCTCCATCCAAAGTTACAATCCGGTAGCGATTGATCCTGCTTGAAACTGCCATAGCTGTTTCAATCTTATCGACAATAATGACATTAGCCAAAAGATAATTGATTGCAACACTAATATCCGCATCCCGGCTAGTTACCAAGTCGCTTGCAATTCCAATAAAGCCTTCAAAAGATTGCAGACTGGTAATTGTTGATGCTGGTATTTCATATTGACGCAAAGCATCTAGAGGCAAAAAAGTTGCCCGTCCAGCATGATTCTGCTTCAAGCGATTGATTGCATCTCTGGCACTTTCTCTATTGTCAGTGACTAAATTCTGCACGCTAGAGCCTAAAGCAGTTGTCATTGCTGCTTCATATTCATTTGGAAAACTTAATAGCTCCCCAACAACCCCGATCACGCCAGGATATTCCTCAAGATGATTCAAAATATTTCTTACGCCATAATAGTAACCTTCATGACGCTTTTGAATATTGACCAAAGCTTCTTGTCTAGCAGTAAGTTGCTGTAATTTGCCTCTTTGATTGTTAACTAAGGATTTAAGATTTGAACTGTCTGCCTGCTTTTTTTGCAATCTACTTGCTATATTCGTTAGCTCACTATTAGTTTTTTGCCTTTGAGTTTTCAACTTGCTACCTTGCTCTTCTAGCTTAGCAAGCTCTGCTTTGGCTTTTTCAAGTTGCCCACTGACATCATCGCCTTTATATGAGCGATCTTCTTGAGCACGTTTTAATTCAGTTTTTAGGTAGACTAATTCATTGTTATTTGATGTCTGATCTTGCAGAAGTTGAATATAATTATTTCTTTCATCTTCAAGCTTTTGATTTAAACTTTCAGGATCATCTTCTAACTTGCCCAAAATTTCTAACCGTTGATCTTGCAATTGCTTGCGCTGAGCTTCAAACTTCTGCTCATCGCTAACAAAAGTTTCTAACTCAAGATGGAGTTGCTTCAATTGCGCTTGTAAATCGACAATTTGCTTTTGGTATTCATTTTGCGTAGCTTGATCAAATTGCTTAGATTGATTGCTGATTTGCAATTCAGTATTTAAGTCTGACAATTTGTTGCTAATTTCCAGCAATTGCTTTTGCAAGTCTTCACTCTTTTGGCGCAAGCTTTCATATAGATCTCTTTTTTGGCTAACTGCTGTCTGCGACTGTTTAACTTCTGCATCCAATTTATTCAAAACTAACTGATTCTTATCAGCCTTATCCTTTAAAGTCGATTTTTGACCAGCTAAATCTTCGATTTCAAGTGCTAATAAGATCTTCAAGTCATGATCTAATTTATTTTTTTGGAATAAGTATTCTTTAGCTAAGGAACTTTCTTCATGTAGTGGTTCCAGCTGCTTTTCTAATTCTTTAACAATATCGTTAATTCGAATTAAGTTGTCGCTTGTCTTAGCCAGTTGATTAGCAGCTGATTCTTTTTGATTTTTGAAGTGTAAAACTCCAGCAGCTTCTTCAAAAATGAATCTTCGATCCTCAGGCTTAGAATTTAAGATCTGATCAACTCGGCCTTGAGAAATGATAGCTAAACTGTTTTGAGAAAGTCCTGAATCTAAAAATAGTTCACGAACATCTTTTTGGCGAACTTGTTGCTTATTGATTAAATATTCGCTGTCGCCGGATCTCAATAAACGTCTAGTTACAGCTACTTGATCGCTATCAAATTTGAGCTGTCGATCGCGATTGTCAAAAATAAGGGTTACTTCTGCGCGATTCATCGGCTTTCTAAATTGACTTCCAGCAAAAATCACATCTTTCATGTTGTCTCCGCGAAGTGATTTAATTCTGGATTCACCCATTACCCAGCGCAAAGCTTCAGTGATATTACTCTTACCACTACCATTTGGTCCAACGATTCCCGTAATCCCTTGATTGAAATGAATCGTTGTCTTATCCGCAAAAGATTTAAAACCATCAATAATTAACTCTGTTAATGGCACAAAATCGCTCCTACTCTAATTCAGCTAAAGCCGCCTTGGCTGCTTGTTGTTCAGCTGATTTCTTATTATGACCTTCACCATGAGATTGCAACTTGCCATTTACCTTCAATTCAACTACAAAGTGTGATGGCAATTGTGACTCGCTGATCGTGTTGTATTCAATCTCAACTGGTCCATTTTGTTGTAAAAATTCCTGCAAATCAGTCTTGTAATCACGTGAATCATCGAATTCGCCTCGATCAATCAATGGATAGACTGTCAAGTGAAGGAATTTTTGCACAGCAGGTAAACCTTGATCAAGGAAAAGTGCGCCATTAAACGCTTCAAAAACATCTTCAAGTAATGTTTTTCGGTTACGTGATCCTGCTTTTTCTTCACCCTTACCAAGATTTATCTGATCTTGAAAGCCACATTCAATCGCAAATTCTGAAAAGCCTTCAGTTCTAACAATGTTAGAACGCATTCTAGTCAATTCGCCTTCATTCAATTTTGGATAATGGCGATAAAGGTAGTCAGAAATTGCCAATTCCAAAACAGCATCGCCCAAGAATTCTAGCTTTTCATAGTCTCTAGAACCTTCTGGATGTTCATTTGCATAAGAAGAATGTGTAAAAGCTTCTTCTAAAAGTTCGATTTTATGAAATTTAATTCCATATTTTTCATCTAATTGCTCAATAAATTCTTTGTTTACCATTTTTCCAACCTTTCATTCAATCCTTAATTATACAGGGTTTTTAAAATATAAAAAAGATTATCTAATCGAAATTAATTCATAAATTTAGTAGCAAAAAAACGCCCTTCAAATAGAGGGACGTTTCTTGTAAAAAAACAAATTATCAATTTGCCAGATTATTTAACTAAAGCTACATCGTACCAGTTTGGATAACCATTACCCATTGATTTTGATGGCTTGAGTGAGTAACCAGTAAGCTTCTTGTTTACAGCAACGATCTTGTAGCTGTTTGAAACTGGAACTACGTAAGCTTCATCATTCATGTACTTTTGCCACTTGTGGAAGGCCTTTACACGGTATGAGTTATTAAATGCCTTAGCTGAGTCGATTTCATCCAATAGCTTTTGGTTTTCAGCAGTTGCAAAACGGCTGTAGTTGAATGGTGAAGTCTTGCCATAAAGGTCGGCTGGTGATGGTTCACTTGACAATGACCATGCTGCCAAGAACATGTCTACTGACGGGTCGTCATTCTTAACCTTGTCGTAGAATGAGTTGAATTCGATCAAACGACCACCAGTCAACTTAACATTCAAACCTAACTTCTTCCATTGTTGGATGTAGTTTTGAATGATTGGTTCTTGATTAGAGTTGCCTGACATAGCTGCCAAGTAAATAGTCAAAGGCTTGCCGTTTGGTTGTACACGGTATTCACCCTTCTTCTTGTAGCCAGCCTTGTCAAGAATTTCGTTACCCTTCTTAAGGTTGTAAGTGTAACCCTTGATGCTGCTGTCGTGGTATTCACCAAATGATGATGGAATTAAAGTAGGAACTCTAAATGAAAGTCCAAAGCTGTAACGCTTACCAACTTGTTCTACGTTCATGCCATAAGCAATGGCTTGACGAAGAGCCTTGTTGTTCATCTTGGAGTTCTTGTCCATGACATTTTCGCCCTTCTTAGAATCCCACTTACCTACCTTAAAGCCAAGGTATGAGTATGCCAAAGGAATTTGAGCGATAAAGTTAACATCTTTGGTGTTCTTAACGTTTTGCCATTGTGACTTAATAACTTCAGTAACGTCAAACTTTCCAGACTTGATTGATTGAGCAACAGAGTTTGGTGAAATAACTGTAGCAACAATCTTGCTAATCTTTGGCTTACCCTTGTAGTAGTATTCGTTTGGTACCCAGGTAACTGATTGACCACGAACGATCTTGTCAAGCTTGTAAGCACCAAAGTAAAGAGGCTTCTTACGGATCTTGTCGCTTGCCATCAAGTCCTTAAATGCAACATCCTTCAAGTAGTGATAAGGAGCTGCAGTTTCCCAAATGTAGCCACTTCCGGAAGTGTTCATTCCTGGTGCCATGTGCTTAAAGTGCAATACTACTACGCGACCATTTTCACCATCTGGCATTTCAATACCGGAAATAGTCTTTGACTTGCCATCATGGTATTCTGCTAAACCTTCAAGCTCAGCTAAACTTGAAGAATAGCGTTGTGAGCCACTATCCTTGTTAGCAATGATTTCATAGGCATATTCATAGTCTTTAGCAGTTACTTGCTTGCCATCTGACCACTTAACACCCTTCTTGATAGTAATGGTAGCAGTCTTTGCCTTTTGATCGATCTTGATAGTTGCTGCACCCTTGTCAGTAAACTTGTAGTGATCGTCAGTTGCAAATAAACTTTCTGAACCGTATTGTGAAACTTCGCTATCGATAGCTGAAGTTGACAATTCGTCGTTGAAGATGCCGGTAAATGGAGTATCTGTTTCAACTGCAACCTTTACTGTACCGCCATCTTTAGTAGCTTTAACTGGAACAGTGTCACTGAACTTTGAAGCAGTTTTGGTTTCGTCAACTGATTGATTATTTGACTTACCACAAGCTACTAAAGTTAAAGCAGCACCTGATAAAAGAGTGATGCCTGCAAAAATTTTGGCTTTTTTCATTAAAAAATCCTCCAATAACTGGAGCAAGTTGATAAAAAAGATCTTATCATTATTGCAGAAAAATTACAAGTCCTGTTATTTTATTATTATTTATAACAAAAAAGCGAAACCAGAATAAGTCCTGATTTCGCATGTTAGTTAAGTAAGAATTATTAGTTAGTAAATTGTGTTAGTTAAAGGATTAGATATATTGTTATGATTTTTAGGTTATGTGTGACTACTTAGCAAATCCAACCTTGTACCATAATTGGTTAGAATCACTTGGCTTAGTTGAGTAGCCAGTAAGCTTGCTGTTAACAGCACTGATTTCGTAGCTGTTAGTCATTGGAATTACGTAAGCTTGATCGTTCATGTACTTTTGCCATTCCTTGAAAGTCTTAACACGGAATGAGTTGTCAAAAGACTTATCTGAATCGATATCGTTGAGCAACTTAGTGTTTTCTGCAGTTACAAAACGTTCAAAGTTAAATGGAGCTTCTTTTGAGTAAAGGTCGGCTGGTGATGGTTCACTTGACAATGACCAAGCAGCCATGAACATGTCGATACCCTTAGCATCGTTTTGAACCTTGTCGTAGAATGAGTTAAATTCTGACAAACGGCCACCAGTCAATTTAACGTTCAAACCAATCTTCTTCCATTGTTGGATGTAGTTCTGAACAATTGCTTCTTGGTTAACTCTTCCTGACATTGCTGCCAAGTAGATAGTCAAAGGCTTGCCATTTGGTTGTACACGGTAAGTACCCTTCTTCTTGTATCCAGCCTTGTCAAGCAATTCGTTAGCTTTCTTAAGGTTGTATGGGAATCCCTTTAGATCGCTGTTGTAGTACTTGGTAAATTGCTTAGGAATCAAAGTGTTAACTCTGAATGTCAAACCTTGAGTGTAGTGTTCTTGAACTTGGTCGATGTTCATTGCGTAACCAATAGCTTGACGAAGAGCCTTGTTACCCATCTTGGAGTTTGGATCCATGACGTTTTCGCCCTTCTTAGAATCCCATTTACCTACCTTAAAGCCAAGGTATGAATATGAAAGTGGAACTCTAGCAACGAAGTTAACATTCTTGGTGTTCTTAACTTGCTTCCATTGTGCGTTAACAACTTCGGCAATGTCGAACTTGTGACTCTTAATAGCTTGAGTTGCTGAGTTAGGTGAAACTACAGAAATAGTAATCTTGTCAAGGTTTGGTTGACCTCTCCAGTAGTACTTGTTAGGAGTCCAAGTAGCTGATTGACCACGAACAAGTTTAGATAACTTGTATGGTCCAAAGAAAATAGGATTCTTACGTACCTTATCAGATGATTGTAATTTGCTAAATGGAACATCCTTTAAGTAGTGGTATGGGTCAGCATATTCAAGGAAGTAGCCGTTACCTGATTGAGTCATACCTGGTGTCACTTTCTTGAAGTGGATTACCAAAGTTCTACCATTTTCGCCATCTGGCATTTCAAGACCTGAAATAGTCTTTGCCTTGCCGCTGTGGTACTCTGCAATACCTTCAATGTTAGCTAAAGCACCAGTATATCTTTGTGAGCCTGAATCCTTGTTTGCAACAACTTCATAAGGATATTCTAAGTCTTTGGCAACAACTTGCTTACCATCTGACCACTTAACGCCCTTCTTAACAGTGATAGTAACAGTCTTTGCCTTACGGTCGAGCTTAAAAGTAGCAGCACCATCATTAGTAATTGTGTATGAGTCAGTTACCGCAAACAAGCTTTCATCACCAAATTGGCTAACGCTTGAGTCAATTGCTGAAGTTGACAAACCATCTTCAAAAATACCAGTAAATGGAGTATCAGTTTCAAGGGCTACGTTAATTGAGCCACCCTTCTTAACTGCCTTTACAGGAGTCTTTGCTGGGAACTTTTCTGCTTCTTTTGAGCCAGAATTATCCTTAGTATTACTCTTATTGCCACAAGCTACTAATGCTAAAGCTGCACCAGTCAATACACCAACGGATGCTAAAATCTTCTTTGTTTTCATAATTGTACTTACCCCAATTCTAAAAGTTTTGTTTTTTTGTTCTTTGGAATCAAGTTGATGATTTAATATTAACACATTTATGAAAGAATGCAACAGTTTTATTAAATAATTTTTAGCTTTGTATTTTTCATAAATTGGACAACTTTGCTATTTATGATAAATAAAGTCAGTCTTATGAGACTTTATCTTTATTTATATTATTGAATGACTAAACAAAATAGGCAAAAAAATAAGCTGGAAACTAGTTCCAACTTATTTTTTATTTGTTAACTTCTAAAGTTAGTTTTCACGTTGTCTTGCGTCACCGGCACGTTGCAAGGCACGACCAACGTAGTTAACGCTCAATGAAATTATCAAAAGCAAGATAGTTGCAGGTAACCATAACCATGGACGGTTAATAACGTTAACTGGGTCATTGGCAAAGGCAATCAAGCTTCCTAGTGATGGAGTTGTTGGTGGCAACCCGTAGCCCAAGAATGACAAGGAAGTTTCAACACCGATATTACCAGCAATACTCAAAACAACGTCGATGATAATCATTGAGGTAATATTTGGCAGTACTTCACGGAACATAATCTTCAAGTCAGATGAACCAGAAGTCTTAGATGCCAAAACGTAGTCACGTTCTCTTTGTGAAAGAACAAATGAACGGAAGTATCTGGCAGTTACAGTCCAACCAAACATCGCAATCAACCATACTAAAGTTACCGCATTGTAGTGAGAAAGCACAGTAGTCAAAACAATGATAATTGGGAATCTTGGCAAGATTTGAATAAAGTCAACTATTCTCATAATAATTGAGTCAATCAAACCACCGTAGTAACCAGCTACCAATCCAACTACCAACCCTACTAATTCAGTAATCACAGTAACTGAGATACCGATCAGGATAGAGTTACGTCCACCCATGATCAACATGTTAAGGATATCACGTCCACCATCATCAGTACCAAACAGGTGTCCATTTTGACCCCAACCATAGTAGGACTCAACAATGTTAATTTCAGAAACGCTACTCTTGCTTAAGAATAGTGAGCCTCCGAAAGTGAAAATTAAAATTAAAACAATGAGGATAAAGGCAGCAAGCGCAACCTTATCTTTCACAATCTCTCGTACAATAACTTTGAAACCCGAAGGTGGAAGAGAGACTTTAGTTTGATCATCTTTTACAGCATCATTTTGCTTCTTAGTTTTCTTAGCCATTTTCTCTCCTCCTCCTATTGAATTCTAATACGTGGGTCAATGATACTCATGATAATATCTGAAAGCAAGTTACCAACAAGTGTCAAAATACCAAAGATAAGAATTAAAGCTGTCAAAGTAGTGTAGTCACGTTGTCCAATTGAATCCATAAACAACTTACCCATTCCTGGATAACTGAAGACAGTTTCAATAATCATTGAACCACCAAGCAAACCAGTAATAGTGTTACCTAAGAAGGCAGCAATAGGAAGCAATGAGTTTCTCAAAATGTGCTTATTAAACACAACGTTTTCTGGAACACCCTTACTTCTAGCAGTTCTTACGTAGTCTTCAACCTTGTTGTCAACAATACCTGTTCTCAAGTATTGAACAGTACCTGTAGTTGTGATCAAAGCGTAAAGAATTGCTGGCAAGATCATGTGATACAAACGACTGCCTAGCACTCCCCAGAAACCAGAAGCACTTGCAGAAACTGAACCTGAGATTGGGAACCAACCTAAAGTAAATCCGAATAACCACAAACCTAAGATGTAGAATACGAAACCTGGAATAGCAAAAGTAATGTAGTTAAATACTTGAACTGCAGTATCTTGCCATTCATCTTGGTGACGACCAGCAGTAATACCCAAAGGAATTGCGATTGCGTAAGTGATAATAGTAGTTAAGAGTGACAACCAGAAAGTGTTCACAGCACGGTCCCAGATCAATGATGAAACTGAAACGTGTTGAATATAACTAGTACCTAAATCACCATGGAATAGATTTCCAACCCATCTACCATATTGAATGTACCAAGGATCATACAATCCAGCAGCACGCTTTAAGGCTTCAATTTGCTTAGGGTCAGTGTTTGGGTTGATAGCACCAGTAAATGGGTCACCAGGCATCATCTTAGCTAAGAGGAAGACCAACATACTCAAAATGATCAACTGAGGGATCATGATTAACAAACGACGTAAAACGGTTTTCCACATACTTAATCACTCTCCTTTTCATTTTGTTCTTCTTGAATAGCTGCTCGAATTCCGCCTTCTGGAAGCGCAACAAGGTGGTTTGGCGTAACTTCTTGAAGTGGGAATACGCGACCATCTGCATCATACCATTTGCTTTGGTTTTCCAAAAATTCGTGTTCTACTCGTTCACGTTCTGCCTTATGAGCTTCACGGTTTGCTACATCAACTTGCGGAATAGCTGAAAGCAATCTCTTAGTATAAATGTGCATTGGATGCTTGTAGATCTCATCACGGCTACCAAGTTCAACCAAACGTCCGCGGTGCATAATTGCAAGGTTTTCTGACATGTGCTTAACCACACCAAGGTCGTGGGAAATGAACAAGTAAGCAATATTGTATTGTTGTTGAATATGCTTCATAAAGTTCAAAACCTGAGCTTGAACAGATAAGTCTAAAGCTGAAGTTGGTTCATCGGCAATGATCAACTTAGGATTAGTAGCAACGGCTCTAGCAACACCAATTCTTTGTCTTTGTCCACCTGAGAATTCATGTGGATACTTGTAAATTGCGTCGCTTGGCATACCTACGATATCCAAAAGTTCTTGTACGCGATCTCTTTCTTGATCAGTAGTCAAGTTTTCGAAGTTTCTAATAGGTTCAGCAATGATGTCTTCGATTCTCTTTCTTGGATTCATACTTGACATTGAATCCTGGAAAATCATCTGAACATCTTTGTTGTAGTTAAGCTTCTTTCTGTTAGAAGCCTTAGTAATGTCAACGCCCTTGTACATAATTTGACCGCCAGTAACCTTTTCGATCCCAACGATTGCCTTACCAGTAGTTGACTTACCTGAACCTGATTCACCAATCAAACCATATGTTTCGCCTTCATTAATTGAGAAGTTTACTCCATCTACGGCACGAACGTAGTCAGTGATTCTATTCCAAAAACCTGATCTGATTGGATAATAAACTTTTAAATCTTTGATTTGAATTATTTCTTTACCCATAAACTTCTCCCCGCTTATGCTTCAGTTTCAGCATTTTGATCTTCAAAACGGAAACTCTTCCAGCAAGTACATCTTACAAAATGTCCTGGTTCAACTTCGTGAATTTGTGGATTCTCTTCGTGAGCACTAGCTGGAATCCAAGGAATTCTAGCAGCAAAACGGTCACCAGTTCTTGGCATGTTCTTAAGTGATGGAACTGTACCTTGAATAACGTGCAAGTCCTCATCTTCATCCTCGTTTTGTGGCATAGAATTTAATAGTGATCTAGTGTACGGATGTAATGGATTTTCGAAAATAGTCTTAACATCAGCACGTTCAACAATTTGGCCTGCGTACATAACTGCAACTTCATCAGCAGTTTCAGCTACAACGCCCAAATCGTGAGTGATCAAAATAATACCTGAGTGGGATTGTCTTTGAATATCTTCAAGCAAGTCCAAAATTTGAGCTTGAATAGTAACATCCAAAGCAGTAGTTGGTTCATCGGCAATGATAATTTCAGGCTTACATGCAATCGCCATCGCGATAACTACACGCTGACGCAAACCACCAGACAATTCGTGTGGGTAGTTCATGTACATTTCTTCAGGTCTTGGCATACCAACCTGGTTGAACAATTCAATAACTCTTGCATGACGTGCCTTTTCATCCATATCAGTATGGTAATAAAGAGTTTCAGCAACTTGATCACCAACACGCATCAATGGATTTAAACTGGCTAGCGGATCCTGAAAGATCATTCCAATCTTATCGCCACGAACCTTATTGAACAAGGCTTCATTCAAGCCTACCAAATTCAATTCATTGTATAAGATATCGCCAGTAACTTTGGTATTTTTGTGGTCATACAAACCAATGATACTTGATGCAATTGTACTTTTACCTGAACCAGATTCACCTACAATGGCTAAAATCTTGTCACGCTTTAAAGTCAAACTAACATCATCGGCGGCATCATAAAAATCCCCTTGCAAACGATATGCCGTATGCAAGTGTTGGATATCTAATAAGAGATCACTTTGCTTCTCCAAGGGTCATTCCTCCATCTCATTGTACCGTCCAATAATTAAAGTGCGGTTAATTTCCTTAATTTAATTTCTAATTATAAACACAAAATCGTTCTCTTGCAAATAGAGAACGACCTTTTTTTGAAAAATTATCCTTGATGTGCCTTGATATAAGCCACTGCATCACCAACAGTTTTTATTTTTTCAGCGTCCTCGTCTGAAATTTCTGCACCAAATTCATCTTCCAATTGAAGAATAAACTCTACCAAATCAATTGAGTCTGCTTCGAGATCTTCTGCAAATTTGGTTGAAAGAGAAATGTTGTTGCTATCAATATCAAAATTATCAGAAATTAATGAACTGATTTTATTAAAAATTTCGTCTTCTGTCATTTTATTTCCCCTCTTCTTGCTTGCTAAATTCGTGCTTGAAGCCTTCGATTAAGTCTTCTGCTAGAATCTTGTCAATTTGTTTCAAAGTGTAGTAAACAGGTCGAATATCTGATCGGCCATGTGTTTTGACAACTGGGGCATTGAGTCCAAGTAAAACGGCTCCGCCGTGGCGAGCAGTATCATACTTCTTTCTCAAATCGCCAAGTGCCCCCTTTATCATTAAAGCACCAACTTTGGTCTTAAGTCCATTATTAAGTAAGCTGTCCTTTAATGAATGCAATAACACGCTAGACATCCCTTCAACGCTCTTTAGGGCAATATTCCCACTGAAGCCATCAGTTACGACAACATCTGCCTTGCCTGTCATCAATTCATTACCTTCAATATTCCCGATAAAATTCAAATCGCTATCAGCTAAAAGTTGGTAAGTTGCTTGGTGCAAATCGTCCCCCTTGTCGCTTTCAGCTCCATTGTTGAGCAAGGCGACCTTAGGATTATTTACTCCGCGCACTTTTTCGGCATAGTAAGCAGCCATTTTGGCCCATTGAATGAGGTATTCTGGCTTACTCTTGGCATTTGCACCAACATCGATGATATTGAAGCCATTTTCAGAATTGCTTGCTGGTAGAGTTGGCATCAAGCCTGGGCGATTTATTCCCTTTATTCTACCAATAATAAAAATTCCACTAGCAAGCAATGCCCCAGTATTTCCAAGTGAAAATAGGGCATCCGCTTTACCTTCTTTAACATATCGAGCAGCTACAACCATTGAAGAATCTTTCTTGCTACGGATGGCCTTAACTGGTTCATCTTCATCAGAAATGATTTCGCTAGTTGCGACTATTTCTAATTTTTCGCCCAATTTATCTGCAGGAATTAATTCTTCAAGCTTAGCTTGATCTCCAAATAAGATCATTTTAGTGTCTGGCAATTCAGGTTGAACCTTTAAAACAGCGTCAACGATTGCCTTAGGAGCATTTTCTCCCCCCATTGCATCAATTGCAATTGTCTTCATAAATAATCATCACAATCTTTTCTATAAACGATTTTGTTCTAACTTCTTATAATCCAAAATTTCTTGCAGAACTTGGTGTTCAGGTTCTTGCAAATCCGGATCAATTTCAACAATGTCTTTAGCCACTTTTTGAGCTACTACCATTGTATTGTAATCATTGACTACATTTCCAACTTTAAACTCTGGCAAGCCCGATTGCGCACGACCAAATAAATCCCCTTCTCCGCGCATCTTCAAGTCCTCTTCAGCTAATTTAAAGCCGTCCGTAGTCTCAGAAATTATTCTCATTCTAGCTTTGCCTGAATCAGTTTTAGGGTCAGCAATGAAATAGCAATAACTCTGCGTTTGGCCACGACCAATCCGCCCTCGCAGCTGATGCAACTGGCTTAAGCCAAAGTGATCCGCATTGTAAATAATCATAATGTTGGCATTAGGAACATCCACCCCAACTTCGATCACACTGGTGGTTACCAAAATATTGACCTTTCCCGCAGCAAAATCAGCCATAATCTCATCTTTTTGAGCTCCGGGCATTTGTCCATGAAGCAAAACCACACTTTGATCTGGAAAGTCTGCTTTCAAGTTTTCATACAAGACTTCTGCATTCTTTAGATCCAAGACTTCTGATTCAGAAATCAATGGCGTAACTGCATAAACCTGAAAACCTTCTTGCAATTGCTCTTTAACCTTTTGGTAGACCTCATCTAATTGACTACTGGTTCGCCAGTTAGAAATTATCGGTTTACGACCTGATGGCAGGTGTTTAATTTCAGATACTGCCATTTCGCCATAAACGGTCAAAGCAAGAGTTCGCGGAATTGGCGTTGCTGTCATCGCCAAGATATCTGGACAAGGGCCTTTATTAATTAAACTTTGCCTTTGAGCAACGCCAAAACGGTGTTGCTCATCAATAATTACCAAGCCCAAATTCTTAAAAATGACATTAGGTTGAATCAAAGCATGAGTTCCAATTACAACATTAATCGTTCCGTCTAATAATTCGCGATAAATCTCTCGTCGCTCCAGCGTTTTAGTGTTTCCTGTCAATAAGGCTACCCTAACGCCAAGAGGCCGCAGAAGCTCTTCGATTTTATCAAAATGCTGCGTAGCTAGAATTTCGGTTGGAACCATCAAAGCGGCCTGATAGCCAGCCGTAATGGCCGCAAAAATCGCATAAACAGCTACAATGGTTTTTCCTGAACCTACATCCCCTTGTAATAGCCGCCTCATTTGCCTACCTGAGTGCATATCAGCGTAAATTTCATTGATTACTTGCTTTTGATCATCAGATAATTCAAACGGCAGAGAATTAGTTAATTCTTTTATCTCATTAAGATCGTACTTCTTAGGAATACCATTGATATTTTCTTTGATCTGGTGACCTAATTCTGCCAGTTGCAATTGAAAAATGAAAAACTCACGAAAAATTGCACTTCTTTTGGCAAGTTGCGCTTCAATTCCGTTTTTAGGATGATGCATGCGCAAAACCAAATCTTTTTCATTCATCAAGCGATACTTGCTTCTGATAGATTTAGGCACTAGATCAACAATTTGATCGGCAAATTCTTCTAAAGCCAGATCAATTAAGCCAACTAACTTTTTTTGCTTAATGTGACGATTAACCGAATAAATCGGCGCCATACCCGATTCATTTTCTTTTTTGGCAATTAACTTGAAAGCCGATAAACTCTGCCGAGAGAGCTCATATTTTCCATAGACAGCTATTTCTTGGCCAACTTCTAGTTGAGATTTTACCCATGGCTGATTAAAAAAATTGACCATGACAATATCATGGTCAATTTTCAACTTAAAGCTTAAGCGGCTTTTTTTATAGCCAAATCGACTAAGATATGGTTCAGTGGCAATTATTCCCTTTAATAGGACTTTTTGACCATCCATAAGTTGGTCAAATGGCAAAGTCTGCAATTCATCATACCTAAATGGAAAATAGTAAAGCAAATCATAGATGCTGTATATTCCCAGGCTTCCTAAATCAGCTGCAGTCTTTGTCCCTACGCCCTTTAAATCAGTCACAGGTTTGAATAATGCACTGCTTGTCATTATTCTACCGAAACTAAGAAATTGTAAACCGGTTGACCACCATCATGAATTTCAAATTCAAGATCTTCAAATTCTTCTTCAAGCTTAGCTTGAATTTCTTCTGCTTGAGCTTCGTTAGAATCGCGGCCATACATAATAGTTACGATTTCTGAATCTTCATCAAGCATCTTCTTGATCATTTCCACGCTGGCATCTACCAAGTCGACATCGGCTACCTTAATCTTACCATCGACAATACCAAGGTAATCATCCTTATGGATTTCTACATCATCAATATTAGTATCGCGGTTAGCTCTAGTTACTTCACCTGAAACAACTGAGCCAAGTTCTTCAGTCATTGCTTCAACATTTTCATCTACTGAAGCTTCTGGGTCAAAGGCGAGCATTGCAGTCAAGCCTTGAGAAATTGTCTTGGTTGGTACAATTCCTACTGGGATATCACTAACTTCTGCAGCTTGACGAGCAGCCATAACAATGTTGCCGTTGTTTGGAAGCAGGATGGCTTGCTTAGCACCGGATTTCTTAATTGCATCAACAATATCCGCAGTTGATGGGTTCATTGTTTGACCACCAGAGATAATGCGGTTTACGCCTTCGCTTTCGAATAACTTTCTAATACCGTTTCCTGAGCAAACAGCAATAACTGCAAATTCAACTGCTTCTTGCTTTTCTTCATCATCGTTGACGATGGTTTCGTGTTGGATTCTCATATTGTCAATCTTGATCTTTCCAAGTTGACCGAATTGGCTTCCGTATTGGAAGACATCGCCTGGGTGTTCAGTGTGAACGTGAACCTTAGCAACTTCGCCATCAGAAACAGCCAATAAGGAATCACCTAATTTTGAAAGGTGCTTTCTGAATTCTTCAAGATCAAATGGCTTTTTATCTGGAAGATCAGCCTGCAAGTCGACCATGATTTCAGTACAGTAACCATTAACGATGTCCTTGGTAGAAAGTTGAGAGATAGTACCCTTGTGGTGTTCTGCCTTCAGCATTTCATCCATTTCTTCTGAGCTAGGTTGATATTTGTCGGCAAAGTTTTCGCCTAATAAACCTTCTAAGAAGCCTTCATAGATGAAGAGCAAGCCTTGACCACCTGAGTCAACAACTCCAACTTGCTTCAAAACTGGCAATAAATCTGGCGTAGTCTTAAGAGCTTTTCTAGCACCTTCAACAATCGCCTTCATAACTTCTTCAATATCGTCAGTTTCATTAACCTTGTTGGCACCTTCTAAAGCTGCTACTCTAGCAACAGTCAAAATTGTACCTTCAACTGGCTTCATAACCGCCTTATAAGCTGTGACAACACCATTTGAGAATGCATCAGATAATTCTTGAGCATTCAAGGTCTTCATACCTTGAGTTGCTTTATAGAAACCTCTAAATAGCTGAGAAGTAATAACCCCACTATTTCCACGTGCTCCCATCAACATTCCCTTAGCAAGGCTTTCGGTCAAATCGCCAACATTTTGACTATTGTTTTCGGCAACTGCCTTAGCACCAGATTCGATAGTCAAATTCATGTTTGTTCCAGTATCGCCATCTGGCACTGGGAAGACATTCAATGAATTGACAAACTCTGCATTCTTGCTCATACGGTGAGTAGCTACACGCACCATATCTCTGAATTGTTTACTACTTATTTCCTTTAAAACCAATCTTATAACCTCCGCTTGTGTTATTCGTCAAGTACCTTAACGCTCTGAACGATGACATTAACGGCCTTGGTATCTATTCCAAGCTGATTCTTCAAATTGTACTTAACACTACCTTGAACGTTACGGCTTACTTCTGAAATCTTTAAGCCGTAACCAACAATGATATAAACATCAACCGTAATTTCATTATTTTCTGACTTGACAACAACACCGCGTTTGTAATTTGCTCGATTAAGTATTCCATCAAAACCATCGCGAATAGCATTTTTTGATGCCATACCAACAACGCCGTAATTAGACGTAGCTGCACTACCAACAACAGTTGCAATTACTCCGTTTGAAATATCAATCAAACCATCTTTTGTTTTGATTTTAACAGCCATGTTTTTCCTCCGTCTTTATTGTCTTTACATATGAATCAATTTTATCATAGTAAAAAGAAAAATTTTAGTGAAAACAACAGAAGTAAAATACTTTTTTGGTTGAATTGAATTTAAAGTTATGCTATCGTTATAAAGTATGATTACAAGTAAAGGGGGTTTAGCAAATGGCAAAGGATTTTGTAACTGGCAAGAAGACTACTTTCGGTAACACTCGTTCACACGCCTTGAACTCAACTCGTCGTGCATGGAAGCCAAACCTTCAAAAGGTTCGTATTCTTGTTGATGGTAAGCCAAAGCGTGTTTGGGTTTCAACCAAGACTTTGAAGTCAGGTAAAGTTACTCGCGTTTAATGCGAAGAGAAGCTTATCTATCATTTATTTGATAGGCTTTCTTTTTTGTTTGAATTCAGATAAAAAAGGCGCTTGTGCTTGTAGTACAACGCAACAAAACACCCTATCCGGTCGATTTAGACTAGATAGGGTGTTTTATTGTGCAATTTTTTAATTGTTAAGATGATAAAAGCGCTCAAGATCCTTTGAAAAAATTACGCTAACCATCCCCTTGGCAAAAGATAATTTGAAATCTTTGCCCTTATCCGCAAATTCATTTGAAGAAAAGATTTGCGGATAAGCTACTGAGTAATTTTCTAAATGGTATTTAGCTTCAGCTATGGTCAAATTATCCACTGCAGACAAAGTAGCCACGCCAAAGTAAGGATAATTCTCCCAGGCAATCTTATGTTGTCCTGGCAGATAATAGCGGATCTTATTTTGGCGATCTAGCAAAACAATCTTTTCACTATACTGACGAACGTCTGGATTAAGCATCATGAACATATTAACCAAGAAATGGTCAATTCTTCCGCCAGTGGCACCCAAAATTACCAAGGAATCGACTTGATATTCTTCAAAAGCAATTCGAATCATTAACTCCGAATCAGTGTAATTTTTTATCGGGTTGGAATATCTAATATCTGCCACTGAATGTTCAATTTGAGCTAGTTCAGCCTTTTTTAAAGAATCATAATCGCCAACAGCTAAGTCTGGAGTTATTCCTAATTCTTCTAAAAGCAGACTCCCTCGATCCACTCCAATGATCAAATCATGATTGTTTTGCGCTTTTAGCAAAATATCTTTAATATCTATGGGCCACTCTTCTTTTGGGCCTCCTAATAATGCGTAAGCTATCATGCTAGAATCTCGTTAAGTTTATTAACCTTGCCTGCAACATCGCCATCTTTGAATAAGTAAGAGCCAACCACAAAAACATTGGCTCCAGCATCTTTAGCAAGCTTGATTGTATCTGCATTAATGCCGCCATCGACTTCAAGGGTAATTCTTGAGCCAGTTTGATCAATAATTTTTCTAGCTTCTTTAATTCGATCAATTGATGCTTCGATGAATTTTTGACCGCCAAATCCAGGATAAACAGTCATCAATAAAACCTGCTTCAATTTTGGCGCAAACTTGTCTAAAACTGAAACTGGCGTATCAGGATTCAAAACCAAACCCGGTCTTACTCCATTTGAAGCTAAGTAATCTAACCAATAGCTAACTTGGCCTTCGTCCATTGCTTCATAGTGAAATTCCAATAAATCAGCTCCTGCTTGAACAAAAGCTGGAATCAAATCCTTAGGATTGTCACTCATCAAGTGGATTTCTGCATCAGTCATTGGGAATTCGCGTTTAAAATCCTTAACCAATTGTGGGCCATATGACAAATTAGGAACGAAATGTCCATCCATAATGTCAATATGAAATCTCGTAATTCCAGCTTCTGAAGCCTTCTTAATATCGTTTCCTAATTGTAAATTATTTGCATTCAAAATTGATGGTGCGATTATCATTTTTTACCTCAATCACTTCAAATACTCGGGAATTCTTCCCTCACTAATCTCTTCTCTTAGCGCCAAATAATCTTCATAGCGACTTGCTAGGATAACTTCTTCTTCTAATAGGCGCTTTACTTCGCATTTAGGCTCTTTTAAATGTTGGCAACCCCGGAATTTGCAGTTGCTGCTTGCTTGAACAAATTCCACAAAATAATTGGCCAAATCAACCAACTTAATTGGCGTTAAATCAATTGCTGAAAATCCTGGCGTATCTGCCAAAAAGCCCTGTTCAAGTCTGAAAAGCTGTACAACTCTTGTCGTATGCTTTCCGCGGTTTAAAGCTGTTGAAATTGCCGCTGTAGACTGGTTGGCATCTTGCTTCAAATAATTCAATAAAGTTGACTTTCCAGCTCCTGATTGGCCGGCTAAAGTCCAAATTTCATCCACTCCAATCAATGATGGCAATTCTTGCTCTAAAAGCTTCTTATCAGTGAAAACCGGGTAGCCAATCTTAGCATAATAATTCAGATTTTCTTTTATCTCAGCCAATTTTTGTGGATCGACTAGATCGGCTTTTGATAAATAGATCGTCACTTTAACATTTTGCCAGGCAAAGAAAGTCAAAAAACGATCTAACAACTGTACAGAAAAATCTGGTTCAACTGCTGAAATCACTAGCAAAACATGACTAACATTGGCTACAGCAGGCCGACCGATACGGTTTTTTCTAGGCAAAATTTTTACCAAGTAGCTGGTACCTTGTTCATCATGCTTGATCTCTACTTTATCGCCAACAGCAGGTTTTTGGTTTTTTTGACGAAAAACACCTCTAGCTCTTGTTCTAATTACTTCTTTATCAGTTTGAACATCATAAAAGCCTGCATTTAGACTAATAACTGTCCCTTGCTCTATTTTGACTGTCATTTAGTCACCTTTTCATTTAAGATGGTTTCCCCATCGCGAATAACCTTTAATTGACCCGATCCATTCTTCAAATAAAACGGAATTGAGAAATTCATATCGTCATGAATATATAGATCGCGGTAAATATTACTCAAGGAATGGTTGTCGTCTTTAATGTAAATTTGAATATGGTTGCCTAAATTATCGCTGCTTTGACTGCTATCGTCGGCATCTTTGTCTATATCTTCAGAAGAATTGTTGTCAACGTAATTAACCGTGAAAGTCTTAGTAATCTCGGTTGTCACTTCGTCAGCCTTACCCTTAGATACAGTGATCGTTATTGTAGATCCTGGATGAACTTCTGTACCAGCTTCAGGTTTCATCGAAATGATATGATCTTTTTCAACCGTATCAGAATAGTCTTGCGTGATCTGCAATGTTAGGTCATTCTTTTCAGCGTATTCTTGGGCGCTTGACAAAGTTTCACCAGTCAAATCTTTCAATTTAATGGTGTCTTTGTCATCTTCCTTATTATCGCCTTGTGAGACAACCAAGGTTATCGTAGTTTGACTTGGCTTTACTTCAACTCCAGCAGCAACGCTTTGAGAAATAACTTCATCTTCTGGCACAGTAGTTGAATTCTGATTTTCCCGGATTACGCTAAAGCCCAATTTTTCAAGCTTATTGACGGCATCTTCATAGTCCATACCTGTTACATCGGGTACTTTAACCATTCCAGCTCCCTTTGAAACTACCAGATCAACGCTTCGACCCTTTTTGACGGTTGAGCCGGCAGATGGATTAGTTGAAATTACCTTGCCGGCATCAATGCTGTCGGATTCTTTATGCTGAATCTTTCCAGCAACTAGCCCTGCCTTTTCAAGCTTGGTCCTTGCCTTGCCCTCAGTCATGTTAGTGACATCTGGTATACGAACCACGGTGGTATTTTTGCCTGTTAAAGCAAAAGCCATAATTGAAACAATCAACACCGCTGCAATTCCAATAAAGACAAACCAAAGCCAATGCTTTCTAACATTCTGCCAAAACGGCACTTTTTCTTGAGTCTTAGGAGCTTTGCTGTCAGCTTTTGGCTTATTTTTGGCATTAATATCTGATAAAACAATCGTCGGGTCATCGTTTTTTAAGCCATATTGCGGTTTAAAAATTGGTTCATCCCTGCGACTAAGTTCCAGACTGGTGTCCAAATCTGCTTGCATCGCTTGGGCAGAAGCATAACGATCTCGTGGATCTTTTGAAGTTGCTTTTAAAACAACATTTTCAAGCGCCTGTGGTACTTTCTTATCTTTTCTTCTAATCGAAGGTATTGGCTCTTGGGCATGCTTTAAAGCTACAGAAACCGGGGTTTCTCCACTAAATGGCACAGTCCCCGTAATCAATTCATACAAAATTATTCCTAAAGAATAAATATCTGATTGAGCTGTAACTAACCCGCCACGAGTTTGCTCAGGCGACATATAATGAACCGAGCCCATAACTGCATTGGTTTGAGTAATCGAACTTTGATTTAAAGCTACTGCAATTCCGAAATCGGCAATTTTAACATTTCCTCTTTGATCCATCAGAATATTTTGTGGCTTCAAATCTCTATGAATCACATTATGTTTATGAGCTAGGGCAACCGCGCTCAAAATTTGATCCATAATTCTGATTACTTCATCCAGATCAAGCGGCGAATTTTCGCGGATATAATCCTTCAAATCCGGCCCATCTACGTACTCCATTACCATGTATGGCAAGCCTTGATCTGTGCCAACATCTAAAACCGAAACAATATTAGGATGACTTAGTTCGCTAGTCGCTAGAGCTTCTCTTTGAAAACGAGACTCAGTTTGTGGTTCTTTTCTTAGATCCAGTCTTAAAAGCTTTACTGCGACTTTTCTTTGCAAAATAATATCTTCGGCCAAATAGACATTAGCCATGCCACCTTCGCCTAATATATCAATTATTCGATAGCGCTCTCCCAGCAAATAACCTTTATCGATCATTTACCGTCTTCCTCCTTGCACCATACTAGGCAGACGGTAATATTATCCCCGCCTCCGAGTCTATTTGCTTCGTTGATTAATTTAATGCAGCGATCCTTTAAAGTCAGATCTTTAGTTGCTAAAATCTGCTGAATCTGTGGATCAGACAAGGAGTTGGTCAAACCATCCGTACAAAGCAAGAGCGCATCGCCAGCTTTTAGCTGAATTTCAGCAAACTCAGGATCAATTGTGCTAGAGACGCCTAGTGCTTGCGTAATAATATTCTTTTGTGGGTGATGCTTAGCTTGCTCTTTGGTAATTTGACCCATCTTTACTAGTTCATTGACTAATGAATGGTCTTGAGTCAATTGCACGAACTTGCCATCAGCATAGCTGTAAGCCCGTGAATCTCCTAAGTGGGCAATTAAGGCGCTATCTTCAAAGGTAAAAGCAAGCACAATGGTTGTGCCCATGCCATTTAAATCTGGGAAGCGGTCTGCTGCCTTCAAGATTGTTTCGTTTTCAGAAGTAAGTTGTACCTCAAGCCACTTGCGCGCAGGTTTTGGATCAGTAAAATCGGTGGCAATAAAGTTATGTCCTAAATGACTAACAGCCATTGTCGAAGCAACATCCCCACCTTGGTGTCCACCCATGCCATCACACACAATCGCTAATGTAACACCACTTTTATTTTTAAATACTTTTACAAAATCTTGGTTGCTTTTACGTATTCTACCAATACTTGAAGCATATGCTGTTTCTATCAAAACTTAACCTCGCAATTTTAACTTTGCAATAAAAAATCCATCGCTTCCGAATTCATCTGGCAAAATCTTGAGCATGCCTGAATCGGATTTTAATTTTGCGACTTCAAATTTTTCCAAACTATAAGCTGGATGCGCCATCAAGAATTTTTCAATTACGTCTTCATCTTCTTGCCGGGAAATCGTACAAGTTGAATAAACTAATTCTCCGCCTTTATTTAAAAGCTGGCTAACATGGTCCAGGATTGCTAGCTGAATTTTTTGCAAATTAACTAAATCTTCTGGCTTTTTAGTATAGCGAATCTCTGGCTTTCGTCTCATCAAGCCTAAACCAGAACATGGTGCATCCACCAATATTTTATCAAATCTTTGATCTGAGAAATAACTATCTGACGCTCTAGCATCGATTGCGGCTACTTTAAGCTTGTCAGCCACTTTCATTCGCTGAGCGTTTTTCTTAACCAAATTCAACTTATTTTTGTGAATGTCTAAAGCGGTCACTTGACCAGTAGTTAAATGTTCAGCAATTTGAACTGTTTTGCCGCCAGGAGCACTGCAGGCATCTAATACTTGCTCATCCCCTTTGAAATCAAAGGCTTGAACTACTAAGCCAGCTGCTTCATCTTGAATGGTAATATCACCATTTTTGAATAAGTCTTCCTTAATAACCCCACCATGTTTCAAAATTAGGTTGCTTGGCGAAAGATCAGACTTAACTGGCTCATAGCCAAGCTGAGTCAATTGCGTAAACACTTGTTCTTGATCAGCTAAGCTAGAAACTCGAATAGAATTTTTGGCCGTTTCATTAAAGCTAGCAAACATTGCTTGCGCTCTTGGTCTGCCCCATTCTTTAACGAAATATTCTACTAGCCATTGCGGCATACTTTCTTTGACGCTTAGATATTCGATGCTATTTTCATCATCTGGCAAAACTACCCCTCGTCTAGTCAGTGAGCGCAAAACTCCATTGACGATTCGATAGCCATTTGAGCGCTTAGAGCCATAGCTTTTGGCTAACTTGTTTGCTTCATCCAAAACGGCACGAGCTGGAACTTTATCCAAAAAGATTATTTGATATGCGCTCATGAGCAAAAGTGGCATTAAATGTTTCTCAGTTAACTTAGTTTGAATCAAGTCTTTTAATTGGTACTCCAAGAAAATTCTGTGCTGGATTGTCCCATATACAATATTTGTAGCCAAGTTTTGGTCGGCTTGACTTAATTGGGCATTTTCCAAGCTATGATTCAAACTGATATTCGAATATGAATTTTTGGTCAAAATATTGATCAGAATATCTAGGGCAACTGAACGAGCTGTATTCTTAGTCAAAAATTCTCTCTCCTGCTACAAATTTGCTTCCCTGTCCATTAAGAAAGTTCTTTACATTCATTGCTTTCTTACCAGCAGGTTGTAATTCCAAAAGATTCAAAACGCTGCCACCGGCAAAGCTAAGTGCAAAACGGCCTTTGTTGTCAACTAAGCAGCCTGGCTCAATATTAGTTGATTCTTCAGCCACTTCTGCTTTCCAAACCTTCAAACGCTTGCCATTCATTTCAATGTAGGCACCTGGATCTGGATTCAAGGCACGAATCAAGTTGTTTGCTTGCGTTGCAGTCAATTTTGAACTGATCTTTTCTTGATCCTTTGAAATATTTGGTGAAAAGACAACCTTGCTTTCATCTTGAGCAACTTTTTCGATACTATTATCGATAATTTTTGGCAAAGTTTCTAAAAGCAAGTCTCGACCAACTAATGACAATTTGTCAAATAAACTACCAGTAGTGTCTTCTGGCAAGATGTCGATTGCCTTTTGGGCATACATATCACCAGCGTCCATCTTCTTTACCATTTCCATAATGGTAATTCCAGTTTGAGCGTCGCCGTTAAGCAATGAATATTGAATTGGTGCACCACCGCGATATTTTGGAAGCAATGATCCGTGAACATTTACGGCTGCGATTCTAACTGAATTCAAGAACTTAGTTGGCAAAAATTGTCCATAAGCTGCTGTCACGATCAAATCGGCTTGAAGTTCCATTAATTCTTCTAATTCTGGCGAGCCAGATAGTTTTACTGGTTGATATACCTTTAAATCATGAGCCTCAGCTGCAATTTTAACTGGAGTCTTGGTAACAATTTGCTTGCGACCAACCTTTTTATCGGGTTGAGTAACAACAGCCTTGATGTCATATCCTGCTTCAAGCAAGCCTTCCAAAATTGGAACAGCAAAATTAGGTGTTCCCATAAAAATGATTGATATCATTAATTCTCTCCTTAAAGTATTCGTTCTGGTTCCTTATCTATGTAGATATTTAACCCATATTTTTTAACGCCTTGCGCATCATCTTGAATTTGATGCAATAACTTATTTAGGTTGTCTTCTTTTTTATATTTTACCAGTATTTGGTAATAATATTGATTTTTTAATCGAGAAATTGCACTCGGGGTCGGACCTAAAATAATCGTATCTTTATTTAGATTTCCTTGCAACTGACGACGAATCTTAAATGCTTCCTTAGCTGCAACTTGTTCATTTTTAGAAGCAATTGAAATCAAAACTGTGTAGAAATATGGCGGATAGTTGCCCATATGACGCACACGCATTTCATAGCGATAGAATTGCTCATAATCCTGAGTTTGAGCCAATTTTATTGCATAATGTTCAGGATTATAAGTTTGAATCAGGACTTCGCCAGTTTTTTCTGCTCGACCAGCTCGACCTGAAACTTGCGTCAACAATTCAAAAGTTCGCTCAGACGAATTGTAATCTGGCACCCACAAACCAGTATCGGCGTTGACCACGCCAACTAGGGTTACATTAGGGAAATCCAGACCCTTGGCAATCATCTGTGTTCCTAATAAAATATCAGCTTCATGATTAGCAAAGCTGTCTAAAATCTTTTTATAGCTTCCCTTTCTTCTGGTTGTATCTACATCCATCCGCAAAATTCGGGCATTTGGAATCAATTCAAGCAATTCCTCTTGAACTTTTTGCGTTCCCGTTCCTAAGAAACGAATTTGCGAGCTTTGACAATTTGGGCAGCGATAAGGAATCTGCGTTGTATAGCCACAGTAGTGGCATTGCATGCTTTGGCTGTCTTTATGCATAGTTAAAGACAAGTCACAATTTGGACACTTTAAAACAAAGCCGCATTCTCTACAAAGCATAAAATTCGCAAAGCCCCGGCGATTGAGCATCAAGATCACTTGTTCTCTTTTTTCTAGTCGATTGCGAATTGCTTCAACTAGTCCTACTGAGAGATCAAATTGTGATCCGGCAAACTGAACCTGCTTTAAATCAATCAAGTTGACCTGAGGCAATTGCTTTTTATTTGCTCTTTGAGTAAGAGTCAATAACTGATAAACATTCTTTTGCGCTCTAGCTCGGCTTGCTAGTGATGGGGTTGCACTACCAAGAACCAAAGGGCAATGATTAAAGTTGCTACGCCAAATGGCAACATCCCTAGCGTGATAACGTGGTTCAGTCTCTTGCTTATAAGACGATTCATGTTCTTCATCGATAATGATCAAGCCGATATTGGTCAATGGTGCAAAAATCGCGCTACGGGCTCCAACAACAACTTTGGTTTTTCCTTGTCTGATCTTGCGCCATTCATCATAGCGCTCTCCTTCTGACAAACCGCTATGCAAAACGGCAACTTCTTGTCCAAATCTAGCCTTGACTTGCGACACCATCTGCGGAGTAAGCGAAATTTCTGGCACCAGCATCAGTGCAGTTTTTCCAAAATCAAGCGTACGGGCAATCGCATGCAAGTAGACTTCAGTTTTTCCACTACCAGTAATACCTTCCAAGAGAAAAGTTTTATTTTCAGTTTGTAAAATGCTCTGACTAATTTTTGACAAAGCATCTTGCTGCTGTAAATTAAGCTCAATTTTTTTAGCAACAAAATTTGATTCATCTTTTAGCGGATCACGATAAACTTCAACTTCATTTTTCTTCAGCCAGCCCCTTTTAACAGCATTAGTCAAAGTCGCACCATTGACCTGTGCATCTTGTTCTAGCTGCTTTTGTCTTTTAGGATACTGATCAAAATTCTCAATCACGTCCATCAAGAGTTGCTTTTGTTTGACAGCATTTTGACGCAAGGTGTTGTATATCTTGATGTACTCATCCTTATCAACTAGCAGTTCATATTGATTTTCAGTTTTACTTTTAGCCCGATTTTCGATAATGTATTCAACTTTTGCTTGTTTATTTGCCAGTAACTTTCTAACTTGGCCAGCTAGTTTGGGATCCATTGCTTGATTCAAGTCTAGTGGATCTCCTTGAAAAATTGGCAAATTGGCCGCTTGCTCATCAGCTGGCTGCAAAATTTTATGATAATTAGCACGCATGACGCTTGGCAGCATGGCCTTTAGAATACTAATTCGATATGAAAAAATATCCTTAGAAAGATCATCTGACAGCTGTACCAATTCCTTAGTTAGTGGCGGCATTTCATCCACGACTAATAAAAGATCCTTCAATTCTCCCTTATATTCACTACTATCGGTTAAACCGACAACAAATCCCTGTAATTTTCGCGGACCAAATGGGACATAAACTCTTGAACCAATCTCAATATCAGCTAGTTCGTCAGGAACATGGTATTCAAAAATTCGATCTGTTTGTTTGGCAGCAATATCTACGATTACCTGTGCAATCATTTTCCCTCCTGACCAAAAACAGGCCGGGATTAATCCCAGCCTGTCTTATCTTAGTAACCAATTTTCAGATTAATCTAGTTAAGCTTCAATTGATAAATCAACTGTAACCTTACCAGCTTCGATTTCTTCTAAAGCCTGGCCTACAGCCTTATCACATTTGAAGATCTTCAAAGCTGATGGATCGCCAGCTTCTAATTGATGAGCTCTCTTAGCTGCTAAAACTGACAATGAGTAACGTGAATCAACCTTTTCAAGTAAATCATCAATTGATGGATATGTAATTCTCATAATTAATCCTCTCTAACCATTTGGCGATAGTCATCAATAACGCGCTTAACGCTAACATGCTCTGCATCAACAATTGCCTTAATATGATCAACTGCATTAGCAACGGTGTCATTAACAACCGCATAATCGTAATCTTGCATCACAAGGATTTCTTTACGCGCTTGCTTGATTCTGCCAAGAATTACTTCTTCAGACTCAGTTCCACGATTTTCTAGTCGTAAATGAAGAGTATGTAAATCTGGCGGGGTCAAAAAGATGAAGACACCATCTGGCATCTTTTCTCTAACTTTTTGTGCACCATTTACATCAATTTCTAGTAAAACATCTTTGCCTTCTTTAAGCAAGTTCTTTACCGGTGCTAATGGAGTACCGTAATAATTGCCAACATACTTGTTATATTCTAGCAATTCTCCATCGGCAATTGCCTGCTTGAATCTTTCTTCGGTTACAAAGTAGTAGTCTTTGCCATCCACTTCGCCTGGACGAGGCTTGCGAGTAGTCATTGAGACAGAATACTCAAATGGAAAAACCTTGTTATCAACAATTGAACTCTTAACAGTTCCTTTTCCAACACCTGAAGGACCTGATAAAACTAATAATAAACCTTTATCTGCCATGCCGCGCTCTCCTACAAAATACTAATATGTCTATTTTGCACTAAGGATAAGGGTTTTTCAAGTATTGTCTTGTTTTTGACGATATTAATTCTGAGTATCAGTATCATCTTTAAAACTCTTCATCAAATCAACCGCATTTTGCTTAGCCGCATCAGTAACATTGCTGCCGGCCATCATTTGAGCAATGGCAGTGATTGTTTCTTCTTTGCTTAATGGTCCAACCTGGGTGAAAGTTGCACCATCTTTGACTTCCTTAGCTACCAAATAACGCTGGTCACCCGCTGCAGCAACTTGCGGTGAGTGAGTAATTGCAATAACTTGCTTATTCTTGCCAATTGAATGCATCTTTCGACCAATAGCAGCTGAAACTCGTCCCGAAACTCCTGTATCAATTTCGTCAAAGATCATTGTTCCAACGGGTTCTACCTTACTAAAGATCGACTTCAAGGCCAATATCAATCTAGACTGCTCACCACCAGAAACGATTTTAACTAGTGGCATCAAATCTTCGCCAGGGTTAGGAGCAATCAAGAAAGTAATTTTGTCTGTTCCTTTTGAGGTAAAAGTCGTCGTTTCTTCAAAATTAATTGAAAAACGGGCCTTTTCCATATATAGATCAGCTAATTCTTCCTTGATTTGACTTTCTAGCGAATGAGCAATTTCCTCGCGAGTCAAATGAAGCTTACGGGCCTTTTTTTGCAAACGATCTTCAATCTTGCTCAATTCTTGCTGCAATTTTTCTTCATCTAAGCCGCCAGTTTCAAATTGACCAAGCTCTGTCTGTACCTTTTCGTAAAATTTGAACACATCTGGCAAAGTCGGACCATATTTTTTCTTGAGAGTATTCAAAGTATCAATTCGGTGAGATACATACTGGAATCTTTCTTCATCAAAATCTAGCTGATCCATCAAATCAGACAATTCTGATCTAGCATCGCTTAAAGCGTACACTCCTTCTTCAACCGTAGTTGAAAAATTCTTGAACTTGCTGCCATAAGAAGCCAAATCAGCTGCAGCATCTTGGGCATCGCTTAACAAAGTGGCGATCCCATGCTCGTCATCATCATACATTTGCATAAAGTATGATGCAGTATCGGCAATTTTTTGGAAATTGGATAATTCACTATATTCTTCTTCTAGACTCTCATCTTCATGTGGATCTTCAAGATTGGCTGCTTCTAGCTCATCGTTTTGAAATTGTAAAATATCTTGCTTTTGGGCTAATTCTTGTGCATTTTGACGCAATGATTTCAATTGACTAGAGACTTTCTTCCATTCTTCATAATCAGTAAGATAAGCTGCTAGATCAGCCTTAAACTCAGCTGGTGCATAGTCATCGACTAAGTCAATTTGTCGATCCTGATCCATCAAAACTTGCTGATCATTTTGACCATGGATATCGACTAAATAATTGCCTAATTCGCGCAAAACATTGATCGTTGTCAGTTGACCATTGATCCTTACGACGTTGCGACCTTTGTTAGCTAGTTCCCGGCTAACCACTAGTTGACCATCGTCATAAGGTAGACCGTATTTTTCACATAGATCGGCAATGATTTCTTTTTGATCGATTGGCTCAAATAATCCTGTAATAACTGCTTTAGTTTCGCCAGTCCGGATCATTTCTTTTTGGCCGCGGCCACCCATCAATAATGAAACGGCGTCGATCAAGATGGACTTACCTGCACCAGTTTCACCAATTAAGACAGTCATATTTTCTTGGAAGCGAACTTTTAGGCTCTTGATGATTGCAAAATTTTGAATATCGAGTTCAACTAGCATATGACATTCCCCTTCTATAAGCCAGCAACTGCTCGAGCAACAACATCTTGAGCTGTTTCCTTAGCTAAATATTGGCCGCCATTTTGTTCATCTTTTTGCAAATGAATCAAGAATTCAATATTTCCTTTTCCACCCTTAATTGGGGAATAATCTAAGCCTAAAACGTTAAAACCGATCTCTCGAGCTACTTGAACCGTATGCTCAATTACTTGCTGATGGACTGCATGATCATGCACGATTCCATTTTTGCCGACATTTTCAGGACCAGCTTCAAATTGTGGCTTAATTAAGCAAACAGCATCGCAGCCATCCTTGAGAATTTCAAACATTGGAGGCAGAATCAAATCCAATGAAATAAAAGAAACATCAGTCATGGCAAAGTCTGGCATTCCTTGTTCAAAATCTTCTGGCTTGCTATAGCGGAAATTCTGCTTCTCCATAACGATAACTCGTGGATCATCGCGCAATTGCCAAGCTAGTTGATTGTAACCAACATCCAAGGCATAAACCATTCTCGCACCGTTTTGCAAGGCTACATCAGTAAAGCCTCCAGTTGAAGCACCAATATCCAAGCAAAGCTTATCAGTTAAATCAATTTCAAAAGACTTCAAGGCCTTTTCTAGCTTAAAGCCTCCACGTGACACATACTTTTTGCCATCCTCTTTAACATAAAAGACTTCATCAAGTGGAAACTTGGTTCCACTTTTGTCAATTCGTTGATGGTTATGGTCTGAAACAAGCCCTGCCATAATTGCTCTTTGAGCTTGAGACCTTGAATTAAACAACCCTTGTTGGGTTAACAATACATCTGCGCGTTCTTTTGCCATTACAATACCTTTTTGTATAAGTCTAAAATGCCTAGCAAGACTTCTCCATTGACTGCTGCAAGATCTGCTTTAGCCTTGTCAATCAATCCTTGCAATTCCTGACGACTCTTATCAATGCCTAAAACCGTTAAGGTGTTGTTCTTACCAACTTCTTGGTCTTTGTGAGTTGCCTTGCCTGCTTCTTGGGAAGATTCAATGATATCAATCAAATCATCATAGATTTGGAAAGCTCGACCAAATGCTCGAGCAAAGTCAACTAACTTTTCGCTCGATTCTTGGGACATGTTTGCATGAACTGTGGCCATTTTGACGCTAGCTTCAATCAAGCAGCCCGTTTTAAGCCATTCCATCTTGTCGATCAAGGCTTCGTTTTGTGCTACGGCATCATTATTAGTTGAATCAATATCTAAATATTGTCCGCCAACCATTCCATTAGGGCCAACAGCTTTAGTAATAATTTCTACTAAACGCCAATCTTGACTACCTTGGGCAATCCATTGAATTCCTAATGGAAGAAGGGCATCTCCAGCTAAAATAGCTTCAGCTTCGCCCCACTTTTTGTGACTTGTTAATCTGCCACGGCGATAATCATCGTTATCCATTGCTGGCAGATCGTCATGAATGAGCGAATATGTGTGGATAAGTTCTATTCCGCAGGCAATTTTCAATTCATTTTCGCCAATTTCCATTCCAGCTACACTGGCAGTAGCCAAAAATAGCAATGGGCGCAATCTTTTCCCACCTGCAACAACTGAGTAAAGCATGATTTGACGGAAGGTTTCGTCTTCAACTTCTTGACTCAGTTTTTCTTCTAAATATTGATTAATAGTTGGTGTCCAATGTGCTTGAAATTCTTTAAATGTCGTCATTTTATTCCTCTGGTGCGTTTGCGTTATTAGGATCTAGTTGGTGAACTGTTCCATCCTTATCGATCAACTTAGCCACAGTTTCTTCTGCTTGAGTCAACTTTTGATCAAGTTCTCGGCTAAGCTTTATACCTGTTTGAAATTGCTTCAAGGCGTCTTCCAAAGGTACGTTGCCATTTTCTAGACTGGTTACGATTTTTTCTAATTCAACTAATTGATCCTCAAAATTATTCTTCTTTGTTGCCATAAGTTTCTTCCTTAATTTCTGCAATCTTCGCTTCAATCGCTCCATCCTTAAAGTGAACGGTAATTGAATCATTTACTTTCACTTGCTCTACCGAACTAACCGCTTTTCCATCAGCAACAGTTGTATAGCTATAGCCACGATCCAAAGTCTTTAGCGGGCTGTAGTCATCAAGCTGCTGCATTTTCTGACGCAAAGTAGTCCTTTTGCTCGTTAGCAAGTTCTTCATACTGGAGACAATTTGTTTAGCCAAAAATTCTCTTTGTTGCTTGAAGCTAACAATTTGTTGTTTAGGGCTGCTTGCCAGCAGTTTTTGCGTTAATAATTGGTAATTTTGCCGATCCGTAAACAACTGTTGCTGCATACTATTATTCAACCGCTTATTTAAAAGATCAAGGGTTTGAATTTGTTGATCATAAAGTCTAGCCGGCTCTCGCATTATCACTGAATTATTGATTCGGTTCAAGACTTCCCTTTTTCCTCTAATGATATTTTGGATATTAGCTAGTAATCGGCTCTGCAATTGATGGATATTAGCTAGTTCATCGGCTAAATTTGGCGTCGCATATTCGGCGGCTGCTGTTGGCGTAGCTGCCCGCACATCTGCTACCAAATCGCACAAGGTGGTATCTGTTTCATGGCCGACAGAAGAAATAACCGGCATTGGCATGTCGTAGACCTGACGGACAACTATTTCTTCATTAAACGGCCATAAATCTTCTAGCGATCCACCACCACGACCAATAATCATTACGTCATATAAATCAGCCTGCGCCAAAATTTGTTTCATTGCATCTATTAGGCTTTGGGCAGCACTATCACCTTGAACTTGTGCAGGAAACAGGTCAATTTCAGCATGTGGAAAGCGCCGATTGGCTGTAACCATAATATCGTGAATAACCGCACCAGAAGCCGAAGTAACAACTGCAATTCTATCAGGAAAATGAGGTAATTTTTTCTTATGTTCAGCTGCAAATAGTCCTTCTTTGCTTAGCTTTTCTTGCAATTGTCTCAAGCGTTCATAAAGTGCACCTAACCCCGCTGGCTCCATGCTTTCTGCATAAAACTGATAAGACCCTTGGGCGCCATAAACTGAAACGTAGCCTGTTAAATAGACTTTCATACCTTCTTCTGGCTTGAATTTCACCTTATCAAAATAGGTCCTAAACATAACCACATTGATTTTTGATTTTTCATCTTTAAGCGAAAAATATTGGTGAGAATTTCTCCGAAAACGAAAGTTTGATAATTCACCTTGCAAAAAAACCTTGTGCAAGTATGGATCATTTTTAAATTTTTGAGTAATGTAATAATTTAAATCCGTTACGGTAAGATATTTATCTTCTCTCATCTTGTCTTTTGGCCAATTTAACAACCTGCTCCATCAATGACTCAACAGTCAAAGGACCAACTCCACCAGGAACAGGGGTAATCAAATTAGCTACCTCCTTTACTTCATCAAAAGCAACATCTCCAACCAAATGATTGTCGATTCGGTTAATGCCCACATCGATTACAATTGCGCCAGGCTTAACCATATCTGCTTTAACTAATTCAGGTTGACCTACAGCAGCTACCAATAAATCGGCTTGACGGGTATAGTCAGATAAATTGTCGGTTTTTGAATGTAAAATTGAAACTGAAGCGTTCTTTTCAAGCAAAAGTGCAGCTAATGGCTTACCTACAATATTGCTTCGGCCGATAATAACTGCCTTCTTGCCAGTTAAATCAATGTCATATTCCTCTAGCAAACTAATGATTCCAGCTGCTGTTGCAGGCTCAACGAAATGATCCCCTTCCCAAAGACGACCAATATTAGTTGGCGTCAAGCAGTCCACGTCTTTTTCAGGATCGATGGTATCCATTAATCTCTTAACATTGATATGGTCTGGAGCAGGCAATTGAACCATCACGCCGTTGATTTCTGGATCAGCATTCAATTTTTTGATTAAGGCAACAACTTCATCTTCAGAAACCGTCTTTGGTAATTGAATATTTTCCTGCAAAATACCAATTTTTTCTGCCATGCGAGTTTTTGCACGGATGTAAACTTTGCTGGCTGCATTGTCCCCAATATTAATTACGCAAAAATGTGGTTGTTTTTTCTGATCAATCAAATTCTTAACAAAATCTTTAAGTCTTTGACTTTTTAATTCTGCTACTTTTTTTCCATCGAGTATTTTATCCATATTTTCACCTATTTTCTTGTAAAAAATAGCCGGCAAACGCCGGCTATCAATTATTAATTCATAAAGTTCGCCAAAATTCCATTAACAAATGGTTTTGTCTTTGGATCTGCAAACTCATCGCATAAATTCAAAGCTTCATTAACAGCTACTTTCGGCTCAATATTTTCGCTATATTTAATTTCGTACAAAGCAATTTCGATAATTGCTACAACAATAGCGTTAACCCTCTCTAGTCTCCATCCAGATTTAAGGTGCTTAGTAATATCTGCTTCTAATTGAGCTCTATTTTCGATTACACCAGAAATCAAAGATTGACTATAGGCAGAAAGTTGCTTCAAATTAAAGACTGTCAATATCTTTGATTCAACTTCTTGCACAGTCAAATCCTTATCTTGATTAGATAAAAAGATTGCCTGTAGTGCAATTCTACGACTATCATGTTGATTCATTGTCACTATTCATCGTCCTCCGGAAATAGTTCAGTAGTATCATTCTCGTCTTGGATTTCACTATCTTTGAAAACTAATCCAACGACATGAATATTGATGGCCTTTAATTCTAAATCCGTCATTTGAATCAATTGCGTCTTTAAGACCTTTTGCAATTTTAAGGCAACCGCAGGTACGTTAACTCCTGCTTCAACATATACATAAACATCTGCGATCAATTTTTGATCTTGATCGATACTGATATTTACACCCTTGCCGCGATCTGTTCTACCTAAAGCTTCCTTGATGCCTGATGTTAAATTACCACGCATTCCAACTACGCCATCAACTTTTTCAGCGGCAATGCCCAAAATAACTTCAAGGACACTGGGATCAATTTTTATTTGTTCACCATTTTCTTCGCCACTTAAGAGAATTTTTGAACTATCTGCCATTTTTTTACCTCGAATTTACTACTTGTTTGCACGTGATACGTACGTACCATCACTGGTGTTAATAGTTAAAACATCACCTTCATTGATGAAGAATGGTACAGTAACAACCAAACCTGTTTCCATAGTTGCTGGCTTACCACCACCAGATGAAGTGTCACCCTTGATATTTGGTTCAGTCTTAGCAACTGCTAAGTCAACTGTATTTGGCAATTGTACTCCCAAAGTTTCGCCTTCGTGAGTAACTACTGAAACAGTCATGTTTTCCTTCAAATACTTAGCTTCTTCTTGAATTTGTTCAGTTGGGATTGCTAACTGATCGTAAGTATTGGTATCCATGAAAACATAGCTACTGCCATCGTTGTACAAGTATTGCATAGACTTAGTTTGAATATCTGCAGTATCAACTTTAGCAGTTGAACGGAAAGTATATTCTTGAACAGCACCGGTTCTCAAACTCTTAAGCTTTGAACGAACGAAAGCACTACCCTTACCTGGCTTTACGTGTTGGAATTCAACAATTCTCCATAAGTCATTGTTGTATTGAATGGTCAAACCGTTCTTAAATTCGTTAACTGAAATCATTGTCATAATAGGTACCTCATTTCTACATATCTATGTTACCAATTTAAAGCATGTTTGGCTATAGAGAAAGTAACTCGTCTTTTGGCAAAGTTGATAAGACTTCTGGAGTGGATCTTGAAATAAGCACATCATCCTCAATTCTTACTCCGCCCTTATCAGGAAGATAAATTCCCGGTTCAACTGTATGCACCATATTGTCTATCAAAACCTGCTTTTTAAATGGAAGTGCTGGTTGACAAAGTTCATGAATTTCTAGTCCAATTCCGTGACCAATTCCATGGCCAAAATATTGACCATATCCTTGCTCGGTAATATAATCACGGGCTGCTTTATCAACGTCAAAGCCAGTATTGCCAGCAACTGCTGCTTCAATTCCTCGCCTTTGTGCTTCATGAACAATTTTGTAAATTTTATGAAGTTCTGGCTCTACTTTGCCCAAAGCTACTGTTCGAGTAATATCTGCCGCGTAGCCATGATAAAAGCTACCAAAGTCGATCACGATTAATTCGCCCTCTTTTAGACGCTTGTCGCTAGCTACGCCATGTGCCCAGGCACTTCTTACGCCAGATGCAATAATTGTATCAAAGGATGGACCATCTCCGCCATGCACTTTGAACAAGTAATCTAATTTTGCGCCAATTTCTCGCTCTTGCACGCCTGGCTTTAACATTGGCAAAATTTCCTTGAAACTCTCCATTGAAATTTCGATTGCCCTGCGCAAGGTTGCTATTTCAAGTTCATCCTTAACATTGCGAACTTGCTCGATTAATTCTTGGCAAATTTCAAAAGTGATTTGGGGATTCAATTCCTGCAATTTTTGGTAATCAATCGCTGAAGTATACTCGCCTTCAACTAACACCTTAGATAACCCCAGTTTTTTTAAAATCTTGCTAATCTCATTGACTTCATAATCCCGCTTCATAATCACGGTCATCTCGCCTGGAGCTTGAGCCTTAATTTGTTCTTTAAAGCGCGAATCTGATAACAGATATCTTTCGCCACTACTAGTTAAGATCAATTGTGCTTCTTCGCCAGTAAAGTTGGTCAAATAGCGGTAATTAGCTTGATTATAAACAATCATTGCATCTGCATTTTGATCTTTGATCAAATCACAAGTAGCAGCAATTCTTTTTTGCAATAAGCTTAACAAATCTTGTTGTGCTTCCATTCAAAAGCCCCCTTCATAATTGAACTTGTTAGCTCAATTATACAAGATAGGGATTGCAATAGACAAAAAATTACCTTATAAACTAAAAAAGCGAGGCAATGCCCCGCAAATTTATTTCTATTACTTAGCTTCGTCAGCTGGAATAACTGAAACTTGCTTCTTGAATTTACCAAGACGTTCAAACTTAACAACACCATTTACTAATGCAAATAAAGTGTCGTCGCCACCTCTACCAACATTCTTACCTGGGTGGATCTTAGTACCACGTTGACGGTAAATAATAGTACCTGCGTGGATAGTTTGACCATCAGCAGCCTTAGCGCCTAAACGACGACCAGCTGAGTTACGACCGTTGGCAGTAGAACCGCCACCCTTGTGGTGGGCAAATAACTTCAAACCTAAAATATTCATTATCATTTCACCTCTAAATTAAGCTTCAATCTTTTCAACTGTAACCTTAGTGTAAGGTTGACGGTGACCATACTTAGTGTGAGAGTGCTTCTTTGGCTTGTACTTGAAAGTTACAACCTTCTTTTCCTTGCCTTGCTTTTCAACTTTAGCAGTTACCTTAGCACCTTCAACTAAAGGAGTACCTACTTTTACATCCTTGCCATCTGAAACAAGAACAACTTCATCAAAAGTTACTTCTGCGCCTGCTTCAACATCAAGCTTTTCAACAAAGATAGCTTCGCCTTCAGTAACCTTGTATTGCTTACCACCGGTCTTAATAATTGCGTACATTTGTACACCTCCGTAAAAATACTTAGACTCGCCAACCGAGGTGTCTTCTACCTCAAAGAACTTCTTACCTCGTTATGTGCGGTTGCAGATGTGGAGGTTCCCACAAATACAACTCCTACATTTTACAACGCTATGGAGCTTTTATCAATGAAAAAGCACAAAAAAACTTAATTATTCGTTTTTTGTTTTGTATTCAATCGTCTGATTACCCTCATAAGCTGGCAAGCCATTAGCCGCTCGGTAAAGTGCCCTTTCAAAAGATTGATAGCCTTTGCTTGAACTAACAGCGAATTTTACCCCATACTTACTTGAAAACTCGCGAATATTCCAGGTTGAATCGTGGGCTGCAAAAGCCGTCACTAAAATCACAATATCCAAGTCTTTGATTTGTCGCTCCATGGCCTTTTTCTTGCCATCAAAGGCATTGATTGGGATCGGAATTCCATTGTAGCGCTGAACTATTCCCTCTAGCATTTGTTCATTTTGGTTGTCGCCAACTGCAATACCCACGCGCTTGTAATGCAAGTCTAAATCAAGCAAGGTAAGATTTTGCTCGGTTTCAGTTTTTTCTTTGCTTTTCTTCTTAGTAGAAGCTCTTTTTTCAGCTTCAGTTTGATAAATCCAGCGAATTTGCACTGCATCGGCTGGATTTTTCTTTAAACGAATATCGCCAGTATACCAAGCCAGATCAACGATTGATCCATCTTCAAGGTGAATATTTTCACCTTGATAATAGCTGCTATCAACCGGAATAACGACATTTTTGCCCCGAATCTTCAATTTTTGTCCATTGATATTGCGCGTAATCGCTAATTGCCCGGCCTTGCCTTGAACAACAGCATACTTAAAATCTTCAATCTGGTCATAATCTCGCGTGCGCAACTTGCGATAGCCAACAACTCTAAGAATCTCTGCTTCATAATTTGGATTTTGCTTATCCTCAAGGGCTTCAACAATGTCGCCGCTCTTCAAGTTAAGAGTATGAACTTGAGATTCTTTAACTGTATAAACTACATCGCCATTATCATTGATCAATTCAGCTCCAGAAACCAAGCGAATAACTGTATATCTGCGTCCCTTGCGATAGTCTTTACTGATGGGCTTTTTTGGAGTCACTGCATCCCTAAAGATCTTAGAATTGATTGCTTCTTTTGTTGTAATCGACTTTTGAATTGCTTGTTCTAATTTGCCTAAATCCTTGCCGTATTTTTTGCTGACGCCTTTGACAAAGGTCAATTTATGGATTGTACTGACAGCTTGTTCTTTGGCTGCGTTATCTCCAGGCACTATTAAAAGCTGCGTCAATGCAGCTATCAATTTTTGAACTAGTTCTGTATCTTCTTGACTTTCTGCTATAGTTTGATCAGTTTGATCATCTGTCATCTGCAAAACTGTCTTGATGGCTGCGAGTCCATTTTTTAAGCTTTTGTCATCGCCATCAGTATTTTGCAAAATTAGCTTTAAGTTATTTCGGTAATCAAACAAATTTTCTCTTCCCTTCAAAAAAGAACTTGGGATCAAGTCTCAAGTTCTTGTTCATCAAATTAAGCTTTCCATTCGCCGTTATTGCCGTAGCTGTGCTTGCCAAGTTCATCGATAATAACATGGATGTGTTCTTTAGGAGCTCCAGTATTCTTGTGAACAGCTTCAGTTACATCTTTCATCAAGTTAGTGAGTTGTTCGTCGGTTCTTCCTTTGATCAATTGAATATGTACAAATGGCATAATGAGGTCCCCTTTCAAAAAATATTGCCTAGCTAGATTATATTCCATTTTTTCGCAAAATTCTTGTCAACGGCTTTAAAATTATTGGCGTTAAAACTCCAGTAAAAATCAACTCAAGAATTCCATTGCTGCCAAGTGCCACCAGCAAAATCAGAATCAATGGTTTATCGTTAATGGCTCCAAGACTAGTTACTAATTTTGCAGAATTTTGCAAATAGCAAAGATCTGTTAGCAAGATTACTAGCAAAGTATTGGCTAAAGATGCACTCATACCTGCAAATAAGTAGGTCCATGTGCCGGCATTCCTTTTTTGAGTAATTAGGCCTGGCATTAAACCGGCTGCTACTCTCGGAACTAGTGCGATCAGCGGATTTTGAAATAGCATGATCGTAATCAAGTCGCTTGGGGCAGTATAAGCCATTATTAATCTAGTAATTCCCCAAAATAGGCCAAATAGCGCCCCGGCTTTAGGTCCCATCAAGCAAGCATAAATAGCAATCGTCAAAGGGACGGTAGTAACTGCTGGAAGACCTGGCAGAATTCGAATATATCCAATTAAAGGGACAAACGTTTGCAATAATAAAATAGCCGAAAAAATCGCTGTTAAGGCAATCCTTTGGGTTTCTTGTTTGCGCATAAAATTCAAACCTTTTCTAAAATACTGTATCTTTTGATCTTAACAAAAATGTTTTTTGATCACAATTTTAATACTTAAATCGTCAAGCAAAAAGGCGCGCTTTATACGCACCTTTTGTTGCTTGCTTAAGCAATAATCTGTCTTACTAATTCTTGCAAAGCTGGAACAACATCTTGTTCAAACCAAGGGTTCTTTCTCAGCCAAATATTATTCCGCGGAGATGGATGAACCAATGGAAAGTATTCTGGCAAATATTGATCAAAAGATTGAACGACATTGGTCAACTTCACCTTTGATGGCAAGTTCAAATAGTATCTTTGGGCATAATTGCCAACTAAAATTATCAACTGCCGCTTAGGCATTGTTTCCAATAATTGAGGATGCCATTTTTGAGCAATATTTTTTCTAGGTGGCAAATCTCCACTCTTGCCTTTTCCCGGATAATAAAAGTCCATCGGAATATTAGCAAAATCTCCCGAATCGTAAAACTCGCTCCGATCAACGCCGAGCCATTGTCTTAATCTGTCCCCAGAAGCGTCATTCCACATCAAACCAGTATCTTGCACCCGCTTGCTAGGGGCTTGTCCGATAATGACAATTTTAGCAGTTTCTGGAGTAAAAAAGACTGGTTTCCAATTTTTAGCAGTAAACTCCTTATTTTCAGGAGCTGCCATAATTTCATCGATTAGGGTCATTAAAACAACTTCTTTTCTTTATTTTTGATAAAAACGCAATTCAGTCTTAGCCAAATCGATTGTGTAAGTTTCGTCTTCTAATGGTCGCTTGGTCATGCCTTGGTCAGTTGAGTAAATAATCAAAGCAAGCTTGCTACCAACCGGCATGCGGTAGTAAGTTGGTTGCAACTTGAAGTTCAATTCTACAAATTGACCTGCTTCAATCTTGCTTGGCTTGTGCATATCTGCATAATTTTGCAAGTTCATGTGAGATTTGCTAATTAATTTAGCATGGGTCAACTTGTCTGGAACAAATTCTTGCAAAGTATCGGTACCAAAGCGGTAGCCTAACTCTTGACCACCACGCATCAAGAACTTAGGAGTTGGAGTCAAACGCTTGCGATCGCCTAATTCTACTAAAGCAACAGAAATTTGTCCCTTTGGAAGAGAACCTGCCACAGTAATAGTTACTTCTGGACGTCCGACTAAAGTTACTGGGCGGATAAATTCGTCAGTAGTAAAGCGAAGACTTGGCTTAGCCCACTTTTCATCGCCACAGATAAACTTGTATTCCCAGTCGCTTTCAGAAATCTTGGCTTCCTTAAATTCTTTTCCACCTACATCAGTGAATGAAAGCTTAGCCTTACCATTGCCATCCTTGAATAATTCACCTTCGTCAGTTGGATAGTAAACAACTTCTTGGCCCAATTCATCTGACCAATCTGCTTCTTCATGCCAGTAATCTGCTTCAAGGTTGTCTTGAATCATTACAGTTGGCCATTGCTCAGGAGCATGGTTATCAATTTCAAGCAATTCGTGAACAAACCACAAGTTCATCAAATCAGTGAAGTCGATTGATACCAAGTTATTCATGTTGTAGTGAGGGCCTTGGTGCAAGAAGAGGTGGTGATCCTTAGGTAAAGTCTTGACCAATTGCCAAATCTTATAGACATTCTTTGGTTTAACATTCCAGTCGTTTAAACCGTGAACGCTGATCCATGAACATTTAATTCCATCAGTATGGTGACGGTAATTACGAGCTTCCCAGTAATCTGAATATTGACCAGTTACTCGGTCGCCTTTTTCAAGGAGTTCCTTTTGCATTTCTTCATATTTTGGCTTGATCTTGAGGTATGAACCTGCATCCCAAAGATTTGATTGGCAAGTTTCAGCTAGCAAGTCTAAGTCTTCGCCTTGACATGCTTCTGGAGCAATAACCAAACCATGTTCACGGTAATAGTCGTACCATGAAGAAATAGCAGCTTCAGATACAACAGTCTTAAGACCAGCAACGCCAGTGGTTGCGACAGCAATTTGCAAAGTACCTAAATATGAACGACCTGTCATTCCGATATTGCCATTGCACCAAAAAGCCTTAACTTCATGCTTTTTGCTTCGATCAGTATAAGCAATGCGGTCGCCGTGAAGCCATTCAACTACAGCTTTGGCTGATTCGGTTTCTTCAGGAGCACCAGTAATTCTTAAGCCGTCGCTACCTCTAGTACCGATTCCTCCTGCAAATACAGAAGCAAATCCGCGAGCTAAAAGGTATTCGTTTAGTGGATAAGATGACTTGTGGACAGCTTCTTCAGCCGAAACGCCTTCTCCAGCAGCTGGATGTGGAGCTTCAACAATTTGAGTATGCTCATATTTTGGATTTGTCCAAACAGTAGCATCAGTTAGGTTTTCATCAACGCTGTGGTTGCGAGCAACATTTTCAATGATTCCACCAAAATATGGGCTAGCTGTGTATAAAGCTGGAACCTTTAAATCTTTGCCTGATTCTGCTGGACGGAAAACTGTTACTTGAATTAAGTCGCTTTGACCATCACGATCAGTATCAAGATCAGTTTCAACGTAGACAACTTCTCTAATTACCTTATTGGTGTCAAATACAGGCAAGGCTTTTCCATTGAAGAAAATAAACTTTCCTTCTCCCCAGAATTGAGTGAAGTAACCTTTCCCAGCCATAACATCGATCAATAATTGACCGTTCTTACTTCTAGTGTTGAGCAAACGATAAAAGGCACTAATCAATTCATCGATGCTACCAATTTTTGAAACAAATGGCAAAGCTTGCTTCTTCATGAAAGCAGTCGGATCTGAGAAGTCGTAATCATAGCCGACGTGATAGCCTAAAAGTTGAAGCGCAACGTTGTAGAATTCTTGTACAGAAATTGTTTCGCGCTCAGTTTGCAAATATTCAGCTAATGTTTGATTTTCAGATACAGCAAATTCAATCATCTTAGCTTTCTTGCTTTCATCGCTTTTAGCTTCAGCAATAGTCATTTGAACTAACTTAGCAAACAATGCTGTCAAAGAATATGATGAATAATCATCAGGCAAGAAGTTTATTGCCTTTAATTCAGCCACTTGCTTTTCAAATGGAGTTTCAACATAAGCATATTGATTATATTTCATAAGTGCTTCCTTTCTTACAACCAAGTCTGGGTATAAATATCCTCTTTAAATCCACAGGTCAATTTGTCCCCGTCTACTACCAAGGGACGCTTGATCAATTTTCCATCATGTGACATCAACTCGGCAGCTTCATCAATTGTCATAGCTGGCAGCTTGTCCTTTAATTTCTGTTCACGATAATGTTGACCGCTAGTATTAAAGAAGTATCTCAACCCGCGATCAGTATGCTGAGTCATCCAGTTTACCAAGTCTTCCTTTGCAGGAGGTTGTTCAACTAAATCTTGAAAATCATAATCCACATCATGATCTTTTAGCCATTTTTCTGCCTTTTTAGAGGTAGAACAACGTGCGTATCCGTAAAATTTAATCATAAAAAGCCCCTTTCAAAACGAGATATTAAGTCTATTTTAACAATTTTTAGAGTGTGATGATAGTTCTAAGGAAATAATCAAACAAACTCAGCTGAAAGATTATTGACTTTAACCGAGAATCGGACAAAAAATATTTTCTTGAAAATTAACCTTGCTATTTTAAAAACTTTTGCGTATAATAATTTATGTTCTGTTGAGGACAAACATATATGGTCTGGTAGCTCAGCTGGATAGAGCAACAGTCTTCTAAACTGTGGGTCGTGAGTTCGAATCTCACCCGGATCATGATATATTAAGGGCTATGACTTATTGTCGTAGCCTTTTTTATTGCTTCAATCACCAAACAATCACCAAAACCAAAATACCCCAGCTAATCATTCAAAGACTAGCTGGGGTATTTTTTCTACCCTAATTCAACCTCAATCTGCATCCCTTGTGCTACAGTCTGATACACCGTCGAAACGTGCAAAACATGCTTCAAAAAGCTTTGTCTTTCTTCATCATCCAAATCCGAATCAAAGCTTACATTCAAATGCATCTTGCTAACGATCGATTTGCCATGGCCAAGATTGCTGGTTTCCGCATTATTTTCTACAGCAAAATTAGTCACATTCATCTTATGCGCCTTAATAATCATTGCTGCCGACATACAAATACAAGAATTAACTGCACCGCACAACAGTTCAACTGGGCTTGGGCCTGTTTGATGCTTAGCATCATCGCTAACAAATACATGTTCGCCAGCTTGGTTAAACTGCTGCCACTCCTGCTTGCCAACTTCTGTTTTGACTAAATACTTACTCATTTTAAAGCCCCCTATTTAGCTAAATGCAAGGATACAACAAACATAATTTGTCCATCCTTGTAGTTGACTGAAATCTTGCCTTTGAAGACATTAACCAACTCTTTCGCCATCGACAAACCAATTCCAAAGCCACCAGTCTTTTTGTTGTTATTATGCGATTCATCTTCGCGATAGAAACGTTCAAAGAAGTTTCGGTAATCAACATCTTTGCCTTCTGCATAACTATTAGCAACTGTCAAAGTTGCCATCTTATTCCAATTGCTCGTACTCAATTTTACACTGATTTTTCCATTTGGATCACAATACTTCTGAGCATTATCAAGCAAGATATTGGTCAACTCAGTTAGGCTTTTTTCCTCTGCCATCACCTGAATTTCCTTTTGAATATTTACTTGATATTGCAATTGCTTATTCTTAATGACTGAAGCAAAACTTTGGGTAGTCTTTTCAAGAATTTCTGAAAAATCTACCTTGCCCAAAGTCAGCGTTTCTGTTTCATTCATTCTCGCTAAAGCAATCAAATTATTGATCAGTTCAGTTAGTCGCTGAGTCTGCTCCTTAGTAGACTTTGTCCATTCTGACTCATTACCCATCATTTCTTGCATTTCAGTATTTGCCGAAATAATTGCAAGTGGAGTCTTCAATTCGTGGCCTGCATTAGTAATAAATTGCTTTTGCTTGTTGTAGACATTAGCAATCGGCTTAATTGCGTATTTAGACACGATAATCAAAATAATTGCAAAGAAAATCAACGCGGCACAGCCCAATAAGGTTGCCAGCCTCAACAGCATCCAGGACTTTTCATAGATCAATGAGGTATTTAAAAAAGCTAAGATTTTTTCTCCTGCCGGGGTATTTTTGATCTGATACTCGTACAAATTATCTTCAATTGTAATTACCCCGCGTTTTTTCTTGCCGTTTGCTACCTTTTGAGAAATCTGTTTAATCTGAGTTTGTGATACATTAAAGATCTTTTGATTGTTCAAAACAGTAATCTTTTGATTAGGATCAACCAAAACTGAAATATAACGATATTGGTAAACAGATTCTGGATTAAACCGTCCTAGCAAAAAATCCTGTGTGATCAGCGTTTTCTGCCGGTCAAAAGCTCCTCTCGTCCGCTCAGGGGTCAATTGACCATTATTATTAACTAGAACTGATAAAACTCGATTGCTTTCGTTTTTTGCTTGAGAAAAATTGGTATATACCAAGCTACCAATTGAAACAAATAAAACTAAGGCCAGAGATAAAATCGAGATAATTATGAATCGCCAACGAAATTTTTGAATCATCTTTGAACCTCACTAAGCAATTAATTCAAAGCTACCATCCTTTTCTCCTAAAATTTCGACTTTGCTTTGAATAGACTTCAATTTTTGACGTAAATATGAAATATAAACCCAAACAATTTGCTCATCAGCTTCGCTATCATTCTTCCAAACATGACGCAAAATTTCTTCAGTCGACAGGCTCTTGCCTTGATTCATGATCAAGTAAGACAGCAAATCTGTTTCCTTATTAGTCAATCTAATAGAATTATGGGCTAATAATTCTTGTTGATCAGCCTTTAATTCCAGATCACCAAAAGTCATATGCGGATTAGAGTAGTTGTCGCTTCTTCTTTCTCTAGAGCGCAAGCGAGCAATCAATTCTTTCAAAGAAAATGGTTTAGTCAAGTAGTCATCGGCACCAGATTCTAGTCCATTTACTCGGTCATCGATTTCTGCCTTGGCCGTTAACATAATAACGTAACTTTTATCGCCCATTTCTCTAATCGTCTTTAAAGCTGTTACTCCATCCATCACCGGCATCATGATGTCTAGAATCAAGACATCAAAAGCATTTTCTTTGACCGCGTCAACAGCTTCTTGACCATTGAAAACTGAAGTTACGTCATAACCGCTGCTAGTTAAAGCTACCGTAATAACGCGGTTTAATTGTGGTTCATCTTCTGCAAGTAAAATCTTCATTGTAATTAATTTTCCTCTCTAATTAATTGCCGGATCGTTTGCATGCTTACATCACAAGAAGCTAGCTCATCAGCAACCCGTTTTAGTTCTTTACCAATTAATTCTGGATTCTTGATGTTGTGTTTATACTTCATTTCATGCTCTAAACTGGCCCAAGTATCCATCGCAATCGTTCTTAATTGAATTTCCACATAATACTTTCCAGGCAAATTTCCTTCGCAGTCTGCTTCTGGCAATTCCATTTCAATAATTAGGTGATAAGAGCGATAGCCGTTGGGTTTGGCATTAGTAATATAATCTTTCTTTTTGACAATCGTTATATCTGGCATTTGTTCAATCATATCAATGCATAGATATATATCATCAATAAAATTGCAAACTATTCTCAAACCAACGCTATCCTTATTAACCTTCAAAGCTGAATGAGTATTAACCGGCAAATTTTTTCTCTGACATTTTTCGATCATGCTCTCATTGCTCTTAACTCGGCCAATCAAATGTTCAAACAAACTCTGATGATGTTCTTGTTGATAGCTAGAATTTAAATTTTTGAAGCGATCAAGCAACTCTTCCAAAATTTTATCTAAGGTTACTTGATATGGTCCATAAATATTCATACTTATCACCTTTTCTAATTTTATCTATTGTTGCATGATAATTTGAAAGTTCTGTGAACAAAAAACAAAAAGTTTGGAATAAAATCATTCCAAACTTTTTGAACTACTTATTATTAGCAATCAATGTATTGAAACTTTCATTAGTTTCTACGATTTTACCCATTATGACGTTAATCCAATTATTCAACTTGTCATTGTCATAATTAGCAAGTCCACCTTCAGTAGAGCCGATAGCAGCAATGCCGTCATTGTAAGTCTTCATTTCAGATAGAAGCTTTTCGGCAAAATCCTTAGTATCTCCACCAAAGTTAGCAGCAAAATTCTTGACGTTAGAATATTCTTCAACAATTTCATTGAAAACTTGAACTGATTTGGCAAAGGTATCACGCATATTATCAACATCTTCTTGGGTTGGAACGGTTAATTCTTCGCCTGAAGACAATTGGCGGTCCAATCTGACACCAATATCATTCAAGACCAAGTGTCTTTCGTATAAACGGTTCAAAAGTTTGATTCCACTTGGATTAATGGCCTCAAAAGTTACATTAATATCTTCTGACATTTTTACACCTACTTCTTTTTTCTATCATTGTACCGTAAATTCATGTCTATTGCCCTATTTTTGCAAAAAAATACCAACTTGATTTTTAAAGCAAGTTGGCATTTATAATTATCTTTTTAAAATATTAGTAACCCATGTAACGGTCTCTTTCCCAATCTGAAACTGATTGAGTGTATTGTGACCATTCGAGTTCCTTAGAATCAATAAAGCTTTGAGTCAAGTGTTCGCCAATAGCTGATTGGATCAACTTATCTTCCTTGAAGGCCTTGATAGCATTGTGAAGAGTTGACGGAAGTGGCTTAATACCACGTTCTCGTCTTTCAGCTTCAGACATTTCAAAGACGTTTGAATCGATTGGATCCATAGGCTTCTTTTGTTCCTTAATACCTTGTAAACCTGCTGTTAAGCATGCAGCAAGCAAAAGATATGGGTTAGCTGTTGGATCAGCTGAACGCATTTCCAAACGGGTATTAACTTCTTCTGCAAATGGAATTCTAACAAGTGGTGAACGGTTCTTTGAAGCCCATGAAATATAAACAGGTGCTTCAAAACCAGGAATTAATCTCTTGTAGGAATTTACAGTTGGGTTGCCGATTGCTGTAATGGCACGTGCATGTTCCAAGATACCGTTTAAGAAGTATAATGCAGTATCTGACAAGTGGTATTCATTGTCTGGTGAATAGAAGGCATTCTTCTTGCCTTTGAATAGGGACATGTTAGTGTGCATACCGTTACCAGCTTGGCCTTCAACAGGCTTTGCCATAAAGGTTGCAAACAAGCCGTGTTTTCTAGCGATTTCGCGAACAACCATCTTAAATGTTTGAACACGGTCAGCAGTAGTTAAAGCGTCATCAAATCTAAAGTCGATTTCTTGTTGGCCATCACCAACTTCGTGGTGAGCAGCTTCAACTTCAAAACCAATGCTTTCCAAAGTTTCAACAATATCGCGACGGCATCTTGCGCCTTCATCATCGCTAGTCATATCAAAGTATGAAGCGTGATCTGGAACTTCAGTAGTCCAGTTTCCTGATTCACTAAGCTTGAACAAGTGGAATTCAGCTTCAAAACCGATATCAAAATCAGTGAAGCCCATTTCTTCCATTTCTTTCAAAACTCGCTTCAAATTGTTTCTTGGGTCACCTTCAAAAGGCGTACCATCAGTCTTGTGAACTGAACAAACTAAACGGCCGATCTTGCCACCACGTTCATCAGTCCATGGCAAAACTGCCCAAGTTGAAAAGTCTGGGTACAAAACCATGTCACTTTCTTCCAAACGAACAAAGCCGTCAATTGAAGAACCATCAAATTTGATATCATTTGCCAATACCTTGTCAAGTTGGCTCTTAGGAACTTCAACTGCCTTAGAAGTACCATTGATATCAGTGAATGACAATCTTAAAAAGCGAACATCGTTTTCTTCAACACTTTTTCTAATTTCATCTGCAGTAACTGTTTTACTCATATTTTTCCACCCGAATATAAAAGTAACTATAAATTGGTACATTCCAATAATCAGCTACCCGCCTCATATCAGAACTGTATAATACAATAGCAGAACCAAGACCAAATGTCAAAATGGTCTAATGATTTTTTGCATTCTTTATAAGTTTTTTTAAAAATATGACCGCATGATATTCGCTAAGATTAATCCTTAAAGAAAGTATCCTTAACAGCATTAATTACAGCTATCTTATCATGTGCGTAAGTCAAGCCGCCTTGCATGTAGACAGCGTAAGGTGGACGAATTGGACCATCAGCAGAAAATTCAATGGTTGATCCAGAAACAAAGCTACCGCCAGCCATGATTACCTTGTCTTCATAGCCAGGCATGTTGTAAGCTTCTGGTCTAACGAAAGAGTCAACTGGAGAATTCTTTTGAACTTCGCGAATAAATTGTTGCATCTTGTCAGGATCGTTGAAAATAATAGTTTCAATTACGTCACTGCGAGTATCCTTCCAGCTAGGGGTTACATCCATGCCCATCTTTTCAAACAAGGCAGCCGCAAAGATCATTCCCTTTTCTGCCATACCAGTAACGTTTGGTGAAAGGAAGAATCCCTGATAGAAGTCGCGCAAATTTGTTAAAGTGGCACCTTCTTCGATACATCCTGGTGCAGTCAATGCAATCTTACTGTTTTCAACAAGTTCTTTTTTACCAACAATATAACCACCAGTCTTAGCGATACCACCACCGGCATTCTTGATCAATGATCCTGCCATAAAGTCAGCACCATATTCTGTTGGTTCGTGCTTTTCAGAAAATTCGCCATAGCAGTTGTCGATAAAGACTAAACTCTCAGGACTAACTTTCTTGACAAAGGCAATCATTTCCTTAATCTGATCAACCGTGAAAGTCTTTCTTGTTGAATATCCACGTGAACGTTGAATAGCAACAACCTTTGGCTTGTCTCGATTTAAAATAGTTTTTGCTTGGTCATAGTCAATCAAGCCATCTTCAGTCAATGGAACATAAGAGAAGTTTACGCCTCTTTGGGCTAAAGTTCCGCGCTTGTCAGGAGTAAGTCCAATTACCTTTTGTAAGGTGTCATATGGTATCCCTGTCAAATAAGTCAAAGTGTCCCCAGCAACTAAATTTCCGCTTAATGCAGTAAACAAGGTGTGAGTTCCTGAAACAAATTGCGGACGAACTACTGCATCTTCAGTTTGAAAGACTTCTGCATAAATTCGATCTAGCTTATCACGACCCATATCATCATCGCCGTAGCCAGTAGCACCAGTTAAGTCAGCTTCTGCAACTTCTTGATCTTGAAAAGCCTTCAAAACTTTTGCTTGATTGTACAAAATTTGGTCATCAATTTCTTTTAGCTTTGGCGCAATTTGTTCATCAACTTCTGCAACCAATTTTTGCAATTTTTCTGGGATATCAAACATTTAACCAATCCTCCACTTTTTCAATTATTTTGGCTTCCACATCTGGATCATCTAACGAATCAAACCAAACCACCGGCAATTTATTTCTAAAGTAGGTCAATTGCCGCTTAGCGTAGCGACGCGAAGCAGACTTCAATTTTCTAACGCACTCTTCTAGGCTAGCTTTTTGCTCAAAATAAGGGAAAAATTCCTTATAAGCAATTGCCTGCAAGACTTGATGTGCTTGATCTTTATGTTGATAAATATATTCTGCTTCTTGAAGCAAACCCTGCTCCATCATCAGGTCAACTCGTTGATTAATTCGATTATAAATTTTTTCGCGCTCGGAATTCAATCCAATTATCAAATAATCATAGCGTGGCTTGATCTGCTCTTGTTGCTTGGAAAATTTCTCCCCTGTTCGGTCAATTACCGTCAAAGCACGCAAAGCCCGTCTAGAGTCTGTTTTAGGAATTTTGTCGGCTGCATCTTGATCGCGTTTAGCTAATTCTTGCCATAAACGTTCTGCTCCATTTTCAGCTAAAAAGTCTTCCCATTTTTGATCAACGCTTGATTCTTGCTCGGTCTTTTCTCCTAGCTGCATATCGTTTAATAGCGCATTGACATAAAAGCCTGTCCCGCCAACTAGAAAAGGCAATTTGTCCTTGCTAGAGATTTGATCGATTGCTTCCATTGCTTGATCGACAAAAATTTTTACTGAATATTCTTCAAAAACGGACTGCGTATCAACCAAATAATGCTTGACCTGCTTTTGCTCCTCAGCAGTTGCTTTGGCCGTGCCAATTGCAACTTCTTGGTAGATTTGCATTGAATCGCCCGAAATAATCTCTGCGTTCAATTTCTGAGCTAGCTTAATCGCTAAGGCAGTCTTGCCAACAGCAGTTGGGCCAATTAAGGCCAGAACTTTTTGCATAAAAACCTCCCATAGAGAAAAAAGCAGACACTAAGTCTGCTTTTCTTAATATTTGGATGCCTTAGTACGGCCATCCCAACGTTCAAATCCGCCCTTGAGCCACTTAATGGTAGTAAAGCCATTCTTCTTGAGAATGCGGGCAGCTCTCATAGTGATAGTTTGAGAATCGGAATACAAATAAACCGGCAAATCAGCTCTTAACTCGCCGTATTGGTACTTAAGCATAGTATATGGGAGATTGCGGGCACCATCAATATGCTTACGCTTAAAGGCTTCCTTCTCTCTCAAATCAATGATTTGGGCCTTGCGCATACCTTCTTTAAATTCATCGTTAGTCAGCTCTCCGCCGATAGACTTAGCTTGAATCTTGTTCCAAGCCCAAACTGCAACAAACGCGATGATAATTGCCAATAGGATGGCGTCTAAAATTATAAGAAATTCATTCATAAATTATTTAGCCCTTCTAAAAACTTATACTAACTATGATACCGCTAAAACAAGCTATAGACCATGATTTTTTTGCTCTTTTTCGTTTCGTTCTTCAATTTCATGTTCATGTCGCAAAATTAACTTTGCGGTCAAATAATCTTGCGTATCGATCAGGCCAGATTTGTTGATATTCTCAAGTTCAATTGCCATTAATTCGATATCCCAAATTCTTTTGCCAACATGAACTAAAATTCCATACTTCTTAAGAAGTTGTTGAACATCATATAACGTCTTCATTACCAGCTAAGCCCCGTCATTGAAATAAACATGCCTTTTCTAAAGGTAAACACTACATAGACGATCATCAAGGCAGCCATAATTATTCTAAACTTGGTATTTTGCTTAATTGGCAACCGATCGCCTAAAACAGCAGTTGCCATAAAACCCATCAGCAATCCGCCGATGTGACCTTGAATATCGACATTTGGCATAAAAATATCAATTGCCAAATTGATAATCGCTAAAGCTGCCGCTTGACGGCCAAAATAATTTAGCATGGCAGAAAGCGAAGAATTTGGGCTGGCGCTTGCCCGGCGTCTAGAAATAGCAATAACCGCTCCCAAAAGGCCAAATAAGGCTGTAGAAGCACCTGCACTAAGCGAATTGTCACTACCAAAGGCAAAACTCATCAAGTTACCTCCAACGCCAGATAAAAGATAAATTACCCAAAAGCGCCAATGTCCGATTATGCTTTCAAAGTAATTGCCTAGATAAAAAATCATTACAGCATTGGAAACCAAGTGCATGATTCCTATATGCAAAAATTGGGCTGTGAATAACCGCCACCATTGATGGCCAGCAGCTACAGCATAATTATTCATCGCACCTAGTTTCATCAAAGTAGCCGGATTCTCTGACCCACCCATAAAGGTCTCTGCTAAATAAAATCCAAGCAAGACGACTAAGATAAAGACTGTCATATAGCACGATGATAAATCTAACTTACCTCTATTATTCATTATCTTTACTTTCTAAATTCTATCTTTAATAAGGATCGATAATTCGATCGATTTTAATATCAGTTGCCACTACTGGCCACTGAGTTTGCGGATAAAACATGATTGAATTGGCTAAAGCAACCGTTGAAGTGGGCAATTTTTCTAAAAAGCGATCATAGTAGCCTCCGCCAAAACCAAGCCGATCTCCATTTGCACTAAAGGCTAAGCCAGGCGCAATTATCAAATCCAATTGATTCTCAATTGAGGCAGATAGATCTGCCACTTCAGCTACGCCGAATTTTGAGATTTTCAATTGGGCATCTGGGGTATATCGCTTGAAGCACATTGTCTTATCTGAATTTGCCGTCGGCAAATAAACCGATTTTCCCATCGACCATAACTTCTCAATTATTCCTTGAGTTGACACTTCAATTGGCAGTGACCAAGTAATGCCAATTTTTTGGCTATTTAGCAATTCTGGCAACTTCAAGAGTTTATTCAATAAGATCTGATCCTCTTGTGCTTTTTGCTTTGTATTAGCGAAATTTTTTAAAAGTTCAATCTGCTTTAGTCTTAGTTCTCTTTTTTCCAATAAAATCACCTAACAAAAAAATAGCAGGCATGGAACCTGCTATTTTAATTTGATTACTTAGTTTCACGGTGAAGAGTTGCTCGTCTTTCAACTGGGCAATACTTCTTTAAAGTTAAACGTTCCGGATGCTTACGCTTGTTCTTCTTAGATAAGTAACTTCTATCGCCACATTCGGTGCATTCCAAAATGATGTTGTCTGCCATTTCTTTCACCACCTACAAATTTAATTCTGACTGTATTAGAATAGCATTTTTTTGTCGTTTTGGCTAGCACTTTTACTTATATAATTTGAAATAATCTTGAACCATTGCTTTTGCAACCTGCAAAGTGTACTTTCCTTCTAGGTCTGGATCAAGTCCAGGGAAGACGACAGCTACTGCTAGCTTAGGCTTATTTGATGGTGCAAAGCCAACAAAAGTGGCATTAATTAATTCTCTAGTGTTCTTGCTATTAGGATGCTTAGGGTTGTAGTAGAATGTTTGCGCCGTACCAGTCTTACCTGAAATTGATGGCTTAACATCCTTTAAGAAGTGAGCTGTTCCCCAACCGTTAGTTCCGTGAACTACTCGGTACATCCCTGTTCGAACAACATTAAGTTCAGCTCTAGTCCATGGAATCTGCTGTTGAACATTTGGTTTTTTATCGTAACTGATGTAAACCTTCTTGCCATTGCTACTAGTTTGACCAATTGACTGCACAATATATGGTTGAACGCGATATCCGCCAGTGGCAATCGTTGAAATGTATTGAACTAATTGAATTGGCGTGTAGGCATCATAGTTACCATAGGACAAGTCCAGCAATGAACCTGACAAAAGATTGCCATTGGAGTCATAAGATCTACCTTGAATACCGGCAGTTTCTCCTGGCAAGTCAACGCCAGTCTTTTGACCAAGACCAAACATATTGAAGTTTCTTCTTAGAATTTCAAATGCATTATCTGGCATTGAAATATATTGCTTAGGTACATATTTGGCCTTAACCCAGTTCAAAGCCAAGTGCATCATGTAAATGTTACTTGAAACTTCTAGAGCAGTTTCTGCATCCAAAGAGCTGAAAGTTCCGATTGGATAAACAGACTTCTTAACTGCAGAACCTGGCAAGTAAATTGGCGTTTCTGGCATGGTGTTGCTATAAGGCGTAATTACCTTATTGATCAAACCACCAGCAACTGTCGCACCCTTAACGACCGACCCCATAACAAAGGATTGATTGATTACGCCCAAGGCATTATCAACCGTCTTATTGGTATCAGGATCATGGCTAAGTCCAGCTACTGCTAAAAGCGCACCAGTTTGCGGATTCATCGCAATAGCATATGCGCCGTTTGAATAAGTAGCAGCACCTGAAGCCAAGGCTGATTGATAAACGCTCTTCAAAGCCGCTTGTACTTTCTTTTGATATTGAGCATCAATAGTCAAGACTAAACTTGCACCAGCTTGTCCTTTATAGACTGTCTTAGTTTGCTTAATATCGCCATTTGACTTAGTGATAATTTGATTTTCGGATTTAGAACCCTTTAACAAAGCCTCGTATTCTTTTTCAAGGTAAGAAGTTCCTACTCGATCGTTTCGAGAATATCCTTGTGCTAAGTAATAATGCAAATTGTCGCTAGGCAAACCGGACTTTTCAGTTGAAACAGAACCAATAATACTTTGAATTGACGAACCATTTGGATAAGATCGCTCCCAGTCCGTTCCAATTCCTACACCAGGAAGTTCAGACAAGTGCTCACCAACTAGAGCCAATTCTCGATCAGTTAAATTCTTATTCTTAACATAAATCGTCGACAAAGTATAAGCTCCAGAAATCTTGTTAAAAATAATTGCAGCAGTTTTTTGCTTAGCTGTGTAATGCAACTTTTCGCGCTTAACTTCCGCAATCAAATTTTGCGTTAAATTCTCTGAATCTGCTTGCTGAGCTTTTGGCAATTTTGCCTGAATTTTAGTACTATTAGCTTGATCAGCTAAATAATATTCAGCTAGCATTTCTGACGTTGGTTTTTCGTCGGTAATGCTAATATAATTGCTCAAAGCAGTCGAAATCTGATAAACCTGACTAGTAGAAGTTGAGGCACCTTTGGTATAAGTTATGGCATTGTTGGCTTTATTGCCGACCAATACGCGTCCGCGGGAGTCATACATAACCCCACGAGGTACCTGACTTGAAACTACAGTCGAATCTGTTTTTTCGACTTCTGCTTTAAATTTTGAACCGTATCCTAATTGGAGATAAGCTAATTGGCCAATTAATAGACCAAAAAGCACAAAAATAACTCCAAGAATAATTTTCATTCTGATTGGCGTAGAGCTCTTCTTTTTAGCTCCTGTACCACTATTTTTTCTAAAGTAATCCACGTAAATCGCCCTTCATTGAAACTGCAATTATTTTAACAAAAACCAAAAATTATTTCTATGATTGGATGTATGGCTTTGAAAAAACTTATAACACTAACTCGTTTAAAAACTAATTTCCTAAAAAATTGGGGCTACTGGCTAAGCTTTTTGTTGCCCCTTTTAATATTCTTGACCTATTTTCTGACTAAGGGATTCGACTTTTTAACCGTTGATCTTGGTCAGCAATATATCGACTTCTTAGCCCATTTTAAGCGCTATTTGTTCTCTGATCCTGGAAAATTGATCTACAGCTTTAGCAATGGGCTAGGCGGATCGATGATCGCAACAGTCGCTTATTATCTAACCAGTCCATTCAATTTGCTGTTAATTTTTAGCCCAAATTTACCCATCGCTGTTTTAGTAGTAATCAGCTTGAAAATTGCCACCGCTGGTCTTAGCAGCTTTTATTATTGGAGACATAAATTCAATTTATCGCAAATAGCTACCTTGGCTGCTGCAGCCAGCTATTCATTATGTGGCTTTGCCGTAGCCAACTATTTAAACCTAATGTGGCTAGATTCGGTAATTTTACTGCCAATTTTGTTGAAACAGCTCGACAACTTGCTGACAAAAAAATCCGATAAACTAATTCTGATAACCTTTTTGGCTTGGTTTACCAACTTTTATACCGGATATATGATTTTGCTGTTTGGGTGTTTATATTTTATTAAGGAATTATGCCTCAGCTCAAATACAGCTAAAATTGAACTAATCAAAAAATATTTATGGAAAAGCATTTTAGGTTCATTTTTAGCAAGTTTCATTCTTTGGCCGACATTTTTGGAGCTATTAGCTGGCAAAGCTAGCACTGGAGCGAAATGGAGCCTCAACTTCCAATTCCCTCTAAGCCAAGAATTGAGCAAGCTACTTCCTGGAGCTTACAACTACAGCGAAATGGAAGCAGGGATGCCTAATATTTTTATTTCTTCGTCGCTATTTTTATTAGCTATCGCCTATTTCTTGAATAAAAATATTCTGTGGAAAAAAAGACTAGCTGATGGATTGCTTAGCTTAATTATGATCCTATCGCTAAGTTTTACCCCCCTAGTATTAGTTTGGCATATGGGGCAATTTCCTATTTGGTATCCGGGCCGCTTTAGCTTTATTTTGAGTTTTTTGCTAATTGATTTAGCCTTAACTTGCCTAAAAAATTCCATCAGCTTACTAAACAAATTTGTTTTAGTAGGCTTAGCTGCAGGCTTAGAGGCGTATTGGCTTTGCATCCACAATTCTTTTTCTTTTATAAATGAACAGACCTTAATCCTAGCTGGATTATTCTTGGCATTAAGTCTTTTATATATTTGCTTTATCCATCAAAATATCAGATTTGACACGAGCTTTTTAGCAATTAGTGTTTTGATCGAAATCAGCGCCAATTTAATTTTATCGCTGAACAATATAACTTACCAAAACAACCGTGACTATGAAAATTTTTCCAATAATATGGTCCAAATTAGTAGCCAATTGCCCAAAAATAGTTTTTTCCGCGTCGAAAAGAATTTTTATCGATCAGACAACGACCCCTTTACGGCAAACTATTATGGAATTTCGATTTTCAACTCTGTCAGCGACCAAAAAACTCTAACCCTGCTCAGTCAGCTAGGGTATTTACATAATAGCAATTCTGTCACAAATAATGGTGGCAGCCCAATTTCTGATGCAATTTTGGGAATAAAATACTACATTGAGCCTAATTATGCTCATGATCAAATTAAGGCTAATCAGCAGATGCGCTTTGACAATCTCAACAACCGAGTGGATTTAATCAATTATCCAGTTGAAAAAGAATATCCTCAGTTATTATTGCTCAAAAACAATTTTGCCTTGCCTTTAATTTTTCTAGATAATAATGACTTTAAAAAAGTTCACTTTATTTCAGATAATCCTTTATACAATCAACAATTGCTTTTGCAAAAAATGATTGGAACATCAGCTGACTTTATTGATTATTCTTATTTGCCTAAGCCAAAAACGCAAAATGCCTTAGCAGTTAATACTTCTAGTCTTGAATTTCAAAAATCGCCAAAGGTAAATAATGCCAAAATTATTTTTGAATTAACTATCAAAGACTATAATGACTACTATTTGCAATTGCCGATGGGCATTTCTCCTAAAAATGCCAACCTTATCATCAACGGCCGAAGTATCAATCTTGATATTCGCGATGATCAAAGTAGACTCATCAATATCATCAACCATAAAAAGGGAGAAAAGGTTTCAATTGTTTTTGAAATGCTCAATAACGAACTGAATTTAAACGAACTTAAGCTATGGAAAATTGATACCAACAAATTAGCCAAAAGCCTAATTAAGTTCAATCAAAAACAACCAAGCTTCAAGCAAACTTCAGCCTTTACTCTTAAAGCCAATTTCAAGACGACTACTGAAAAAACCTTGGCCAGCACCGTCCCTTATAGCAAAAATTGGCTTATTTTCGATAATGGCAAATTAATTTCCTCAAAACTAATTTTCAACGCCTTTTTAGGTGGAAAATTAGATAAAGGTCAACATCAATTGTTGTTGGTTTATCTTCCAATTAACCTGATAATTGGCTTATTTTTAAGTTTAATCAGCTTGCTTTTGATTAAATTACATAAAGACTAGACTAATCCGCGTTTGGTTTGATAAAATGAATCCGTATACAGACAAATTTTATATAGAAAGAAGAGTAGAGAATGACTCTTAAGTTTCAAATTGGTGTCGATGCAGGTGGTACCCACTCAACTGCAATCGCTTATGACTTAGAAGGTAAAGAACTTGGCCGTGCTGAAGGCGGTCCTGGTCAAATTAATGCAGATTATGAAGGCGGAATAAATAACATCGCCTCAACAGTCAACGAACTTTTAAACAAGATTGACGGTGACTGTGTTCGCGTTTTGGCAGGTATTGCTGGTTTATCAGTTGTTGGTAACGCTCCTGAAGTTGCTGCAACTATTTCATCAAAGATCAACAACTTGCCAACTAGAGCAATTACTGACTCACTCTTAGCCCTTTACAACGGTCTTGAAGGTGATGATGGTGCTTTAGTTATTGCCGGAACTGGCTCTGTTTACAACGGTTTACAAAACGGTCACTTAATCGCTGTTGGTGGTTACGGCAACATCTTAGGTGACGAAGGTTCTGGTTATGCTATTGCTCGTAGCGCTATGCAATCTGCTTTATTAAGCTGGGACAAGCGTGAAGAAAATGGTTTAATCAAGATGTTTACTGAATTGATGGGCGTTGAAACCATGGGCGACTGCACTGCTAAGTTCTACCGTATGGCTAACCCTGAAGTTGCTGGTATGGCTGTTCACGTTGCTAAGCTTGCTGATGCTGGCGACAAGGATGCTTTAGCAATTATCAAGGAACAAGCACACTTGCTTGCTAGAGACATTATTATCGGTTTAGACCGCTATGAAGATCCTAAGCCAATGAAGATCGCTTTGACTGGTTCTGTTTTAGCCAACAACGAAATGATGCGTGGCTTAATCGAAGATGAAGTTAAGAGTCAATACCCTGACGCTGTCTTTTCAGTTTCAAACGGTGAAAATGCTCGTGGCGTTATGTTCGACAAGAGCAAAGACTACCGTTACTTCACTAATCACGAAGATAGATAATATATACATTTAAATTTTATATTTATAGAAAACAAAAAATGTGAGCTGTTTAGCTCACATTTTTATTTTATTTAATTCGTATTAAGCCTTAACGTCGTTGATAACAACATCAAACTTACCACCAGGAGTAGTAATTGATACTGTTTCACCCTTTTTCTTGCCTAATAAAGCCTTAGCGATTGGTGAATCGTTAGAAATTTTACCGTTCAATGGATCTGATTCGTCACTACCTACGATAGTGTAAGTCTCTGATTCACTTTCACCAACTTCAGTATAAGTAATAGTCTTACCTACTGAAACTTCGTTTGGATCAACAGAGTCAGCGTCAACAACATCTGCATACTTAAGCATTTCTTCAACTTGAGCAATTCTGTCTTCTAAATGACTTTGTTCATCCTTAGCTGCATCGTATTCAGAGTTTTCAGATAAGTCACCAAATGAACGTGCAACCTTGATTCGTTGAATAACTTCTGGTCGCTTAACTAACTTCAAGTTCTTTAATTCTGCTTCTAGCTTTGCTTTTCCTTCAGCAGTCATTGGAAATGATTTTTCAGCCATATTTATTCCCCTTACTAATAATTTATATCACTGATCAATAATATGTTTTTACGCGATCAAAGTCAATAAATTACCGAACTTTAACTTCAAGTTCTTCGACTAGGGCATCAGTAATCTTGTCAACGCTGTTAGTTACGACTTCATCTGTCAAAGTATCTTTTTCATTTAAGAAGACTAACTTGTATGCAAGTGACTTAGCATCATTGTCAATGTGGCTACCTTCGTAAACGTCGATTACCTTCACATCGTGTAGGTATTTTCCACCGTTTGCCTTGATGACATTTTCGATTTGACGGCTAGAAATCTTCTTGTCTACTAATAGTGATAAATCACGTTCAATGCTTGGGAATTTTGGAGCTGGCTTAGCTGTCATACCCTTAGTAATATATTGGCTTAAAACGTCCAAATCAAGCTCGTAAACGTATAATTCAGATCCTCTCAAGCTCTTATCAGCAAGAGTAACTACTCGGTCAATCATTCCAATCAAACCTAAGTATTCCTTGTTGATGTAGATAGCAGCTGTTCTAGTTGGGTGCATGCCTGAAACTACTTCTGCCTTGTATTCAACTTGATCTTGATCAATACCTAAGGCAAGGAACAATTCTTCTAGCTTGCCCTTTACGTAGTAGAAGTCAATTGCTTCGCCTTGATGTTGCCAGTTTGCATCAAAAGTTTCACCAGCAAATAAAGCAGCTAGGTGTTCGCGTTCGTTGTAGCTGCCACCTTCATGGTCATATACTCTACTTTGTTCGAACAAGTTTAATTGCTTTTCTTTTCTTGCCATGTTGTAGCTAGCTGCATCAACCAAACCAGTTATCAAGTTTTGACGAAGAGCTGATCTACTTGAGTTAAGTGGCCATTCAACTTCAACTACAGACTTAGGATTCATAGTGTAGCGAATTGCTTTTTCTGGTGAAGTCAATGAGTAAGAAATTGTTTCGAGCATTCCTTGGCCTTCAACGAACTTCTTGATTCGACGAATTTTTGATTCAAATTCAGTGTAGCCACCAATAGTTTCAGCCAATAATGGTTGAGTTGACTTGATATTGTCATAACCATAGATACGACCTACTTCTTCAACTAGGTCTGCTTGAATTGAAATGTCCCAACGTCTATTTGGCACAGTTACAGTTAACTTATCGCCAGCTGATGCGCACTTAAAGTTCAATTGGTCAAAAATCTTTACGATTTCATCTGAGCTAAGTTCAGTACCCAAAACCTTATTGATGTAGCTGCCAGTTATTTCAATTTCAGTTTCTGGACGCTTGGTGTCAGTAGCCTTCAATAAACCTGCTTCAATAGTTGCACTTGCATCGTTTCTTAGCAACAAAGCTGCCATGTTGATTGCTTTTTCAACATTGTCCCAGTTCACGCCCTTTTCAAAACGGCTTGAAGCTTCTGTTCTGTTAGCATGACGCAAAGCTGACTTACGAACTAAAGTACCATCAAAAATAGCTGCTTCCAAAATCACATCAGTGGTATCAGCTTCAACTTCTGAGTTCTTTCCACCCATGACTCCTGCCATCATAACTGGCTTTTCGCCGTTGGTAATTACGATGTCGTGTGAATCTAATTCTACTTTCTTGTCATTCAAAAGGGTTAGCTTTTCGCCATCGTTTGCTAGTCTTACTTCCAACTTATTATCAGCAAAACTTCTTGCATCATAAGCATGCATTGGTTGACCAGTTAAAAGCATTACATAGTTAGTAACGTCAACTACATTGTTGATTGGTCTGATACCTGCATTCCACAAACGTCTTTGCATCCATAATGGACTTGATGAAACCTTAACGTTGCTTAATTTTCTTAAGTAGAATTTAGGAGCTAACTTTTCATCAATCTTAGCTTCAAAACCATCAGTCCATGCATTGCCGTCTTCTTTTAAGACTACTTCTTCAATCTTTGGCTTTTGATCAACAATAGCAGCAACTTCATAAGCTGCACCTTCCATTGATAAAGTATCAGCACGGTTAGGAGTGATATCGAAGTCTAAAATGTAGTCGTCCATTCCTAAAGCTTCGTATACATCATCGCCTGGCTTAACTTCAGCATCTTCAGGGAAGACATAGATACCATCGGCAAATTCTTTAGGCACTACGCTATCAGGGAAGCCAATTTCTTGTAAACCACAGATCATACCAAGAGATTCAATTCCGCGAATCTTTCCCTTCTTAATCTTGTGATTGCCAGCAACTCTTGCACCTGGCAAAGCTACAATTACTAATTGTCCTGCAGCTACATTTGGTGCACCACAGACAATTTGAAGTGCTTCTTCTTCGCCAACATTAACATGAGTCAAGTGAAGGTGAGTTCCTTCAATGTCTTCACAATCAAGCACATGACCAACTACTAGCTTCTTTAAACCATCTTGAGGGTGTTCAACTGAAGCAATTTCAACACCAGTTCTAGTAATCTTTTCGCCTAAATCCTTAGGATCAATATCTAAATCTAAAAAGTCTTTTAACCAATTGTATGAAACTAGCATTAATTTTCCTCCTTACGGAATTGCTTTAAGAAACGAACGTCATTAGTGTAGAAATCACGAATGTCATCAACACCATATTTAAGAATGGCTAAACGATCCAAACCAACACCAAATGCAAAACCACCATAAACTGATGAATCTACGCCAGCATTTTCCAAAACGTTAGGGTGAACCATACCTGCACCTAAGATTTCAATCCAGCCAGTATACTTACAAATTGGGCATCCCTTGCCATCACAATTGAAGCAAGAAACATCCATTTCAACAGATGGTTCAGTAAATGGGAAGTAACTTGGACGCAAACGAGTTTGACGGTCTTGACCAAACATGTGCTTGGCAATAAGTTCAAGCGTTCCCTTTAAATCACCCATAGTAACGTGCTTGTCGATAACTAAACCTTCCATTTGCATGAATTGGTGTGAGTGCGTAGCATCGTCATCATCGCGGCGGTAAACTTTACCAGGACCAACCATCTTCAAAGGACCCTTTGAAAAATCATGCTTTTCTAAAACTCTTGCTTGGTCACCGGAAGTTTGACTTCTAAGCAAGTTTTCGCCATCAACATAGAAAGTTGCTTGCATATCGCGAGCTGGGTGATCTTTTGGCAAGTTCATCATTTCAAAGACATAGTGGTCAGTTTCAACTTCTGGTCCTTGAACAACTTGGTAACCCATTGCAATGAACAATTCTTCCAAGTCATCTAAAATAACGTAAATTGGGTGCTTTGCGCCAACACTTGATTTTCTTCCGGGAAGAGTAACATCTACTCGTTCATCTTCAAGCTTCTTTTGAATCAAAGCGCTTACGATATTCTTCTTGGTTTCATCTAATTGAGCATTGAACAAATCACGAAGTTCGTTTACTCTTTGACCAACTTCGCGACGGTTTTCTGGTGCGACTTCCTTCATTGAGTGCAAAATGCTAGTCAATTCACCTTTTTTACCAACTAATTGTACGCGAACTTCATTCAAGCGCTTTTCGTCGGTTGCCTTTTTAATTTCTTCTAGACCTTCTTCGCGAAGCTCTTTCAACTTATCAAATAAGTCCATTTACTCTTTCCTTTCACAAACAAAAAAGCTTCATCCCAATAGGGACGAAGCTTCGCGGTACCACCCTCATTTGGGCCTGGTAAGACCCACACTCAAGTTTTCGATAACGGTGAAATACCGGAATTTACTAGATCCTACTAACAAGATGAAATTCACAAAATCCATTAAAATCTCCCTTGCAGCCGATGGAGAGATCTCTCTAAGCAAATGAATTTTTGCTACTAGTCTTGCTCACTGTAATTAAGTACTAGGATAATTCATTTCTTGCACTCTTGCAAGTGCTTTTTGTTAGACCCACTTATCTGCCCAATGGTGAACTTGATCAAAAACAGGCTTTAAATCGGCTCCTTTTTGAGTAAGGCCATATGAGATAATGCCACTGTCACTATCAACCGTTCTTCTAACGATCTTCTCTTCTTCTAGTTCCTTCAATCTTTCAACTAAAACTCGATCTGAACAAGCGGTAATAGTTCTGGCTAAATCCTTAAAACGCATGTCTTCTGTATCGCACAAAGTGCTGATAATCAAGCCATTCCATTTTTTGCCAATAATTTGGAAGGCATTGATAAAGTGATTACACAATTCATATTCTTCTGGCGTACATCCGCCAGCTTTTTTGTTTTTTGTTTCCTCAACCATCAAAAATACTCCTTATCCTATCTAAAAAAGTATCTTACTAATAGTAATTATAGAAAATCTACTTACTAATTACAAGTGATATTATTTAGAAAAATGGTAAATCATAATTCCAGCAGCTACAGCCGCATTTAACGACTCTGCTTGTCCGATAATTGGAATGTATAATTTTTCATCAGCAAGTTCTGCCACATCTAAAGCGACTCCATGTGCTTCATTGCCAATAATCAAAGCTAATTGAGCGACAAGATCAAAATCATTCAATTTCTTTGCTTCTGGATCTAGCATACTGGCATAAACTGGAACAGAATAATTCTTGAATTGCTGAATTGCATCCTTTACATCATTAATGATCAAACTAATATGGAATTGACTTCCTTGCATCGCGCGTTGAACCTTTGGATTATAAATATCTACGCTTTGTGGAGAAATAATCACTCCATCAAAGCCAGCCGCATCAGCAGTTCTAATGATGGTGCCGACATTTCCCGGATCAGCTAAGTCAGCCAAGATTACCCATTTACCAAAATTAAAGTTGAAGTTCTTAGGTTGAAAAATTTTCAAAACCATAAAAATTCCCTGGGTTGTCTTGGTTGCACTCAAATGTTGGGCAATCTTCTCGCTAATTTCAATCAAACGCTGATCATCAGGCAAGTCGTATTTTTCAATCACTTTGGCCAATTCATCAGCCGTACCCAAGATATATAGGTACTTTTGCTTAGATTTAATCGCTTCGTCGATTAAGTGGAAGCCTTCAATCATGTATTGGCCGAAGCTTTCGCGATATTTTTTCTTTTCAAGTTTGGCCAAAGTTTTTATCAACTTGTTATTAGTAGAGTCTATTTTTTCCATTTGTCGTTCCTTATTTTGGTTTATTTATCAATTCTGCTATAATCACATTAACACAATATTATATAATATCAGATTTTTTAACAGGAAAAAACAAATGAGTATCTTCGATAGATTTTCTTCTAAATTATCAAATAATAATTCAAATGACCCCAAAGTAGAAACTTGGGAATTGATTGCCTCTGGAACTGTTCAAGGCGTAGGATTTCGCTGGAGTGTTCAGACGCTAGCACAAAGTTGCAAATTACACGGTACAGTACAAAATAATCCAGATTTAACTGTTACCATTCGCTTGCAAGGAAGCAAAGATGAAATCAATCATTTCATTGAACTTTTGCCAAGTCAGCTTTCACCCTTTGCCCATTTAGAAAAAATTGAGATAAATAGTCTTGGAAAGCTAGCAAAGATGCATGGATTTCATGTATTATATTGATGTTATACTTTTTAATCAGGTGGTTTAATGAAAAAAATACAAAAATACTTTTTCCTTATTGCAATGCTAGCTTTGCTGGCATTAATCGTTACTGGATGTTCCGGTAGTGGCAATCCTAATACCAACACTCCACCTTCAAGTGGTGTCTATGGCTGGATCTATCAATGGATCGGTTTACCTATCCAAAATATTATGATCAAACTTGGCCATCAACTAGGTGGAGCAAATGGTATTGGTTGGTCAATTGTGATCATTACCTTAGTAGTTCGTTTAATTTTACTTCCTTTGATGGTTTACCAACAAAAAAAGGGTGTTACTCAGCAACAAAAGATGGGGCGTTTGCAACCACAGCTCACTTTAATTCAAGAAGCTATGCGTCGCAAATCAATTACGCCTGAGCAACAAATGCAACTATCTACTTGGCAAAGGGAACTTTATTCTAAGAACCAGGTATCACTAACTGGTGGAATGGGCTGCTTGCCTTTATTAATTCAAATGCCAATTATGATTGGTATTTACCAAGCTGTAGCCTACTCTGCAGATTTAAAGAGTGCTAGTTTCTTCGGAATTTCGCTAACTTCTAAATCATTGCTCTTAGCTATCTTGGCTACCTTGTTTGCGGTTATTCAGTCATACATGTCAACTATTGGCGTTCCAGCTGAGCAAAAGAAGGCTATGCAATCTGTTTTGATTATCAGCCCAATTACAACCATGTTCTTTGCTCTATCATTCTCTGGAGCATTGGCGCTTTACTGGACAGCTGGTAACTTCATGATGATTATTCAACAAGCAATCACTACTTTCATTGTTACTCCAAGAGAAAAGAAGAGAATTGCTAAAGAGCTTGAAGATAGCCCTGTTCAAGTCGTAGTTACCCAAAAAGATATTGATGATCTCTTCAGTGGCAAGACTGCTACTACTGAAACAGCTCAAAATAGTGAGCTTCACCAAGATCTTCGCAAGCGTAATCAAGGTAAGCAACAAAGAAGCGACAAAAATTCTAAATAACAAAAGAAGTTGATAAATCGTTTTAAATACGTTTATCAACTTCTTTTTGTATGCTTACATTTGGGTATCGTTTCGATCACCGTGAACTTGCTTTTGATCAAGTTTTTCTAGGCGTAGAGCCTCTTTTTTGGAAATAACAGGAAATTCCATAATAAATTGACTTCCTTGTCCTAGGACTGATTTCACGCTAATTTCGCCATGATAGCTAGTTACTAGCTTCTGGGCAATAGATAAGCCTAAACCATTGCCACCCTTTTCTCTGGTGCGGGCCTTATCAACTCGGTAGAAACGATTGAAAATCTTATCCTGATCTTCTTGGGAAATTCCCTCGCCGAAGTCTTGGACAATAATTCTCACCTTATCTTGAGTCAAACCGGCTGAAACATTGATTTGCTTGAGATCGGTCGAATATTTGATTCCGTTATCGATCAAAATTACCAATAACTGCTCGAAATGTCCCTGATAAATCTGAATCTTGGTTTCTTCTGGTAGATCTTCCATATCAAGCTGAACATTGAAATCTGGATGAACCATCTGCATATCACCAGTTACTCTTCGTAAAATATCACTTACAACAGCTGTTTTGTTAGGATATTGAACATTGATTTGCTCTGCTCTAGTCAAGTCGAGCATTTCCTGAATCAAATGTTTCATTCGATCAGCTTCTTGAATTGAAGCGTCGATTGATTCATCCAAAATTTCAGGATCTTCCTTTCCCCAACGCTTGAGCATATTCAAATGTCCCTCAATTACTGCAACAGGAGTTCTCAATTCATGAGATACATCGCTAACAAATTCTTTTTGTTGCACGATATAACGCTGCATTCTATCTAACATACTATTAAAGCTTTCCGCCAATTCTTCAAGTTCATCATGGCGATGAAGGTCTTGAATTCGAACCTCACTATTAGGATCGTTGTTAACTTCTCTAGCGACTGCAGAAATCTGGTTGATTGGATCAACCACATCGCGAACAACCAAAAAGGCAATGATAGTAAAGATAATAATCGCAGCTACTGAAATGACCAACATCCAGATCAATAGATTATGCATCAACTTGTTATAGTAAGTCATTTTATTCAAAACAACGATATAGCCTGTAACTTTTCCTGAACGAGAGGATATTACTTTGCTATAGGTAACCAGAATTTGCTTACCTTTGACAGTCTGCTTCTGGAATTTGGTGTCGGCCTTAAATTTCTTCAATTTAGGCGTACCCATGCCATTTGAAAAGACTATCTCATTGTGTTTGTTATAAACTGCCACTAACACATCTGGATTAGTAACCGAAGACAGTAAATCATCGCTAAAAGCAGATGATACATCTTTAGGTTTTCTAATGACACTATTAGCCCCACTCTTTAAAACATCCCTAGTAGATGGAGATAGCGCTGGTACAACGTTAGCGATCTGCAATTCGCTATCAATTGTATTCAATCGACTATCTAAATTAGTAACTACCTTTTGTGATGTTTCTTTTTGTTGGCTAATAGATTGCTGGCTTACTGTTGAATAAATTACTATCGAAAAAATAGTAAAAGAGACTACTATCGTCAATGCAACGATAATAACCCAACGCACGATTAGCGATGAGTGTTCAGTCTCTTTTTTAATAGCTTTAATTTTTTTATCGGCGGACATCGTCTTCATCTCTTACCATGTAGCCAGTTCCGCGAACAGTCTTGATGTAAGATGGACGACCAGGAATATCAATCTTGTTACGCAAATAACGAACATAAACTTCAACAACGTTAGTTTCAATATTTGATTCTGGACCCCAGATCTTGCTTAGCAACTGATTACGGCTAACAACATTGTTCTTATTATCAATTAATGTCATCAATAAGTTGTATTCACGCTTAGTTAAGTCAACAACTCGACCATCGCCGCGGTGAACAATTCTATTAGCAGTTTCAATAGTTAAGTCTTTAAAACGAACGATTTGTTGCTTATTTGCATAACCAACATTTTGTACGCGCTTTTCAATCTTTACTCGGCGTAAAACGGCACGTAATCTAGCAAGCAATTCTTCAATTGCAAATGGCTTAATAATGTAATCGTCTGCACCGTGATCAAGACCTGACACACGGTCAATTACAGAATCTCTAGCAGTCATCATGATAATTGGAGTGGTCTTAACTTGACGAACCCGACGAGCAATTTCCAAACCGTTAAGGTCTGGCAACATTAGGTCTAGCAAAATAGCATCGAAGTCTTCATTCAATGCAAGTTCCAAACCCTTGCGTCCGTTAGTTTCTACAACCGTTTCGTAGTTTTCGTGTTGCAATTCCAATTCCACAAAACGGAGTAAATTCTTTTCATCTTCAATAATTAAAATTCTTTTTGCCATGTCTATCAAGTTCCTCATCAATAAATTTACTAATTGTATATAAGCTATTAAAAAAAGGTTTCGCTTTAATAATATGTTAAATAAGTTAGAATGACAAGAAGAAATCTTCATTCTACTAATTATCTTAACAATTTTTAGTTCTCTTCATCCTCAGAAAACAACTTTTTCAATTCTGCAAAAGCTGGATTAATCTGATTCTTCTTTCCTGCTTCGAAATCTTGTTCAGATACTACTTCCCAGTCATTTCCTTCTGGAAAAATATCTTCATTTTCCTCTTCTGGCGTCAGGATAGTTTCAGGGATATTCAATAATATGTTGTCCTCAATAGCAGTTTGCAAATCAATTAGATCTTTATCAACTTTAACAATTGGATCTGCTTCATCTAACATTTCCTGTTTAGTTGGAGTTTGCAAAGAATAGTTCTCAGTAAAAGTGAATTCTTCGTGGTAGTCAACTGCTTTCAAACTTCTACTTGATGGAACAACTAAATCAGCTACAACCTTAAAATTGCCAGTAACATAAGGTTCTTGATAGAACATGTCACCAGTTACTTTAACGTTTTTAGCTTCAAACAATAAATCTTTTGCCCGCTCAAAAAATTCTGGACGCATTTGAACGTCTTCTTCAATATGAGTTAGTGGAGCAGAGCTTTTTTTAATCGTAGAAAAATTAATAGTTAACATCTTACACCTCAATTGGTCTTTGACCAAAGTTCTGGTCATCCTTCATCAACTGTTCAAATAAGCGATCCACACGTACTTGCAGGCCTAATGAACCGCTTTTTGCTTCACGACGGTCTACTTTTGAAATAATTTTCGTCTTGAAATTCTTTCGATTCTTTTTTAGATATTGACGGCCTCTTTTGCTAAATCCTAGCAAAATCAATTTTTCATCGTTGAAGCTATCAACCATATCATCCTGAGTAACATTTAGCAAAGTGAATAGACTTAATCTGCGCAAACGCGAATAAGTGTAGCGCTTTGACTTAACGTGACGCAAGAATTCCGTGAAGTCATTAGCCAAATGAATCTCTTGCTTAAATTTATACTCCAAGCCTTCGCTCATTTGATAAATATCTCTAAGTTCGGATAAACTTGCTGACTCTACGCGATACTTGAAGAATGGATATAGCAAATCCCAGTTAGGATAAATTTCCTGCGCCATCAACTTTTTAGCTTCTTCTTTAGGTAGCCATTGCGAAAGTTGTGTTTTATCTTCATTATGCAAAAGTAAATTGCGAATTGCACTGGCACTTTGAACTGCAGCCGTTGTTTTCAAGATATCGTCATGTCCAGCTCCAATTCGATTGATTGGATGCAATTTCATCGGCGAACCTAGATTATAATTCGCCACCGAATAAGCCAATCCTAAAATCGCATTAGGAGCATTGACTTCAAAGCCTACTTCTCTAGCAACCATTTGATTATACTGGGTTGAATAAGTTTGACTATAATCATTAAAATCCATATGATTTTGCGGAATTTCTGCAATTTTGCTACCAAGATAGGCAAAATTCAGATTGGCATTTTCCACACCAAAAACCAAGGTCTCTGCACCTAATCTATATAGTTGATCCATGCCACCTAAAGCAAATAGGTCAGCTGCTTGAACTGCAGTCGAAAATGGCAACTCCAAGACTAAGTCAGCACCAGCTCTTAAAGCAGCTTCTGCTCTAGTATGCTTATCCATAATTGCCATTTCACCGCGTTGAACATAGTTGCCTGACATCAAAACAATAATTGGATCTTTGCCAGCCACTAGCCTAGCCTGATTCAGCAAAAACTCATGACCACTATGAAATGGATTGTATTCAGCAATGATTCCAACGACACTCATTAAATTAGTCTTCCTTCAATTCGACTGACTTGCCATCCATCCACAATTTTTCAAGATTGTAGAATTCACGTGCATCCTTAGTGAAAATGTTGACAACTACGTCTTTTAAGTCAATCAACAACCAATTTGAATCTCTAGTTCCTTCGATTCGGTAATCGCTGTATTCATTTTGATGAGCTTCTTCGATAATTGCATTAGCAATTGCGTGCAATTGACGGTTTGAACCTGCACTAGTTACTACATAGTAGTCAGCCAAAATACTGATGCCGCGCATATCGTATGCTTCAGTATCTTCACCATGACGGTCGCTAATTGCTTTAACAACAAAGTTTAAGATTTCTGTACTAGTCAAAATTTTTTCTCCTTATTTCTTTATACTCCAAACATTATATGCCTCTAAAGTGCGAGGATATATCTTGTTTCGCTTTTCTATCAAAAATTCCAAAGTATGTGCCAACTGATATCCAACACCATCGTCTAAGTTGGCATAAGTTATTTCTCTAGCTTCCTCTACGCCTTCGAAATCTCGACCCGGCTCGATAAAATCGGCCATAAAAACTATCTTGTCTAAGGTAGTCATTTCTACATCTGCAGTAGTATGTCTGTAGACTGCTTGTAAGATCTCTGGATCAGTAATGCCCAGATCCTTTTTAATGAAGTAGCTACCAACAATTCCGTGCCAGATTGCTCTATTCCAATTTAACAGGTCTTGATCAAAGTTTTGACTTTTGATTACTTCAATATATGTTTCAACTGGAACTTGCTTTGCATAATCATGAACAAAACCTGCTAAAGCCGCCTTTTCTGGATCATAATCATTTAACTCTGCTAATTTTCGAGCAGTCTCACTAACCCGAACGCAATGATTGAATCTATTTTCATCCATATTAGCTTTTTCTTTGGCAATCAATTCCTCACTACTAAGTGGAGAATAAGTATTGGCAAAAACTAACTTAGTCAAGATAGAGCCCCTTTTCTTCAATATATTTTCTAACATCTTCAGGTACTAAATATCTAATTGAAGTACCAGTCTTTACTGACAAACGAATAGCCGTTGAACTTAAACGCATATCTGGCGCATCAACCCAAATCATTGGATAATGCGGATCTTGTGGATATCCTGGCCTGCGAATTCCGACTAAAGTCGCCATCTTAGCAATTTCATCAGGATCTTTCCATGTATGGAAACTATTAACTTGATCACTACCCATAATTAGGTAATAATCATTCTCTGGTGCTTCTTTTTTTAGATAGCGTAAAGTATCAACAGTGTAAGAAATGCCGCCTCTAAAGAGCTCTAGGAGCTTAACACGAAACTTAGGATTGTCACGGGTAGCCAAATTAAGCATCGCTGCCCGATCCCTAGCAGACGTTAAAGGAGCGTTTTTATGAGGTGGAATATTATCAGGAATAAACCATACCTCATCTAGCTTTAGTTTGGTCATTGCCTGCTCAGCAGCAACTAAGTGAGCCAGATGAACTGGATTGAATGTTCCGCCCATAATTCCGATTTGTCTGCCATGTCGTTTTTCATTAATTTTAGGCTCAACTTTAGTAATTGGGCCTTTTTCAAAATATGTATGCCCTGCCATTTTTACCTCTAAATCAATGCTCTTCTAATTCCTAAGCCAATTTGTCCTGGTGTATAAGCCTTTACCACACAACCTTCTGGTACAGTAATAAAGCCAATTCCACCAAACAACAAGTCGCTCTTATACGTCGTTTTAAATTCTTTACCCTTCATTTCAGGCAAGTCTTTGGTTGTTTTTGGTGGCGTCAACATTTCGCCAAAATGCTTTTGGTAAAATTCATCTGCCTTTTCCAATTTAGTTCGATGCACATAAACTTCTCTTGGCACATAAACTGTGAAACTAGTTGATTCGCCCTTAACGTAATCAATTCGACCTAAACCACCTAAAAATAGAGTGTTTCCAGGCAACAATTGGTATGTTGCAGGTTTGAGCGGTTTTTTAGGGGAGACAAGCGCTAAATCTTTTGCATCAAGATAAGTTGCCAATTGATTTTTGGTCATGATTCCTGGCGTATCTACCAAGAAGTGACCATTATCTAATGGAATCTCGATTCTATCTAAAGTAGTACCAGGAAACCGTGAGGTGGTTATCAAATCCTTAATGTCACCCATCTTATCAATGATAGCGTTGATCAAAGTTGATTTACCTACGTTAGTGGTTCCAACGAAGTAGACATCGCGATCAGTCGAAGCTTTATTCAAGTATTCGATCAATTCGTCAAGGTACTTTTGCTTAGCTGCACTAATCAAAAATACTTCTTTAGGATACAAACCCATTCTATTAGCTTCTTGTCTCATCCAATCCTTAATTCGACTTTGACGAGAATTTTTTGGGAAAAGATCAAACTTATTTCCAACTAAGATAAAATCATTATCCCCAACAAATCGCTTCAACGAGGTCAAAATTGAATTAGAAAAATCAAACAAGTCAACGACATTAACGATTAAAGCCTTTTTATTTGCTAAAGAATTCAAAAGATTTAAGAAATCATCATTATTTAGCTCAACTGGCATGATTTCGTTGTAATGTCTTAAACGGAAGCATCTCTGGCAGTAAACATCTGCTCTTTCATCTTCAATTGCCTTTTTTAAGGCACTTGCTGGTAAATATCCTGCCTTAGTAACATCTTCAGATTGTAATCTGGAGCCGCAACCAATACAGATAATATCATTTTCCATTTTTTAGATCCTCCTCAAATACTACCTTATGCGTCAAGTTTAAAAAGAAGAAAATGATCTTTTCAAAGAAGCGATTAATTCTAGTATTCCATTTATCAGTTTCAACTAACGGTCTAACCAAAACAGATTTGACGCCTGCCAAATTTCCGGCTTGGATGTCTGTGATCAGTTGATCTCCGACCATCATAACTTCATCTTTTTGCAAGCCTAAGCTTTCCCGTTCATCGTTAATTGCAAATGGTAGAGGCTTTCTTGCCTTAGCAACAAATTCAATTCCGTATGGATCTAGGACTTTGCCAACTCTTTGCGCATTGTTGTTAGAAATAACTACTAGTCTTATACCGGCCTTAGCCAATCTTTTGTTCAACCTGTCCATTTCCTGAGCTGTTTCAAATTTATTCCAGGCTAACAGGGTGTTATCTAGATCTGAAAAAACCGCCCTAATCCCCATTTGCTTTAGCTTATCTGTTTTTAAATTATAAATCGAATTTACTGTGTACTTAGGTCTAAATAACATTCAGTCTTTCCCTTCATTAAATTACTAATTTAATCTTATCAGAAAACCGGACAATTATGGCATAAAAAAAACGCGTTTTCACGCGTTCCTTATAAATTAGTTCAAAGCCTTCTTAGCAGTTTCAACTAATTTTGCAAAAGTTTCAGCATCGTTGTAAGCGATGTCTGCTAACATCTTACGGTTGATGTCAACGCCAGCTACCTTTAAGCCGTGCATTAACTTAGAGTAAGAAATGTCATTTTGTCTAGCTGCTGCGTTGATACGAGCGATCCATAACTTTCTAAATTCGCTCTTGCGCTTTCTACGGTCACGGAATGCGTACTTGTAGGAAACAAACAATTGAGTGCTTGCAGCCTTAAATTGCATATGCTTTGCGCCACGGTAACCCTTGGCAAGCTTCATAATCTTCTTACGACGTTTACGTGTTACAGTTCCACCTTTAACTCTTGGCATCAGTAATTCCTCCTAATATCGTTCTAAATTTAAATTAACGCATTTGGGAAAGCATCTGTTTGATGCGCTTAATGTCACTGCGTGAAACCATAGCAGCTTTTCTCAAATGACGACGTTGCTTCTTAGTCTTACCGTGGAAGCGGTGACCAGTAAATGCGTGATGACGCTTCAATCCACCATTAGCAGTTCTCTTAAAACGCTTTGCTGAAGCACGGTGTGTTTTCATTTTTGGCATTGTCTATTTCCTCCAATTAACTACTTTTTCTTTTTGTCCTTATCACTCTTAGGGGCAAGCATCAAGAACATTGAACGGCCTTCCATCTTTGGCTTGCTTACAACGGTAGCAATATCAGATGTAGCTTCTGCCATCTTTTCCAACACTTGCTGACCTAATTCCTTGTGAGTGATTGCCCGACCTCTAAAACGAATTGATACTCGTACGCTGGCACCTTCTTTAGTAAGGAACTTTTGTACGTGTTTCAACTTAGTGTCGAAGTCATTGCCTTCAATTGTTGGACTAAGGCGAATCTCTTTAACACTGATAGTCTTAGACTTCTTACGGGATTCTTTCAATTTCTTTTGTTGTTCGAAACGATACTTGCCGTAATCCATAATTCGAGCAACTGGTGGTTTTGCATTAGGCGAAATAAGAACTAAATCAAGATCTGCATCAGCAGCTTGGCGTAAAGCTTCATCTCGACTTACTACACCTATCTGCTCACCATCTGCACCAATTAAACGAACTTCGCGAGAACGAATTCTATCGTTTAAAATTACATTCTTTGGTATGACTCTTCACCTCCGTGTTAATTTGAGGACAAGAAAAGAGCGGATAACCGATTTGCTACCCGCTCTTAATCAACAGAAATTATCGATCAGCCCAGAGGTTTCAAAACTTAGGCGAGAAGCGGGTGCTTCTTCTTGTTCTCAACTTATCTAAGTGTACGCTTATCGGATTTATATGTCAAGCAAATTTTAAATTAGTCGACAAATTTAACAGCAGTTCCATAAGCAACTACTGATTGCATGTCTTGAGCAATTGAACCTGAGTCAAAGCGCATCATTACTACTGCATCTGCACCCATTTCTTTGGCGTTGTCTTTCATGCGTTCGATTGCTACTTCTCTAGAAGTAGTTAGCATCTTGGTATAAGCCTTGATTTCGCCGCCAATCATTGACTTAAGTCCTGCGCCAACATCGCTGAACATGTTGCGAGATTGAGTTGTAACTCCAAATACTTCTCCAATTACTTCGTATTCTTTGCCTGGAATTCGTTCTGTTGTTGTTGCGATCATTTTTCTACCCTTTCTTATATCAACAAAATAATCAATGGCTATATTGTATCAAATTGCCTAAGCAATTTTTATCGGTTTGCAAAAATTTAAGGGAAAATAAAAAATTCGTGCCTGAGCACGAATTTCCTAGTGATTATTTTTCACGTGAGTATTCATTTACGTCAGCAGTGATTAAGTTAATGAATTCATCAAGTGACATAGTTTCTTGATCTTCGTTACCGTAGCGACGAACGTTAACTGAGTCTGAGTTCATTTCATCATCACCAAGTACCAAAGTGTATGGTACCTTTTGAGTTTGTGATTCACGAATCTTGTAACCCATCTTTTCGTTTCTTGAATCTACATCAACTCTAAATCCACGCTTAGCAAGTTCCAATCTAACCTTTTCAGCGTATTCGCCATGAGCTTCCAAGTTAACAGGAATAATTTCTGCTTGAACTGGAGCAAGCCAAGTTGGGAAAGCACCCTTGTAGATTTCGATCAAGTAAGCGATAAATCTTTCCATAGTACCAACGATACCACGGTGGATCATAACTGGACGGTGTTCTTCACCATCTTGACCTACGTAGCTTAAGCCAAATCTTTCTGGAAGCATGAAGTCAAGTTGGATAGTTGACATAGTTTCGTCGTTACCCAAAGCAGTCTTAGTTTGGATATCAAGCTTAGGACCGTAGAATGCTGCTTCACCTTCAGCTTCAACATAGTCAAGTCCAAGGTCATCCATAGCGCCCTTAAGCATCTTTTGACTTCTTTCCCACATTTCATCGTTAGCAAAGTACTTGTCAGTGTTCTTTGGATCACGGTATGAAAGTCTGAAGTAGTAATCAGTAATGTCGAAGTCCTTGTAAACATCCATGATCAACTTCAAGATCTTAGCAAATTCAGTTTGAACTTGGTCTAAGGTAACAAAAGTGTGGCCATCGTTCAAAGTCATTTCACGTACACGTTGAAGACCTGACAAAGCACCTGACTTTTCATATCTATGCATCATACCTAATTCTGCTACACGAAGTGGCAAGTCACGGTATGAACGAATGTGGTGCTTGTAAATTTGAATGTGTGATGGGCAGTTCATTGGACGCAATTCAAGCATTTCGCCGTCACCCATGTCCATTGGTGGGAACATATCATCACGGTAGTGAGCCCAGTGACCTGAAGTCTTGTAAGCATCCAAGTTCATCAAAACTGGAGTGTATACGTGTTGGTAACCGTCAGCTACTTCACGGTCAATGATGTAGCGTTCAACAATACGGCGAATAGTTGCACCCTTTGGCATCCAGTATGGCAAACCAGCACCAACCTTAGGATCAACGAAGAACAAGTCTAAGTTGTGACCCAAAGTTCTGTGGTCGCGTTCCTTAATTTCTTGACGACGCTTCAAATCTGCTTCTAAATCTGCTGCCTTGAAGAATGCAGTACCAGCAACTCTTTGCAACATTGGGTTTGAAGACTTGCCAAGCCAGTAGGCACCAGCTACTGACAACAACTTGAATTGCTTAATCTTACCAGTATTTGGCAATAAAGCCTTGAAGCCAAAGTCAATAAAGTCGCCAAGCTTGTAAGCATCAACTTGGTCAGCTTCTTTTGCAAGAAGTTCTGACTTAAATGGATCATCCTTGAAGATTTCAGCAAGTTCTGCCTTAGCAACTTGAACATGTTCAATCTTTTCACCGTTTTTGATTACCTTTTGCATTGCTTTTTCTAATTCAGGCAATTCAGTAACCTTGATTTGATCAGCCTTGTCAGTGTCAACGAAGAATCCATCTTCACCTGCTTCATGCAAACCTAAGCGCAATTCAGAATGCGCCTTCTTAGCAGTTGCTTCAAAAATAAAGGCAACAGTTTCGCGCAAAACTTCAAGTGCAGCTTCGTCCTTATCAGTTACGATGGCAACTTCACTATCTGCATCCAAAACAAAATCTAGTGGCTTAAGTTCGCCGTTAACCTTACCTGCTACAGCAGCCTTGCCCAATGAAGTAGCAATACCGCTAGCTAATTCAGCAATAGTTAAACTTGAATCAAAATCCTTCTTTGAGCCATCTGGCAATGTGATTGAAAAACTCATATATACCTCCAGAAAATAAAAAATCCCAGTGTCACAATGACACTGGGACGTTAATTAGCGTGGTTCCACCCAAATTCAGACCTAGTATGCTATCATACTGGTCTCTTTTAAGGATCTATAATGGGATCCAACCTTAATTTTAAGCTATTTGGGTAAAAGAGTTGGGGTCAATTTCGGTGAGGGCTTCCAGAACTAGGCCCTTCTCTCTGAATGAAATCGATCATGTCTCTCTTATTAAGTGCTATTATACCCGGATTAAAAATCTATGCAAGCTAATTTTCTAAAATTCTTTTATTAGGGCCACTAATAGTAATTTCTTTAGCTAAGAAACGAACTCTTTGCATTAGCCGGGCTGCCTTGACCTCATCAATTGAATTTTTAGTTTCCGCAAAATGGGCCTCTAATTCATTCATGCTAAAGTTGGAAGAAAAGAAAGTTGGCATAACATTGTCCATTCTTGCTTGCAAAATTACGCCAAGTACATCATCTCTTGACCATTGACTCAAAGTTTCTGCGCCAATATCATCCAAAATCAAGACATCGCACTTGATCAAGCGATCCATTTCATCAGACAAACTATTGTCGCTGATGTGGCGACTTAAGTTAGCGATAAAAGTAGGAACATGCAAAAAGACGACTGTCTTATTGGAATTGGCAATATTATTAGCTAAGCCTGCTAAGATGTAGGTCTTGCCAACGCCAAAGTCCCCAGACAGATATAAACCGCGTTGATGAGGATCCTTTTTAAAGGCTTGCAGAAACTTTAAAATTTCCATCAATGCAACAGCTCGCTCATTCGTCTTATCAACTTCGCTCAATTTTACACCGTATAGTCTATTAGGCAAGTTAACTAAGCGGAGATTATTTTTGACTTCGAGTTCATGATTACGGGCTAATTTTTCATCAGTTGGAGCATAGCGAACATCTATTACTTTCCCATTGATAAATAGTTCTGGACGATATCCTTGCATAATTTCATCTGGTTTATGAATTTGAGTGTGAAATTCATAAAGATTTGTTATGCTTGCTAAAATCATTGCTTTATCAACTTTATCTTTATGTTCTTTCAAAAACTTTCTAACTTCTGGATCTGCCAGAACTTCTTGGGTCAACTTATTTTGATCGCCTAAGTTCCGCTTTTTAACAATCTTATCAATAACATCCCCGATTGCTTCCATGCAAATTCACCTACTTTTCTTGTGAATCATCAGAATCCTCTAAATTCCTAAACATATTATCTAGCTGATTCAAATCAATATTGCTATCTGTCTTAGCCTTAACCTTGCTCCAATCAGTCTTTTGTTCATGACGTTTAACCGTCACTGCCCGACTTCTTCTGCTATTTGCTATCTTAGCAGGACGCTTTTCAATATAAGCTAAAGCCTGCTCAGCTGTAGCAACATGATTTTGCAACCAGTCGTTAGCTATCTTATTAGCTAAATTAGGCGCTAGTACAGAATCATATTGCAAGCATACGTAAGTCAAGATGTTGACAAATTCAACAGGCAACCCTCGATTTATCAAGCTATTCAAAACTTTATTTTCGCTAGCAGTAGTATAGCCACCCTTTTGAGATTTTAAGAAATACAAGAATTCAGCCGGCGTCTTTCTTCTAGCCTCAAGCAAAATTGCCTGATGCTCATCGGATAATTTAACTGACACTTGCATCTTTTGATTTTGCTGAACTGTTTGTTGAATTTGCTGCTTGCTATTTTGATTTTTGTAGCTTTCTGACAAAAGACGACTGATTTCGCGCAAGTTCAGCTGACTTTCTCCATGCAAAGTTGGCAAGGTTTCGTCGATAAACTCTTGTTCATTGATACCATATAGTTGCATTAAGCTAATGATCTCGGCCTTTTTGGCTTCAATTTCTTGGGGATCAATGTGATAGAGTCTAAAGCGATCTTTCATGTAATCCCAATCGATGCCAGTTTTTTCGTTAACTTGGGCTGATGCAATTTTTCCTACCTGATTAGCTGCAGCAGCTTCTTGCACTTCGACAGATGGCGTAATTGCCTCGTCTTCTGGCAGGCGGAAGACATCAAAAAATGAGGCTGAAATATCTTTGCCTTTTTTGACTGGCTGCTGGTGCATTCTAGCCTTAGTTGCAAAATATTGACTCAAATCATAGAAAGCACTTTGGCCAACTTTTTCTCTTAAAAGACTAGTCAACAAAGCTGTGGAAAAGAATTCCTGTGAGCTAGGAACCTTTAAAAGTTCGAATGCCAAAATACTGGATACTTCATTATCAACAAGATGGGTTTTAACTAAACCAACGGCTTCCAGTTTATGCAAAGACTTGAAAATATCCTTTAGCCCGCAGTCCATTTGCTCTTGTAAATAATATAGCCCTCGGCTATCTGACAAAATCATATGAGGGCTATAGTTATAAACTAGGGTTTGATATAAGCTGATGCTCATTGCACCAACCAAGGGTTGATACAATCGAACTAAAATTTGCAAAGTATCTGGATACAAGCGCACGCTATTGGCTACAAAAAATTTTTGCTTGGGGTCCGCTGTTTCAAACATTAATTATTTCCCTTCTCGCGCTTGGCCATCATGTCTTCCATTGTTTTCATGAAGCTCGACATATCCTTAAATTCACGATAAATGGAGGCAAAGCGAATGTAGGCAACATCATCAACATCAGCCAAGTGTGACATTACAAATTCACCAATCTTCTTTGATGAAATTTCACTGACACCTTGTTTTCTAACATCGTTTTCAACTCGATCAACCAATTGTTCGAATTGGCTACTGGAGATTGGACGCTTTTGACCAGCTGCCATTACTCCGTGCAAAATTTTTTCACGGCTAAATGGCTCTCTAGTACCGTCATTTTTGATAACTAATAAAGGTGCCTTTTCGACTCTTTCAAAAGTCGTAAAACGATATCCACAATTTTCGCATTCTCTTCTACGTCTAATCGCTCTATTTTCATCACTAGGACGAGAGTCAATTACCCTAGATGAATTTTCGTGACAGTTTGGGCATTCCATATTTAATCCTCTATTTTTCTTAAAACTTCTGCTAATTTATCTTCTAGTTCTATTATTGTACCAGTATTTTCAACCACATAGTTAGCTTTTGCGATTTTTTGCGCTAAGGGCATCTGCGATCTAATTCGATCCATGGCCTCTTTTTCGTCATAGTTATTGCGCTTCATCAAACGCTTTAACTGTTCTTGTTCTGGCAAAGCTATTACTAGAACTTGGTCGCAATCCTTTTCTCCACCAGTTTCAAATAAAACCGGAGCATCCAAAATTATCAAAGGAAGATTTTTTTGTTTTGCAGACTGGATTTGTTCGACAATTTCTTCATGGATTAAAGGATGGGTGATCTGATTGAGCTTCTCTAATTCAGACTTGTGGCTAAAAACATATTGACCCAATTTTCTCCGATTTACTGTTTGATCGGCATTGAAAAACTCTAATCCAAATTGCTGTTTAACTTGCTCCCATGCAGGTTTGCCGATATTTAGAATTTCTCTAGAAATCTGATCCGCATCAATTATTGGGATATTCTGCTTGCGAAAAAACTCATCTGCCGTGCTTTTACCAGTAGCAATTCCACCTGTTAAGCCTAATACAATCGTCATTTATACATCACCTGACAATTCGGACAAAAAGTCGTCCCACGTCCACTTACCTTTATCTTTTCTAGTTTACTTTGACAGCGACGACACTTTTCTCCAGCATGACCGTATGCTTTTAGTCTGTTTTGATAATGTCCAGTATCGCCATTAGCATCAAGATAAGTGTGAACCGTCGTTCCTTTATATTTGATTGCTTCTTCGATTGTGTGATTGATTTCATCCCGCAATATTGCAACTTTATCCTTAGGAATTTTATTACAGATGCTTAAAGGATGAATCTTGCTTGACCATAAAACTTCATCAACATAAATATTGCCTAAACCTGAGACCAAGCTTTGATCTAGCAAAACGTTTTTGATATTTTTATGTCTTTTGTTTAAACCAGCATAAAAATAGTCCAAAGTAAACTCTGGCGAGTCAGCTTCTGGGCCCAATTTGGCAATGCCAGTGACTATTTTTTCGCTGCCAGTTTCCACTAGCTGCATTCGGCCAAACTTTCTAACGTCGTTGTAGCGCAAGGAAGTTCCATCGGTAAATTCAAATTGGACATGGTCATGCTTGTCTTTAGGCGTTGCTGGCAGAGATAGATAATACTTTCCTTCCATTCGCAAGTGTGACACAATTGTCAAATCTTCCGACAATCTAATCAATAAAAATTTAGCGTAACGATCAATGGCTAGGATCTTTTTCCCAACAAGCTTATTTTTAAATTCTCGATGATCAGAACTAATAATGTTTGGATACCATAAGTCCACTTTCTTAATAACTTTACCAACCGCTAAAGGAGTCAAAGTTCTTCTAACTGTTTCAACTTCTGGCATTTCTGGCATATTATCACCTACTTTGCATCATACCAGCTGTGTCCCCAACCTGCATCAGCGATCAATGGAACGTCTAATTTAATAGCATTTTGCATCACTTCTGGCACAATCTTTTTAATAATTTCCAATTCATCCTTTGGTACGTCAAAGATCAATTCGTCGTGTACCTGTAAAACCATTTTGGTCTTAAGATTTAATTCAGTCAGCTTCTTTTGCATATTGATCATTGCAATCTTGATAATATCAGCGGCTGAGCCTTGAATTGGCGAATTGATTGCAGTTCTTTCCGCAAATGAACGCACATTGAAATTCTTGGCATGAATATCTGGCAAATAGCGACGGCGGTGCATAATTGTTTCTGCATAGCCTTTTTCGCGAGCAGACTTAATTGCCTGATCCATAAAGCTTCTAATTCCAGGATATTGTTCAAAATAGCTATCAATAAATTCTTTAGCTTGCTTGCGGGTAATGCCGATATTCTTTGATAAACCATAATCAGAAATTCCATATACAATACCAAAGTTAACTGCTTTGGCAGTTCTACGCATATCTGGAGTAACTTCATCGGTTGAATTTAAATGGAAAATCTTCATAGCCGTATGAGCGTGAATATCATAGCCAGTATTAAAGGCTTCTTGCATATTCTCATCACCAGAAACATGGGCTAAAACGCGAAGTTCAACTTGTGAATAGTCACAAGAGAAGATATAGCCATCCTCTTGACTAGGAACGAAGGCCTTGCGAATTTGCTTACCTTCTTCGCTTCTAGTTGGGATATTTTGCAAATTAGGATCGACTGATGAAAGCCTACCGGTTGCAGTCAAAGTCTGCAAATACCGAGTATGAACGCGTCCATCAGCTTGAACAACGTCTAAGAGACCCTTAACGTAAGTTGATTGAATCTTAGAAATTTGACGATAATTCAAAATCTTATCGACAATTTTGCTTTGACTGCGCAATTGATCAAGTACTTCAACAGAGGTTGAATAGCCAGTTTTAGTCTTCTTTAGTGGTGGTAAGTTCAACTTTTCAAATAAAATATGGCCTAATTGCTTAGGAGAGTTCAAATTAAAACGCTCGCCTGCTTCTAAATAGATTTCCTCTTCAAGCTTCGACAATTGCATGCCAAATTCATTCTCAAGCTGAATCAAAGTTGTAGGCAGGACCTTCATGCCAGTTATTTCCATCTTAGCCAAAACAAAGGCTAATGGAACTTCAATTTCATCATAAAGACTATCTTGTTCATGATCTTTTAGCTCTTCAAGCAATGCTGGCTTAAGCTTGTCGATTGCAACGACCTTGGCTGCTAGATGTGAAAAGAGAGTTTCATCATCTGGCACTGCTTGCTTTTTACCCTTGCCATAAACTTCAACGTCAGTTTTGACTGCATAGTTGTCGTATAAATGAGCAACCTCGCCTAAATCGTTAGAATTGTTCTCATTATTGATCAAATATGAGGCAAGCAACATGTCGTAATTAATGCCTTCTGCTTGAACGCCCAAGCGGTTTAAGCCAATGTATGTACGCTTCAAATCAAAGACATTCTTTTTGATGTCAGGATTTTGTAAAAATTCTTTCAAGGGTGATTCTTCAAGCAAAGCTACATCCTTTGACACATATATTCCATCACTAGTCTTCAGCGCAAAAGCAACAAATTGTGCCAAATGATAATTGTCGCCCAACATTTCTAAGTAAAAGGCAGCCTCAGAATCGTCCAACTTAAGCTGAGCAATATTGTCGCTGGTCAATTCAACGTAGTCATACTTTTGCATATCTTCACTACTTACATTGCCATCAGTTGCCACTGACATTTCTGCCAAAAACTTTTTGAATCCTAGGCGCTCATAAAATTCGCGCAAGCCTGCAATATCAACAGAATTGATCTTAGTATCTTCCAGACCAACGGCAATTGGTGAATCTCGATCGATTGTGGCTAACTTCTTAGCCAAAAAGGCCTTGTCTTTATCATTAATCAAATTCTCTTTGAGCTTAGATTTTTTCATTTCTTCAACATGCTCATAGAGGTTTTCAATTGAGCCATATTGTTGAATTAAATTAGAAGCTGTCTTTGGGCCAACCTTGGTAACGCCTGGGTAATTATCTGAACTATCTCCCATCAAGGCCTTCATATCGATATATTCAGTTGGAGTGACGCCATTGACTTCTTTCATGTGCTCTGGGGTGTATGCTTCCATTTCGCCTACGCCATTTTTGGTAATATAAACTGTCACATGCTTTGAAGCAAGTTGGGTCAAGTCTCTATCTCCAGAAACGACAGCTACTTCATATCCAGCTTCGTCTCCCATTTTGGAAAGGGTACCAATAATGTCGTCTGCTTCATAATTTTCAAGTTCGTAGCTCTTAACACCCAAATGTTCAAGCATCTCTTTAATAAAAGGCAATTGCTCAAGCAATTCATTTGGTGTTTTTTGACGGCCACCTTTGTAATCTTGAAACATTTCAGTTCTAAAAGTTACTTTACCTGCATCAAAGGCAACCAAAATATTGCTTGGTTGCAGTTGTTTGAGCATTGAGTCAAACATATTTTTAAAGGTATAAATAGCATTAGTGTGTAAGCCATCTGGGCTGGTAAATTTATCAAGTTGGCGATAAAGAGCATAAAAAGCTCTAAAGGCAACGGAATTCCCATCAATTAAAAGTAATTTTTTATCTGCCACAATAATCTCCCTTCTAAAATAGAAAAAACTGTCAAAATGGTACTAACTCATTTTAACAGTTTTTCACGAATTATTTTATTGATTGAGATTGATATTCAAACTTTTATAGCAATTTTTCAAATGCGTCTTCGTACTTAGGAATATCTCCAGCACCCATGAAGACAATTACACTATCGTGATGCTTAGTTAATTCTGCAATATTATCCAAATCGATAATTTCTGATCCAGGAATCTTAGCTACTAGATCTTCACTCGAAATGTCACCACTGGCTTCTCTAGCTGAAGCATAAATTGGCGTAATGTAGGCCTTATCAACTCCACTCAAGATTTCTTCGAAATCCTTTTGATATTTCTTGGTTCTTGAGTAAGTGTGTGGTTGGAATACAACAACCAACTTCTTATTTGGATACTTTTGACGAGCTGCTTGAATTGTAGCTCTCATTTCAGTTGGATGGTGAGCATAGTCATCAACAATATCGATATCGCCGAAATTCTTTTGACTAAAGCGACGCTTAGCTCCTTGGTAAGATAATAGTCCCTTCTTGATATCTTCCATCGGTACTTTTTCAGTATAGGCTACTGCAATAACTGCTGTAGCGTTCAAAATGTTATGATCGCCAAATAGGTGAATTTCAAATCGGCCTAAATCTTGACCATGAGCTAAAACATTGAAGCTTGATCCTTGAGTGCTGCGCTCAATATTAACCGCTTGGAAATCATCGCTATCCTTGAAGCCGTAAGTGTATTTAGGAATCTTGGCTTCGATTGTTTGCAATCTTGGATCGTCTCCCCAAACAAACAAAGCCTTCTTGGTTTGTTCAGCAGCAACTTGAAAAGCAGATGTGTAGTCGGCTTGATCCTTGAAATAATCTGGGTGATCAAAGTCGATGTTGGTCATAATTTGATAGTCTGGGTGGTAGGCTAAGAAATGACGACGGTATTCATCTGCTTCATAAACAAAGAATCTTGAATCCGCAATTCCTTTACCTGTACCATCACCAATTAAGTATGAGGTTGGAGCAGCTTCTGTCATCACTTTGGCAAGCAAGCCAGTAGTTGAAGTCTTGCCATGAGTACCAGAAACGCCAATTGAAGTATGCATAGCAATTATTTCTTGAACTGTGTCAGGATAAGATTGCCATTCAATGCCCTTATCTAAGCAAGCCTTAACTTCAATATTGTCTTCTTTAAAGGCATTTCCCTTAACTACAACTTGACCTGGCTTAATATTATCAGCTGAGAAATCCTTGACTGGGATGCCATTTTTTTCTAGTGGAACTTGGGTGAAAGTGAATTTTTCGATGTCACTACCTGCTACCGTGTAGCCTAAGTCGTGTAAAACCAAGGCCAATGAAGCCATTCCTGTACCTTTAATTCCAATAAACCAAATTTCTTTTGTTTTATCTAACATTTTTAAAAGTCTCCAAACTACGCGTCAAAATATTTCGTTTCTAATTTTATCATTTATTGAAAATAAAAAAACTCCCTCAGGGGAGTTTTTTAATCTATAAAGTGATGGTACCGTTGGCAAGCAATTCATCACATTTAGTTGGTTCAAATTCTGCTCCAACTTCAAATGTATCAGGTACAACCATGATACCGCGCTTTTGAGGAGCGTGAGCTAAACCAAGTTCGCGAGCTGAACAGATCATACCGTATGAAGCTACTCCGCGTAGTTCACCTGGCCAAATTTGTGCACCATTAGGCATCAAAGTGCCTGGAAGTGCTACAACAACTTTTTGGCCTTGAGCAATATTTGGCGCACCACAAACGATTTGATGTTCTTCATTTTCGCCAACTTCAACTGTAGTTACGTGAAGGTGATCTGAGTCAGGATGAGCTTCACAAGTCTTAACATAGCCATAAACCAAAGTTGGCTTGCCGTAAGCAAGTTGATCTCCAAAGCCTACTTCTGCAAGTTTTTTGTTAAGTGCAGCAACTTCTTCGTCGCTAAGCTTAACTTGGCCATTTGGCAACTTGTCATAGTCAAGCAATTGATCTACGTTAAAGAAATTAAAACCAATTACCTTGCCTTGAGAATCAGTAACTCTAGTTACATCAGTTTTTTCTTCAAAGTTGCTTCTACCGTCGTCTTCACCCAAGATTACGATCAAAGTATTAGGATATGCTACTTTATTTATGCTAGTAATCATCTAAAAATTCCCTTCTTAACTAGTCAAGTGATCGTAAAAAGTCTTCAACTTCTTGCTTAGTTTTACGATCCTTATTTACTAGTCTACCAATTTCTTGGCCATCTTGGTAGACAACAAAAGAAGGAATTCCCATAATCATCATTTCTTTAGCAAGATCCATTGATTCATCGCGATCAATTTCGTAGAACTTGGCATCTGCAAAGTCAGCTTCAATTGCTGGCATAAATGGCTTTAAAAAGCGGCAATCTGGGCACCAATCTGCAGTAAATTCTAAGACAGTTCTGCCTTCCTTGGTTAAATCAGTCAATTGTTCAGAAGTTAATTTCTTGATTTGTTCCATAATTTCACCCCGTCATTCATATTACTTACTTTTAATAAGTATTATAAATCATAAAAAATTTTTTACAAGTTTTTTGTTTTAAAAGTTGCATGCAAAGCATAAATTGGGTTGTCCTTTGAAGCAAATTTATGTTCATATTCAGTTTCAATATTATGATCCAAAATTTCATTTGCTTCATGGTGCAAATCAACACTGACGAAATCAAAGTTCATGCCATAGTTGTTTAAGCTTTGCAAAGAGTAAGCAAACAAACCTGAATTGTCAGTCTTAAATTCCAAATGACCTATATCTTTCAAGACATATTGATATTTTGCTAAAAAACTCTTGTAAGTCAATCTTCTCTTTTCGTGACGTGACTTAGGCCATGGATCACTAAAGTTTAGATAAATTTTGTCAGCACTATTTTCCGCAAAGAAGCTATCAATATCAGCAGCATCTGCACGCATAATTTGCAAATTAGTTAAATTCTTTTCAAGCTTCGTTCTTAAAATGATTCCCGCAGCCGTAGTTTGTAACTCTAAGGCAATAAAGTTCTTTTCGGGATATCGTTCAGCTAATGTGGTAATAAATTTACCCTTACCTGAACCAACTTCGATTTCTAATGGACGAGAAAAGTCTTCAAAGCGACTTTCCCAGTCAATTTTAACTTCTGGATTTGGATCCTGAATTACGCTTTCAGGATGTTCATTAACTAACTTAACTGCCCAAGGCTTATTTCTTAATCTCATTTCTTTTCCTAACCTTTAATTTTATTTGGTAAATAGAAGTGGCCTAGCAAAAAGCACATAACTAACAAGGTGCTGCTTGCAATTAACAAGTCGAAATTGATTGGCAAAATCAATAACCAGGAAATACTAATGCATAACCATTGCAATAGCAAGACCGAGTCCAAAACTTTAACCAAATCATTTCCCTTAGTTGAATAATCGATCGGCGCAATTCGATACATAATATTATTATCAAATTCTTTTGCTAGTGGCAATAACTGATAAGCTGTCAAAAAGACAATCAAGCAAGAAAGTCCACAAGCCCAGCGCCAATTAGCAGTTAGCCAAGATACTAGCACTGCAAAAATCGTCATTCTTACTAGCAAATTCAAGTACTCTGGATTTCTAAGCAATGAACGGCGATAAATAAAACTATTAGGCGTATCGCGCGCGAAAGTCTTTGGCAATAAAAAGTCTAGATACTTGCGACGCTTGATGACAACTTGCTTTTCTTCAACGTCGGTAAACATGCTAAAGAGCGAATAAATGCGGTCTTTGCGCACTCTTTCATTTTCGATGGCTAAATTCCAGTCAAAAGTGGTTATTTTTTTGCTTGCTCCTAAAGCGATTAAGCCTACCGCCACTAATGCTGAAGGCATAAAATACACTTCTAGCAACATCAAGGCCAAAATTATAGCGTTAAATATTGAGCTTGAATAAGTTTTTTCAAAATTCAAACCAACTTTTTCGTGCAATAACTGAGCATACTTATAAAGAATCAAACTAACCGGCATTGCCAAATATTGCCAAAGTGACAGATCGGCCTTCAAGATTGCAAAAGGATATAAAATTCCTCCCATTAACACGATCAAAATTGTCGGCAAAATCATGCTATATGAAATCATTGGCTTTAGATATTGTTCGATAGCTTCGCCATCTTGACTGAATAAAAACTGTAAATCAGCCGCTTTAAACAAAGTAACCAATCTTCCTGCTAAAAATGGCAACCACAAGACAAATGCCGTTAGTGGCTTATAAAACCATAAATTGTTGGGCATTGTTTTAAGAGTTTTGGCATACCAAAACATCAAAGCTCCAAATAGAAAAATCAGGGCCAAGATGAAGAAGTCATTGAAAACCAGCGTCAAATATTTGAGACTGCGTTTAAAGTTTTGCGATAAGCGTTGTTTTGCTAACTTATTCATGGCCAGTCACCTTATTCAAAGTCAGATATAACTTATCAAATGGGTCGTCAGCCTTTAAACCATAGAAGTCTCGAATCTCTGCCAAACTACCAACAATTTCAATCGTTCCATTGTTCAAAACTGCATAAGTTGAAATCGCCTGTTGGGCATCTGCCAAAACGTGAGTGGTCATCAAGACCATTTTATCCTGGGCGATTACTTGTTTGATCAAATCAATTAAATTAGCTACTGCTAAAGGATCTAATCCGGTAAAAGGTTCATCAATAACTAATAATTGCGTATCAGCCAAAAATGCCGTCACAATCATCACCTTTTGCTTCATCCCTTTAGAAAAGTGAATTGGAAGCCAATCTAACTTATCATCTAGCCTAAAGAGCTTCAACAATTCATGTGCTCTCTTCCAAGCTTGATCTGCATCCAGTTCATAGCTCAATATGGTCATATCAATATGTTCTTTTAAGCTTAATTCTGGATATAGCACTGGCGTTTCTGGAATGTAAGCTACTTGTTTCTTGAATTTTCTCGCCTGCGTACTTAAAGAAACTCCATTGAGACTAATTGATCCTTTTTGCGGTCTGAGCAAACCCAAAATGTGCTTGATTGTAGTAGACTTACCTGCTCCATTCAAACCAATTAGTCCCAGCGCCTGTCCTGGTTTAATTTCTAAGTTAATGTCTTTAATTACTGGAATTCCGGTATATCCTCCAGTTAAATGTTCAATTTTTAATGTCATAAATATTTTTCTTCCTATGCAAAAAATTTATATTAAAGATTATAACAAGCTGATTGCAATTGTAGAAAACAAATGTTCTAAAGTTAATCATTACATAAAATTTGCTTTTTAGCTACATTCTTAGGCCTTTTCCATGGTAGCATATATTTAAAGATTAGTTTTATTTAGAAGAATAGAGGTTCAAAATATGGAAAACTTAATCGATGATTGTTTATTCTGCAAGATCATTCGTGGAGAAATCCCTAGCTACAAGGTTTTTGAAAATGAAGATGTTTTAGCATTTCTTGACATCTCTCAAGCAAATCCTGGCCACACTTTGATGGTACCAAAGAAACACCTTGAAAATCTATTTGACTACACTAGCGAAGATGCTCAAAAATATTTGCAATATTTACCTGAAATTGCTCGAGCAATTCAAAAGGCTTTCCCTGAAGTTGATGGAATGAACATTTTAACCAATAACGGAAAAGTTGCCGGACAAATGGTAATGCACTCACACATTCACTTTGTACCTCGCTTTGAAGGAGATGGTCTTAAGATTATTTCTAGAAATAACGCTGATCAATACGACGAAGCAAAGTATCAAGCTGTTGCAGACAAAATTAAGGCTCAATTTTAGGAGTTAGATTATGAAAAAATTTACTTTAGGATTGATTTTAGGAGCCGGTGCTGGACTACTAGCATCATTTTTGAAAAATGAAGACGGCTCTAGAGTTGGCGCTCCTTTGAAGGCAGAATTCGATGGTCTTAAAGATGATTTTCAAGATTTATCAAGCGGCGTCGATTCTGCTAAAAGCGCCCTAGCTGATTTAGAAAAGAATTTGCCTGACGCAAGTAAGGCAATTGATGAAATCGGCGACGATATTCGTCATTATCAAGATCAAAGCAGTCGCACGATTGAAGAACTTGAAAAAGCTGCTGACAATCTAGAACAAAAAATGCAACAAAATTTCGAATAAAATGTAATTTTTTTGTGAATATAGCATTTTTAAAATTATTATGGGCAAAATTGTGTTATATTAATTGTCAGTTATTATAGATAAGGATGTGGAGATTTTATTTCTATGAAGAATTATTGGAAGAAAGCAGCAGCAGTTATTGCTGTAGCAGGTATCGCATTATCAACAGCAGCATGTTCTAAGAGCAACAACGCTACAGTTGCATCATACAAGGGTGGAAAGATCACTCAAGAAGAATACTACAATGAGATGAAGAAGTCTCAATCAGGTCAATCTACTTTGGCTAACATGATTATTAACCGTGCTTTGGAAGAACAATACGGTAGTAAAGTTTCATCTAAGAAGGTTGATAAGCTTTACAACAGCTACAAGAAGCAATACGGTTCACAATTTAGCTCAATCTTGCAACAAAACGGCTTAACTGCTTCAAGTTTTAAGCAAAACTTGAAGACTAGTTTGCTTTCAGAAGCCGCTTTGAAGGATGTCAAGAAGATTTCTAAGAAGCAAGAACAAAAAGCTTGGAAGAGCTATCAACCTAAGGTTACTGTTCAACACATTTTAGTATCTAAGAAATCTACTGCTGAATCAATCATCAAGCAATTGAAGAGCGGCAAGAGCTTTGCTTCATTAGCTAAGAAGTACTCTCTTGATACTGCTACTAAGAACAAAGCTGGTAAGTTAGCAGCCTTTGACTCATACGACACTAGCTTAGATTCAACTTTCATGACTGCAGCATTCAAGCTTAAGACTGGCGAAACTACTTCTACTCCTGTTAAGACCCAATCTGGTTATGAAATCATCAAGATGATCAACCACCCAGCTAAGGGTAGCTTTGCTTCTCACAAGAGCACTATTGACAAGCACATTTACGCTACTATGGCTCAAGATCAAGAAACAATGAGATCAGTTATCGCTTCAGTTTTGAAGAAGGCTAATGTATCTATCAAGGACAGCGATCTTAAGAACGTATTGTCTTCATACATTTCAACTACTTCATCTTCAAGCAACAAGTAATAATTGACGACAACTTGTAGACAATAAAAATGATCAGGAATTTTTTTCGATTCCTGATCATTTTTTGTTATTCTAATAATTTTGCTTGATCCAAAGCTTCATCTTTAGTTGGACGATAGAATCTTCTTCCATCCCTGCTTTTAATTGCATCCGTATAAGTTCCTGGCTTGGTATGTTGCAAAGCATTGGTAATGGCATAAACGCCTGCATCAAAGTCATCAATTTGGTGCAAAATTTCAGCTTCTAGTAGCTGGGGCAATTTTGGAGAGCCATACTCAAATTTGCCATGATGTGCTAAAACCATATGTCTCAAAAGGAGTAGATCTTCAGACTTAGTATCTAACTTTAATTCATTAGCTGCCAAGAAAATTTGTTCATCGATCAAAACCAAATGACCAATCATATTTCCTTCAACGGTATATTGGGTGGCAACTGGTCCAGATAGTTCGATCACCTTGCCCATGTCGTGTAAAATGCAACCAGCATATAATAGCGACTTATCAACTTGAGGATAGCAATTGACAATGGCTTTAGCTAAGCGAAGCATCGAAACGGTGTGATATGCCAGTCCGCCTTGAACAGCATGGTGATTGCTTTTGCCAGCTGGAAAACTGAAGAAATTGTCCTTCCATTTTTTCAATAAATAGCGGACAATTCGATTCCAAGTTGGATTCAAGATTTCAAAAACATAACTGTTAATCTCTTCTTCAATTGAGTCGCTCTTTTCAGGGGCCTGCTTCACAAATTCACTCAAATCATAGCCATCCTTTTCGGTGACTACTCTCATTGAATAAATTCTAATTTGAGCTTGGCCTTGATAAACTGTTCTTCTTCCGTCGATTTCCACAATTGTTCCAGCGCTAAAAACATTATCATCGCCAGCTTCAGCGCGCCAATAAATCCCCTTGATTTCGCCGGAAGAGTCAGCAAGTTGAACTATCAAAAAGGGATTATTATTGCTTTGAGAAAGTCGAAGCTGAGAACTCGTTATCTTAGCAACTGTATTGATTTCTTCGCCTTCATTATAATCTGCAAGATGTTTAAACATTGGTTGATCCTTTCATTAAGATCACAGTTTCCAAATCAAGCTGTCTGGTTAACTTCCGTTGAGCAGTAAATATCAATACTTGATTGTGTTTACTTATTTTCTTTAGCAATTTTTCAATGTAGCCGATTCTCCGATCATCAAAATTTACAAAAGAATCGTCAATTAAGATTGGTAAGTTTATTTTATCAGCAATTTGCTCAATAAAAGCAAGTTTAACAGCAAAATATAATTGTTCAGCCGTTGCTCTAGATAAAAATTCTACTTTTACTTTCTTTCCATCGCAGCGAACAACTTCTAACTTATTTTTGAATAGAATATCTAGATATCGTTCGCCAGTTAAAATTTTGAAGTACTCTTTGGCTGATTGAAGCATTTTTGGAAAACGCTCATTTGAAGCTAATTCTAGTGCGCGATCAATTAACCGCGCAGCCAGCAAATTAGCTAAGTATTCTTGGCTGGCTTGGGCAAGCTCACTTTGACTATTGGCTAAATTTTGTTTAGATAAGAAAATATCTTTTGAATTTGCAATATTTTCTTGCTTCACTTCAATTTGCGCTACAGCGGTCTGAGCAAGATTTATTTCTTCTTCTAGCTGCCTTTTTTCTGCTTCAAGCTTCTCAACTTCAGCCTTAAGGTCTGCTTCTTGGTAGGTATCAAGTTTATCTAGATCATCTGCTAAAACCTCGCTTAAGGCTGAAATTTTGGCTTTGAGGGCTGTTTGATCTAAGTAGGCTTGATATCTTGCCTTATAATCTTCAAAGCTAGCCACCTGGTCATGAGCAAAGATTACATCTAGCTGCAATTTTAGTTCTTTCAACTTTTGAGCTGTAATCTTCATAGTATTATTCAAAGATTCTTGTCGCTCTTGTTGATATTGATTCTCAGCCAACTTTTTAGCTAATGAATCTAAGATCGCTAAAAGAGCTTCAATATCGCTTGAAAGCTGCTGATCTAGTAAAATTGCTAAGTCACCAGCAAAATGATCAACATTTTGGTCAATCAAATCAAGTTCTGCTTGATTATCTACTCGCTCTTGAAGTTTTGCCTGATATTGACTAACTTGCAACTGCAATTGACCAAGATCCAAATCAGCCACTTCTATGCCATACTTGCTCTTGAAGTTAGCTAGCTTTTGGGCTTGAAGCTTTTGCTGTTTATCAATAGCAAGTTGCTGATTTTTCCAATAAATAAAGGCTGCGGCAATCAAGACTAAACCAATTCCTAAACCCACCAGCTTAAGCAAAATTCCTAACACTACGGCTAATGCAATTGATCCATACAAAAGCATTTGACCATTTTTATTGTTGCTAGCTGGAATAACTTCTGGCAGATCCTGTTTCATTTGTTCAAAGTCAGCCTGGGTGTAATTAGCCATTTTTTCTAAAGCTGGATTGAAATTTAATTGTCCCTGTAAATTTTGTTCCAGTTGCTTATCTTTTTGTTCTAGAAAATGTCTCTGACTCTGCCAATGTAAAAGCTCTGGTCTTTTTTGCACATAGCTCTTGGCACTGTTAACAAATTCCACATCAAGCAAGTCAATTTGCTTTAAATCTTGCTGGCTGGCAGCTTGATTCAATTCCAATGATTTAATTTCAGCTTCAAGATTTTGCCCCTTTTGATAATTCTCATGGTCAAAAGCAATCACTTGCTCTTGCTTTTTCAATTCTTTCAATTGGCGATAATTTTCTAATTGCTGCTCAAGCTTTGTTAAATCCTCAATTTGCTGTTGCAAACTAGTAGCTTTAGTTCTTAGCTGCTTTAATTGATTTTGCTGTTCAACTAGCTTAGTTTGATTTTCTTGATAATTGGTAAATTCTACTTGTTTATCTGCCAGAGTTGCTTGATCCTCATCGACTTTAGCCAAAAGTTGATTAACGATCGGTTTTTTACCCGTTTTTTTGAATTGATCCTTGGCTTGCTTATCAAATAGATCCCTTAATTCAAGCAAACGATTGCTCTGAGGCATCCCCAAAAAGTAAATTCGCTCTAATAAATCAGCCTGACTTAAGCCAAGAATCTGTCTCATAGTTTCTTGATTAAAAATAAAACTATCGGCATAAAAATTGCCATTGATATTTTGAATTTGATCAAAGAAAGTTTCCACAGGTACACGCTCGTCATTTTTCTTAACGGTTAAATTGCCCTTTTTGCTCTTATTTCCCTTGGCATAGAGTCTTTCTAATTCAAAAGTATTGCCAGCTTCATCCTCAAAAATTAGTGATCCGCCCATAGGAGAAACATTAGCTAGCGGGATATAATTTTCAAAAAAGCTTGAGGCAATATTTTTCAAATAAAAACCAAACAAAACTTGCTTAATAAAAGCAACTAAGGTACTTTTACCAGCTTCATTTTCTCCGAAAAAAATATCAATATTCTTGTCTGCTAAGTCAAAAGTTTGATTTGAAAATTTACCAAAATTAACGATTTTAATTTTTTTCAGTCTCATCTTCAATTCCTTTCAACTTATTGGCTAGTTTAACCTTAGTCAAAGCCATAACCTCATCCAAAAATTGTGGATTCTGAGCCAGATTTTCCGTTATCGGTGCCTTATGGCTCCAGTCTTTTATTATCTTAGCTAACTGATCAGAAGCAAAAATTTCAGCTTCTGCCTGATCGAAATATTGCTGGCTGGCCTGATTTAAATTAATCAAATCCTCTGTTTCTAGTCTGACATCAACTAATTGCGACATATATGGCAATGCTTGCGAAATACTTTGCCAAAACGTATTGTCTTCAACTAATTCAATCTCTTCATCAGTTAAAAACTGTGCTCCCGTAAGTTTCAAACTAAAGTAAGTAGTTTCTTTTACCTGCGCCAAAGCTTGCAAAACTTGCTCTCTCAATTCACTTTTATTGATCGCTTTAGTAAGAGGAAGGACTACCTGCTTCCAAACAATCGGACCAGTCTGATAGAATTGGAGCTTTGTTTCTTTAGTACTTTCGTCAATTGTTCCTAAATAGCATCCCTTAACCCCCAATTCGTTGATGTGTCGGCCTTGAATATTTCCTGAGTAGACAATCCAAGGCTTTTGACTAAGCACTCTTCTAGCGTGAATATGTCCCAAGGCAAAATAGTCATAATTCAAATCGATAATTTCATCGAGCTTATATGGCGCATAGACATTTTTCTCAGTCCTGGATTCCTTTTCTTGCGCATGCATTAAACCAAAAGTATAGTTGGGTCCTTTTTTAGGAAAATCTTTAACCAAATCATCAACAATATGATTATTCAGATAAGAAAAACCTACTACGTCATAATTGAAATTATTTCGAGTAGTAAAAGTTATCTGTTCAATCTTTTGTCCATCGCCCAGCAATTTAAAATACTTGTTTGGTGCAACTAGCAAATTGCTAGCTGCCATATGATCATGATTGCCGAAAATCATGACTACTTGAATTTCCTGATCAGTGAGCCTTTTAATTTGCTGGCTAAAAAATAGTTGACTTCTTGGGCTAGGATGATCGCTATCGAAAGTATCTCCAGCTATCAAAACCAGATCAACTTGCTCTTTAAGTGCTAAATCAACAATTCTTTTTAACGATTCATCGCTAGCACGATAAATTTGATCAAATACTGTAGATGGCAAAAAAGATAGCCCACGAAATGGGCTATCTAAATGCGCATCAGCAAAATGAATAAATTTCATTTTCTAAATTAAATCCTTATACAAATCCTTGTTTCTGATGTTTTCGTACAAATCATTCAATTGAGCTGAGTAAATACGTTGAATTTCATCCAACATACCGTGAACTTTTTGTTCAGCTTCAAATAAGTTAGTAATGTTTGCGTTGCTTTGAGCTTCGTGAGCAAGCTTGCCATATTCTTCAGCATCTTGATCAGTGATTTCTTGACCCATTTGTTGAGCACGCATTAACTTAGCTTGAACTTCGTCCATTCTCTTGAAAAGGTCCTTGCTAGTTGGATCTTCTTCAATAGCCTTAACAGCCTTTGCTAAATCCAAATACTCCTGTGTTTCCTTTAAATCTTTTGCTAATTGATTAGCTGTATCGTAAATATTTACCATCGGGGGTATCCTTTCTTTGATTAGTTGCCAAAAAGGCCTTTAACACTATCATTATACCATTTACTTAACTTTTCGCCCGCATCTTTAATGCCTTTTTGGATTTTTTCTCCCAGTCCATTAGTCCAGTCTGAATCTGAACCATTTTGCTTGATCAATTGCCCAGCAGCCTTTTCTGAAAATTGCGTTCTCTTGGTATAAGGGAGAATTGCTTCCATTTCTGCTTTATATAGGCTGGTTATTCCCGTTTCAGAAATTCCCTTCATATAGTGCTGAGCATTAGTCCGATCAAAGCCAACCCAAGTTGAAACAACTACGTCCGGGGTGTAGCCGACAATCCATTGATCCTTGGTACCAAAGCCATAAGATACTTCAGTTGAGCCGGTCTTTCCGGCAACTTGATAGCCACTTGGCTGAGCAGATTGGGCGGTTCCGCTAGTGAAGACGCCTAAAAGCATTGAAGTCATTTCATCAGCAATTTCTTCTGAAATAATTCGATGACTGCCAGTATTCTTGTTTTCGGCTAGGACTTTGCCTGATGCATCAGTAATCTTGGTAATGAAATATGAACTATTAGGTAGATTTCCCTTATTTGCAAAAGCTGAGTAAGCTCTAGCCATTTGCAAAGGAGAAACACCAGTTGAAACGCCACCTAGAGCTAAGGCTAGGTTTTGATCTTTTTTGGATACATTGATGCCAAAGTTTTTAACAGATTGAACACCCTTATTGATGCCAATCTTATCTAGTAGCCAAACAGCAGGAACATTTTTACTCAAAGCCAGTGCTTGGTACATTGGAATCGTGTTTGAATAGGAATTATCAACGTTATGAGGTTCATAGCCATTTTTGCCAAACTTCTGCAACTTATTCGATAAAGCAGAATCATAATGATAGCCTGCTTGAAGTGCTGGAGTGTAAACGGCAAGTGGCTTCATAGTTGAACCAGGCTGGCGGCGCATTTGTATAGCGCGGTTATAGCCACGAAAAACATGTTCTCCTCGTCCGCCCACAATCGCTCTAACTGCACCAGTTGTTGGGTCCATCGCTACACTGGCACCTTGAACTTTAGTACCATCAGCAGCATCGGCAGGGAAGAGCCAATTTTGCGTAAAGTCGTACTGCATTACCTGTTGATAATTTTGATCAAGCGTCGTGTAGATCTTCAGGCCCTTGTTCATAACATCTTCTTCTTTTAGGCCGTAACGATTGATTGCTTCGTCAATTACAGCATCGAAGAAATATGGATAACGATAGCCATCTTTACTGTTATAAGTATCGCGTAAAACAAGGCCGGTTGATTGTGCTTGTTTAGCTTGGCTAGCTGAAATCTTCTTAGTTTCAACCATCAAATTCAAAATTAGATTTCTTCTAGAAATCGCATTCTTCATATGATCAATTGGGTTATAGTAAGAAGGATTTCTAAGCATACCAGCTAAAGTAGCCGCTTCTGAGATGGTCACTTCACTAGCGCTCTTTCCAAAATATTTTTGACTGGCATCTTCAACGCCCCAAACACCATTTCCAAAGTAGGCATTGTTAAGATACATCGTTAAAATATCTTTTTTGGAATAGACATGATTGATTTCAATCGCAAAAAATAATTCTTCTAATTTTCTTGAAAAAGTCTGTTCTTGGGTCAAGATTGAATTTTTTGCTAGTTGCTGAGTCAAAGTAGATCCACCACCGGTAATCTGTCCATGGTGAATCACGAATCCTACCGCAGCCCTAGCCATACCCTTGACGCTAAAACCTGGATTAGTCCAAAAAGTTCTATCCTCAGTAGCAATCACAGCATTCTTGATATTAGGAGAAATTTTGTTATATTTTACATAAGTACCCTTTTGTGAGTACAGTGAACCTGCTTCTTTTCCCTTGTAATCATAAATAGTGGTTGTAGTTGATAAAGCAGCTTTTAAATTTGAAATGTTGGATGTTTTAACTTTAACTGTATAGGAAGTACAAGTAAATAAAACAATTAGCAATAAAATTAAAATAATCCATCTACCAATAAAAAAGCGGTGATCGATTTGATGCCATAAACCTTTTTTTGGCGATTGATTAAATTGATCTCGTTGTAAATTAGACATAATACACTTCCTTATGCTATATTCTAGCACAGCCAGAAGTGTTATCCACCGTTTTAAAAATAGATTTTAGAAAATATCAATAAATATTATGAAGTACAATTTTTCCCTACAATATCCCAAAACTCGCGATCCTAAGCCTGTATCAAAAGTATTGCAAGAGCTATTGATTCCCAGAAAATGGCGACATGAACTAAGGACTAATAAGGTGGTTTTAATCAATCAGAACTATCGCAATTTCAATGAATTGGTTTATCCAGAAGATCAAATCGATTTAACTTTTGAATATACTTCCCAGCAGCAAGAATATCCTGCTAGTGGTCAAATGCCTGACGTTGTTTATGAAGATCAAGATATCTTAATCATCAACAAAAAAGCCGGCCAAAAAACGCATCCTAATTTGTTTGAAACAGATACTGCTTTAAACGACTGTGCTACTTATTTGCATGCTAGCCCTTATATTGTTCATCGTTTGGACATGTTAACCAGTGGCTTATTGCTTGTTGCAAAAAATCCAATCGTAGTTTCTTTGCTCAATCGTCAGCTTATTTCAAAAGAATTTAAACGCGATTATCTAGCAAAAGTTAATTTAAATTCTGAAATCGCTTCAAGTGGCACGATTGATTTTCCAATTGGACAGGATCTGGCAGATCAGCGAAAAAGAAAGGTTGACCCTAATGGATTAAAAGCAATCACTCACTATCAGATAATCAAAAAAGACGCTGACACGGCGACTTTAAAGCTTAGTCTAGATACTGGTCGCACTCATCAAATTAGAGTTCATTTAGCAGCCATCGGTTGTCCGATTATTGGCGATCCTTTATATAACCCTAATTATGAAGCTGGGCAGCAATTGCAATTGCAGGCCTTTCAAATAGCTCTAACTAAGCCATTTTCATATGAAGAGCTCAAAGTTAAGCTAACAAGAGACAAAATGATTTTATAAACAACACAAAAAGGACTGGAAATTTCCAGTCCTTTTCTGTAGATATTCGAAATTATTCTTCGTTTAATGAGCTACGGTCAAATGATGCATCGTGTGATTCGTCATCGATTGATGGAGTACCCATCCATGAGATCATTTCCTTCATAGCGTCAGTAATTGCTTCAGCACCTGGCAACAACAACTTACGTGGGTCGTAACCCTTAGCGTTCTTGTCTTCATCCTTGCCAGCAAGAATGTAGTCGCGAGTTGCCTTTTGGAATGCCAATTGGAATTCAGTGTTGATGTTGATCTTAGCAATACCAAGTGAAATAGCCTTTTCAACTTGTTCACGTGGAATACCTGAACCACCGTGCAATACAAGTGGAGTTTCAGGAACAGCTTCTGCGATTTCCTTCAAACGGTCGAAGTTAAGACCCTTCCAGTCAGCTGGGTAAACACCGTGGATGTTACCAATACCACAAGCAAGCTTGTCAACGCCTGCAGCAACGAATGCCTTAGCGTCTTCAACTGAAGCCAATTCTCCGCCTTCAGCGCCTTGGTTTTCACCGATCTTACCGATTTCAGCTTCTACTGAGATACCACGAGCGTGAGCAAGCTTGATGATTTCCTTAGTCTTAGCAAGGTTTTCTTCAGTTTCAAGCTTGTGGCCGTCGAACATAACGCTTGAGTAACCAAGCTTGATACATTCGATAGCTGATTCATAGTCACCGTGGTCCAAGTTCAATACTACAGGAACAGAAATGTTCATTGAGTCCATAGTATCAGCGACTAAATCCTTAACCAACTTGTAGCCACCCATGTACTTAGCAGCACCAGTTGAAACTTGAATTAAAACTGGAGTTCTAGTTTCTTGAGCAGCACGCAAAATTGAGCGAGTCCATTCCAAGTTGTTAGTGTTGTAAGCACCTACAGCGTAGTGGTTCTTACGAGCATCTTTGAAGATTTGATTACCATTGTCAAAATAAGCCATTAAAAATACCTCCTAAATATCTTACAGGACCATTGTACCCTTTTATGAAGTTTTGAACAATCTTATTAACCAATGTAAGCGTTATTATTTTTCTTTTCAATAAAACTACATTTCCTTAGGTGCATTTACACCCAATAACTCAAGGGCAGCCGTCAAAACAATTGAAGTTGCTTCAACTAATGATAGACGTTCTGCAAGGTATTCATCGTCCGTTAGAATCTTCACATTTGCATAGTATTTGTTAAATTTCTTAGCCAAATTCAATGCATACTTGGCAATAATTGATGGTTCAAACTTGTCACTAGCACGGGCAATAATTCTTGGAAAGTCTGCCAAGTCCTTAGCTACTGCAAATGACCATTCATCTGACAAGTTTTTAGCTGGAGCAGCTTCTTTACCCATTGCCTTAGCTTTTCTAAGCACGCTTTGCGCACGAGCATTAGTGTATTGAACGTAAGGACCAGTATCACCTTCGAAGCGAACAACTTCTTCAAGGTCAAAGTCAAAGTTGTCTAGTCGATCATTCTTCAAGTCGTGGAAGACTACCGCACCTACACCAACATCATGAGCAACTTGGTCCTTGTTTTCAAGATTAGGGTTCTTAGCTTCAATTTGTTCTTTAGCAAGTGAAACTGCATCTCTTAAAACTTGATCTAAGAAAACAACGTTACCCTTTCTAGTTGAAAGCTTCTTACCGCCTTGAGTAATCAAACCAAACGGAATGTGGTAAATTTCATCAGCCCAATCGTAGCCCATCTTCTTCAAAACAGTCTTCAATTCGACAAAGTGATTTGCTTGCTCGCCACCAACAACGTATAACATTTTTACGAAGTCATATTCTTTCTTTCTCCATTCAGCAGCTGCTAGATCTCTAGTCAAGTAAATTGAAGTTCCATCAGACTTAACGATAATTGCTGGGTTTTCGCCTTCGCCCATGTCAACAACTTGCGCACCACGTGATTCATGCAACAAGTTCTTTTCTTTCAATTCATCAATTACTGGTTGCATCTTGTCATTAAAGAAAGCTTCACCATTGTATGAATCAAAAGTTACGCCAAGCTCTTTGTAGATTCGCTTAAAGTCTTGCAAAGATACTTCTCTGAACCATTGCCATAATTTTACAGCTTCTGGATCGCCTTCTTCTAATTTTTTGAACCATTCACGGCCTTCATCGTCTAAAGCCGGATCTTTTTCAGCTTCTTCGTGGAATTTTACGTAGTAGTGGAAGAGGTTCATGATTGGATCCTTCTTAACGTCCTCTTCGCTACCCCAATGCTTGTAGGCGGAAATCAACTTACCAAATTGCGTACCATAGTCGCCAAGGTAGTTGATCTTAATTGGAGTGTAACCCACCTTCTTCAGAATCTTGGCAATTGAGTTACCAATAACAGTTGATCTAAGGTGACCCATTGACATTGGCTTAGCAATGTTGGGACTAGACATGTCGATTGGGACATTGCCATGTCCTAATTCTTGTTGACCGTAGTTTTCCTTTTGAGTCAAAACATCTTCAAGCGTAGTTGCAATCAACTTTTGTGGATTGATTGCAAAGTTGACATAAGGACCTACTGCTTGAATATTTGTAAAGTCTTCGCTAGATAAATCGCTAGCAATTTCGCTGGCAATTTCTGCTGGGTTCTTGTGCAAAGTCTTAGCTAAAATAAAAGCTGGAAATGCATAATCACCCATCTTTGGATTCTTTGGTCTTTCGATCAATTCGCTGATCTTTTCTTCAGGCAAATCAACTTTGGTCTTGACAAGTTCGACAACTTTTTCTTTAAAATCCATTTCTTACCTACTTTCAATAAATAAAAAACGTCTCCTTCCATGATAGAAAGAGACGAGATTGCTTCCCGCGGTACCACTCTAATTGATACGAAGTATCCACTCTAATAATCTTAATTAAAAGTCAGCCACGCCTTCAATAAGCATCCTTGCTTAGCTTTCACCACCCTAAGCTCGCTAAAAAATCAACTTATCTACTACTGCTAACCTGCTAGAACAAAATTATAACAGGAAATCAGCTAGCTTGCCAACTAAATATCCTTAATTACAACCTTGGTTCCAGCTGGAAGTTCATCCATCAACCATTTTGAATCAGGAATACTTAAGCGAATGCAGCCGTGAGATCCTTGAGTCTTGCCCAACTTTTCAGCTTCCTTGATGTTAATCTTGCCACTAGCGTTAGTAGGAACTGAGTGCAAAAGATAGACATTATTTGGATCCCAGCTAGTCCAGTTAAGAGCACCTTCATTCAATCCTTGGTTAAAGAAGCTGTCGCCTCTTCCACCTTCAATTCTGAAAGTTCCAGTTGGTGTAACTGACTTGCCTTTTTTGTAAACTCCACCTGTTGATAGCATGGTGTAGATTACTTTGCCATTTTCAAGGACATAAGTTCTGTTGCCCTTCAATGATACGCGAATCACTAAATTCTTAGCTTGGGTCAAGTCGGGATGCTTCTTAGTCTCACTAGTCTTCTTCCAAGTTCCTTCTGGTCTTAAGTCAGCTGGATCCTTGTATGGCTTATAATCAGGTTTTGGAGCCTTCTTTTTGGCCACCTTTTTCTTAGCTGGCTTCTTAGCATCCTTTTGATAAGTTACATTCTGAGCAGCATTTGATTGAGGGATACATACTTTAGCCAAGGCAAAAACACCTATTAAAGCAACTGCTGCCGCTACCATAATTTTCTTCATCTACATTTTCCGTTCCTTAGCACAATATTTTTTCATTAATTCAGGCAAGCGCTTGGATAGCGCTGTTGGTTTTACGACATAGTTATCTTTATACACTATATCACCAGCTAGCGAATGAAGATACACTGCCGCTGAAATTGTGTCAAAACTGTAATCAAATTGCGCTATAAAAGCACCGATAATCCCAGCTAGCGTATCACCACTGCCACCTATGGCCATTCCAGGATTGCCAATAGGATTAATTGCCTGATGGCCAAATAGGTCATATATTCTGGTCTGATTAGATTTTAACACCAAAATCGCTTCGCGTCCCAAAAGTAGATCCTTAAAGGCAGCCAAATTTGCACCATCGGTTTGAAATGGAATTCTCAATCCACTTAATCTTTGCCATTCCATTTGGTGTGGGGTCAGTACCAATTTGCCTTTTGCCGGAATAAGTTGATGATCTTGGCTAATCAAATCAAGCGCACTTGCATCCAAAACCACCGTTTGCTTTTCAGTGACATTAGTAGCCAAAATGTTCATGACCTTCTTGGCTTGCAAATTCACGCCTAATCCTGGGCCACAGACAATTACGTCCATTTTTCGAATTAACTCTGGCAAATGTTGATCGCGCCAATCGATAAACATTGCTTCGGGATCACGACTATGCAATGCTGTTAGATTAATCAAGTGAGTAGCTACTGCTGTTAGTCCTGCACCTGCATTAATTGCGCCCTCGGTTGCCATAATAATGGCCCCACCATAATTTTCATTTCCACCAATTAACAGAAGTCGTCCATAATCTCCCTTATGACTGTGACTTTTTCTAGGAGTTATAACTCGACTTAAAATATCGGCAGTAAGTTCTTGCATTATTCTTTACCTATAATCCAACGCCATATTCTTACAAAAATATTTGCCTTATTCGTTCCTTGCAAAGCTTTGGCTTGAACTTCCATTTGCTTAGGATTGTCAATTGAAATCAACTTAGTTGATCCAGACTTAAAGCGGTAAGAGTTTACAATCTGTCCCTTAGCAACTCCAGCTTCAACTGAGGAATACTTCATGCTTGAGGATAATTTTTTGCCATCAACTGGATCCCAAAGAGTTGTCTTCTTATTCAAGCCGATTGGAATTGATAAAGCTTGACCGTCAATAACCTTCATCGTTTCATGGTTATTGATTTTGGTATTTTTGCTTAAAACAACAGGGGTGTAGTTTGCATAAATGTAGTTGAGCAATTTCTTAGTCTGAACAAATCTTGATGGGTCTGTACCATCTGCATGCTTTGCTCCCATAACAACCGTAATGAGTCGGCCGCCATTCTTTTTGATGGTACCAATGAAGCAAGCTCCGGCAGCATCGGTAGTACCAGTCTTCAAACCATCAACTTTAAGACTAGAATCATATTGAGACAACCCCTTTAACATCCAGTTAAAGTTAATCATTGTGGTATTAGAATTGCCATCTTTGAAATTCATATGGGCAATCTTAGTTGTCTTCAAAACTTCAGGATATTTTGCCAATAGCTTTTGGCCCACAATTGCCATATCAACAGCTGACATGGTATTTTCCGCATTCTTGGAAACGCCAGGGTAAGCTGCTTTACCTAAATTTCCATTTGGCAATCCGCAAACGGTATAAATCTTAGCATCCTTAATGCCCCACTTAACCAGCTGTGCACGCATCTTTTTGACAAAAGCAACCTGTGAGCCAGAAACAGCCTGAGCCAAACACATCGCTGCCCCGTTAGCTGATTCAATCAAAGTAGCTTGATAAAGTTGTCTAACTGTATAAAGATGACCTTTCTTCAAAGGTACGTTTGAATATTCTAGATTATTTGCCACCTTAACTATCTCACTAGTTGGCTCTACCTTGGTATCCCAGCTGATAGTTTTGTTTTTGATAGCTTCTAAAGTTAAATAAATAGTAATCAACTTAGTCATTGAAGCGATTGGCAAAGTCTTATTTGCATTTTTTGCATATAGAACTTGGCCACTATTTGCATCAATCGCAATAGCAGACTTAACGTCTAAATTTAATTTGTTGTCCTGATAAGAGTTAATTTGACTAGCAGCTTGAGCAGCACCAGCTCCTGAAGTTAAACTAATCGAGCATGTCAAAGCGATCATCAATGCAATGATGCTTTTTCTAAATTTATTCTTTTTAAACATATTTGCCTTCCTTTTTTACTTATTTGCAAAATAAGTATTTCCCTTACATTTTATCAAATTATTTGATATGATTAGTAGTGAATTTAAATTTAAAAAGCCCCGATGGCGGAATTGGCAGACGCGCAGCGTTCAGGTCGCTGTTCAGGTAACTGAGTGAAAGTTCGAGTCTTTTTCGGGGCATAATGTAATAACCACCTAGAGGTTCATATCATATCAAATCTTCTAGGTGGTTATTTTTATCGTCTAATTAGCGATTTATGACTCAACTTGTCCTGGATTGCCATCGAATAACTTTAAGTCTTTTCTTCCTAACTCTTCCCGAATAAAATCAGAAAGGTCTGGTAACACAGATTCTTTCATAGGACCATGTATTACAAAGTGTTTACCATCATCATTAATAAGAGTCAAATGCCACATTGGGCAGTTACATATAATAAAATTTTCTTTTTCATAGTTTTCAAACCACATCCCCACCATATCTATGATTGTTTCAACTGCATCTAGTTCTACAGCAATTTTTTCTTTTCCAATAATTTTATATTTATCAACTCCTACTGAAACGTATTTGGCTAAATGAACTAAGTCTTTTTTAGAAATTGTAAGTTTCCATCTCGAGTCTTCATCTCCATCTGGCCAAAAAGCATTGTTTTCTGAAACAAGTCTTATTTCTTTCAGCGCCCCCAGAGTTTCTGAGTCATTATTATCTGCCTCTTTTAGTAAGTAGAGCAAAAATTGAATATCGCCTGATCTGCAATAATCAATCATATGTTCTGTCGACTCGACCATTGCCATTAACAACGCCATCAAAATTTTTGTATCCAACAAATAAAGATTCAATTCAGCAGTTTCTATTCCAATACCATGTAAAATTTCCTCGTAACGATCAAGTTCATATTCTGGGTGAATTTTTCCAAATTGAACAACCGAATCACATAAATCCGATATTGTTTTATCGTACAATACAAAGGACTTTCCATGATCATTTTTTCTGATTTTCTATATCCTTTAATTTCCTCTAGCTTAGGCAAAAACTTTGTGATTGCAATCGTTTTTTAAATTTATCAATCTCCGTTTTTGACATACCTGGTTCCGCACTAGCACAAATACCCGGAACCTCTTGGCTTAAGTAATATGTTGCTAGTGGCTGTTCACTTTGCATTTCGTCGTAATCATCAACTAAGATATCCTCTAATTCAATGGAAAATTCAAAAATATCCTCAGGTGTATTTTTGAGAAAGTCATCTATTTTCTCCATTACTTGCATAAATCTCATATTATGCTCCTATTGGCTAATAAACCTTTTTTCCTTCTCTATAAGCTTTTCTAGCTTCAGCTAATGACATTTTATTAGGTCCGCCGTCAATATTCGTTTCTCCTGTATTTTCCCAGTTACACTCACAAACATCATAGAGCTAAACCAAGTGTCCACATACTGGACAATGAATGTATTCTTCATTATTAATTATTATAATTTTTTCTGATGAGTTCATAATAAACCATCCTTCTTTTCTAGCCTTTGATACTTCAATTTTTTCAAAAATAAAACACCTCACCCATAACTGGTAAGGTGCTTAGATAGCGCAAAGATTATTACTTATTGTTTTGGTACTTATCCTTTGTTGCTTGAATAAGATCATTTACTTGTTTTTGCCAATTAGCAAAATCAGTATTGAATTGTTGCAAACTTGGAACTTGCGCATTCTTGTCGGTTAACTCAACAGCACCTGCTGGAACAAAGAATAGTTTAAAGTTAGAATCCAAGATGCCGTAAAGTTGCAAATTAAGAGTTTGCTGTTGACCATTGCTATCTGTTGTACTTACTGGGAAAGTACCTTTAGCTACAATATCAACCTTGGTGCCTTGTTTGATTGTATCATCTGATGTCTTCAAAGCTGCTCTACCATCAGTTCCAGTGGTCAAGGCCAAGTATTTAGTTTCCTTTACAACAGTACCTGGAACTACCTTGTCAAATTTTGGAACATTGATGGTAATCTTGCTTGGAGTTGCATATTTCTTCAAAAAGTCTGCATATGACAAGACTTTCTTGCCCTTTGCCACCTTAGCATCTGAAGATTTGATCACTAAGTACTTCTTTGATTGAGTACCAAGGAAGTAGTATTTAGTTGAACCCTTCTTCAAATAAAAGAATGCACTAACTTTGGTATTTTTTGCAATAACACCGTATTTTTTGAGTCTAGAAATCTTGCCAGTTTTAGTACTATACTTAGCAGCATAAACTGTGGCATTCTTCTTTAAAGTTACGGCTACGCTTGGCAATTTCTTAGTACTTGATTTAGTAGCTGCACTAACAGGATTGCTCATCATTGCAGTAGAAGCTGCGCCAACACTAAATAACATCATTCCAGCTGCAAAAGCTGCGAATATCTTTTTCTTGTTCATTTTAATTCCTCACATAAATTAACTATTACACTATCAATGATAGTCGAAAAAGTACTATTAGTAAAATTTTATATACCAATTAGTTAACTATTTTTGTGAAACTAAATTATGCAAAAATTTAATGCTTTTTAGAGTTTTGCACAGCGCTTTCATATGCTTTATTTTTATAAAATATAGATTTTTGTAAATAATTAAGATTGTGGAACTACTAATAGACTGGGCCATAAGATAGTTTTACACATGTACTATTAAGTTCTATTCTAAAAAAGTAGTCAACCACCTTTCTCGTGATTGACTACTTTTAGCTTAGTTTAGCTTTTCATATTCAGCTTCATCAACACTTTCATACCAATCTGTCTTGGCATCCCCGACCATGATTGCCAAGTGAGCAAACCATGAATCTTTATCAGCACCATGCCAGTGTTTAGTATGAGCTGGAACAATAACTACATCACCTGGCAACATCTTTTGTGCTACTTGGCCTTCTGCTTGATACCAGCCTTCTCCAGCAACGGCAATAAGAATCTGTGCAATAGAGTGTTCATGCCAGTTGTTTCTACAACCTGGTTCAAAGCTGACGTTTGAAACATTTATCTTTTCATCACTATTTGAAGCTAATCTCTTCAAATAACTTTGTCCAAAGAAATATTTTGCATACGCATCATTGCTTTCGCCAAAACCAAATTCACTATTTTTTACGCTATCTTCATTCTTATTCATGTTCTTTACCTCGCTTAATCTATCTTCCTTTATTTTAGTTTCTCGAGTTTGCAATTAAAAATATTTATTTGTATTAGTTAGCTATAACAAAATTTTATGACATTTAATGTGTGTAATCGCTTTCAATTTTACTGACTTTATGGTACATTAATGGTGTAAGCAGACGTGTTTTATTTAGAATGAAGATGAGTACTGTGACTGCATGGCTAATTGGGAGTATTTTTCTAGTATTAGAATTATTAGGGGTAATTTTACTTAGTTCATTCGACCCGCGTTAATCTAATATGACCATTAAAAGGCGAACAAAATGTTGGCCTTTTTCTTTTGCAAAAAAAACCAGGCTACCCCTATTGGGATAACCTGGAATCTAATAAACTCTCTAGTTAAATTTGTAATTCAAAATTATTATTCAAAGATTTCTTCAACGTCGATAACAACAACCTTAGCGTTTGGGAAACCTGCTTCTTCAGCAACCTTCTTACCGTAGTCGTCACCATCGTGAACGTGAGCAGTACCAACAACACGTACGTTAGTGTGAGTAGGTACGTCAGCAACAACAACAGCTGCCTTTGAACCGTTCAACAAGTTTTCGTAAGCGTGAGCTTGAGTCTTTTCAAGGTATTGTAAGTGACTTTCGTCAAGAACAACCATTGAAGCCTTAGGACCAACTTGTGGTTCGCCGTTAGCATCTACAGTTGCAAGATATGATAAATGATCCTTGAAAAAGTCTTGTTGAGCTTGAGTAAGTTTGTTTGAGTCTAATTTCTTCATAGAATTGACGTCCTTTCTTTTCGAATAACATTTAATTTCTAAAATTATTATGCCTTGTTTGTATCAAAAAATAATTGATCTAAATCAAGAAACAGAATAATTTTTTCTCTATCTATAAGATATTCTTGTTTATTCGAAAATTCTACTAAAATGCTCAAAAACTAAAATTTTAATCTAGATGAAGTTTGTTTAGAATTCGATCTGCTCTTTCACCGAAAACCTTCTGGAATAAACCAGTTTTAACGCTCAAAAAGCCATAAACAGCAACACCTACGAAAACTGCGATTACCACTAAGATCATGGCCGTAGTTCGATGATCTGGCGACAAAATTTTGCCGGCCAAGAAGTTAACTGCCACAACTGAAATGAACATGATGACTGAAAAAATGGTTACTCCGATAAAACGTCGACTGGTTCTGCTTAAATTGAAATCATAGCTAACATCCAAATGCTTAATTGCTAAGAAAATAATCGCTAGCATCCCCAAATTAGTTGAAATCAATGGACCGTAAATCTTAAATACCAAAATCGCTGGGTATTGCAAAATCAACTTAAGCACTAAACCAATTATTAAGTATCTGATGGCCAAACGGTTTTCTGATAAACCTTGCATGATTGCCATTAAAACTGTAAATAAGCCTAAAGTAATTGCTGTAAAGGCTGATAGATACAAGACATCGCTTCCTAATGGATCGCTGCCATAAAAGATCGTATAAAGCGGCTTAGCAATTGCGGCCATCCCAAATGAAGATGGAATCATGATAAACAAGAACAAATCTAACGTATTGCTGATTTGTTTAGCAATGCTGCGATAATTTCTCTGCGCATGAGCTGCTGACAGTAGCGGTATAGTAGTTACAGCCATTGCACTTGCCAAAGAAATAATGATCATGATCAACTTATTGGCATTCAAGGCGAATAAGGCATACCAACTTTCAATTTTGTCTGAGCTAATTGAGACCACTTGAGCAATCATTGGATGGAAGGTGTATTGATCAACCAAATAGAAGAACTGAATTCCCGCATCAATGATAATAAATGGAATAGCTTGTTCAATAATTTCAATAAACAAATCCGTGGTAGATACGCTAACCGCATTATTTGAATTTTCAACCAGTTCATCTAATTGCCATTTGCGCCTCCACATAAATGCCAGCAAGACTAATATTCCAAAAAATGCCCCCACGGCAGCCGCAAAATTGGACTGAATTACTGCTTTAACATATGAGCCATGTTGAACCTGCATGATGATATAAGCTGTCGCAAGCATCCAAATCACTCGTGCCAATTGTTCAATGAACTGAGATACTGCACTAGGCATCATGTCGGCATAGCCTTGGAAATAGCCTCTTAAAATACTCAAAATTGGAATAATTAAGATTGCATACGCTAAACTGCGCATAACCGCAATTTGGCTTGGATCGCTATGACTTCCGTTTGATGCCAGAATTGGCGATGCAAAATACATAATAGCCGCTGAAACAATGCCAAATATTATCATCAGAGTTAAGCCCTTTTTAAAGAGCTTTCTCCCAACGCCATATTCATTGATCGCATTATATTTGGCTACCTGCTTGGCAATTGCACCGGGAATTCCGGCCGTTGAAATCAAAATGAAAATACTATAGATATTGTAGCTTCTAGCTGTCAACGCATTCGCAATATTCCCATAATCGCCCATCCAAGCGTACCAAGGAATAATATACAAGGCACCTAAAATTCTTGAAGCAATCGAGCCAAATGTCATCCAAGCAGAACCTTTTAAAAAGGTCGCTTGTGTATTATTTTCCTCAAAATTATTATTGTTCATCTTTGTCCCTAAAAATAATATTACTCTAACTAGTTTGAACTATTACTGAGTACTGTAGCAAAAAAACTATTACTTTTAGGAAAAACTTAATTATTTTGCTACTATGTTGACAATCTTGTTAGGGATTACAATAACCTTCTTGATTTCTTTGCCTTCTAAGAACTTTTGAACATGTGATAAAGAGGTAGCCTGCTTTTCAAGTTCTGCTTTATCAGTATCCTTAGCAACTTCAAACTTGCCACGCAACTTACCGTTAACTTGAACCATAATTTCAACAGTTGATTCTACCAACTTGCTTGCATCGTATTCAGGCCATTTAGCGTAAGATACTGATTCGTCGTGACCAAAGATTGACCAAATTTCTTCCATCATGTGTGGAGCAACTGGAGCCAAAAGCTTGATGAATCCTTCTGCGTATTCGCGTGGAATTTGTTTTGCCTTTTGAGCTGCGTTAATGAAGACCATCAATTGAGAAATACCAGTGTTGAAGTGCAAAGCTTCAAAGTCTTCAGTAACCTTCTTAACAGTTTCGTTGTAAACCTTGTCCAATTCATCGTCGTTTTCGTCAACGATCTTTTCATTCACGATTGGTTTAAGGTCTAAGTCGTTAACAAACATTCTCCAAACACGATCTAAGAACTTCTTAGTTGAAGCTGGACCGTTGTCATCCCAGTCGATTGATGCATCTAGTGGTCCCATGAACATTTCGTAAGTTCTTAAGCTGTCTGCACCATATTCATCGATAACTTCGTCTGGGTTAACTACGTTACCCTTAGACTTCGACATCTTATCGTGGTCCTTCAAGATCAAGCCTTGGTTGTACAACTTTTGGAATGGTTCCTTAGTTGGAACAACGCCTAAATCGTAAAGTACCTTGTGCCAGAATCTTGCGTAAAGCAAGTGACGAACCGCGTGTTCGGCACCACCGATGTAAAGGTCAACTGGAAGCCATGCCTTAAGCAAATCGTAGTCAGCTAATTTTTCATTGTTGTGTGGATCAACGTAGCGCAAGTAGTACCATGAAGAACCTGCCCAGTTTGGCATAGTGTTAGTTTCGCGCTTACCCTTTCGACCATTTTCATCAACAACATTAACCCAATCAGTCAAGTTGGCTAATGGACTTTCAGGAGTTCCTGATGGCTTGATGTTAGTAGCATGTGGCAATACGAGTGGCAATTCTTCTTCAGGTACCAAAGTAGTTTCGCCATCTTCCCAGTGAATAACTGGAATTGGTTCACCCCAGTAACGTTGTCTAGAGAAGTCCCAGTCACGAAGCTTGTAGTTAACCTTTTGCTCACCAACATTATGTTCTTCTAACCAAGCAACCATCTTCTTCTTGGCATCGTCGTTGTTAAGACCATTCAAGAATTCAGAATTGATATGAACACCATCTTCAGTGTATGCTGCTTGATCTAGGTCTCCACCTTCAATTACTCGATTGATTGGTAAACCAAATTTAGTTGCAAACTCATAGTCACGATCGTCGTGTGCAGGAACTGCCATAACTGCACCAGTACCGTAACTAGCCAATACATAATCAGAAATCCAGATAGGAACTTCTTTGCCATTTACTGGATTGATTGCGTAAGCACCAGTAAATACACCAGTCTTATTCTTGTTAAGATCGGTTCTTTCAAGGTCTGACTTAGATTCAATTTGCTTGATGTATGCATCAACTTCAGCCTTATGATCAGCTGTAGTAATTTCTTGAACTAATTTGCTTTCTGGTGCCAAAACAGTGTAGCTTACACCAAACAAAGTATCTGGACGAGTAGTGAAGACATCGAAAGTCTTATCACTGTCCTTAACCTTAAATGTAACTTGTGCTCCAACTGAACGGCCAATCCAGTTTCTTTGCATTTCCTTAACAGGTTCTGGCCAATCAAGGTCATCCAAATCTTCAAGCAATCTATCAGCATATGCTGTCATCTTAAGCATCCATTGACGCATGTTACGACGGTAAACTGGAAATCCACCACGTTCAGTCTTGCCATCAATGATTTCTTCATTTGCGACAACTGTACCTAAATCTGGAGACCAGTTAACTGGAACTTCTGCTTCATAAGCAAGTCCCATCTTGTACATTTGTTCAAATACCCATTGAGTCCACTTGTAGTAATTAGGATCACTAGTATTTACTTCACGGTCCCAATCATATGAAAAACCTAAGGTATTCAATTGACGCTTAAAGTTTTCAACGTTTTCAGCTGTAACTTTAGCAGGGTCTTGGCCAGTCTTTAAAGCGTATTGTTCAGTTGGCAAACCAAATGCATCCCAGCCCATTGGGTGCAAAACATTGTAGCCTTGTGCACGCTTCATTCTTGAAACAATATCAGTTGCAGTATAGCCTTCTGGGTGCCCCACGTGAAGACCCTTAGCAGAAGGGAATGGGAACATATCTAATGCATAAAAATTCTTCTTGTCTGGATCAGTTCCAGTCTTGAAGGTTTTATTTTTGCTCCAGTATTCTTGCCATTTTTTCTCGACAACCTTGTGATTATACATATTTACCTCCATAAAAAAAGTCCTATGATTGATAATCATAGGACGAATTTACCGCGGTACCACCTAAGTTTCACCTAAAGGGTGACACTTGCTAGTCCTTAACGCGGTAACAAAACGATAGGTTCATCAACAGGACAAGTTCACATGTTTTTTCTAAGATCTTGCACCAACCGATCTCTCTCTAAAAGAAAATACCAAGTTACTACTTCCTAACCTTTATTTTTCCAAGGATAATGATTATAATTTACCACAAAAGTTTAAAAAAACAAAGGAGAAAAATTTTTGTGATTAATACAAAACATCCGCCAAAAGATACTCTTGTACCAGGTTCAATTTTTTTAATTATTTATTGCGTCTGGGCCATGCTTGTGTCCAGTAGTTCTAGTTTGATTCATAGCTTTGATAATGCTTTTATCGAACTAATTTACAACAATAATGCCTCGCTGATTAGTTTTACCAAAACATTTACCAAACTTGGCAACACCAGTACAATCTTGGTCGAGACCATTATTATAACTATTGTCTTGCTGGTCTTTAAGCAGTATGCATATGCGCTTTTTGTAGCTGGGACGATGGCTGCAAGTAATGGCTATAACTGGATCATCAAGCATGTTGTCCAAAGAGCTCGCCCAAGCGCCAAGCACCTAGTTTTTGCTGATGGATACAGCTTCCCGTCCGGCCACTCAGTTGGAAGTGCTACTTTATTTGGAATTCTGATTATTCTAACTATTTTGCTAATAAAAAATAGCAATCTAAAAGCCTTATTGATCGTTATTTGGGCACTATTTCCATTAATTATCGGCTATACCAGAATTTACTTACATGTTCACTTTCCATCAGACGTTTTTGGTGGCTGGATAGAAGGAGTAACCTTTGTTTTACTAGGTTATTCAGTTCTATATCATCTCTACATTCAAAAGAAGAAAATATAAAAAGAGTTGAAGAAGCACTGTGTGTGATATGCTTCTTCAACTCTTTTATTTTTGAGTCGTGAATTTTCGGTTCTTATAAATCTGATTTAATAAGATTGAAATGATCAGTACAATTAATGAAACTAAATATACTCCCTTAAGAGCGTTTAATAGCACCTGTCTTAGGCTTCCAACTAAATTTGGATCCAAGCTTTTAGCCTGCTGAACTGATACGATTTTGTTCATCATGGCTTGCGTTAAATTAGGATGTTTAGCTAGGTTGTTACTAATTACCGTATTAAATACAATACCATAAATCGAAATCATCAAGGTCTGACCCAAATACTTCATCAGAGTATTGAATCCTGTCGCAATTCCAATTTGTTCTTTAGGAACCAAAATCTGTGAATCGATTTGTGATGCTGTGATAATCGTTCCAAAAGCAAATCCATTAAAGACAGCGATTAAGCAAAATACCCAAAATGGCGTTCCGATTGGCGCTAATAATAGGGCAATATCGGTAAGCATCAAAACAATATGCATCAAATTGAAAGTTTGCTTGATTCCCCATTTGGATAAAACTGCTCCAACAACAAACGACCCTACTATCCACATCAATGAACTTGGCGTTACTGCAAATCCGGCAATTGACGCACTTGTTCCGTTAACTCCCTGCATCCAAGTTGGCAAATAGAACTCAAAGCCAATTACTACGCCAGAGATAATTAAAGTAACTAAGTTAATTGATAGGAACTCGCGATTTTTTAACATCGACAATGGCATTATTGGATCTTCTGCTCGTTTTTCAACTCTGAAGAATATAGCAGCCGCTACAATTGCAATTATTGCTAAAACGGCCAAAATTAACGGATTAATATCAGCACCTAGTTCCTGCAACAAGACCATCAATGACAATAGGAAAATACTTAAGTAAACCGTACCCTTGAGGTCCAATTTTGAACTTGAAGAATGTTTTGGTTCCTTCAAGAAAACCAGTACCAATAAAAAGGCAATAATTCCCAGTGGCACATTGATTAAGAAAATCCAATGCCATGAAAGATGCTGAACGATGAATCCTCCAAGTAAAGGAGCGATAATTGAGGCTACGCCCCAGAAACTTGAGTTAAGGCCCAACATTTTCGCTCTTTTGGCTAACTTATACAAGTCAGCAATGATTGTAATGGCAACCGGTTGAATGGCTCCTGATCCCAAGCCCTGAATAACTCTAAAAATGATTAATTCAATCATGTTATGAGAAAATGCACATAGAGCCGATCCAATTACAAACAAGGCAATTCCAAACAAAAAAACTGGCTTCCGTCCTAAACTATCGGCCAATTTTCCGTATAAGGGAGTAGAAACCGCGGTCATCAATAAGAAAATTGAAACAACCCAGCTCATCATCTCCAAGCCATCCAAATCCGATACAATTGTTGGCATGGCTGTGGAGACTATCGTCCCTTCTATTGCTGTCATAAAGGTTGTCATAAAAATCGCAAGCGTGACCATAGACACGTTTGTTTTTTTCATTTTTATTCCCCTTTAGCGTTTTTTACATACTCGATTAAATCTGAAACTTTATCGGTTCTTTCCCATGGCAAATCAACATCTGTTCTACCAAAGTGGCCATAGGCTGCAGTTTGTTCATAGATAGGTCTACGCAAATCTAGCATTTGAATAATTCCTGCAGGACGCAAGTCAAAAATACTTCTAACAGCCCTAGTTAGTAAGTCATCACTAACCTTACCGGTGCCAGCAGTATCGATCATAATTGAAACTGGGTGAGCAACACCAATTGCGTAGGCAATTTGGACTTCACAGCGGTAAGCCAAATCAGCAGCTACGATATTTTTAGCAATGTAGCGAGCTGCATAAGATGCTGAGCGGTCAACCTTAGTAGCATCCTTACCAGAAAATGCACCACCACCATGACGGGCATATCCACCATAAGTGTCAACGATAATCTTACGTCCAGTTAAGCCAGAATCTCCCTTAGGACCTCCAATAACAAAACGACCTGAAGGATTGATCAAATACTTGGTTTGGTCATCCAAATACTTAGCTGGAATAACCTGTTTGATTACATCATCAATCATTGCACGCTTGATTTCTTCATTTGATACCTCTGCATCTGTTTGGGTTGAAATAACTACTGTATCAACTCGCTTAGGCATGTTTTCATCAGTATATTCAACTGTAACTTGAGCTTTGGCATCAGGTCTGAGCCAAGTAAGAGTATCATTTTTGCGTAGATCAGCCACCTTCTTCATCAAGCGATGAGCAAGTGAAATTGGAAGAGGCATTAATTCAGGAGTTTCCTTGATTGCAAAACCAAACATCAACCCCTGATCTCCAGCACCAATTTGATCTAATTGATCAACATCGGCTTGATTTTCACGAACTTCAAGCGCATTATCAACACCGCCTGCAATATCTGCAGATTGTTCATCAATATCAACCAAAACAGCACAATTGTTGCCATCAAATCCAAGTTCAGGACGATCATAGCCAATTCTCAAAACTGTTTTTCTAACAATGCTTTGAACATCCACATATGCTTCAGTGGTGATTTCACCAAAAACATAAACAAGGCCAGTTGTAACAATGGTCTCACAAGCTACGTGAGCTTGTGGATCCTTGGCTAAAATCGCATCTAAAATTGCATCTGAGATTTGATCCGCAACCTTATCTGGATGACCCTCAGAAACTGATTCTGAAGTAAATAAATGTTTTTCCATAAAATATAGTCCCCCTATATAGACAATAGCTATTCGGTTACAAGGCATCTTCACAATAAGTGAATCCTATCAGGACTTGAACCGATCGTTAACAAATAAAATTCGTTCTGTTATTTTTAACAAAAATAAAAAGACTATCGAAACCGATAGTCTTAGAACGATGGAGGATACAGGGCTCGAACCTGTGACCTCCTGCTTGTAAGGCAGATGCTCTCCCAGCTGAGCTAATCCTCCA
>NZ_CAKD01000022.1 GCF_000297025.1 Lactobacillus pasteurii DSM 23907 = CRBIP 24.76
TGCTCTAAAAGAAGAATTCGAGCAGTTTAAGGAACAAGCTTCAAAACCTCAAATGGTTTGGGTTTCTGGTACTTATTTAGGCAAAAATGAGGATTGCTATGGTCCAATCAATGCACCTCATATGATGAATACAAATGAATATCCTTTTGTATTAACCGGTCCTGATCCAGATATGAAGCATCCAAAGTATGATTATGCAGCTAACAAATGGATTGACCGTGGTGAAGCATACTATGAAGCACAGGTTAAGGAATTATCCAATGATTTAAAAGGATATACTCAAACTGTTTCAAATTTACAACAATCACAGAACGTAGCTATTAATCAATCAGCTCAATTGGCTAAAATGCTTGAAAGTTCAAAGCAATCACAAGAAGCTACGCAAAAGGCTTTACAACAATTGACAGTAATGGTTTCTAAGATTGTACAAACGGCACCAAGTTCAAATCCAACTACAAGCAATGAAGAGAAACAACAATAGGAGGTATTTAGAATGACTTTTGATTTCAATGCAATGTGGTTTGACAACTATAAGGTTTGGTACGACTGTGGATGGTACACAAAGGAACAACTAAGATCGTATGTACCAAATCTTTTCTTAAGCCCAGAAGGCTATGAAAAAATTACGGGTGAAAAATATGAAGAGAGTCAAGGATAAGTTGGATTGGGAGAAGCATGAGCTGATTAAAGCAGGAATTCCTATGATTGTTGTAGCAGCCATTCTACTGCTAGATCGAACCTACTTTTTCTATCCGCCAAATCTTGCTCCAATTTGGAATAATGCATGGCGGATAGCATATGGCTTATTTCTGGGATTCTCTTACTTGTCGCAGGTTTGTGCAACATCAAGAATGATTGGTTGATAGTTACTACATTATGTATAGCCAGTGGTTTTATTGGCTTTTTAATTGCTATTGAGTTGGTTCATTCGTGGGGAGCAAACTTTATTCAATTCCATCCGATGATTGCTTTTGAAGCATATTTCATCGTGAATATCCTGGAAATATCATATAGGCACCATGCTAAAAAATAGAAAGGAGAACGATGTGCACAATAACTTAGATTCTCTGATTACCGTGCTAACCGCTTTTCTTTCGGCATTGTTTTCCTTTTATTTATCAAATAAGAAATTCAATTCTAGCGATAAAAAGGAAGACAGAGATTACATCATGGAGTAGAATGATCGTTTAAATAGAGAAAATCAGGAGCTTAGACAAGAGCTAGAAGAATTAAAAAGGGAGATAAATCATGACAGTTAAAGATTGGTTGTATTTGGGCATTGTCGTTGCTAGTTATGCGATTACTATCGTGGCAGGCATCTATGCTAAAAATAAAAGCAAGATCAATAAGACAACAACTGCAGGTAAAGTAATCGATGTTATTGGTCAGCTTGCTACTTATGCGGTGCATGAAGCAGAGTACACGGGTATGGACGGAGAAGATAAGAGACAGTACGCATCTGAAGTTGTTAGTCAAGGTCTATCTTGGCTAGGGATTAAGAATGTTGATGCTGCATTAATCAATGGTGCATTTGAAAAGAGTGTTAATGCGATGAAACTAGCTAATAATGATTTGTCAGTAAGCCCAGAGCCTAATTATAGTGCTGAGATCGCAACCACAGTGCCAGATTCAGATGTTATTAAGCCAACTGTAGGTAAAAAGGTGACTGAGAATGCCTAGAGAATACGGAATAGATGTTGCAGTTTATCAGCCCACTAATCTAGGTTTTTATGTTAGCCATGGTGCTAAATTTGTTTTTGTCAAAGCAACCGAAGGCACAAATTACATTAATCCTAAAGCTGTAGCGCAAATCAGATCAGCACATGCTAAATACTTCAAAAAACAGTAAATTTGCACTATTAATTCAATTTTTTAAGTTTAGCATTAAAGAAGCCGGTACTTCCCAGGTACCGGCTTTTTTGTGTGCAAAAAAAGAAGACAAAAAGAAGACAATTTTTCGAAAAATCATTTATTTTACCGTATTTTATTGGAAAATCTAGGACACAGTAAAACTATCATAGAAGGCTTTATAAAAGCATTTGTTGATATAAAAGCAAAGCGACAAACATGTTTGATTAAAATTACTGTTTTAATGAAAGTAAATACAAAAATATCGAAGAGAGCTATCAAAGTACCAAAATCCGGTCCAAATCATCAGTCTTCATGATTTAGCTAAATGACTAAGATTTATAACTGTATAAGTTAAAAACTATTTGATTAAGTTTGTGTTTATAAAGCTGATATTAAAGATGTTTTATTAATAAGTTTGATCTTTATAGCTGATTTTTGATTTCTCATAGCTAAAGCTATCAAGTTAGATTTGCTGATGAATTTAACGTAAAAATTCTAAGTGATTTACTTGCTGTAGTTTGCTTTTTGATATAGATTTACATAATTTTTTAAATGTTAATAATGCTATGGCTTATCTAATTAATTACGAAATTATCTTTCAAAATTGGCTGATTTTACCTAAATTAACCAATATTTTCGCTACTTCTCTACCATTTGTATAATACAAATAAGTGTGCTTAAAGTAATCACTTTAAATAATAAAGACATAATTACCTATTTTTTGCGAAAAAATAAGAACCAGAAAACAAGTTTCTAATTCTTACTTTGCTTAATATATTCAAATTTAATTTTTAACGGTAACGATTAAGCACCCTTACGCTTTGTTGGAAGAGATTTTGAGTAATCTGTAAAGATGGATTCTCTACCATACCGTTGTCTAAGAATGACAGATCCTCTGCTCGATCATATAACTGATCAAGATATCCCATTAGATCGTACTCTTCGTCAGAGAAGTAAAGATATGCTAGCTCAGCTAGGTCAAAGCCAGCCTCAATCTTAGGTGCTTCTACATAAGAATCTTCTCGTTGATCAATTTGCTGATGCCATTCCATTAAAGTTAAAAATGGCTTAATTGCCTTGTCTGTATCTGGACGATCTCTTACCTTCATCGTATATTGACCGATCTTAAGGTCGCGATATTTAAATGCAAGGTCTCTAGTTTCAGCAACCTTCTTGTGATAAAGTACCAAGTCACCGAGTCTGATTGCACTATTGGCATCCTCCAGCAATTTAATGCGTGTAATTGCATTATGCTGAATTATCAAGCTTTCAACATAATTACCTAATTCGGTATTTTTAAACTCGAAAAAGTCAGGATCAGTTAGAAAGTCTGCAATATCGCTTCTTTCATCATTGATCTCGGTGTTTCTGTCATATACTAATCTATTAGCCCGTTTCCACATACTTTCAGATTCATCGACAACTGCAATATCTAACAAGTAGTCTTCATCTTCAAGTTCTCTAATAGTGTCATATATTAGGTCCGTGGCCGGGCCAGGCTTACTGCTATTCATAAAAATCCTTTCATATAAAAAACTATCCTAGTTATTGTAATAGTTTTATTGCTGGTTATGCAAGAGATTTGATAATTTTTACCGAAAATAAAAAAACTTGCCCTAAGGCAAGTTTTAGTTCAATTAGTCAGCGTCCTTACTTAATTCGTAAATTGCTTCAGCGTAGATAGCAATTGAATCGATCAAGTCGTCAACCATCATGTATTCGTTAGCTTGGTGCATTACCATTGGAGCACCTTCAGGTTGAGCACCGAAGGCAACACCGTGTTCGAATAAACGACCGTAAGTACCACCACCAATGATAACTTCGTGACCCTTCTTACCAGTTTGACGTTCGTAAACTGCAAGCAAAGTTTTAACAAGTGGATCATCACCAGGTACGTAGTGAGGCTTTTCAAAGCCCTTGTATGATGGAGTAACAACATCGCCGTGTAATTCGTTAACTTGGCTAACCATCTTTTCTGGGTCAGTTCCTTGAGGGTAACGAATGTTGTCTAACAAGTATGCTTCGCCATCTTCTTCGAAACTGAAGATTGAAGGAGCTGAAGAAAGGTCACCCATCAATTCGTCGTGGTGAGCAACACCTAACTTTTCACCCTTGAAGTCTTCATGTTCAACTTCAGCAAGGAAGTGTACATAGTTCTTTGCAGTTCCTGCTAAGTCTAATGAGTCTAAGAATACACCCAAGAAAGTAGCAGCGTTGCGACCAACTTGAGGAGCAGAAGCGTGAGCACCTTGACCAGTTACTTCAAGCTTAGCTTGGCCATCTTCGATAGCAAATTCACCTTCAAGCTTGTTGTCAGCAATGAACTTTTCAAAGTCTGCCTTAATGTCTGATAAGTTATCAGCCTTGATAGTAGCAAAGGCCTTTTGTGGAGTAACGTTAGCAGCAATACCTGCTTCAAACTTAACTAAACGAACGCTACCTTGGCCTTCTGCTGGCTTAAAGTCAAGTCTAAGAGTGTAGATACCTTGTTCACCGTTGATAATTGGGAATTCAGCATCTGGTGAAAATACTTGATCTGGAGTTGGTTCATGCTTCAAGTAGTAGTTAATACCTACCCAACCAGTTTCTTCGTTAGTACCAACAACGAAGTCGATCTTCTTCTTTGGCTTGAAACCTGCTTCCTTAAGCAATAACAAACCGTAGTAAGCAGCAAGTGCTGGACCCTTGTCATCAGCTGAACCACGACCAATAATCTTGCCGTCTTGGATCAACATCTTAAATGGATCAGTTACCCAGCCATCACCTGCAGGAACAACGTCCATGTGGCCGATAACACCAACACGCTTTTCACCTTCACCGTAGTCAACACGACCAGCGTAGTTGTCAACGTTCTTTACGTGGAAGCCATCTCTTTCAGCAAATGATAAGAACTTCAACATCGCCTTAGTAGGGCCTTCACCAACTGGGAATTCTTCAGTTGCGTGTTCAAGATCTTCGGATGAGTCAATAGCGATTAATTCAGCTAAGTCTCTTAAAATATCGTCTTTTTTAGCAGCAGCTAATTCTTTGTAATTTAAATCCATAATGTTTCCTCTCTTTAGGTTATTAATTAAATTCTACCATAAATTTTTAAAAATCAGTGTTATTTAGCCAAATTATGCCAAATCTTATAATTTGAGATTCTAGACACTTTTATGATTAGTTTACTGCTCTTATAAAATTAAACGTCTCTAGAATCGTTCTCTCAGCATAAGCGTCTTAAATATAAAATACTTAATAAGTACGCTTAATAAAGAAATCTGATTTAAGAATAAAAACACGCACCAACTACCGATCTATTAGGCTTTTTACAATATTTTTTAAATTCTATGCGTCTTAATCGCATTATGACGCATAGAAAATTTGCCATAATTTGATCTTTTACTTGCTATCTAACTTGCTTGTGCTATGTTAAAGATAGTTAGATCTATTTTTACTATAAATAAAGGAGGGTTTTTCATGGAATATTTTGAACTTAATGATGGAAACTTAATCCCTAAAATTGGTTTTGGAACTTTCGGCTTACATGGCAGTCAGGGATCGCTGTCAATCAGATCCGCCTTGCTTAATGGCTATCGCTTACTAGATTCAGCCGTCAATTACGAAAATGAAGGTGCCCTTGGCCATGCAATTAAAAATTCAAGTATCGCCCGCGATCAAATTTTTGTCACTGATAAATTGCCAGGTCGCCACCACGACTATCATCAAGCAATTAATCAAATTCAAGAGTCATTGTTTGCTACCGGACTTGATTACATCGATTTGTATTTGATTCACTGGCCTAACCCTAAGGAAGATCATTATGTTGAGGCTTGGCAAGCTTTAGTCGATGCGCAAAAGTTTGGTCTAGTAAGATCTATTGGTGTATCAAACTTTGAACCAGAACATCTTGATCGAATTATTGATGCAACTGGCATTACTCCAGCTGTAAACCAAGTTGAACTTCACCCATATGCTTCAAATAAGACAATCCGTGAATATGATGATAAGTTAGGCATCATCACTGAAGCTTGGAGTCCATTGCAAAGAGCTGGCGAATCATTTAAAGAACCAGTAGTTCAAGAATTAGCCAAAAAGTATCACAAGTCTCCTGCTCAAATAATTTTGCGCTGGGAAACTCAATTAAACGTTGTACCAATTCCTAAGGCAAGCTCTAGTGCACACCAACTCAGCAACACGGACATTTTTGATTTTGAATTAAGTCAAGACGATGTTCAAAAGTTGGTCGACCTTGATCGTCCAGATGGTCGCCGGTTAGATCCAAAGACACATCAAGAATTTTAGGTATAAAAAGACCGAGTCGATTGACTCGGTCTTTTACTATATACAATTTAGATACAATTAATGAAAAACTTGATGAAAAGGGAAATAGTGAAGATGTTAATCTCGAAACTGTTAAATACGAAGATAGTTTTATCATTGATAATTTATATGGTGATGATAATAATTCTATTGTAAATTCAATTCAAGGGTATGATCTGGATAATGATGGAAATATTTATATTTCCAGTCAAAAAGCGCCAGATTTTGATGGCTCTTATTATGCACATCATAAGCAGATTGTTAAGATTCCATATTATGATCGGTCTAAAGAAAGCGAAGACCAATGGAGAGCTGTAAATTTAAGCGAATTCGGTGGCTTGGATATTCCAGGTAAACATAGTGAAGTTGAAAGCATCCAAATTATTGGATATACTTATAATATATATTGCTGGGATAAGAGTAAAATAATTATAGGCATTATTTCTAAATTAAAAGGACAATTATTATGATAAAAAACAAGATTATATCAGCTTCAATTGCAGCATTAATGGCTGTAAGTCCAGTACTTCCACTTAGCTCACAGGCTCATACGGTTCAAGCTGCAGATAATTCTGTCAGAAAGACAGTTATGCATAATTCAATTGCTTATGATAAAGATGGCAATTCAACAGGTCAAAAGTATTACACTTACGGATCAATCAGTGTTGAACCAACCCCTGTAACTATTAACGGTAACCAATATTACAAGATTTCAGGTAAAAACCAATATGTTAGAGTAACTAATATTGATGGTGTAAGACGTAGAGTAACCCACAATGCCTATATTTATCGTACTTCTACTCAAAAAACGCCTTACGGTATGACTGCAAGCAGTAAGAAATGGAAGTTATACAAAGGCGAAATAGTAACTACTTATGGTGGCTATTACACCTTTAAAAATGGTAAGCACTACTTCAAGGTAGGCGGACCAAGAAAGCAATATGTTAGAACTGCTAACTTAGGTCCAGTTATCGGAACTAATACTTCAACAAGTTCTAATAATTCGTCAAACACCCCAACTAATAATACCCAATCAGTTGGTAAATATGAAACCACTGTAACAGTAATTACTCCATACACTTATCTTTTTACAGAAGTTCCAGGTAAAATCCAAGTCCAACGTACTAATAAACGTGTTAAAAAAGGTGATAAGTTTGTGGTAGACCGTTTAGAACAAGGGACACGTGCTGGTACTGGGCAAGACGGTGATGACGATAATGAGCTAGCAATTTATCATATTAAGGGAACGGATTACTGGATTTATAATAATGATGTTCAAGCTGCTAAGCAATTATCAGTTCAGAGTTATAACAAAACAGACAAATCATTAATTACTATGGATCAACCAGTTGAAGTCTACAATGCAGATGGTACTTCTCAAAATATTAGAATTAAGAAGAACGATTCGGCATGGAGAGTTGATAGCTTATCATACATTTGGGTAGCCAAGGAAAATAAGGCTGAACTATTCTATCGTTTACATTTGAATGGTGAATATAGAAGCGTTTATCGCTTAACAAACAATGGCGACTATGTTTCCGATCGTGTTCCAATTAAAAATGCATACATAAAAGCAAGTGAAGTTAAAGTTGATCCAAATGGTTTGAAATTAACACCATCAAACACTGCTGCTGAAGCAGAGGCTGCTGCGAAAAAGTAAAATTAAAAATAGATTTTAAAACTAAAAAACTGATGCATCTAAGCTATAAAGCTAGGAGCATCAGTTTTTTTGCTACATTAGGTCGTCATTGTCTTTGAAAAGTTGCTTGGTTGCGGTGGCCATTCTTTCGGGGATGCCATAGTTCTGCATGAAGGTTCCTGGTTCTTGAATGTAGTCACCATTTTTGCAGGAATAGTCGTAAATAATCTTAAGAGAAAATAGATCTGCTTCCTCTTCTTCTGAGTTTTGCCCTGAAAAGCTAGGCCAATAAGCAATACCTGAATCACCTAACATTAAGTGCCCAATAATAAAAGGCAATTCATTAGAATTGTGCCAGCTAGTGTTGATTATCATCTTGTGCTTATGTTTAAACGAAAGTGCAGGATCATATGGCTCGCCTCTAACTAAGATGTATGAAAGGCCATGCTTAAAAGCATAGTTGAGCAAATATTCAATTAATTCTTCTTTGCCTAGATTTCTAATTTCTTGTCTGCGCGACCTTCCTTGATGTCATCTTCCATTAGTCCTCGAACCATGTTGAGATATCTTTCTGGAACATTATAGCCGTGATATGAATAAGGCTTCTCCTCATCTAATGGGATAGAAGTTGGTTGTCCTTTGGTAGGTATAGGAGTAGGATCATCGGTTTTGCCTTTTAGATAGTCGATTGAAGTATTTAGTACTTCGGCAACGGCTTCTAAGGCATCACCACCAGGTCTTTTGTTCTTCCAATTATAGATAGAATTAGTACCTAACCCAGCCTTATCATTCACTTCACATAAGTTCATTTTTGCTTTCACCAATTAGTTCACAAACAGTAGAAGTAGATTTGCTTACATCAATTCCAAAAGTAACTTGCATAATAAAAACCTCCAAAACTTAGTAGTAAAACGTATTTACTTAAGAAATCAGATCTAATTTTCTAAACTCGACATCTAGTGTCCACATTCTTCGAAGAGACTATTGAAAACTTAAGTAAAACTGCCAGTTTTGTATACGACATCAAGTGTCTAAAGACCTCAGGGCATATCGTTTTACTACTACTTTAATTCTACAAAAGAATAAAAATAGTGAATCAATTATCCCGTCGGATAACTAATTCACTATTTAGCTTAGAATGTTTTGTATTCTGGATTATTGCAAACTGCTTAACATCTTAAATGCAGTAGTGGTGTCGTGGGCCTTCATTTGGTAAACGTTGTCGCCACTCTTCCATGAAATTACAGTGTTAAGCGAGCCAACGCTTTCGCCGACTGTAACTTGAACACTAGAATTAGTAGAAGTTTCTGGCAAGTTGTATTCGTTAACCAAGCTCAACAACTTCTTAGCAGTAGCAGTTGGGTCTTGTTTCATTACAGTTGATGCATCAACCACGAATGACCATTGACCTTGATTCCATTGCAAGTACTTGTGACCAGCTGCACCTTCGCTAGTAGCAGTAGTCTTGTCATCAAGCTTAACAGTTGGCAAGCCAGTTTGTGGTTGCATGTAATTGATAATATCATCAGCGTTTGATACGCTCTTGTATTCTGTTAAGACAGCATATGGCTTTTCGTTAGCAACGCTAGCAGCATTGAAGGCTGAAGCGGTGTTTCCTACGCTGTAGTAAATTACATTCTTTTGGTTATCAGTAGTGTAGCGAACATTTAACTTATCGCTACCAGTGCCTAATCCATCTTTGGTTGGAAGCAACATTCCTGGCAAAGCCTTACGAAGCTTGCTCGTTAATAAATCAATTCTGCTTTCTTTTGGAGCTTGGCTTGAAGGCTTCTTGCTAGATGAAGTTTTTGAACTTTCTGTGGAACTCTTTTGAACTTGTGAGCTTTTATTTGATGAACTAGTACTACTTGAACTTGAGCCACTTTGACCAGCATTGTTAGAACATGCTGACAATGCTAATGCTGCCAAAATTGCTGCAGCTGTAAGACCAATTCTATTTTTCATATTAATCTCCTTACACATAATTTTCTCTAGATCTTATTATATCAGACTTTACGGCCCTAAATTTTAAAAAAGACTATCAGTTGGACAATAATTTTACAATTTCATAACAATTAAGCAGAGTTTCTGTTGCAGAGCTCCCTGTTTGCTATTTTCTTTTTTTATTTTTATAATTAAATTTAGTAACAACTTTATTAGATATTATTTATTCTTAAACGAAATAAAAGCCCGAAGTTTTTTCCTTCAGGCTTTCTATTATATCTTATAATTCTTGTAAGTTTGAATTACTTTTTCTTTTTCGCAATTAATGACTTAAAGTTGATCGCTTTGATATATCTGTCTTTACCAATTCTGTAGTACTCTTTGCCATCCTTTAATTTGACCTTCTTACCGTAAGTCTTGACTAAGGCACCCTTCTTCATCTTCTTGAAAATGAAAATTCTTTCGCCCTTTGAATTATAAGTGTAAGCATTTCTAGTTAAAGTCCGGTTAGTTCCCTTACTGTTAACTAACTTGATATGACTTACTTCTGTTGTGACTTTTTCATCGATTGCGTCATCAACGCTGATAGAAATCGTATCAGCTTGTGCCCTTGATGCGTTGATATTGCCGTTCAATTTCTTCAAGGCAGTCATTAAGTCCTGGACAGCATTGTTAATCTCAACTGCATTAATGCCACTAAATCCGATTGATTTAGCCTTATTTAGTGCTTGATCAACTTCTGCTTGTCGATCAAAGTCTGCCATTGTATAATTTTCTGTCTCGATAGTTTCATTAGCAAAATCAATTGCTTCGGTTGCTTTGCCAGCTGCATCATCTAAGCTAATGGCATCGCCTTTAGCTTTAGCAACGTCTGCTCTAGAAACAGCTTGATCAACCATGCTTTGGCTGTGCTTCTTTTGACTGTCAGAAAGGTTAGTCAAACTGTCGATCGCGCTGATGGCTTCCTTTTTAGCTTGGTCTAAATTGCTTTGACCATTTAATGCTTTTTGTGCATCAATGGTAGCTTGGGTAAGGTCTTGAACAACTAACAATTCATTGGTAATAGTCATTTCTTGCTTAGCAGTTTCCAGCTTTTCATCTAAAGCTACTTGCATAGCTTCATCAGCTTCAGTGTAAGAAGTTGTAGTATGACTTGCTTCAGCTGTCTCGATAGTATCAGCTAATTGAGCAAGGGCTGCTGCCAAACTATCTGTAGCTTCTTTAGCTTTAATAATGGCATCCCTTGAAGTAGAGCTATCTACCAAGTCTTTTGCGTACTGCTTTTGGCTATCTGATAAGTTAGATAAGCTATCGATATCATTAGCAGCTTGCTTCTTAGCTTCTGCTAAGCTACTTTCACCGTTTAACGCAGCCTGTGCTTCAGTGATTGACTTAGCTAAGCTTTCAATTACTGATAAATCATTCGTAATGGTTGATTCGGATTTAACACTTGCAATCTTTTCATCTAAAGCAGTTTGTTTGTCAGTGTCAGCTTCTTTGTATGAAATAGTGTTGTGACTATCTTCAGCTGTCTTGATTACTTCTTGCAAGTTTTCGATTGATTCAGCTAGCTTAGTTGCATCTTCTACAACTGTTGTTACGTTGCTTCTGCTATCTGAATTATTGATCAAATCAGTAGCATGTTGCTTTTGTGAGTCTGATAGATCAATTAAACCATTAATTGATGAAATAGCATTGTTCTTAGCATCAGTTAAGTTAGATTCACCGTTCAATGCAGTTTGTGCTTCGGTGATCTTCTTTGCCAATTCTTCAATTGTTGCTACATCATTAGTAGTGGATAATCCTGTCTTAGCATCAGCGATCTTGCTATCTAGATCAGTTTGCTTTTCACTATCTGCTTCTTTGTAAGAAATTGAATTGTGAGTTGATTCTGCTTGCTTGATTACATCATCTAGATTTGCAATTGATTCATTCAATGCCTTAGCATCATCGCTAGCCTTAATAGCTGCATCCCTTGAAATTGATTCTTCAACAAGATCCTTAGCATGTTGCTTTTGTGAGTCTGATAAGTTAGTCAACTCTTCAATTTCAGAAGTTGCGTTATTCTTAGCATCATTTAGGTTAGATTCACCATTCAATGCAGTCTTGGCATCACTAATTAACTTAGCTAATTCTTCAACTACTGATAAATCATTTACAGTAGACAATTGTTCCTTAGCCTTAGCAATCTTGCTATCTAAATCAGTTTGCTTATCAGTATCTGCTTCTTTGTAAGAAATAGTATCATGATTTGATTCAGCTGCCTTAATAACATTGTCCAAGTTAGAAATTGCATCGTTCAAAGCACTTGCTTCTTCACTAGCCTTAATAGCCTCATCCCTTGAAGTTGAGCCGTTAACTACATCTTTCACATGTTGCCTTTGAGAATCTGACAAGTTTGCCAAATCTTCAATCTCAGAAACAGCATCCTTCTTAGCATCCGCTAAGTTAGACTCACCATTCAAAGCAGTCTTAGCATCGCTAATCGCTTTAGACAATTCTTCAACTACTGACAAGTCCTTAACTACAGAAACTTCTTGCTCAGCAATAGCAACCTTAGTATCAAGCGCTACTTGCTTGTCCTTATCTGCTTCTTTGTAAGCGATCGTGTCACGGCTTGTTTCTACATCATTAATTGCATCCCTCAAGTTAGACATTGCTTGATTTAAAACATCCGCAGCTTGGTTAATCTTAATAATATTAGCTGAACTATCTGCCTTAGCAATAGCATCTTCAATAGCTTGCTTTTGCTTATCGTTTAAGTCAGTCAATTGACTAATCTTTTGACTGCTGTCAGCTTTTTCCTTGGTCAAAACTTCTGCACCGTCAAGACCGCTTTGCGCAGCTTGCAAGTTCTTAGTAGCTTTAACAACTTCGGCTACATCATTGCTATCTTGAATTATTGCAGCTTGATTTAAACTTTCATCAAAAGCAGACTTCTTCTCAGCAGTAGCTTCTTTATAGTTAGAGCTCTTCTTAGCTTTCTCAGCATCTGAAATTGCCTGCTTCAAATCGCCAACATTAGTATTCAATTCACTTGCTGCTTGGCTGATGCCGTTAATATCTTTAACGCTCTTAGCATCCTTTATTTGAGCTTGAGCATATTGCTTTTGATCAGTAGATAAATTATCCAGATCAGCAATTTCTTGACTTGCTTTAGTCTTAGCCTGTGCAAGGTTGGTGTCACCATTCAATGCGCTTTGGGCAAGTTGCAAAACTTGGCTTGCCTGATTAATTGCTTGAATGTCGCTACTTGCCACCATAACTTCCGCATTAGTCAAAGCTTGGCCTAGCGCCTTCTTCTTAGCCTGATCTGCTTCAAGGTAGTTTACTGTTTCCTGGGCATCTTTAGCTGAATTAATTGCTTGCTTTAAGTTGCCTAAAGCTTCATTCAGACTAGTAGCCTGATCTTGCAAGTCATTGATGATAGCTCTAGCTTGAGCTTGATTGATCTTCGCTTGCATAGTTTGGCTTTGATCAGTCGTAAGGTTAGTTAAGCCAGCAAGGTACTGGCTAGCATCAGCTTTAGCTTGGTCTAAATTGCTTTGACCATTTAAGCCGGTTTGTTCAGCTACAATTGAAGCAATTAAATCATTAATTCCTGCATCATCAATTGCCTGCCCCTTTTCAAAATCAGTCGCAATCTTGCCAGCTTCAACTGCCTTAGTCAAAGCTGCTTGCTTATCTTGATCTGCTTCATTGTAGTTGACAGTAGCGTAACTTGCCTCGGCATCAGCAACTGCCTTGATCAACTTACCCATTTCAGCATTCAAATCGCTTGCTTGAGTAGAGATTGCTGCCAAGTTGCTTGACTTGTCTACTGCAACAACTTGATTCTTGAATTCTTGCTTTTGAGCCTGATTCAGGCTAGTTAATTGTTCGATTACCTGGTTGACTTCAGCCTTCTTATTGGCCAAATTCGTTACACCGTTCAAATCAGCTTGGGCATTTAAGACTAAGTTAAGTGCATCAGTTACTGCAGAAACATCCATGCCTACTCGGACACTGTTAGCCGCAGTTAAAGCTTGATCTAGGCTGGTCTTCTTATCGCTATCTGCTTCAAGGTAGCTTACCAATTTTTGAGTAGCTATAACAGAATCGATGGCTTTAGTTAACTTTCCAAGTTCAGTATTTAAACTTTGAGCAGTTGCCCAAGCAGCAGTTGCCTGTGATAAGGTCTGAGCTGCAGAAATTTGATCGATTGAAGCTTGCTTTTGCTCTTGGATCATATTAGCTAAATCGCTAACTGCTTCAATTGCGCCGTCTTTAGCTTCCTTTAATTTTTGGATACCGTTTAACTTAGCTTGAGCGTCTAAGATAGCCTGCTTAGCACTAGTTACTTCGCTATCTAAGATATTTAAAACTAACTTATCTTGTGCATTCAAAATCACTTGGTCAAAATCAGCCCTAATCTGAGCATCAGAATCAGCGTAATTTTGGGTTCCTTGAGCAATTTCTGCTTGGTTAAGGGTCTGCTTTAACCCTGCCATATCGCCGTTAAGTGCTTGCGCGTCCTCCACCATTTGCTCTAAAGCATCATAGCTTGTGGCCTGAGTTAAGTCAGTTGAAATATGACTAACTTGAGCCTTGTTCAAATCACTCATAGCAAAAACTTGCTTTTGGGCATTGGCTAAATTGGCATCACCATTTAGCTTAGCTTGAGCATCAGTAATTGCTTGTTGCAATTCGTTCACTTGAACTAAGTCGATAGCTTGCTCTAAATCAGCCTTAGCTGCATCAACGCTGGCATCAAACATCATTTGCAAATCTGACAAAGCACACTTGTAGTTAACTGTTTGAGACAGGTCTTTAACCAAATCAAGTTGGTTCTTCAAATCAAGCATGCCTTGATCAAGCTTTTGCATCTTAATAACTACTGCTTGCAAAGCTGCGTAATCCGTTGCTGTAGAAATAGCTTGCTTAGCGTCAGAATTTTGCCATTTGTTGATGTTAGTTAGCTTACTAATATCTGAATGAGCCTTAACTAAATTGTTGTAGCCATCTAATGCACGCTTGTCGTTATTGATCATGCCAATCAAGTCTAAGACATAGCCGACACTAGCATCTTGACCTTGGTTTAAAATCGCATCAGCTTTAGAATTGTCAGCTGAAGCATTAGCCTTGTACTTATCTGAAGCGTACTTGTAATTAGTGTTGTCTACTAAGTCAGCTGCTGCTTTTTGCAACTGGATCATGCCGTTATCCAGTCTAGTAGCGTCACTAACAGCATGATCTAGTTCAGCTGAGTTGTTAGCTTGTTCAACTTGAGCTAGGGCAGTCTTTTTCTGTGCATCATTTAAGTTGGTCAAGGCTGACACGGTATCTTTAGCCTTTGAGCGGTCAATCTTGATGTAAACATAAGCATCGTGATCAGTTGAAAAAGTTCCAACCAAGTTGCTAGTGCCAACTACGAGATAGCCTTCTGGTGCAATTGCTGCTGAGCTAAAGTCATAGCTTTCACCCATGTCGCCAGTGTAAGTCAAATCAGAGATCTGATTGCCAGTAGCTGGATCAACCGCTGCGATACCATCAACTGGAGCATATTCAGTATGTTCGTGGTCTGAACTAACATCAATATAGTGAATGTTAAGTTGACTCTTTTCAGCTTGGCCTACCTTGTGGTAGTAGTAAACCATGGAATTATCAACATAGTTGACCAAGTTGCTGTAAGTGTAGTCCTTGCCACCAACTGAGAAGGTCATCTTGTTATTGTCTAAGCCATGACCCAAGATTTGACTGCCATAGTTTTCTAGTGGTTGCCCCTTGTAGTAGGCAGTTGCTCTAACAGTACCATGTGCATCTAGAACAGTCTGTTCAACATAGATGTCGTCAGTGATGTACTGAGTGTAAGTGCCACCAATCTTGTAAGAGGCAATTACGCCATCTTGATAAGACAAGCCTAAAGTCTCTGGACTGCTTACTAGTTCATAACCCTCAATCTCAGGTGCATCGCCATTGATTTTGTAGCCTTGGTAACCATAACCTGAGATTTCTAGTGGCTTAGCAATATCTTCGCCAGTTTCTTGATCAACATATCTGATTGAAGTCTTAGTTTCTTGTGGGATCACACTAGCCCATCGACCGATGTGATCGTGGTAGTTAAGTGCATCAATCTGGCGCACATTGAGACCTTCGTATCTAGGATTCAAGATTCCTTGGTCAAAAATTGGCGTCAAACCATTTTCACCAGTTGCGCGGTCCTTGTAATCCTTATAGCCAACTGAGAATGATTCACCCTTGTAGTTGTGAATGATCAAGTCGTATGTACTACCACCAATACCTGCAAAGCCGCTATAGCTGATCTTAGCTTCTTGATCTGGAGCTAAAGTTTCAAGCTGAACATTGTTAGAGAAGGTATGGACAATATAAGCATAAAGATTCTGGTCCTTAGCATCTTGTCCTCTAGCAAAGATAATGATTCGGTGATAATCTTCAGTGTTATCAACATATCCTGCAAAGAAGTATTGATCAGGATTTTCTTTGATAATTCCCTTCTTGAAAAGATCACCAAAAATTGTCTTCTCCGCATTGCTTGGATAATCAAACATTCCTTTAGCAATTGTCTGATCAACCCAAGTACCTTTGCCGCTCTTGCTAGCATAGTCTTCCATCATTGGATCAGTAACCTTGGTTACAGTCTGAGTAGTATCAGGCAAAGCAGCTAATTTTTCTGCTTCTGCTTGCTCTTTACTTTTATCTTGCTTTTGTTCTTCAGCTGCAGTTTTATCTGTTTGACTGTCAGACTTAGTCAAATCTGCAGTTGAATCAGCCACTGAATTAGTTGCATCAGTCTGATCACTAGAAGTCTTATCTGAAGTATTGGCAGATAAAGTTTGTACCTCTACTGCGCTTTCATCAGTAGTATTTACACTGCCATCTACTGGAGTTTCCACCTCATCAGTATCCACATCCGGTAAGTCGTTACCTTCATCATTATCAACTATATCGGCATATACCAATACTTTGTTCTTTTCAGCATTAACCCCGAAAACCGTTATTCCTAGTAGGACTGAAGCTACACCTACATTTAACTTTCGTAAACTAAACCGTTCTTCTCTTTTTAGTTCTTCGAAATTGACTTTTTTCATGTATATTTCCCCTAATCAATTTCATCAATATACAGAGCTGTATATGAGAATAAATTATTATAACTTAGTATGTTATATAGTATTTAATAAATTTGCAAGTCTCCACCAACTTGCCTATCGATCCACTATTTTTACTACATAAGTCTATATGTTAACATTATACCGTTATTCACGACATACGTATACAAGTTTTTTTACCATAGTGTTAAGTATAATATGCCTTTTTGTAGCATTTTTAAGAACAAAAAAATACAGAATCCAATGGATTCTGTATTTAAACTAACTGTTATTAGTTTATTTCTTCTTTGGGGCTACAAAGTTGATTACTCTAATGTATTGGCCCTTGCCAACTCTGTAGTACTTCTTGCCGTTCTTGAAGATGAATGCCTTACCGTAAGTTGTTACCTTCTTACCCTTCTTCAACTTCTTGATGATAGCAATTCTTTGACCCTTGGAGTTGTAAACATAGGCGTTACGCTTCAATGTGCGCTTTCTACCAGTTACATTAGTTACAAGTACGTATTCATCCTTGCCAGCTAACTTGTAGTAGTTTCTGCCCTTAATTCTTACTACCTTAGGGATGTACTTAAGTGAGTCGTATGACTTGTATCTGTTCTTAGTTGGCTTGCCGTTCTTGTCGTAACCAATTGCAGCGTGCATGTATTTACCATCGACAGTCTTTTCGCTAGGACCTTGGCTTGACTTGCCTGGCAAGATGTTAGTCATACCGATAGTGTCTGGGGATGAAGTAGTTGTATCAGCTTGGCTATTGGTGTTAGAACCGTTTTCACCGCCGTTCAACTTGTCGATTGCATCGTTGATGTTCTTGGTTGCATCCTTGATAGTTTCAGCAGTGGCATCCTTGTCGGTCTTAGCCTTTTCGCCATCAGTGATTGACTTATCAAGATCATCCTTCTTGCCCTGGTCAGAGTTGTTGTAGTCGGAAGTGCCTTGAGCATCCTTAGCCTTGTTGATGTCATCTTTATTGGTTGCGTTGTTGACTTCGTCATGAGCCTTGTTCTTTTGATCGTCTGTCAAGTCCATAAAATTTTTACTACTTATATGGTAAACATATACTACAAGTTAATTATATCATTGTATAGATGATTAAACACAAGGTTATTATTATATAACGCATAGCTTATACATACCTTTAACGGGATTATGCGCAACTTTCTTATCAAACCATAAGAAAAAGATCCAAGTGTATGACCTGGATCTTTACAGACAAATTATTCAAATTTTATATAGAAAGTATTCTTTAGATAAATTTACCTAAAACAAAGAGTACGACACAGATTACCACTAGGTAAAGTGCACACCACTTAAGGGCTTGCTTGAGAATTTCACCTTCACTACCTTCTTGGCCGATAGCAGCTGAAGCAACGGCAATACTTTGTGGTGAGATCATCTTACCAGCAGTAGCACCAACCATGTTGTTAGCAACTAGCCAGTATTCGTTTACGCCTAATGAATGAGCAGCTGACAATTGCAAGCCACCAAACAAGACGTTGGCTGAAGTGTCTGAACCAGTAATGAAAGTACCAAGGGCACCGATAATTGGAGCAACCAATGGGTAAACTGGACCCATTATTTTAACCAAAGTATCAGCAAGGCTAGCAGTCATTTGTGAGTAGCCCATTACCTTAGCAAGAGCAACGATGGCACAAACAGTAATCGCAGTTTTCCAAATACCGGCAATAGTCTTGCCTAAGATGCCAAACAATTCACCTGCACCTAAGCCTTGGATTAAGCCACCGATGAAAGTGGCAACGATGATCAAAGTACCAGGTGAAGCAAGCAAGTTCAAATTGAATAGTCCTGCACCCTTACCAGTGTAAACTGGGAATTTAATTGAGGCAGCGTTTAACGCGTGATTGATAGGTGGAACTAATGAACTTGCCAAAAGAACAAAGACAAAAACCAAAATAAATGGTGCACAGGCCTTCAATAATTCGCTAGTTGAGTGATGTGGCACATCAATTTTTTCAGCTGATGGATCAGCTTTTCTAGTCTTAGCTATCGCCACAGTAACAGCAATACTCAAGATTGAACCAACAATTGCTGGAAGTTCTGGACCAACAAACTTAGCTACGAATATTTGTGGCAAAGCAAATGCCAAACCTGACATCAAGGTAATTAAGAACACACCCTTGATGCTCTTAATGCCCTTGTCGACAACAGCAACAAGAACAAATGGAATCAACACGATCAACAATAGAAGTTGGAGAGTTACCACAACTGACAAATGGTTCAAGTTAAGACCAGTTACTTGTCCCAAAGTGATAACTGGCAAACCAATCGCACCAAAGGCAGTTGGTGTAGTGTTAGCGATTAAACAAACTACTGAGGCTTTAATCGGATCAACACCAAAAGAAATCATAATTCCGGCTGGAATTGCAACAGCTGTACCAAAGCCAGCAATGGCTTCAAGGAATCCCCCAAAGCCCCAGGCAATGATCAAAGTAAGGATACGCTTGTCAGTCGTAATTGCTGAAAGCATATCTTGAATCTTATTCATCGCCCCAGACTTGGTTGTCACATTGTAAGTAAACAAGGCAGCGATGATTACGTAAATGATTGGGAAAAGCCCCATCAACGCCCCCTCCAAGGCACCGCTAAAAGTGTCTAGTGGCGATAACTTAAAGCCAAAAATAGAAATAATAATTGTCAAGGCCAAACCAATTGTTGTGGCCTTCGGAGCAGCCATTTTCAATACTCCCAAAGAAACGATTAACCATACGATAGGAATTAAGGCTAAAACAAACTTTAACATACTTCCACGCCTTTCTAATTAACTCGATAGTTACATAATACATGAAAGCGATTGCAAAAGATAGTGAAAAGCTAGAAAAAATTCGTTTCAGCCTAGTAGTATCAATGATTATTATTTCACAAGCTTCTCAATATCGATCAAACTTTTCCACCCTTTTAAAGGGATAAAAGCTAGCTAAATGCACTAAAAAAGCCCAATTTGTGAATTTGTAACAAAAATCACGTACTGGGCTTTAAAAAGTAAAAAATTTTTTCGTTTTTTTATAAAAATAAACTGATCAGCGCTAAAATTGGCAGTCCACCTTGCATCAAAATAATTTTTGGATTGCTAGTGATTGCTCCATATGCTGCTACCAAAATGATATAAACTAGTAAAACGATTAAGGCAGTTTGGCTGGCAAAAACAAAAGTTGCTAATAACACTTCGGCTGCAATCAAACCGTTGTAGACGCCCTGATTTTTGAATAAGGTAATAATCATTTCGTTAGCTTGATCTGCCTTAGCTAAGCCAAAGACCTTGGCAGTCTTAGCCGACTTAGGTGCAAAGGTCTCTAAATACATGATATATAAAAATTCGACCGCAACTGCTACTGCAAGCACCTTACTGATAACTGACATCATATTCACTCTTTCTAATTGATTATAATTTCTCATTGTAACATTATAAATAATTGTCTTATAATTAGACTTGATCTATATCAAGAAAAGGATGATTTTTATGGAACATTCTCCACTTTCCTGCATCTCCCAAGCCGAACTCTTTAAGGACTTGCCCCTTGAATTGCGTAAACAGCTAGTGACCGTCTCCAGTCATCAGCAAATGTTTAAAAAAGGCAGCTTAATTCGTCAACCCGATGATGGCAATGATGGCATGATGCTAGTCGATCACGGCCGAGCTAAAGTCTACAGCATTGCTGAAAATGGCAAAGAATCAGTGCTAGAAGTCCTAAAGACCGGCGACTTTGAAGGTCAAGCCAGTCTCTTTCGTCATGAAGCAAGCGACAATTTTATCGAAGCTTTAGAAGACACCACCATTTGCTCAATTAAGCGAATCGATTTTCAAAATTTACTACAAAAACATCCCGAAATTTCGATCAACTTGCTCAATAGCTTTGGCCAAAAGTTGACTGAAATAGAGAAAAATACCAGTAGAAGAAATTCTCTTGAAGCCAAAGACCGCCTCTTTGCTTACCTTGAAGACCAAGCTAGAGAACAAGGTAGCGATTCTTTCAAGTTAACCATGAAGAAGAAGGATCTTGCTAGCTATCTTGGTTTTACCCCTGAAACACTCAGTCGTCAATTAAAAAAATTGGCAGCTGAAGGTCGAATCAACTTAAACGGAAAGCAAGTTGAAATCTTATAAAAAAGAAGCCCGACGAGGAAAAATCGGACTTCTGTATGCTAACCACTTATAGTATTATATTAATAAGGTTATAGGAATAACCAGTTGAAAATAGTTCGTGTTTAAATCTTATGATATCATCATCCTTTCCTTATATGATGGTATGGAAGATAGAACTGGTGACGAATTTACCAATAAAACTTTTACAACTTATTACATCCCCTCTTTCACGTAAAACCCTTTGTTTCTAATTACATTATATACTGTGAAAAATATAATAGCTAACAAAACGCTCAACTAAAAAAGCTTTGACTTTAGGGATGTAAGCGGTTATAATTATGTCGATGACGAATTTCTAATAACATACAATAAAAAAGGCCAGTACAAACATGGTCTTTTTTATTGTGTTTTTTTATTTTTGTTCTAGTAACAAAGCATTTGCCTAACATCTTTTCATTTGATCAGTAAACTACCATCTGCTACTGAGATATTTTCTTCTTGCTACTTCTCAGTATTTTAAATGCATGCTATAATAAATCTTATATGATTTTAATTAAGGAGTTTTATCAATGCATGAATTAACTATCCAAGAAATTGAAAAGTTTAGCCATGACCTTAACCAAGATGCTAAGAATGCTGTCGTTGGTCGTGCTGCTAGACGTAGCGGCTTATACGAAGCATCATTCAATGATCATGTCTCACAAAAATTAACCCATGTCTTTTCAACTGAACTTGATACTAACAACGTTACCAACCAACTTCACTCAGGTCGTTGCTGGGAATTCTCAGCTTTAAATGTACTTCGTCACGAATTCGGTAAGAAGTACAAGGCTAAGGACTTCACTTTCTCTCAAGCCTACAACTTCTTCTGGGACAAGATTGAACGTGCCAATGTCTTCTACGACCAAATCATCTCTTCAGCTGACAAGCCTCTACATGATCGCACTGTTAGAGCTTACCTTGATTTAGCTGGACAAGATGGTGGCTTATGGCACATGGCTACTTCTTTAATTGAAAAGTACGGCGTAGTTCCTACTTATGCAATGCCAGAAAACTTCAACACTAATAACACTGAAGGCTTGAAGGAAAACCTTGCTAAGAAGTTGAAAAAGGATGCCTTAGTCTTAAGAAAGCTTGTTCAAGCAGGCGATGAAGCTGGCGTTGAAAAAGCTCGCAAAGAACTGCTTAACGAAGTTTACCGCATGACTGCTATTGCTGTTGGTGAACCACCTAAGACTTTCGATCTTGAATACAGAGATGACGACAAGAACTACCATTTGGATAAGAACCTTACTCCAGTTGAATTCTTCAATAAGTACTTGTCAGAAGTTGACTTTGACGACTACGTTGTTTTGGCAAATGCACCAGACCACGAATACAACAAGCTTTACGCTCTTCCATTTGAAGACAACGTTAACGGCAAGTACCCTAACACTTACCTAAATGTGCCAATGGAATACTTAGCTCAAGCTGCGATTGCTCAACTTAAGGACGGCGAAGCTGTTTGGTTTACTAACGATGTTGCTAAGGGCAAGGACAACAAGACCGGTTTCTTATCAACTGATTTGTACAAGTTCGAAGAATTGTTCGACGTTGACATGAGCATGACTAAGGCAGAACGTTTGGCAACTGGTGAAGGTACTATGAGCCACGCTATGACTTTAGTCGGCGTTGATGAAGACAATGGCGAAATCCGTCAATGGAAGGTTGAAAATTCTTGGGGCGACAAAGTAGGCAACAAAGGTTACTACGTAATGAGCAACGAATGGTTCAACGAATACGTTTACGAAGTTGTTGTTCACAAGAAGTATTTGACTAAGGAACAAGTTGCCTTAGCAGAAGGTCCAGCAGAAGCAATGCCTGTTTGGGACTCAATGGCTTAATTTAGTAAAATAAAGTAAATGCTATACTTTAACAGTAAATTTCTATTGCACTTACAAAAAGAATGTACTAAAATTTTCTTGTAAATAGTTCATTGTCTGTTTTTATGTTCTAAGTAGTATAAATAGGCAGTTTTAAATAGGGATAATTTGATTATGCTGCAAATTATCCCTATTTTTTTATTCAATTATAAATTACGCTTTTCAGCTGGCAAGTTGCGAATATCGGTGATATCTTGAGCTACTTCTAAGCAGCCAAGATACTTACCTTCTTCATCTCTAACAGCATAATAGCGCAAGTAAAGAAAGCGGCCCATCTTCTTTGGCGTAAACCAGAATTCATACTTGTCTCTTTGACCGGTGTGAAATTCCTTGAAAATTCGCTCAATTACTGGACGGCTTTTGGCAGTGTGACAGTAAAAGACCGAATTGCCTAAGGCATTCTTTGAGTGAGGATAAATCGAAGCTCCCCCGCCAAAATAGGCTACCCGATCATTTTCATCAACAAAGGTCAAGGCAAAAGGCAACATATCAAGAATGGCTGACAGCTGCTTGATATTTAAACTGCCCTCTTTGAAATTGATAAAAAGACTAGCCATATTCGTCAATTCAACCGCTGGACTAGCCTGAACTTGCTTAGGCTTCCAATTCATCGGCTTTTGCTTGAGCAAGCTGTAGCCAATCTGGCCTTCTTCTTGCTTGACGTTGTACCAGTCTTGCTCATTTGCGACTTTGTCTAGCATTGGTAGCATGATCTCTTCTTCTTTGAAGATCATCTCGACTACTTCATGACCAGCTTCTTTGACGGCTTGGACAAATTTTTCCTCATCAACCAGGTCTTTGCTCAATTCAATCGCCTGCTTGATCAATGCTCTGATATCATCATCAACGCCCCACATCACTTGTGGCGGAGCAGTAATGCCGTATTTATTCATTAAAGGAAAAATCGACACTTCTTTTCTTAGATAATGCTTATGAACAGTATTTAAATCAGCTAAGCCTTGGCGAAGATCTGCTAGCAAGGCTGGATCATGATTTGCCTGCCATTTTTCGAGTTTTGGCAATAAGTAGTCATTGACCAAAGATTTCAAGACCAAGTTTTCCAGCTTAAAGGTATGAACTGGATGGCCAGGTTGGTCAAAGTCTGGGTTATCTTTTTCTTCCTTGATCTGATCGCGGAACAAGTCAACGTGGACATTACAGAGATATTGGATCTTAGCTGGATCAAGTCCGCCAGCAATCAATTGGCGCTCTGCCTGAGTAATTTCTGCTACGTCAACTTGGTCAAAGGATTTTTGAAACATTTCCTTAGCTGTAGCCAAATCGCCCCCGTCTTGAATGAAGTTCAAGATTTTGACGATGGCATCTTGACGCTCTTTGGCAAGTTCTGCCTTAGTCATTGAACTGGTACCCCTTTTCAATCAAATCTGCCTTAACTTTTTCAAGTTCAAAGCCCATCGCTTTTGCACCTAATCTTAAAGTCATCATCCGGCCTACCGTGCTAACCATCCCTGGAATAGTAATTCTGGTAAAGCCAATATCATACATATCTTGGACAAAGTCTGGATACTTGTCAGCCAAAGTCTTGATCGGCGTATCTACATCTAATAACTTTCCTGGCTTTTCAGGCTCTTTTGGAGCCTCTTTTTCAGCCATACCCAGCATCTTTTTAGCAGCCTGCGTCATGCGCTCTGGCGTCCAAACTGGATACCAAACTAGCTTGACTTCAACCTGATCAATCTCTGACAATTCTAGAATTGCCTTTTTAATTTCTTCATCTAAATATTGACTCAAAGGACAGCCCATCGTCGTCAAGGTCAAGTTCACCTGGCAGCTACGATCCTTAATTTCGATGCCATAGACCAAGCCCAGGTTGACAATATCGACAAAAAGTTCAGGGTCTTCTACTTTTTGTAGTTTTTCAATTACTTGATCAACAAGCTGTAGCTTTTTTTCTTCCATATATTAAACCTCAAAAAACAAGGAAAGCTAATTTTAGCTTTCCTCTTATATTATCTAACTAATTTATCCCAAATAACAACCTTTCCGCTAGCTAAAGACTTAGGTACGTCAATGATCCGCTGATTGCTGGATCCTCTAAATTGCAAGGTTAGGTCTTTTTTGCTTTCCAAAAATCTTCCATCAACCAAAATATCGATCTTCGAGAGCATTTCTAACTTGTCGGGCGTCTCTTTTTGAAGTTCATCCCAGGTATAACCTGACCAAGACCAGATGTCTTTACTGTGACCAAACTCCTTGCGAATTCGATCGATCACGCGCAAGCAGACACTGGTATTAAGAAATGGTTCCCCACCTAGCAAGGTCAAGCCTTGTACATAAGGCTGAGCCAGGTCTTTCATAATCTGGTCTTCTAATTCTTGGGTAAACGGTACGCCATAATTGAAGTTCTGCGCTGCTAAATTGTAGCATCCCGGACAATCAAACAAGCAACCTGAAACATATAAAGAGCAGCGAACCCCTTCCCCATCAACAAAGTTAAAGGGCTTGTAATCAGCAATCTTGTGCAAGCTGTACTTTTCATCAGTCCATTCGCCTGGCTTAGGATTTTTAGGCAGACGCTTTTGCCGAAGCAACTTCTTAGCATGTTCAACTTGCGGACGATACAAATTAGAATCAACAAACATCGTATCGCCATCGATGTTGACTTTGATCAAGCTAGATCTGACGTCTGGCCCCTCTTGATTGTTCTGATCTTTTGATGGCATTAGTAAGCCTCATTCTTTCTAATTTCTTGGCTAGCCATGCGACTTTCAAGGCCTGAATTCATGTGCTTTACCCGGTGGGTAATTTCTTCATGACGGCCATGAACCATTGGACGGCGCAAAGGATTACCTAAATAGCCACAAGTTCTCTTGACACAGTCACAAGTCTTAGGGTCGTGATTGCCGCATTGTGGACATTCAAAGCCCTTGGCTGTTGCCTTAAATTCGCCGGCAAAACCGCACTTGTAACACTTGTCAATTGGCGTGTTAGTTCCCAAATAGCCAACTTGATCGTAAGCCCAGTCCCAAACAGCCTCTAGAGCCGCTGGATTTTGCTTAAGGTTTGGATATTCGCAGTAGTGAATAAAGCCACCAGCAGCATATTTTGGATAATCCTTTTCAAAGAGCAACTTCTCAAATGGAGTTGGGTGCTTGCGTACGTCGTAGTGGAAGGAATTAGTGTAGTATTCCTTGTCAGTAATGTCCTTTACCTTGCCAAATTTTTGTAAGTCCAAACGGCAGAAACGGTCAGTCAAACTTTCACTTGGGGTTGAATATACGCTGTAATGATAGTGGTTAGGATCTTCTTGTTCCCACTTCTTGCATAAGTTGTACATGCGCTTGACGATTTCCAAGGTGAAGTCATGAGCTTCTTGGTTATCTTCCCAATCAGAACCATAAAAGACAGTTCCAACTTCGTATAAGCCGATATAGCCCAAGGAAACAGTTGCACGGCCATCTTTGAACAAGTCGTTGACATTGCCATCTTCGCCTAAACGCTTGCCAAAGGCACCATTTTGGTACAAGATTGGCGCATTGAGCGGCGTAGCTTCAGTAGCACGGTGAGCCTTGAAAGCCAAAGCTTCATGCGCAGTCTTCATTCTTAAGTTGAAAATTTTCCAGAAGAGGTCCTTGTCACCGCGACTTTCCATAGCAATTCTTGGCAAGTTGACGGTCACAACGCCCAAGTTCATTCTACCTGAGTTAACTTCTCTTCCTTGCGCATCCTTCCAGCCTTGCAAGAATGATCGACAACCCATTGGACACTTGAACGAACCAGTCAATTCCACGATCTTGTCATACATCAAGACGTCTGGATACATCCGCTTAGTTGAACATTCAACAGCTAATTGCTTGATGTCATAGTTAGGATCGCCTGGGTGCAAGTTTAAGCCGCGCTTGATGGTAAATAGCAATTTAGGGAAAATTGCCGTCCGATGGTCCTTGCCTAAACCCTTGATTCTAATCTTCAAGATATCTTTTTGGATTTCGCGTTCAATCCATGAAGTACCTAGGCCAAATCCTAATGAAGTAAATGGCGTTTGACCTTGGCTAGAGAACATGGTGTTGATCTCATATTCAAGGCTTTGCATTGCATCATAGATGTCCTTTTTGGTCCGCTTTTTGGCAAAAGCATCAGCCTTTTCTTCATCATCGATTAATTCACGGGCATCAGCCAAATGCTTTTCGTAGCTCTTTTGGGCAAATGGTGCTAAGACCTGGTCAGCACGGTCAAATGAACAACCACCGTATTGGCTAGAAGCAACATTGGCAATAATTTGCGAAACTTGACTAGTTGCAACGCCAATTGAATTAGGACTTTCCATAAAAGCATTTCCAATCTTGAAACCATTGGTCAACATTTCTTCAAAGTCGATCAAGCAGCAGTTAGTCATTGGCGAAAGTGGCGTATAGTCTAAATCGTGCCAGTGAATATCACCGCGGAGGTGGGCTTTAGCAATATGTTCAGGCATCATGGTCAAGCCAACGGTCTTGCCGACAGTTCCGGCAGTCAAATCACGCTGAGTTGAAAAGACATCGCTATCTTTGTTGGCATTTTCGTTAACAATGGTTGGGTCCTTATGGATCATTCTTTGCAAACGAGCTTGCGTATTGATCTCATTTTGCCAATTTTCTTCGTCTTTTTCGCGGTAAGCAAGGTATGCTTCTGCTTCATCATCAAAACCTAAGGCTTGCAAACTTTCATAGAAAGTCTGAAAAACATCGGCAGCCTTAACGCTAGAATCACTATCTAAGCGACAAAAAATTTCGTCAAGGACAGCCTCGCGTTCAAATTCAGGTATCTGCAGTGCCTTAATAATATTTTCTAATTTAAAAATTTCAAATGGATATTCTGTCCCATCGCGCTTAACAAAAGTCTTAGGGATGGGGGCGTTTTTTAAAGTCATATTCAAGTCTTGGGCTAGCATTTTGTCTCACTCCTAAATCTCTTGCTTCAATCTTACCACAAAGCACAAGATATTGTATTCTATACAAACCCTGTAATCATTATGTTGTATATGGTAAATCGGGATCAGACAAGCATTCAATGGATGAAAAATTTTTTGAATTTGAACTAGCGAAATTTTTTAAAGTATAATGTTATCAAAACACAAGGGAGAAGATTACTTTGAAGAAAATCGCAATCATCGGCGTTGGTCACATGGGCGGAGCGATCCTCACTGGCCTAGCCAAGACTAAGAAATATCAATTACTCGCAGAAAACCATGTCAACAAGCGCGTTAGTCAGCTAACTGACAAGTATAACTGCCAGCTAGTTTATTCAATATCAGATTTAGCCAAGCTAATACCAGATCTTGTGGTCATCACTACGCCAGCTGCCGCTACCATGGAAATTGTCCAGAAGTTGACTATTTTAAATAAAGACACAATTATCGTCTCAGCAGCTGCTGGCCATAGTTTAAAGGATTACCAAGCAAAGCTTGCCGGCTACCAAATTGCTCGCTGCATCCCTAACATTCCAGTCAGCGTCAATAGCGGTCTTACCGGAATTTACTATCCTGATGACCTTGCCCCCGCTGCTAAAGACTTCATCAATGAGGTCTTCCATGACCTTGGCGAAGTAGTCGAAGTAGCAGAAGAACAGTTGTCGATTGTTGGCACGATTGCCGGCTGCGGACCAGCCTTTGTCGATGTCTTCATGGATGCTTTAGCTGACAGCGGCGTTTTGAACGGTTTAGCACGCGAATTAGCTAACCAAATTGCAGCTGGTATGGTTAAAGGGGCAGCCCAACTGGCTTTAGATAGTCACTTGCATCCTGCTCTATTAAAAGATCAAGTCTGCTCACCTGGCGGCACTACGATCAAGGGTGTTACCAGTTTAGAAGAAAACGGCTTTCGTCATGCCGTCATTGAAGCAGTTAATGCAGCCAACCAAAATTAAACAAAATAAATAAGCTACCGCCCTTTTTAAGCGATAGCTTATTATTTTTGTCTTATAACTTGCCGCCATAAACTGGGAAAATTCGACCCTCGCCGTAGTCTTTGATCTTTTCGACGTGTTTCAAAATTTCCATGTCTTCATCAGAAATCTCAAAGTCTAATTCACCATTAGCCTTCATGTGGTCAGGGTTTGCCGTCTTAGGCAAAGTAATCATGCCCAGTTGCAAATCATACTTGATGCAAAGTTGTGGCACGCTAACACCATATTTTTGCGCTGTTTTGACAATAACTGGATTATCCAAGTTTGCCCCGTGAGCAACTGGAGAATATGCTTCTAGAGCAATATCGTGCTTTTGGCAGTAATCAATTAAATCTAGTGGGGTATTAGAAATGTGACACAAGATCTGGTTGACCGTTGGCTTAATTTCGCAATCTGCCAAAATATTGTCCAAATCTTCTGCCAGGAAATTAGATACGCCAATTGCACGAAGCTTGCCTGCCTTGTAGGCATCTTCCATTGCTCGCCAAACTTCCTTATTTTCTTCAAAGTAGCGGTTGTCTGATTGATTTACTTCCTTCCAAGGTTGAGGTGAGTGAATGATCATTAAGTCAATGTAATCAAGGCCTAACTTGGCCAAAGATTCATCAATTGACTTAGCAGCTGATTCATAAGTCTTATTTTCAGCAGCTACCTTAGTGGTAATGAAATAGTCCTGACGCTTAAGAGAAGTTTCTTTCAAGGCCTGACCAATGCCACTTTCGTTGCCATAGGCTTGAGCGGTATCAATATGACGATAACCCAAATCCAAAGCCGTCAAAACTGCCTTTGCTACATGATCATTGTCAATTAGCCAAGTTCCTAAAGCAAGTTGTGGAACAACAACGCCGTTAGTCAAAGTTATAGTTTTATCGTACATATAATTTTCCTTCCTAAATCTAATATACCTAGATCATAGCGCAAAGAAATTATAATAAAAAATATTTATCACTTATTGATATTCATAAGCGATTGTAATTAATAAACCCGACTAGTTCCCGTCTGATAGTTGAGCTTTACCCCGTCTTGCACATTGAAGATGTAGACATTGAACTTGATAGCGTTAGAGCCAACTGACCAAGCTTCCATCTGCACGCCCCTAGCAAGCAATTCATTACCTTTAAAGATTGGACTGACCCGGTATCTGACATAGTGTTTGCTGGATGAGCGCAAGTAAGCTGCCACTTCGTTTTCATAGCGGAGCATCCCTGGATCATTCAATTGTCTAGTTCCAGTCATCAGATTGCGGATGTTGTTATTCTGACCAGTTAATTGATAGCCGATCAAATGGCAGCGATTGTATAGCCAGCCACTAGCAATCCGCTTATTGTGCCAACCAGTTGGATTGATGTATAGATTCTCACGTCTAGCTGATGGCATGAGGCGATTGTTAAGCATGGCATTAGCTGGAGTTACCCGGTTCAAATAATCTAGCTCGCCATATTTTTGCCAAGCGCCACGGCTCAAACTCATCTGACTTGCTGAAAAACTAGGCTTGTTCTTGTTGACCATCACCACGTCTTGTCCGCTGTAGTTTAGGCTTGCTAATTTAGAGCGACTAGCTGATTCAACCACATGTTTGCCAGTTGCAATGCCTAGTTGTTTTTTTAGGGCTGCAATTTTTTGATCTAAAATCTTGATCCGAGCCTGCGTTGCCCGATTTTCGCGTTCAATATTTTCAGCTTGGGCAATTTCGCTTTTAGTGTCTGCTTTGACTGGCGTAGCAAAACTGCCAATTAAAGTTACTCCTAGCAAAATACTACTGGTAAATTTAATCCACTTCTTCATTATCTCTTCGCCTTCCGATAACCTGCTGCAATTGCTTCTTTTTCAGAATTGAAGTAAATGGCGTTAGTTGAATTCATTCGATAGCCACTTTGACCTGGAACATGGTAGATCTTTGATCTGATATTGCCAACGATCTTGCCAGTGTTTGCGGTGTTGATCTTGCCACTTGGAGTAGCTTTGGTTGTCTTCTTAACAACCTTCTTGCGCTTTTTCTTAACGGTCTTTTTGACTTTGGTTGCTTTAGTCTTATTTTTGACTTGAGCTAGCAGAGCTTCATATTCAACTTGCTTAGCCTGTTCAATCTTAGCTAATTTAGCCTGCTTAGCTTGATCATCTGATAAGCGAGAAGCTTGAACTTGACCAGTACTTGTCAGCAAAGTCAACCCTACTAAGGTTGCACTGATAAATTTCAATTTCTTCATAGTCTTATTCCTTGCCATATACATAAAATAATCCCCACATCTCTAGTCTACACCTATCCCATAGCTAGTTCCATGGCTATTTTTAATAAAATTATCACACTATATAGTGAAATACTTTATTGAATGCGTTTTGTTTTTCTAAATATACAAAATAGGTTAAAATATTATTATGTGAGGTTTTTCCTAAGCTAATCTGCTGGAAATTGTAAGCTATACTTAGCCCTATTAGAAAGGACTTTAGCAATGGATATCAGACAACTTAATTACTTTTTGACGATTGCAGATATGCAAAATTATTCGCATGCCGCAAAGATTCTTTACGTCTCTCAGCCTGCCTTAAAGCAAAATATTTCTAAGATGGAAGAAGAGTTGCACACCCAGCTCTTCATCTACAATAATCACCATTTGCAACTAACTAAGACTGGCCAAGAGCTTTATGATCGCGCTAAGCCACTTGTTAAAGAATTCAATCAACTAATTGACGACTTCAAGAATCAAGACAGGACGGTCAAAACTCCCCTATATATTGGGGTAACTTTTTTGACTATGCTTGAATATATGGATCAGATCTCGCGCTTTATCCGCCGCAATCAGCAAGTTGACGTTCACTTTATTCAAGAAGGTTCAATTAAGCTCCAGCACGATCTAGTTGACGGAAAAATAGACGTTGCCCTGCTATCATTTCCGCAATTTGAACAAGATATTATTATCGACCCGTTAGCTGATGAATCTGAAGGCTACACCGCCTATGTCGTTGCACCAAAAAGCCATCCCTTAGCCGGATATAAGGAGCTATCTTTCAAAGATCTCAAAAACAGCAATATTGTCAGCTTGTCAACCAACTTCGTCCTAGGAGAATTCGTGAAGCAAAATTGCGAAAAATATAACTACAGCCAGCAGGTAATCTTAGTCCATGATGACTTTGAACTCATCTTGCACTCTTTAAACCAGCTAGACGCCATCAGTATCTTGCCTAAGGAATTGATGACTAATTCCACAGTCAAGGACTTAGCCTGGATTCCTTTAACTGATAGCAAGAATACCTACCGCCACGGCATTGCTTATCGCAAAAAGCTATCACAAAACGCAAGCGTAATTCGGCAATTTATTGACCATATCAAAAATTAATCAAACAAAAAATCCCAAAGCTTCAACTTGGCTTTAGGATTTTTACGTGAATTAAAACTAATTGCTGGCCTGCATCAATTCAGCTCTTTGAGCCATGTTGACGATCAATTGGCCATTCTTGATGGCAATACCTTCGAATTCACGCTTGGTATTGAACTTGTTCATACTGATGAAACTGCCATCTTCAGCCAACTTGAAGATGTGATCGTTAAAAGCAATGTAGAATACGCGATTTGCTTGATCATAAGTAAAGCCTTGAACTTGGGCACTATTAGTGATCAAGTCGTTAGCCGTTTGGCCCATTTGACTAGCAGTAAAGCTGTCGCCCAAACGGCTAATCTTCCAGAACTCGTATTTGTGTTTCTTAGAATTGTGGAACAAACCGATCATGGTGAAATCGTCAACCACCGTTACATTATGGAAGTAACGTGGATATTTTGCCTTGCTGGCAGCTACCTTGAAGGTCCAAATCTTGTCGATCAACATATCGCTCTTTCTAATTCTCAAGATTTCATTTGACCAGCGGGGATTGCCAGCCTTGTTGTAGTTAGCTACCACATAAATATATTGGGTAGTTGAGCCAATTGCTTGACCGTGACCTAGACGAATATAAGGACTAACCTTGATATTTTCAGAGTATTTCTTAAACTTGCTAAAGCTCAAATCATCAGTTGGGATGTATTGGGCATCGAACTTGCTGTCAAATGCGCTCAAGCGATATGAAGCAAGGTGGCCCCAGGCAAATGGTTGGTTGGCGTTGTTGCTAGTTGAATATAGAGAGGTCGTCATCCAACCATCGGCATAAGTCATCCCTTCAGGGATCAAGCCAACCTGTGTATCAGGCGAGCCAGCTAAGCTTAAGATATTTGGCTGAAAGAAGGCCGTCTTCAAAGTCATGCCACTTGTGCCAACATAAGTGTGGGCTTTCTTTTGAATTTTAAAACTTCCCCCTGTTCGCTTAACCCAAGTAGTTGAAGTTGGGCCAGCGTTAGTTTGAGCTGCAACGATTGGCTTAGCGATGCCTTCTTTTGAATTGCTTCTAACTGTCACATGGCTTTCTGCGCTGCGACCATTATATTGGTAAAGCACTCTAGTTGTACCAGCAGTAGCTGAACTTACCGTAGGCTGAGAAATCCAAACCTTGTAGAGATCAACTACACTACCAGTCCGGTCAGTGACATAGTTGACCGCATCAGCAGTATTGTAGCCACGGTCGGCGCTATTTTTGACTAAGCTAACGCTCTTGACCACATTAATTTTGTTGCGCGCAAAAAAGTTCTGGTTCACCCAGCCAAGTCCGCGTCCATTAGCATATAAGTACCAGTAAGTACCATGCTTAGTTCTAACATAAGAGCGCGATTGCAAGTGCGCATATTTAAAAGGCGAAGTCGTCGTTACCTTATGCTTGACGCCTTTTTTGGAAACTTTCTTATAGATATTGTAAGTCTTATTGCCAGCGATTTTGGTTTGCAAGCTAGTTGAAGTAGCTTGTACTTCTCGACTTGTCATCATTATTGCTAGTAGCGAGCTAGCAACTAAAAATGGCAAGGCTTGCTTGATCTTGATGCTCAATTAATCTACCCCCATTTATATCAGTTCAATCTTCTCACTAAAAAGCGCCGTTTAACAACGGCCTTTTTACTTATACAATACGGGTCCACTTTAACACAGATAGGTAAAAATTTCCATTGACATTTGTGATTTCTTGTTTTTCTATTTTGATAGTTTTACATAATTTATATTATGAATATTATTTCAAATGAATAAAAATATCATATATATTTGACATTTAACATCTGTCCTGTTATTATGAAAATGTAACATATATATGACATTTTAAATTAGGTGAGGCCATGAACAGTATCAAAGAATATCGCAAGAAGCTAAAACTATCCCAATCTACTCTAGCACAACAAGTTGGGGTTGCCCGACAAACGATAAATTTAATTGAAAATGACAAGTATAACCCATCGCTTAATCTCTGTATCAAACTTGCACAAGCCTTAGGTACAGACCTTAACAGTTTATTTTGGTTTGGAGAAAATAAAGATGAACAAGAATAACTTCGAAAACAAATTAATCAACTGGTTTGTTGGATCTGCCGAAGATCGCGACGAATACCAAAGAAGCGTAATTTTTGAAACGCTCGCCAAAGAAAACATGATTTCTTTCTGGTTAATTACCATTGGCATGCTAGTCAGCCTCTGTTATGACCTAGCAGTTCTTAAGACTGTTTCTGCCGGGACAATTATTCTATTCCTATTGCTTTACTTTAAGAGTCTTTACATGACCATCGTCTTGCGCAAAAAAGGACTTGTCCAATCGGAATACTATGACAAAGCCAGTTACCAAAGAGCAGTTGACCGGCTAAAGCATAAGTCGGTTATAGTAGCAGTTCAATTTGGCCTTGGACTATGGATTATCGGATTAATTATCGATAAGTTTAGTGGCGAAGCCATTATTATTAACCGAAGTTTTTGGATCAATTTGATCGTTGATCTGCTTTCTGGACCTCTTTTTGCGATTTGCATGTATTTCTTTGCCAAAACGCAACTTAAACTAATTGAAGAAGACAAGTAAAAAAGATGCTAACCTCGCTATCGAGGCTAGCATCTTTTGCTATTTATTCTTCTTTTGTGCTGAATGGTAAAGACCTAAAGCAATTCCCGTAAATAGAATTGGTCCAACCAAAGTCCAGATTCCAGTAATGTAGTCACCAACCAAAAATGGCTGCAAGCAAGTAAAGACAACGCCAAATAGTAGGACTGCAAATGACAAGTAAGTAATGATCAGCGTCAAAGTATGCTTCTTATAGACTTCAAACGGTTGATCAAAGTGCTTTTTCTTAAAGATTGGAAAGGCACCGATCAAGATAACGTAAGAAATAGCCGTTGACACATTAGACATATCAGTCAAGATCGTGTAGAAAGTCTTAGCTTGACTGCCGCCAAAAGAAATCAAGAAGAGCAAGACGCCTACGATCAAAGTCTGCATCCACATCGCATTTTCAGGGATGCCATGCTTGTTTAACTTGGTCAACTTCTCTGGCCAAAGGTGCTTTGAACCTAAGATGAATGACTTAATTGGTGAGTAAATGAATAAGAAAAATGATCCTACATAAGCTAGTAGCATCCCTAATCCAACAAAGCGAATAAAGATGTTACCAATCATAGCAGAGGCTTTGGCACTCAAGCCCAAAGTTTGGCCTAAGAAAGTACCAAGGTGCTGCATCATCACATAGGTAATATTTCCTAAGTTAACGCTACTTGATGACAAATCGCGTTGCCAGTTGGTGCTTACTCCCCAAAGCAAAATCATCAATGAATAAGATCCAGCAATTAAAAGAGAGGAAATGGCAATTCCCTTAGGGAAAGTCTTTTCAGGCTTGTCAATATTGTCAATCACCCCACCTAGCGTTTCAAGTCCACCATAGGCAAAGATCGCATATACCACAAAGGAAATCATTGCGATTGGACTTTGAAATTCTGGGTTTGGCGACTTGATGAAAGCATGAGCAGTGATTGCTTCTTGTATTTGTCCATGACCAGCCACAAAAATTACGCCAGTTGTAACCAAGAAGACAACCACCATCATGCTAACCAAGGTTCCACCAATACTTGAAATCTTGGAAATAACGTTCACGCCTCGGCTAGCGCAAATGGTAACAAATAAAAGCCAAGCAATTCCTAAAAGACCAATTACTTGAGTCGAATTGAGCGAGCCAATCGTCCAAGATTGAGTTACATCCTTACCAAACAATAAAGCTGAGAAGGGAATGTAAATCTTAGTTGAAGTGCTCAAAAGCCAAATCATCAAGTTAGATAGCCAGAGGAAAGTACCAATAAAGGCCATCTTCTCACCCACTGCATGACTTAGCCAACTGTAAAATCCACCATGCTCTTCTTTGAAAGTTGAACCATATTCAGCAATCATCATTGCCAGCGGCAAAAAGAAAAAGACAGCCGCAAAGATGTACCAAATAATGCTGGCATAACCCATCTGCAAGAATGCAATTGGAGTGTTAGCAAAACCAAAGATGCCGGAAAAGATCATCATGATTAAGCTGAATAGAGTGATTTTTTTATTTTTATCCATAGACAACCCACTTTATTAAAAATGTCACAAAAAATGTGCTTGCTTAATTTTACCAGAACTTCGGCAAAATCATCATAATTATTTTACCTTTTTATCAATTTGACTTTATAGACAATGAAAAAACAACCATTCTTTCTTGCAAAGAATAGTTGTCTAATAGCTAATTATTCTCATCTAATTGCAACAATAAGGCATAAAGCGCACCATAAAGATTGGCATCATTTTGGAAATGCGCCGCCACAATTTCTGGCGGGATAATCTGACCACCAAGCATTTCGTTGCTGGAGAGCAACTTCTCAAACTGATAATTAATCTCATCAAGCAAAATTGGCTGAGCGCTAATTCCACCACCGATGACAATCTTTTCGCCATTGATTACAGTTTGAACATTAAGAATCATTTGGGCGATATTAGCACAATAATCCTTAAAGATATCGCTAGCAACCGACTCTTGGCGGTTGATGGCCGCAAAGGCCGCTAGCCCATCATCAAGTTGATCATTGCCAAGTGCTTCATTGATGCGTTCAATCATCTGTACAGCTGAGCAGAGATAGGCTGTGTAAGAAGTGATCTTTTCCAGGCCTTCTCCTGCTCTTAAAAGCATCCAGCTAAGTTCACCAGCTTGAAAGTCGCGACCATGTAGAAGCGTGCCATTGGCGATAATGCCACCGCCAACACCTGTTCCTAAGGTCATCATCGCACCTGTATCAACGCCTTTTAATTCGCCTAGCCATTGTTCGGCCAAAGCTGCCGCCTTACCATCGTTTTCCACGCTAACAGGCACTTGATAGCGAGCACCGAGATTTTCTTCCAAATTAAAGCCATCCAAATAAGTCAAGGCTCCGCCGTAATAGATGGTCTTTTCATGGACATCAATCTTGCCTGGCGCACACATGGCAATTGCGGTAAACTCACCTTCAAACTGATCAGCAATGTCAATCAAAGCTTGTTTGAAAGCTGGTAAATTGTCTGGAGAAACAACCTTGCCCTTGGTCAGAATATTTCCGCTGTGATCCATCAAGGCGTATTTTAAGTTAGTTCCACCTACATCGTATACTAGATATTGTGTCATTTTTTCATCCCCTACCTTTATAAAAACTATTATAATTGTTTCCGCTTTCAATAGCACGGGGATGAGGGAAAAATCTTGTATTTAATTCAAATTAATATTTTATTTTGGTCAACATGTAGTATGTATCTAAATCTACCGGAGTATCCAACTTAAGATTCATTGATACAACTGACTCTGTTTTAGTTTGATTACCCTTTATCACTTTCATTGAATGTGGCTTAAATGACTCGCGCATGCCGCTGCAGGTTCCTAAATAAATGAAGCTTGCTTGATCGTCATCAGACTTTTGAATAAATAAATGCAAGTCATAATTCTTATCTGCAAACAACTTAATATCCTTGCTATCTAAATTGCGTTTTACTTTTGAATACATGTTGAGAACAGATTGACTAATAAATCTGTCTGGATAATTCAAACTAGCCCCATCATGCTTGTCATAAGTAACAAAAATTGCACAATTTTGGTGATCTTCATCAAACTTGTAACCACCGATATTTAATCCAGGAACAATCTTATCCCAATTTAAAATTCGACATGCATCAGTTCGGCTGTATCTTTTTCCAATCGTAAATAAGCGATCACTGTCGTATTGCTGACTTCTAAGTAGGCCTGTTTTTACAACATCTTCAAAAAATGCCAAAAAGTCGCCTTTCAACACTCCAGCTAATTGCCTGTCAAACTGATATTCACCATTGTCATGCTTGATTAAACTACGTCCACCAAAACTATCCTTATTTGGCAAAGAATTTCGTTCATAAAAAGCTAAAGTCAAAATTTGATCAATGGATTTTTCAACATGACTATCAAAATAGCAATTATTATCTGCAATTATTTTTTGATACTCTGCTTCTAAAAGTTTTCCTTTTTCAAGTAAAGCCTCTAGCAGCAATAATTCATGCTTGCGTTTTCCATTTACCAAGACAAAAGTTAAAAAGGTCAATACCTTAAGCTCATAATCTGAAAAATCAGGAACATCCTGCTTCATATCGGCTAAGAATTTGACATAGTTTTTGAATTTATCAGCAATTACCTGACTATCAATTGAATCACGTTGCAACTCATACATAGAAGGAGTATGTCCCAGTCTCATCTTTTCCAGTTGGAACTCTTTTCTTAGTTCAAGTAGATTAGTCATATTCTTGTTCTTGATTGAGCGATAGATCTGTTCTTTAGCAACTTGAGTAAAGTTAATCACGGAAACATCAACAATCGGATCCAAATCAACGTTGTCTCGAACATTATCTTTATTATGCGTTTTATCACCTGATAAGGCTACAGGAATAAGATAGTTATTTGCATAATTACCAATAAAGTCGATTACTGTTAGGTAACTTTTAGCTGAATACTTTCTCAACCCTCTACCTAGTTGCTGAATAAAGACAATACTTGATTGAGTTGTTCGCAAGAATACGACTTGGTTTATACAAGGGATGTCGACACCTTCATTAAAAATATCGACTGTTAGAATGTACTTTATTTTTCCATCTTCTAATTCTTTAGCTACCTGAGCTCTAGTTTCCGGTGAATCTTCGCCTGAAAGGCAGCGACTTGGATAACCTTTAGCAGTCATTATTTTAGCTAAAGTCTTAGCTTCTTCCACGCTACTACAGAAGATCAACCCATGTAGAACATCCCCAGAATAACCATAATATTCTGTCTGCTGGATAATATAGTCTACACGCTTTTCACTTACTAACCTTTTTAGGCTAGATTTATCGCCAATGAGTTCATTTTGATAAACATAATCTTCAACGCCATAATAGTGAAATGGACAAAGCAATTGGGCCTTTAGAGCATCTTCAAGTCTGATCTCATAAGCAATCTGATAATCAAACAATTGAAAAATATTGTAATCGTCCATTCGCTCAGGTGTTGCTGTCATCCCCAAACAAAACCTAGGCTGAAAGTAATTAAACACGCGTTGATGTTGCGCCGCTGCCAAGTGATGAGCTTCATCATACAAAATATAATCAAATTCATCAGGTCGAAACTTGTGCAAATTATCTTCTCTAGACAAAGTTTGCACTGTCGCAAATACATATTTGGCATCTAATCCATCTTGACGGTTACCTGAATAGATACCGTATTCACTAATATCACCGCCAATTACTCGGTGAAATGCATGCATAGCTTTTTCTAGAATTTGTTCTCGGTGAACAACAAATAGGAAACGTTTGGGCTGATATTTTCTTACATCAAAAGCACCTAAGTATGTTTTTCCCGTACCTGTAGCAGAAATTATCAGGGCTTTGTCTTTGCCATCTTTTCTAAAGCTATCCAGTTCTGCTAAAGCTGCCGCTTGCATTTTATTAGGTTCAATCTGCTTATTTAGTTGATCCTTTTCTTCAACAATAGGATTATTTTGCTCAAAATTATTGTTATTGTATTTAATTTTATAAAGATCAAGCCATTCTTGCGTCAATGGAATAGACTTATTCCACTCATCTTCGATTTGAAGCCTGATCTGTTCAGTAATTTCAGCATTTTCTAGTGAATTAACGTTAAGATTCCATTCGTAATTCTTAAGTAAAGCATTACTAGTTAAATTCGAACTTCCAATAACAACTGAATGATATTCTCCATAATCAAATACGTAGCCTTTAGCATGGAAAGGCAAGACATTACCATTTTCATCACGCTCGTTAAAGATTCTAACTTCAACATTATCAATCTTCATCAATGAACGAAATGCTTCCGGCTTATTAAAGTACAGATATGTAGAAGTAAGGATTCTCCCCTTAATCCCTGCTTTCTTCAAATCTGCTAAAACAGTTAAGAATTGTGACAAACCATCATGAGTAATAAAAGCTACCGCAAAGGTAAAGGATTGACAAGTCGCAAGCTTCATCTTCATCACGCGATAGACGTTATTGCGAGCATTTTGATTAAAAATCAAATTTGCGGATAGATTACCTTCAGGTAAGTACTGCTCCTTATCAATAAAATTATTTAATACTGTCGTAGTTAAATAGTTTTTGATGTTAGTTTCTTCCATATATATTTCTCTTACTTTATCTTATAAACTCCACATTATCGTTATCATCTAACTTTCTACATTTTACTCGTAAATAGTAAACATTTCTATGCAGCAATAAAAAAAGACTTACATCTTAGTAAATCAAAATTTACTAATTGTAAGTCCTTTTCATTTAACGATTATTCATCGTCTCTCTTCTTTTTAAGTCCGAATAATGCTAGTGATATCAAACCTAATCCTAGAAGTGTCAATTGTAAGCCACTTCTGTTACCTGTTTGAGGTAACTTGTTTGCATCCCTATCATCCATTCTTCCTAGTACGCCACTATCTGCCTTGTCATCATGCTTAGCCAAAGCTTGACCCTTCAAGTAGCGTTCTCTTTCAGCTAGACTCATATGAGCCCATTCAGTTGAAGTAAGTCCTTCAGGTGCCTTATCTGACTTAGCTCTGTCAGAAATTGCTTGAGCCTCTGGTTTATTAGTGTGAGGTTTAGCTGGTTTTTCTGGCTTAGAAGGCTTATTAGGTTTTTCAGGCTTAGCAGGTTTATCCGGCTTGTCTGGAGTTGTTGGCGTAACTGGTGTTAGCGGTGTATCAGGCTCACTTGGAGTGTCTAGTTCATCTGGCACAGCAACGTAGTTAATTTCTACTGTTACATCCTCGCCATCAACTGGAACATGAGTCAAATCAACAACTTCCTTGTCTGGAGTGTAACCTGGAACGCTTGGAGCGTCATATTGAGGCCAGTTAGTTAGTTTAGCTGTCCAGTCGGAGTAAGTAACTTTCTTGGTTACAGCATCGACAGTTGCAGTTCTGCCGTATTCAACTACCTGCTTAATTTCCTTAGTTGTGCCATCAGGAAGGTTAACAATGATCGTTCTAGTGATTGTCTTAGAAAGATCGCTCTTGTCAACGCCTGATGGGTAATTTTGACTAGTGCCAGGAATTACATCAGTTGGAGTCTTTGGCTGATCTGGTGTTACTGTTTCAACATGATGCTTAAGCACAAGCATGAATGTTTGTGGTTCACTATCTTCAGCTTGACCGTAGTTTGAAGTTGTATCGTACTTTTGATCAATTATTGGTACTGAAACAAGGTCGTAGCCTAGCTCTTGGTATTTCTTAATAAGCTCAGACATCTTGTTTACAGGATCATTACCGACACTTTCATCACTGAAGCCGCTGTAAGTTATTGGATCCTCTAGATCCGTATCAGTATCTTGATCATGAACCTTCAAGATCAATTGTTGCATATCTGGTGTGTAAACAACCTCGTCTGACACCTTTAGGCCGTCACTCATCAACTTAGCAATTTCATCTTCGCCAGCATTCTTTAAGAAGTCAGCAGAAATTGTAGCCTTGGCAGCAACTTCCTTATCTGGGTGGTAGCCGTCTGCAAGCTTCGGACTTGTTACACCATTAGAAGTGTAAGTGCCTGACCAATCTAACTTAGTAACATTGCCATTCACCTTGTCAGTGGTTACTGTTCTTGAGAAGACCCCATCAAAAGTATCTACCTTAGCATCAGGTGCTTTAGGTGCGTCTGGTGATTTGCTATCAACTGAGTAAGTAACTTCCCTTACTACCTTGATAGATTCGGTCTTAACATCCTTAGCGTGCTTCAAGTGAACTTTTAGAACTTGAACTTGCGTATCTGCACCAGAACCGTTGCCAGTTGAATCGAACTTGCCAGTAGCTGCTGGGAGAGTTTCAACTACATAGTTGTTGCGTTTATAGAAAGTCTTAAGCGCATCAAGACTAGTTGCAACCTCAGCTGGGAAGTCTGACTTAGAGTTGCCAGTGAAACTAGTAGTTACACCAGTTTCAGTAGTATCCAAAGCTTGATCAGGAGTGTCTGATTCATCGTCATAGACCTTGATCTACAATTCCTGCTTTACCGGAGCGTACTTGACAGTATTTTCAAAAGTTAGAGTACCGTCTTTGGTGAAGTCGAAAGTTGCGCAAATCCTAATTTTTTCTTATATAACGATATGGTGTATATTATAGTTATAAAGCAATTAGAATCCCGTAGTTTCAATGATATATAGTGTTTTTTCAAAACTTTTTTCTAATTATAATTAATAGTTTTTGCTTATGAACTAGAATCGTTCCTTCGATAACAATTCAGAATCACCAGCAATACCTTCTTGCTATTAGCATTCTACCATCATCACTGGTAAGATTGAAGTATGAATACAGATACGGAGGTTTTGCAAATGATTACCGTTAACCTTTATTACACTGGAAAAAATGGCGCTGCGCAAAAATTTGCTCAAGAAATGGAAGCAAGTGGCTTAGCTGATAAAATCCGAGCTGAAGAAGGAAATCTAAAATACGATTACTTCCAGCCTTTAGCAGATCCAGAAACAATCTTGTTAATCGATTCTTGGACAGATCAAGCTGCCATTGATCGCCACCATGCTACTCCAATGATGGGCGAACTTGCTAAACTTCGCGAAAAATATGATTTACACATGCGCGTTGAGCGTTATGTCGAAGACAAAGGCTTGCCAGAAAAGGATAAGGCTTTTATCAGAAAATAGAATTTGACAAATTACTTTTACTCAATTAAAAATAGTTGATTTGAGTTTTGCCTCGTATTATAGTCATTTTATGATTATGAGGTGATTATTATGAGCAAAAATAAAAAAGTCCAAGTAAATGTAAATTCTGATATTGCCATAGAAGATGAACTCATATTACAAGCATCAAAGACCATTCCTATCAAGGAATTGAATGCTAAGAAAGATATAGAGGATTTCTTTGATAAAGACTAATTAAATCAAGCTTTAGTCAACCAAAACAAAAGGGTTGATCGACTTTGCTTAAAACAAAGCTGATCAACCTTTTCTATTTACATTATTCAACTCGGTTGTCGCCATTAACGGTTTCAATCGACAACTTATTATTCAAACTCTCGTCACGCGCACTTGCAGCAATCTTGCTATCGCCTAATACAGTCGCATAGCTAATCTCGCCAAAAGGCGTATCTACGATCCTATTATCACCGCTGACAGTGGCAATCGTTGCTTCATCTTCAACCTTGCAATGATGAATGACATTGTCCCCGCTATTAAGTTCAATTCTTAAGACTTTAAATTTAGAGTCTGTTAACTCACAGTCACCACTATTTCCATTGAACTTCAATAAATCAAGCCTGGAGTTTTCAACTTCAAAGTCTCCGCTGTTGAGCTCAATTTTTGCCTCAGCAAAAAGACAATTCTCAAGTTCACTATCGCCACTATTAACATGCAGCTTCAATTCGCTGCCACTAATACCTGAAATTTCAAGATCACCACTATTTAATTCAGCATATAACTTCGTCAAATTAGCTCCTTGAGGTACTTCAATTTCTAGGCTTACTTCATCACTAGTAGTCAATGAAAAAATCCCATGCACTCTTTGATGCAAAATCAGCATATTTCCATCACGAGTTACACTTGGCAATAATTCTTTTGGTCCAACATATCTAACTTCGAATTTTTCACCAGCAAAAATTTTCACATCGGGCTGAGAAACCTTGATTTTCAAACTATCAAAGCTGTCAATAGTCAGAGTTTCTTCGATCGTATCTGAATGCTTTCTACCACCAATAATTAGCATATTATTCCCCCGTTTCTATTATCCATTTGATACTTAAATTATATCATTGAGGAAAATATCAAAAATCCAAGATAAGCAAGCGGTAAATTAATGCCACTAAGTGGTCAATTTATCATTGTAAATAAGTCTAGATTCTTTCGACTTGATAACGACTGCTGCGGTCAGGTACTTCATTTTTTTCAGCAGGAACACCTACAGGTACTACTACAGAAACTTCATAGCCGTCTTTTAAGTTGAGCAGTTCTTTAGCTTCTTGACTCTTGTTCAAAGCCATTGTACCGCCAAGAATATATACACTACCTAAGCCTAGTTCTTTAGCTTCGATCATCAAGTTTTCAGCTGCACATGAACCGTCACGATCGGCAAAAGGACTATCAGACTTAGTCGCAATCACAAACAAAGCAGGTGCGCCATAAAAGGCACCGTTAGCAATAGATTCCAGCTTTGCTCTAGTCTCTTGGCTAGTAACTAATTTCAATTCCATTACTTCAAACTGTCCCATACCAGCAGGTGTTGCTTGAAAGGCTGCAACTAATTTCTCTAATTGCGCATCAGTTAAGCTTTCATCAGTATATTTTCTAACTGCTCTTCTGTTTAAAACTGCATCTGACATAGTTTTACCTCGGTTCTAAATTAACGATATAAGCTCATTATAGGCCCATTACTAACAAAAAGAAAGCGCTGTTACTTGAAGTTGCAATTTTCAAGATGATCATTGATGATTCCGACAGCCTGTAAGAATGAATATAAAGTTACCGGACCCAAGAACTTAAAGCCCATCTTTTTTAGTTTTTTAGCTAATTTTTTTGAATGCTCATCTTGGCTAGGAAGATCGCTGAGAGTTTGAGGATGATTAATAATTTGCTTAGGGAATTCTTCCTGTAGAAATTGCCTAATAGTAGTACCATCTTCATGCAATTGCTTAATAACTTTTGCATTATTGATAGCTGCTTCGATCTTCATTCGATTGCGAATAATTCCTTTATCAGTCAGCAATCGATCAATATCTGTTTGATCAAATAAAGCGACTTTTTCAGGGTCAAAATTGGCAAAAGCCTGGCGGAAATTTGCTCGTTTATTCAGCACAATTCTCCATAATAAACCCGACTGGAAGCTCTCAAGAACCATCATCTCGTACAAATAATCCTCATCCAAATTCAATTTACCCCACTCTTCATCGTGATACTTTTGGTAAAAATCCGGCTCACCTTCGACCCAGTCGCAGCGGTTATAGTTATCTTGTGTCATTTTCGCATCCCCTTCTAGATATTTTTCTTTGATTTTAGCACAAAAGTAAAAAATTTTTCATTCCCAATTTATCCCAATCCATAGCACTTTAACGGCTATTTTTATAAATCTATCTTTTGTTATTTTAAATTTTTTAGTTGACAAAGAAAGCACTTACAACTATCATTCGTAAGTGAATTGAATAATTTAGTCTTCAAGGCAGGGTGAAATTCCCGACCGGCGGTAAAGTCCGCAACCCACTATTTTTGTAGTGGCTGAACCCGTAATGGTACCGATAGTTATAGTCTAGATGGGAGAAGTTAATTACTGAAACAGCAGTTTATTTACGATGCTTATTTTTGGGGAAGTCTTGAAGTTCAAGGCTTCCCTTTTTTGATGCAAAGGAAGTGATTTAAATGAATCAAGATTACCATTTCATGGATTTAGCTATCCAAGAAGCGATCAAGGGTCGCTATCAAACTTGGCAAAATCCAATGGTTGGGGCTGTTATTGTTAAAAACAGACAAATTCTTGCGACAGGTTATCACCAGCATTTTGGCGATAGCCATGCAGAAAGAGACGCCATTTCTAAATTAACCTTCGAGCAGTTATCCAATTCAACCTTATACGTAACGCTAGAGCCTTGCAGCCACTATGGCAAGCAGCCGCCTTGTGCTGATTTAATTATTAAAAGTCAGATCAAACGCGTTGTCATTGCCCAGGTTGATCCCCATAGCCTTGTTACTGGCAAAGGAATTCAGAAACTAAAAGATGCTGGAATTGAAGTAGTTACAGGAATCAGAGCTAATGCAGCTCAAGCTTTGAACTATTTCTACACCTTTTTCTATCAGCATCATCGTCCCTGGATCAGCTTAAAGCAGGCTATTTCGCTTGATCATAAGCTGGGGTTAACCAATCAGCGGACTGCTATTACCAATTCCAAGGTTTATGAAAAGGTACATCAAGAGCGTAGCGACTACCAAGCAATCATCATTGGCAGCAATACCGCTATGATCGATAATCCTTCTCTTCATAGCAGTCAAGTTAGCGATTATCCACCCATTCGAGTGGTTCTTGACCGGCGCGGCCGATTATTCAAAAGGCCAGATTTAAAGCTGTTTACTGATCAAAGCCAAGCCACTTGGATTTTTACTCAGCATCCTGAACTTTTCTCAAATTTGCATAACAGCTGGGTAAAAATTTTTCAAACTGATGGCACGATCGAAGATGTTGTTAATCAACTGACAAAAGTAGGGATCCAGTCGCTTTACGTCGAAGGCGGAGCCAAAATTCATCAAGCCTTTTGGCAGACTGGTTTGGTCGATGAATTGATTACTTATCAGGCGCCAGTTCTACTGGGAAAAGATGGCTATGATGCCTTTACGCCTGATAATACCGTTCTTTTTACAGACCTTAAATTAAAGCAGCTAGCAAATAATTTCAGAATCGAAGGTAAACTTTCTCATGTTTAGTGGATTAGTTAGAGGCGATGCCAAAATCGCTCAAATTAAGATTAAAGATCAAACAATTGTCATGGATGTTGAAACAAGTGCTGAAGTAATCGACACCATTAAGATCGGTGATTCGATTGCAATCAACGGAACTTGTTTAACTGCCGAAAAGATTGATGGCAACAGTTTTCAAGTGACGATGATGCCGCAGACTTTTAACAAGACAATTTTCAAAAATGCCAAAGCCGGCGACCAGGTTAATCTCGAGCGTTCTCTAAAGCTCGGCGATCGACTCGAAGGTCATATCGTCACTGGGCATATCGACCAAACAATCAAACTTCTCAAAAAGCAAGCAAATGAAAACGCGATTGAGCTTTTCTTTGAATTGCCGAAGCGTTTAGCCAATCAAGTAATTCCTCAGGGAAGCGTAGCTTTAAATGGCGTAAGCTTAACGGTCATGGATGTTCAAGGAAGCAATTTTTCAGTTGGATTAATTCCTCATACGCAGGATGAAACTAATCTAGCCAAATTAGAAGTTGGCGATGAAGTCAACTTAGAAACTGATATTTTAGGCAAATATGTCGCACAAAATTTAGCAAAAAGAGGTATATAAAGATGGATGTCAAGAAAATTCAAACTGCAATTCAATGGATGAAACAAGGTGGTCTAGTTATCGTAGCTGATGATGAAGATCGGGAATCTGAAGGAGATATGATCGGCCTAGCTTCTAAAGTAACCCCGCAAAATATTAACTTCATGACTAAATATGCTAGAGGACTTCTCTGCACTAGTATTAGTCGCGAAATTGCTCAAAGACTTCATTTAGGCCAAATGGAAGATGACAACACAGATCCTTTTGGCACAGCTTTTACAATTAGCGTTGACTACAAAACAACCACTACTGGAATTTCTGCCTTTGACCGTGCTACGACCATCAAGGCTCTAGCTGATCCAACTAGCAAGCCAGAAGACTTCTTTAGACCGGGGCATTGCTTCCCACTTGTAGCTAAAGATGGCGGCGTACTTGAGCGCAATGGCCACACCGAAGCCTCTGTTACCTTAGCTAAACTAGCCGGTGAACCAGCTACTGCTTATATTTGTGAAGTTTTAAAAGATGACGGTCATATGGCTCGCCGTCCTGAATTAAGACGAATCGCACAAGAATTGCATTTGCCATTTTTCACAATTGCAGATTTGCAAGAATATGTAAGAACCATGGGGCAATTGGATGCAGGATTTGTAGATTTGCCTACTAAGTACGGTGATTTTAAAATTAAGAGCTATCAAGGTGAAAATTTAGTCATCAAAAAAGGGCAAATCGACCCTACTAAGCCTGTTTTGGTAAGAATGCATTCTGAGTGCTTAACCGGCGATACTTTTGGCTCATTAAGATGCGACTGCGGTGAACAACTTCATACTTCAATGAAAATGATCGAAGAAAACGGTAATGGTATTATCCTCTACTTGCGACAAGAAGGTCGTGGTATTGGCTTAACTAATAAATTAAAGGCTTATGCCTTGCAAGATCAAGGACATGATACTTATGAAGCCAACGAATTATTAGGTTTCAAGCCAGATGAACGCAATTATGATGTAGCTGCCAAAATGCTTAAAGACCTCGGTATCAAGCAAATTGATTTATTAACAAACAATCCTGATAAACTTGAACAGCTTGAAGACTACGGCATTGAAATTCATAAACGCATCCCACTTGAGATGCCAGCAAATGAGATCGACCGCTTCTATCTTGAAACTAAGCGTGACCGCTTCAACCATATGTTGAAGGCTTTATAAAAATTGAAAGGATTTAAATATGACCACTTTTGAAGGAAACTTTACTAATAATCAAGCAAAAATTGCTATTGTTGCTTCAAAATTCAATGAAATCGTCACCCATCACTTAGTCGATGGTGCGACCAACACTTTAAAACAATTTGGAGTAAATCCTGATGATATCGATATTTACTGGGTACCAGGAGCTTTTGAAATTGGCTTTACTGCACAAAAAGTTGCCCAATCAGGCAAATATGATGGAGTGATGACTCTAGGAGCAGTAATTAAAGGCGAGACCGATCACTATGGTATGATTATCCAAAATATTACCAACGCTATCATGCAGATCAACCTAGAAGGTAAGGTTCCGGTTACTTTTGGAATTCTTACTACCGACAATATTGATCAAGCCTTGCAAAGATCAGGCTTGAAAGCTGGAAATGAAGGAAGTTCAACCGCACAAAGCCTGCTGGAAATGATTTCGTTGAATAAGCAAATATAACAAAAATGGTCAGACTGTTGTCTGGCCATTTTCACATCCATCACCCTAAAATTCCGGCTTAAATCCATAAAAGCTTCTCCCCTTATAGGACTGCTTGGCTAACTTTCCACTTACCGACTTTTGAGCACCTCTTTTAGAGCGATAATTTATCGTGATTGTCTTTCCCTCCAGCAAATCCGCAACTTCTTGCTGGGTAAACTTATGTCCACCCCAAGTTTGATTAAAGCTAATCTCTTCTCCATTAAACTTACCAGTAACCTTGTCCTTAGAGGCAACTTTCTTACTTACAGTCTTAGTCTGATGCTTGCTTGCAAGTTTTTGCAAAGTTGCATTTTGATCCAAAATAGTAGAATTAGTTTCAAAAATTGGCATATCGTGGCGTACAATCGTTTGCATTGATTGCGGAATCAGTTGATAATCCAGTTCTTTTCTTTTTACCCGATCCATCCCATCAAACAAACGCTTGGTAATCTTAGGCGAAGCGATCATGCTCCCTTTAGACAAAATTGCTTGCACTTGTCCTTCGTAATTTAGAATATAGCCACCTCGATATAAGGAAGCAAGACTCCCCTTACCTGAACTAATTTCTGCCAAAGTCTGCAATCTAGTTGCACCAGTTCCAATGTTATGCTTTTTCAAAAAGTTCAAAATAAACTTCTTGGTTGGCTTTCCTGGCTTCGGGTTAGCGCCTTCGTAGACAAATGGAGCTGCTGGATCCTTAAATTCATGTGCCTCGATTTCTTCTTCATCTGACAAATCACGATCATCAAAAATCAGCTTGTAATTCATTTCTTTAGGTAGTTGAATCGATGATTTGAAGTCAGGATATTTTGCCAAATGCGCCTTTTGTGCTTCATAAACATAATCTTCTGCCAACATTGCCAAATAACTCTTGGCCACAACTTGATAGATTTCAACGCCAATTTTTCCAAAACGCTTTTCTAATTGTTCAAGCGACTTAGGAACCTTCAGGCCAGGTCTGTTAGCTCCGTGGGCTGCTTGCTTGGTAATAAATTTCAGACGAGGCTTGCGCCTAATTAGCAACTTGGAATCAACGCCAATAACATTCGCAATCTGATCCACCAATGGCAATAATTCATTGAATTGTTCAAGCGTAACTTGAGTATCTTCAGTTCTTGGATAAGAAACAATTTGAGCTTGATACATATCCTGGTAAGTTTTGATAATTTCCTTGTCCTTATAACCCTTAGCACCTACTAAAATACCAATTTGTCCTAAATCAACCAGTGGCGGTGGTGTTTGCTTCTTTAGCTTTTTTTCGTCAATTACGATTGAGCTTGAGGCAAAATTAGCCAGATCATCTTTTGCCCCTTTTATTTCAGCAAAACGGAATTTATCTTTATCTGGATCGAACTTGCGACTAAAGATATTGCCATTTTGGTCTTTGAATTTGACCTCGAAATATGGCTTTTTGACGTAATTTTCAATCTCAGTATTGCGATCAAAAATCAACCCGACAATCGCCGACTTCAGCCGACCAATTCGCATGGTCTTAGGACGATAGCCGGCTTTTTTAGCATAAATCATGGCAATTCGCGATAGCTGCATTGATAATAGATCAAATCTCTGCCTTGCTAAGGCTTCCAGATATTCGCCCTGCTCCATTTGATTAGTTACATCAGTCATTTGTCTCATGGCAGCAATAATTGATTTAGGAGACTGATCTTCAAAGCGAATCCGGTAAACTACCTTTTTCCAATGAATGGCATTGACAATTTCCCAGCCAAGCAAATCACCTTCACCAGAAGGATCATCATCAGTTGCAATAATGATCCCGTCGCAATCTTTGGCAGCATCCCTGATCTCCTTGAGCGTCTTCATTCTCCCTGGAACGATTTTCTTAGCCCAAGAGAAGTCCTTTTCATCCCATGGGAAATACTTCAAGCTGCGCCATGATGAATAGCGCGTCTTCTTGTCGTCGCCAACCATCTCTTGTGGCTCTTTTAGCTGCAAAATGTGGCCATATGAATGAGTTAGTACATAGTCAAACTGACCTTGAAAGTTGCCAGTTTTTCCACCAAGTGCAACGACGAAGTCGTCCATTTGCGATTTCTTTTCAGTTAATATAAGTAATTTCATCTAGTTTTTCCTTTGAGAAATAATGTAGTCATTTAGAATACTTATTTTACATTTTAGTGGCCCAAAATAAAAGAAGCTTAGATCTCGTTACTAAGCTTCTTGTTCTAAGTATCTTTCTAGTTCATTGTCTGGTCTTGAGATTTTTCTATTTTTCGCAATTTCTTATAAGCCTTCTTGGATCCGCGAGCTAAATCCTTATCAAACTTATAGTCCTGCCAATTTTCTACAAACAATAAGTCCAGATTATAGCCTTCTGGATAAAGGTCTTTGGCTAATCTCCGCAATTGCAATCGTCTAACTGGATACAGGTCGAACTTTTTATCAACAAAAACCTTCGCCTGCTGTCCGTCTAAACTATGGAAAATGCCTTCTTTTTTAATTGAGCTAATATAGACCACATCGCCCTTATGCAAAACTAGCTTAGGCTTTTGCTTTGCGGCTGGCTTTTCTTTAAGTTTTACCTGCTTATGGGCTAGAGGAAATTCATCCCGCTCTAAATAGTTTTCAGCTAGATGCAAAACTCGGTCTGATAGACCCACTTTTTTGGCAATCCATAAAGCGCGGCTGTCGCCAACTCGGTTCAAAATCAAACGGTAAGTTGGGCTCAAAGTTGCTGGATCAAAGTCCATCTCTGCTGTCATAAATGCCTCATGCTTTAAAGCAAAATCCTTGATAGCAGAGTAGTGCGTTGTGGCTACAATCAAACATCCCCGCAAGTATAGTTCCTGCAAGACGCCAATTGCAATTGCGCTTCCTTCATTAGGGTCTGTTCCCGTCCCTAATTCATCCAGCAAAATCAAACTTCTCGCAGTTGCACCCGATATTATATCGGCAATTTGTTTCATCTCCGCTGAAAAAGTACTCAAAGAATTGTCGATACTTTGATGATCGCCAATTAATGTACAAACCTGATCCATCACTGGAATCTTACATGGCTTTTGACTAGGCAAAAACAATCCTAGTTCAGTCATCAAAACCATCAAACCGATAGTTTTTAAAGCAACCGTCTTACCTCCAGCATTAGGGCCAGTGATCATTAAGACTGCACGTTCTTGATCTAGCTTAACAGTTAAAGGAACTGGATTAACTAGTAAGGGATGACGTACTGCATTTAGTTCCAAGCTGTTTTCATGATTTAAGACCGGCTTTTTACCGTCATAGCTTTGCGAATATCGAGCCCGAGCCATAATTTCGTCAATTGCCGTAATAGCAGCAATGTTTTCGTTGATGTCACGACTATTTTCAAAAACTTGCGCCGTCAATGCACCTAAAATTGCATACTCAATATTAGTAATTTGCATTTTAAGTGTGGCAATTTCTGCGTTTAAATTAACCATCTTGCTAGGCTGCCAGTAAACAGTCTTGCCACCAGATGAACTGGCTACAATCTGGCCATTTAATTGATTCTTATAATTAGCCTTCATTGGAATCGTTAAAACGCCGTTTTTTTCGACAATTAAGGGATCTTGAATCATTGTTTTGTACTTTTTATTAGTCAAAAAATGATTCAACCCTTCTCGAATTGCCGTTTGATCTTGCGTTAGCTGCTTCCTCAATCTGGCTAAATCTCGGTCTGCTCGATCAGCCACGATGCCATGTTCAATCGAATCATAGATAGCTTCTTCTAGCTTAGGAAGTTCGATCAAGCTTTGCACATATGAACTAAGCAAAGGCGCCTCACTCTCCAATCGCTTAAAGAAGCGCTTGAGCAAGGTCATCACTCGCAAGTAGTCGGCTACTTTTTCCAATTCGTCAGCAGATAGCAATAAGCCTTTTTGAGCCTTAAGCAAAATTGGATCAATCGCCTCAGAATCCACAAATGGCATGTGTTGTCCCGTCTCGATAACAGCTATAGCCTGCTGAGTTTCAATTAACAATTGTTCGACATAAGCAGGATTGTTAGCTGCCTGCTTTTTCATAATGTTTTCTTTTGCTTTATTAGTCTTGGCATAATCTGCCAAAAGCGACTTAATCCGAGCAAAGTCTAATTCATCAGTCATTTTTTCTTCTCCTGATCTAAAAACTTTTACGAGATTAAGCTGTAGTTGCTCATACGCGTCTCCTTTCTATTTTAAAACCATTTTTCTACATAATATCACATAATTTTAATTTGTTTCAATAAAATAATAAAGCTATTATCTATTTTCTATCCTGCAGCTCTGATTGTTTGCTGTGGCTAATAATTTTCTTTACTTCTTCAGCGAAATCTGTTCTCTTAATTGGCCTTAATTTTGAAAGCATCGGTATTTTTTCTAGAACTTTGCCTAAATAATAAGTCGATAAACGCTCCCGGTCATAGATTAAACCTGGATAAAGTATTATTACTCGATCACCCAAATAATTTACAAGTGATTTTTCAGTGTATCTTTTGGCATTCAAGTAGCTACTAAAAAATATCGGTGCATAATTTGCTGAAACAAATATTAATCTATTGTTCTGATCTTGCATGATAGCGGCAATTCGTTCAGCTGGTTCAACAATCGAGTTTTGATAAGTCTGTCCACGCTTTGGATCTTCATGCAGAATTCCCACACAATCAATTACCCAGTCTGAGCTCTTTATCAAATCTTGCCATACTTTATCTGCGAAACTTCCATCATGATAAGTAACCCCACTAACCGAATTTGTTCTTTTGCCATGGCGCGACAAACTATATAGTTCATAGCCTGGTGTTTGGCTAAGCGTCTTTAATATTCCTTGGCCTACAAGACCTGTACCACCCACAACTGTGATTTGCATTTTCTCACCTCATTTACTAGAAAAATTCTTTAATTGCGATAGAAAAAAGACGAGATTTCTCCCGCCTTTATAAATAACTACGCTTCTTGCAAGGCAGTGCCTTTAGCTTCGTTCATGAATTGTTTGATCTGTTCATCAGTGAAGTACTTGCCGTAGCGCTTCTTAGCTTGGCTAAAGATTATTTCATCTGAAAGTCCACTTTCGCCAAATCCAAGAATCAAATTTGTGAGCCCTTCAGCTCTACCTTCAGCGCGTCCGATAATTCTGCCCTTTATCTCGCCTTCTTCACGACCTTGGATCTTTTGTGCCATCAAATTCGCTTCGTATCTCATGATATCAGACTTCCTGTCCTTGCTTAGTTCTAATGATAACCTTAGTCAATCAATTGTTCAAAAAATCCAACTTCTTAAGAATTTCTAAAGTTGGAAAACAGAAAAATTTTTTTGCATTTTTTCGCGTATTTAATATTAAGGGAGCCTCTTTAAAGGAGGTTACCAATGGGACAGAAGAATTTAGCTGAAAAGCAATTTTTGTCCTTTGAAGATGTCTTTGCCGATATCTTCAATTCCATCGTGCTCAAGCAGGATCTAATCGATCCAAAGAAATTGCGCAACACAAAAACTGAAACCCAATTGCCAGATCTAGGCGATGATCTGCATGCACAATTAAGAGACGTAGCTAAGATCTACTCAGACGGCAAGGTTAGGCTAGCGCTATTGGGAATTGAGAATCAAACTAGGTCTGATAGGCTAATGGCAGCTAGGATCATGGCTTATAACGCAACAGCAATCATTGATCAGTTGAAGTCCAAAGACTGGCCTCAATCGCTATATCCGATCCTAACCATTGTGTTTTACTTTGGTAAAGAGAAGTGGATGGACCAACTAGATGGCGACTATCTAGAGAAGTTTCTTGAGATAATGACTAAAGATAATAAGAAAGCAGGTGCGAGATGGGAAGCTACTTAGGCAAAATTGAAGCAAGAGGCAAAGCCCAAGGCCGGGCTGAAGGTGAAGCTAAAGGCAAGATCCTAGGCGCAGTTCGCGTTATGATTAAATACAAGGTTCAACCTGACGAGATCAGAAAGAATATTCGTGAAGACTACCCCCACTTCGACCAAAGCAAGTTGGATGACATCATCGCTGAGCAAAAGAAGGAACTCGGCATTAGTTAATAAATAAGAGTATAGGCTCCCCCCACAAGGCGACTAGTATAAGGCTAGTCGCTCTTTTTTATCCTTTTAAAATTTTGCTTAAACCGAGTTTTGTTCAAGACATATTTCTTTACTTTTATAAAATTAGTATTACAATTATCTTAAATATTATTAGACTGACATTATTAGAGAGGAAGTAATGCCGATGTCAAAAACCAAAGTATCAGACTTAGATTGGAACAATTTAGGATTTCAATATCACGATTTGCCTTATCGTTGGACTGACGAATTTAAGGATGGTAAATGGCAAGGTGGTCATTTGACTCAAGATTCTAACATGGTTTTCAATGAAGCCGCTGAAGAATTGCATTATGGTCAAGAAGTCTTTGAAGGTTTAAAAGCTTATAGAAGAAAAGACGGAGGCATTAATCTCTTTCGTCCTGATCAAAATGCCAAAAGAATGTATGATTCTGCCAAACGTTTAATGATGCAACCTTATCCAGAAGATAAATTCGTCGAAGCAATCAAAGAAGTGGTAAAGGCAAATCAAGAATTTGTTCCACCTTACGGTTCTGGCGGAACCCTTTATATTCGTCCTTTCATGATCGGAACCCAGCCATTAGTTGGCGTGCAAAGATCAGAAAGCTATGTCTTTAGAATTTATGCAACTCCAGTTGGTGCTTATGTTAAAGGCCTTAATCCAATGCCTTATAAAGTTAGTGAGTACGACCGAGCAGCTTATGCCGGAACTGGCCAGGCTAAGACTGCCGGAAATTATGCCGGAAGTTTATTGCCTTCTCTTAAAGCTAAAAAAGAAGGCTTTGCAGACTGCCTCTTCTTAGATCCACGCGAGCACAAATACATTGACGAATTCAGTGGTGCTAACTTCTATGGCATTACCAAAGACGGACAATTTCAAACACCTAAGTCTCCATCTATTTTGCCATCAATTACTAAGAGATCGCTTTTGCAAATTGCTGCTGATCAAGGCTTGAACCCAATTGAGACTCAAATTCCTATTGCAGAAGTTGATCGCTTTGTCGAAGTTGGTGCAATGGGGACCGCTGCTGTAATTTCACCAGTAAGTTCGCTGACTTATGAAGGAAAGACCATTACCTTTGGTGATGAAGTTGGTCCAGTAACTCAAAAACTTTACGATACTTTATTCAACATCCAAGTTGGTGATGCAGAAGATATCTACGGCTGGACTGTTCAAATTGACTTATAACAAATAAAATCACAGGATTTTGATTTGATCCTGTGATTTTTTCTGTCTATTTAGTTATAAATTCGCACCATTAGTTGCTATAACTTCTTTATACCAGTAAAACGAATCCTTTGGAATCCGCTCTAAACTACCCGAGCCATCATCTTGACGATCGACATAAATCAAGCCATACCGTTTGGACATCTGACCGGTTCCAGCAGAAACTTCATCGATACATCCCCAGCTAGTATAACCAATCAGATCCACACCATTTTCAATTGCAACTTCTGCAGCCTTTAAATGATCTCTCAAATATTCAATTCGATAATCATTTAATTCATCTTGTGTCCACATTTTTGTACTTCCTTTCAACTTCTATTTAGAAACATCTTAATCCTTGGAGTTAACTCCAAGTCAAGCACAAAAATAAATTTTAAACAAAAAAATCAAGCAGCCTAGTCAAAACTGCTTGATCTTCTTGAATTATTCACTTAATGAGCTATAAAAGTCCGTGCACAGTTGCTTAATCCAGTCGCCCTTAGCTAAGGTATGAAGCCAATCTGCTGGCATAGCCTCAACTCCATAAACTAACCCAGCTGCTCCACCAGCAATTGCTGCGATTGTATCTGTGTCGTCGCCTAAATTAACTGCCGACAATACAACTTCTTCATAAGAATGATTGTTTGCCAGACACCACAGCACTGCATAAAGCGTATCAACTACATAGCCTGTGCTCTTAATTTGCTCACGTCTTAGTTCAAAAATATGCACCAAATTTGCGAACTCGTAGAGATATCTAGCAAAAAACGGATCCTGATTGTAAAAGGCCAAAGCATCTGCAATGCCACTACGAATAGCTAATGGCAAAGGGTATCCTTTCAAGAGATTGAAAACCACTTCCGCATAAATACCACATGCAATTAGACATCTTGGGTTGGCATGGGTGCATTTGGAGTAATTATGGATAATTTCTGCACTTTCGCGATCCAATTTTCCCTTGCCTTGAGCGTGTAGATACAAAACTATCGGCAAAATTCTCATTAATGAACCATTGCCACTAGTCCAATCGCTAATTTCGCCACTTTCTAAGGCCTTTGCGCCTTTATTGAAATTAAAAATCGCCGTTTTGGTAGTACCGCCAACGTCAAAAGCTTCACCGCGGGCAGAATAGTCACCTTCCCATAGCCATTTAGAAAAGCGTTCCATCAAATCCTTGTAGTCAACTCCTGCTTTAGTTAATGAATCAACTGTAGCTAAAGTCAAGCTAGTGTCATCAGACCAAGTTCCAGCTACTTGACCATGCTCACCACCTGCACTCATGTCTGTTACTGGATTCATATCTAAATCTGATCTAGACATGAATTCTACTGGCACACCTAAGGCATCACCGATGGCAAAGCCTAATATACCATCAAAAATTTGCTTTTTGCTTATCTTCGTCATATTATTCTCCGCAAACTATATCTTAGTCAGTTGCATATTCTTTAACATTTAGGTCATGCTTTTTGCTGTTAGCATCAATTAAGACAAAATGCGATCGTTGGCTATTCTTAAAATCACTTGGATAACGGCCTGACTTGGTTGCATAGTCTGTATAAATTCCTACACGTATCTTGTCATAATTATTAACATCTTGCATTAAAGCAAAAATTGCATTTGCTTCAATTGTAGATAAATCATTGAGATCCTTGACTTTTATTTTCTTGCCGTCAAGTCTCTTTTGACTAATCTGAACCTGATCAATCAAGCTGGCCATCACCATTTGAGTTGTTTGACTGTCATTTTTTGCCTTAGTCAAAGATGCTAAGGCTTGATCATAGGCTGCTCTTGTTTGATAATCACTTAAACGGTACTTATCGCTAGCCTTAACTGTATCGACTGCAGCTAATAGTGTATCTGCCCGATTCTTAAGTTCTTTACTTGCAATTTTATTATAATCAGCCTCAGCTTCTTTGGCAGTATTTTGCGCCTTAAGCTTAAGGCCAGTTACCGTATCAGCGTCACTAGCCTTAACATAAAGATCACAAGAGCTTCTCTCTGGTTCAGATGACTCATCATCACCGTATGGTTCGACAATTCTAGCAGTCAAATGGTAATATAGTTCAGCCTTATTTTCAGAACTATTCCAAATATAGCGCGCTTGATCAGCTACAAACACGCCGCTACCAGACTTCAGACTGCCAATAACTTTGCCATTTACATCATAGCTTGAAACAGTCTTATTAAAATCAACAATTGTATTGTACTTGTCAAGATAGCGACTAGTCTGTATATGTTGTCTAATGTAGAAATTTGCACTTACTTGATCTTCTACACTATTATTAGGGTATTCTTCACCCGGACCCCAATCAAGATAATAGTCGCTGCCTTTAATATGGTAGTAGATTCTTTGTACATCTCCAGATCCATAAGATACGGCATAATCAGAAGTGACCTTTTGACCGCGATGATAAATCTTGGTAGATGGATTTAATTTAGTATCTATAGCTACTTGGTCATGCTTGATTGTTAACTCAACCGGACCCTTAGCAAAAATAATTCGACCATTGAGCAATTCTAGATTAATCGTTTTGACATAGGCATTCTTGCCAATTGCAATGTAGGTTGAATTCTTGATCTTCTTAGTTGGCAAAGTATAGCTAGCACTTGATTTATAAGCTTGTTTGGTGAAAAATACACTGTTTTTTGTAGCTTTTTGCCATTTTCCGGCATATTTAACAAGGCTATATTTACCTAAAACAGTCTTACCCACACGTTTGCCATTCTTGTCATAAACATAGGCATTGTGATTCAACCTTACTACGCCTTTGCCGTCGACTTTAGCAATATATTGCGCATCGACGTAGTGGCCTTTGCCAATATTGTATAGAACTTTAGGGGCATAGGTAGAAGCAATTTTGCCCAGATATTGAAAGTCACTGCCAGCCTTTAAATAGCTTTGACCATGAAAGTTCTTGATTCGTTTGCCATTTTTGTCATAGATATAAGAATTTTTGTTGATTCTTAGATAGATCTTACCGTCTTTTTCATATGAACTGGTGGCATTGGCAGCCTTCACAAATCCTCCATCGCCTAAGGATTGATAGGTATCCTTGCCAATATAAGTAATTAGATCTAATGCATTTTCAAGGGCATGGGCCTTACCCTTAATAACTACTGGTCTGCCATAGTATTTATAACTTTTATTAGAACTGACATTGGTGTTGCCAATATAATTTCCTTTTTTATCCACGACCGAAACTTTACCATCGTAAGTTGGCGCGATGGTGATGGTTTGCGTTGAAGAAGCCTGTACTGGTCTATTAAAAAATAGCCCCGCTCCTAGCACAGAAGCACATACGAGTATCAATTTTCCCTTCATTTGTAACACCTTCCTTAGTACTTTAATTATACTATTGGTAGCTGTTAATATTAATTAAAAATGACTAAAGATAAAGTTCAACACAGAAAAAATAGGCACAGCAAGGTGCCTATTTCCTTATAACTTATTGATTTGCTTTTGCAAATCTTTCAATTCATCCTTCTTCAGGAAGTAGCCAAGAATTTCAAGATAGTATTGTGCCTTTTTCTTATCTTCTTGATCAATCATCTGTTGGATCATCTGGTAAGCAAGTTTGACAATATTTTCATCTGGAGTTAGAGGAATATCCTGGTCGGCAAGTTCTGCTCTAACTAACATAATATTTGGACGAATATTGACAGATTTATCCATTTCCGCGATGTACTTAAGTTCTGATCGTACCATCGGCGACTTGTAGTAGCGCTGGCTGAAGATGTCACAATTAGCAGCCAATTGATATTGGCCCTTTTCAACATAGTAATATCCGAGATTGCGGTAATATCTGGCTAGTTCATCTGGGTGAACATACTCGCTAGTAATAAAGTTTTTTTGTTCCTTCTTTAATACTTGGGGTAGGCACAACAATAATGAACTTAAACAAGCCATATTTCTTATGAAGCTCGTACATTAACCGAGTATAAACGTAGGTCTTTCCAGTACCAGTTTCCATTTTAATATCAACGTTAGCTTCATCTTTATAACGTTGATAGATTAGTGGATTTGCGTAGACGTAATCCGCATCTGCATCATCCGTTCTTGTGTCAACACCTTTGAATGCTTTGTCGATTGCGGCCAAAGCTTCTGTTTGGTGTTCTAGTGTCTCTAATTTGATTTGCAATTTAATACCTCTTGATCAAATTTACTCTGCTGTCTATTTGTTGTAATCCAGTTTCTAGTTCTTTTAAGTCCGCACCGGAAAATGAATAACCAAATAATACAATTGTCTGCACTGTTAATTGATGCGTGCCAAGTAAATTCAATAATTCTTTCGTACTCTCACTATTCCAGTAAGTATCAGTTAAATATAATCTAGTATCATCCACAACAGTTGCTTTATAGCCTGCTATATCTAATTCATTGATCTTAGTATCGAAAGAATATCCATCTTTAGCCAACCAAGTAGTAAGAATTGTTTGTTTGCCTGTAGCTGATCCATCAACGTTGAGAGCTTCACTAGAATATGAATTTAACATATCGCTGAACATTGTATCGCCATTTGGATCAAAGTCATAGATTTCACTGAGCAGCTTCTTGGTTGGTTTAACAACTCTATAGTGCTTAAAACTACCATCAAAATCTTCTGAAATAGTTAATGCGTTATCTTCCTTAATCTTAGCTGCTGCTCTACGAATTTGCTCACGGGAAATCTCATCAATTGAACGATAACCTGCATCATATGTTGCCTTTCCACCTTTGGTTGGTATTTCTCTACCATCACTGTTAGTGTTAAAAGTAGGCTCATTGCACCATGATAAATTTGCGGTTACCGCCATCTTCTGCATTTAATTGCATTACTGCATCGGCTGTTGTAGAGGAACCTGCGAAGAAATCGAGGACCAGAGAATCGGAATTTGAGCCAATCATAATTAAATCTTTTATAAATTCTACAGGTTTGGGATATGGGAATATTCTTTCGCCCAATAATTTCATACCTTCCCTGGTGCCATTACCACTACTATACTCAGGTTTATATAAAATAGATTGGGTCTTTTTTCTCTCGGAGCATTGACGCCTGTAGACTTTAAATTTGCTCCTTTCTTGTAATAACCCTTTATCAGCTAACAACTTCTTCGCCAAAACCAACCTAGGATACATAAAAGTCAACCACGCAGAGTGACTAGACTTCCCCTGAATACTCTTCAGTCTCTCAATCTGATTATCATCAAGTCCCAGCATGTCATGCAATTGCTTATCAGAATATTCAAACGAGTCTGGATAAACAAAGTCGCCATTACCAGTATTATACGGAGGATCAATGTAAATCATATCTACTTTGTCTTCATAATTGCCTTGCAAATGTCGTAAAACTTCCAAATTATCGCCAGTAAAGAATAAGTTTTTACTATTTTTACCTTCGCCATTATTTTGCTCTTCATCAGGCACAATAACCGTAGTTGGCATTTCCCCCGCTTGTCTTCTAGCGTAATCCTTACCAATGAAGTTTAATTGGAACCCATCCCTCAATTCATTGATATTCTTCTCAGCTAATTGATCCCTAAACTTATCGATATCGAAATTATCATCTCTATCGAAAAACTCAGGCAGCTTTTTCCTTTAGCTTAGTGAGAAAAGCTGTATTTGGCTTAACTTGGAGGTTGAACTTTTCGCTATCACTAAGCAAGGGAAACACCTCCTTTTAATTTGAAGTTATTACTAATATCCTGCATCAAAAAAGAGTTTACTAATCCTCTAAGAATTAGTAAACTCTCGTTAAAGTGGTTGACAAATAAGCGTTGATCTATATATCAACGTGCTGTGCTCATACTCTTTTTACCTCTTTTTTAAATTCGCCGTTATATCGACATTTTGATATTATCAATTATAGTTTAAATTTTAGCTACAAAAAACAAACTATAATGATGTTATAAGAAATTCGCATCTAAAATATGTTACAATGGCCATAGAAAAAGGGAGATGTGTGCGAAACATCTCCCCTAACAGATCCGCAAATGCGGTGGCCTAATTTAATAGTAAGTTATTTAACAACCACTAAATCAGTCAAAGTTATTAGTGGTTGTTTTGTTTTATGTCCATACCTACATAGTTTTACTCATGACATAAACTGTTACATCAAAGCTCTCATTCCCTGGCATTTTTCCCGATTCTTCTGAGACTACTCCAAAGCCAAAATGCTCATATAATCGCTTGGCCCGGTCATTACCCTTTAAAACTTCCAAATAGATTTTTTCGGCAGGCATCTTTTCAAGTGCAGCCGAGATCAACTGACTAGCAATTCCTTGTCTTTGATATGCTGGATCGACATATAGCCATGCAATTTCATTCTCAGTAAATGCAATAAATCCTCGAACCGATCCAGCTTTTTCTGCTACCAAGATCTGATAGCTAAACAAGTCTTCTCTTTGGGCAGCAATTTTTAATGGTAAAAATGCATCATCTAAGTTAGCAACGGATAACTCTTGCTTTCGCGCTGCATCATGAATTAAGCAAAGTGCTGGAAAATCTTCTTCCAAATAATTTCTTATCAGCAAATCGAATTCCCCTTTCAGTAAATCTATTATCAATTTGGTTAATTATATCATAGCTACCTACTCGGCTCATGATTTAGCTACAAGCTGATGAATTATTTAGCAGGAAATGCTATAATATGGGTAAATAAAAAAGAGAGCTACCCCCGTAGCTCTCTTTGCACGAATCCGTTATAAACGGTGGCACGATTATATCAACTAATAAGTCGCTTGACCCTTGCCAAAGTAGTTCAGCGGCTTATTAGTTTGCCTTCTTATTTCTTCCACAATCGTGGAAGGCTGTAATCAATTCTTTTAAGGCTTGTAGCCACTTGGTTGTCTTTTTGGTTAGTAAGGTTAAACTTGCTACCAAAACGCCCAGCAGATTAATCACAGCGATGACAGACATAAGTAAGTCCGTCATCGGTCAAACTGTACCTCCTTTCAATGAAATCTAGGTCAATAGTTCTTACACCATTGGCACCACCTCCATGAAACGAAAGTACCACCGCTCATACTTTTTCGTACTTTCGTTATTTTATCAAAAATACTGTTCCAAGAATAGATTTTTGTAATATTTATATGCATAGAAAAGCACACCATAAAAGATGTGCTTTTTTGCCGATAATTAATCTTCTGCAGGTTTACGCCATAAACCGTAAATAGTTCCTGCAATTACCATCCCTATCAATAATGAAGCAATGAAGAATGGGGCATTGCGAATTAATAAAACTACCCATAAACCACCATGTGGTGCAGGCACATTTACTTGCCATAGTTGAGCCAAAGCACCACCGATTGCTGAGCCAACTACGCTCGAACCGATGACTCTAACTGGATCAGAAATTGCAAATGGGATTGCCCCTTCAGTAATAAATGAAATTCCAAGTACCCAGTTACTGATACCAGCTTTTCTTTCTGACTCGGTAAATTTCTTAGCCCAAATTGTTGTCGCAAAGGCAATTGCTAGTGGTGGAATCATACCACCAATCATTACTGATGCCATCATGTTGCCTTTCCCAGTTTCAGCTAAAACTCCGATCGCTGTAGTATAAGCTGCCTTGTTAACTGGTCCTCCAAGGTCAAACGCCTGCATCCCAGCTAGGATTGCACCAAGTAAAATTGCATACCCTGCTAAGAAACCAGCGATAATTCCGCCGATAAAACCAGAACTACCTTTGGATTGAATGACACTGGCAGCTGGTTGCGTTGCCATATATCCACCAACAAAACCGGGCATCAAAGCTGGACGATCGCCGATTGAATAAGCGATAAATCCTGCCAAAACTGGAATCAAAAATGAAAATGCATAGTTTCCTAGTGAGTTCAAAAAGATAAAACTAGTTGAATCCTTACCAGCTGCTTGCTCAAGCATGAACGAGATTGCCATAAGAATACCGCCACCTACAACAAATGGAAGCATGTTCGAAATTCCGTTCATCAAATCTTGATAAACCTTTTGCCAAATACTCTTTTCTTCCTTTTTCTCATCTTGAGCGAGATTTTGATTGCCCTTTTCAGCATGATAGATTGGAACTTTTTTATTCAAAATCGTTTCAATCAATTCTTGTGGCTTCTTGATACCATCAATTACTAGATGATTGATTAAAGGCTTGCCGTCAAAGCGCGACATTTCAACCTTTTTGTCTGCTGCAATAATAACTCCAGCTGCCTTTTCAATATCTTCGGCAGTCAATTGATGTTTAACACCTTCAGAACTATTAGTTTCAACTTTAATAGCTACTCCCATCTTTTGAGCAGTCTTATGTAGCGACTCTTCAGCCATGTAAGTGTGAGCTATCCCAGTTGGACAAGCAATGACTGCAACCACATATGGGGCATCGCTTGATTGAATGAGCTTCTTTTTGATCACCTTCTTTGTATGCCCAAAGATCAGAACCACAGACACAAGTTCTAATAACTCGAATTAAAAATCGTCGTCATTCTTTAACTGTGGCTTTTCAACATCAGCCAAAACCATTTGACCTGATTTTTCAAAAACTGCTGCTTTCATAAATATATTTCCTTCTTTCTATTTATCATCTATCTTAAACCTTAAAGTTAACTTTAATGCAAGTAATGTGTCTAAAAATTTCAGCGAATAATTCACTGCCTTTTTAAGGCTTTAATTCACTAAATAGAGAAAGGATCTGATATACTTAAAAACTGAATGAATTAAGAAAGGGGTTAGGCTTTTAAGCTAACTATATGAATAATAAACTAATTACTAAAGTATCATTACTTTCTATTTCACTACTGCTATTTTCAACAGTGTCGATTGCACCAGCTGTTCCGCATTTATTGCAGTTCTATCGAACTTATGATCCTAATCTTTCCCAAGCATCTGCTGAGAATTTGATTACTTTGCCTGCATTAGTTATCACAATTTGCGTTTTGCTAAGTGACTTAGTTGTTAAATTAATCGGCAAGAAAAACACTGTCTTGCTTGGACTAGGCTTAATGCTTATAGCGGGTTGCTTGCCAGTTTTTATGACAAATTTCAAACTAGTTCTTGCTACTAGATTAATTTTAGGTGCCGGAATTGGTTTATGTAATGGCTTGTCCGTTTCAATGCTATCGGATTTTTATTCTGGATCAACTTTGGGATCAATGATTGGAATTAGAACATCTGTTCTTAACCTTGGTAAAACGATCACTACTTTGATTGCTGGATACATCGCTTTGATCAATATTCGCTACGTTTATTGGATTTACCTACTAGTGATTCCAATTATGCTTTTGGTTGCTTTCAACGTTCCTAATATCAATCAGGGAGAAAAGTCCAAAGTAGAAGTTCATATCAACAAGACTGTAATATTATTTGCCCTCGCTACCTTAATTGTGGGAATCGCTTATATTGGCGCTACTGCTAAAATTCCATTCCTACTTGAAAGCAAATATCACATTCCTGAGGCTAGAGTCACTAATTTAATGACTGTTTTGGCTTTTAGCGGCGTTATCTTGGGCTTTGTTTTTGGTCCTATTCTAAAGCGTCTAGGCAATTTCACCTACCCTACTATGTTGGCCTGCATGGCATTAGGCAATTTCTTCTTCCTACTTCCAGCAAACATGGTTCTATTCTATATTGGAGCGATCTTGATTGGACTTTCTTTTGTAGGAACGATGTCATTCACTTTCTACTATGTAGCTGAACATGTACCACATACAGGTGTCAACTTTGCAACCTCTTTGTTATTAGCTTTAGGTAATGTCGGTTCCATCTTAGTTCCACTTATTCTTACTAAATGGATTGGCGCAATTACTGACAATATCTTTGTTGCACCGTTTTACGTAACAACATTAGCTCCGCTAATTTGCGGTTGGGTTGCTTTAATCATTTTTATCAAACAAGCACAAAGTAAATAGATATTGAGCGATGGTTTCGTCTGAAATCATCGTTTTTTGTTACAGAATTTGATGAATTATGAACAATTATTTCTATATTTTTAAAAATGGTACGTATTTTTATGATAAAATATAATTGTAATTTGTTTTTAAAAGAAAAGAGTAGAAGAATGAATTTAAAGAATAAAATTACTACCGTCGCCACAGCTATGCTAGCTTTGGTAAGTTTAAGCGCTTGTTCTAACAAGCAAGAACAGTCATCTTCAAATAAGATTCCAACAAAGATCGAGAAGAAAACTACCGTTACCTTTTGGTATTCATTAACCGGTAGTTCAAAATCAGCATTGGAAAAATTGACTGCTGACTTTGAAAAGAAAAATCCAAAGATCGATATTAAGTTGCAAAGCCAAGGTGGTAATTATTCCGACTTGCAAGCCAAATTGACATCAAGCTTCCAGTCGCCAAAGAACTTGCCAACAATTACTCAGGCCTATCCAGGTTGGCTTTACAATGCCGCTAAGAATAAGTTGCTCGTTGACTTAAAGCCATACATCACCAATAAAGAAATTGGCTGGGGCTCTTATGCAAAGACTGATATTCAATCTGGATTGTGGGATGGAGCCAAAATCAATGGCGTGCAATATGGTGTGCCTTTCAACAAGTCTGTTGAAGTACTCTTCTACAATAAGACCATTCTTGATAAATACCATGTCAAAGTACCAACCAATATGGAAGAATTAAAGTCTGCTTCGCAAACTATCTACCAAAAGAGCAAGCACAAGATCAGCGGTATGGGCTTTGATGCTTTGAACAACTACTACATGCTTTCAATGAAAGAAAAAGGCTATGATTTCAATAGTAAAATCAACTTCTCTAACTCAGATTCAAAGAAGATCATCAACTACTACGCGGATGGCGTAAAAGCTGGCTACTTTATGCAAGCAGGTACACAAAAGTACATGTCTACCCCATTTGACAACGGTCAAGTTGCAATGTTCATCGGTTCAACTGCTAACGAAGCTTACATCAAGCAAGGTTTAGCCAAGAAATATGAATATGGCGTTGCTGCTCGTCCAAGCAAGATGAATGTTCAACAAGGTACAGATATTTACATGTTCAATAAAGCAACTGCTAGTCAAAAGTCAGCAGCCTTCATGTACCTCAAGTTCTTGGCATCTAAGTCATCACAACTCTACTGGGCACAACAAACTGGTTATATGCCTGCCAACACTTCTGTCTTGAATTCTGATGTCTACAAGGCAAATAAAGACAGCAAGATTCCAGCTATTTTAGGCGAAACAGCTAAGGATCTTTACTTCTTGCCAGTTACCAAGAATGCTATCAGTGCCTACGACCAAGTCAACGTTAATATGCAAACCATCTTAGCTCAAGCAAGTAAGAAAGCTTCTTGGAATAGCGCGGTTTCAACGGGTAAAGCTAAGCTTGATGCTGCTTGGAAGCAATAACAATTATTTCCATTTTAAGTCAAGTCTTGTTATAATAAAGGTAAATAAAAAGAGAGCTACGCCAATAGCTCTCTTTGCACGAATCCGTTATAAACGGTGGTAAATGATTAGTAACTAATAAGTCGCTCAACCCTCACCAAAGTAGTTAGGCGGCTTATTAGTTTGCCTTCTTATTTCTTCCACAAATCGTAGAAAGCTGTAATCAATTCTTTTAAGGCTTGTAGCCACTTGGTCATTTTCTTGGTTAGCAAGGTCAAACTTGCTAACTAGGAAATTTCCATTTTAAGTCAAGTCTTGTTATAATAAAGGTAAATAAAAGGAGAGCTACGCCAATAGCCCTCTTTGCACGAATCCGTTATAAACGGTGGCATAAGATTATTACAACAAAAAGTCGCTTAACCTTCGCCAAAAGATGTCAGCGGCTTTTTGTTTTGCCTATTTCTTCCACAAATCGTGGAAGGCTGTAATCAATTCTTTTAAGGCCTGTAGCCACTTGGTTATTTTCTTGGTTAGCAAGGTTAAACTTGCTACCAGAATACCAAGCAGATTGATCACAGCTATGACAGACATAAGTAAGTCTGTCAGCGGTCAAACTGTACCTCCTTTCAATGAAATCTAGGTCAATAGTTCTTACACCATTGGCACCACCTCCATGAAACGAAAGTACCACC
>NZ_CAKD01000021.1 GCF_000297025.1 Lactobacillus pasteurii DSM 23907 = CRBIP 24.76
AGTTGGATTTGAACTTGGTGCCGTTTGTACAATCTTAGAAACCATTACTGTCAATTGTTGTAAAGCCTTTTGCGTAGCTTCTTGTGATTGCTTTGAACTTTCAAGCATTTTAGCCAATTGAGCTGATTGATTAATAGCTACGTTCTGTGATTGTTGTAAATTTGAAACAGTTTGAGTATATCCTTTTAAATCATTGGATAATTCCTTAACCTGTGCTTCATAGTATGCTTCACCACGGTCAATCCATTTGTTAGCTGCATAATCATACTTTGGATGCTTCATATCTGGATCAGGACCGGTTAATACAAAAGGATATTCATTTGTATTCATCATATGAGGTGCATTGATTGGACCATAGCAATCCTCATTTTTGCCTAAATAAGTACCAGAAACCCAAACCATTTGAGGTTTTGAAGCTTGTTCCTTAAACTGCTCGAATTCTTCTTTTAGAGCAGTGAATTCTTCAATACTTACTGTTGTTTCTTCTGCCATAATTGGCTCCTTTCTTTCAAAAAAAGCCCACGAGAACGCCCCGTAAGCTATGTTGTTTTCAATTTTTATAATCCGTTACCAGATTGGAGTACAGTCGCTTTCAGAAAATGACAAAATATAATTTCCGCTTGGACCCGAATAGCTAACTATATATCTCTTTTTACCATTGTCATGGTAGATGCTTTTATAAGCACCGATTACGTTAAAAACTTGGTCCCTACTAAAGGTATATGAATAATAGCCACCTTCTACTGACATAATATCAGTAACAACATTCTTATTTACTTTAATCTTTGAAGGTAGCGCATAAAGACTTCGACCATTAACAGTGAGTTTGTCAGCATTGTCAGCAACGTTGAACCATTTGAGCTTGTTTAAAAGTAAATGACTTAGTTCCATCATTATCTCCTTTCTACTTTTCAATCATTGCAAGTCTTGTAGGCTTTTCGTTCTCCCAAGCTTCTGCTTGCGCTTCTTGTGATGCTGGGAATCGTCTACCTTCAATGTAATTGTCTTGGATGTACTTAATTTCGTTTTCTGCGTTAGTTAGACGCGTTGTGAGTGACTGAATTGTTTGATTTTGCTGATTAATCAGGTCTTGCAGACTATTAACGTCACTGGCATTTGCCTTACCACCTATTTGGTTAAGCAAATCAACCACACGTTGAGCCGTCCAGTCATCGTGATACAAGTCAATCGTGTAAGTGCCGTCTGCATTCTTGGTAGCTTGCCACGTGCTGTCAGCGGTCTTGTTGTCACCAGTTACATACTGCATGCGAAACTTGATCTTGCCAAAATCAATTGCATCAATTTTGCTATCAACGTAAGTCTTGTCAGCCTTCGGAACCAGCTCGCTTTTATGAACAAAGTCACTTAAATCTGGATCAGGTACGGGTAAAGCTAGGTTTCCTGACTCATCTGGGGTAAATTTCTCTCCGCCATTAACGGTAACTGACTTAACATCCGTTTTAAGTAACTCATCAACCTGATCTTTCGTATAATAGCCGGTTAAATCTGACAGTTGGGCAAATTTGGTAAAGTCTACCTTGTTTAGCTCCGTTTGCAAACTTTGCATTTGTGCAATGGTATCTTTAACCGACTTAGTAACGCCATCAAGGTTTTGCCTGTTTGCATCAATGCTCTGCTTTATTGGGTCTACTGTCGCATTGAAATCTTTAACGGTTTGGACCTTCCAATCGTCATAGTCATCCTGTAACTCGGATAACTTAGCGTTTAACTTGTCGTTTGCTTGCTGAATTTGTTGGTTAGTGCCATCAACAATCTTGCTAATCGCATCAGTTTCAGTTTCCGCAATCTTATCTTTTAAGTTCTGCAAGTCTTCTAAGTTTTGTGCTTTTGCAGCGTCAAAATCTTTTAGATATTGATCAAACTGATCACTGTAACTCTTTATTTTTTCCTGTAATGTAGCATTGCCACTAGCAATAGCACTATCCAACGCATTTGAAAGTCTATCAGTAACGCTTTTAATTTGAGCATCAGCATTGTTAATAATAGCGTTGTAATGAGCTTTAAATGCTTCCATATCTGATACATAAGAAGTGTTTTCAGGTGCTAGTGCTCCAGTTGCCTGAATATCAATAAAGAAGGAACTTGAAACGTCAATATGTTTGGAGTCGGTCACAAACTCAAAACACGCTTCACCGCTCTGCTGCATAGCAATATCAGTAAATACATATGTAAATTTACCAGCCTTGTCGTTTTCATCAGTACGAATAAATTTACCAGATTGTGATCCTAATGAGTCCGAACTATCAACAATAATTTTGTTTTCTATCTTATCCTCAGTAAAGATAAGAGTTTTGCCGGTTAAATCATACGCACTAGAACCATCATTATCAATTACAGTAACATCAATTGCCCTGCCTCGTTCTGCTTGATTGTACTTTAAACGCCGGTTATCAACGCTAGAACTAACTTTGTTGATCTGCAAAATAAGCTGATCATTAGCCATTTAATCACCTACTTCTTTTCTAAATTAGTAATTTTATGCTGCAACTCTTTGATTAGATCATCTTTACTACTCAATTCTTGTTTCAATGTAGCATTATCCGTCTCTAACTTTGCAATTTGAAGTTGCAGCTGTGCAACCATATTTCCAAAATTTGCAGCTAATGTATATGGTAACTTGTTTACATTATTATTCATTATTATCCCTTCCATGCTGTTGATTTAACCCAGCTTCGAACCCAATCCTTAATAGTATTTTTTTCATGACTCGAAAAATTGGCCATTGTCAAAACGTGGTTAGCATCATTCTGAACTGATATATAACTAGGATGTATGCGAGTATTAATAGCTTGTCCGTCTACTCCGTTTGACGACCATTTTTGACTAACCGCAACTTGCCCGCTGGAATACATTGCTTCATAGCCATTAGATACCACCCAAATAACATTTGAAGTAATATCATCAGGAACTAAACTAGAAATTATATTATTGCTATTTTCTACGCCAATATAAATCTTCATATTTGTTTCATCACCAATTGTTAATGCTGACTCAACCAAACATGATTTTATATTTACCGCTTCAATGGTACCGGCTAAAATGCTATCTGCGTAAACTTTACCATCACTCGTAATACCAGTTCTAGGCCGTTCCCGGCCATAAGCATCATAAAAAACAAGTCCGTTTGCCGAAAATGCCATTGTGCCACCGTCACTAGTTGTAGCAGTGAGCATTGTTGGATCATGCCAATCAGGACTTGCTTTAATTGTATTTTTTTGATCAACGTTGTAAACCCAACTGACCATCTCTTGTGCTTGACTTTGTATGCTGTCCATACGATTTTCAAAGTTTTTTAATGATACAATTTGTGCATCAATTTTTTTACCTTGTGAATCAGTAACTTCTTGAATTAAACCCAGTTGTTTCATTAACTGTCGTTCTGCTGCTAACCTTGATGACCCTTCTTTTTGAAGTGCTTGATCATACTGATTTAAAAGCCCTTTTGTTCGACTGGTTGACCGGCTTACAATCTGGTTTGTTGTCTCTTTTGCTTGATCTAAAAGAGTATGTGCCCAGGTTTTAGGTGGTTCCCCAATAGTTACGCTGTCATAACTAGAATACTCCCCGGCCATATTCCAAACAGTACCAGACACCCGGCCTTTTTCTACCTTGTCAAACTGCGTAAAGTCAACGTTAACCGTGTCATACATGCTTAATGCTAGTAAATCAGACTTAGTGCCATCCAAATCAGCATATTCAACTTGCATAGTAATTGGGAACACGCCAATGTTATATTCCTGCATAGCGTTAACTGCTGCTTGATATAACTGCTGTTTATCATCAGCTGTTGCTGACCATGTACCATCAGCTTGTAAGCCTGATTGATCTTGATCATCATGCTTGATATAAGCAGATAAATCTAATCTCATGATATGAGCATTCTCTGACTGATTAACGCCCTCTGCGTATAAAGCGCCGTTAAAAACATTGTCAAAAGTATCATCAAGTTCTACTCTAACAACTTGATCATCTACTTTAACGTTTTTTTCGTCGTCTTCACCATAAGGGTTGTCGTTGTCTGATGTGGTAGGTTCCATATCAGTTGAAGCACTGGTAGAAGTATTATCTGACAAAATCCAACCCGTGTGGTCTTTGTAGGTCACTTCATACCAGGTTTTACCATCAGCGCCTTCCGCCGTGTGTGATATATCGAAACTTTCACCAACAGGAATTGACCAATTAAGAGCCGAACCTTTAGAGGGCGTGGAATACATTTGAATTTTTCCCTTAGTTGAAACAATTTTTGACTCAATTTTTGAAGGACTTTCAGGCAATTGAGTTTTTTTCTTCTTTTGGTCAATATCTGATTTTTTTACGTATGATCCGTTTGATAGCTTGTAATAAACAGTACCAGCAACAACGATTTGACCATAATTAAGGCTGTAATAGCCTTCTTTTTGCTTGATTGGTCCGCCGTTTAAGTAATCAGGGTTAGGAATTTGAACCTTTTTTCGATTTTTACCAGTACCACGCACGACAGTAATATATTTTTTCTTTTTAAGCTTTTTAGCCTCGGTCAATGATAAGTGTTTCGTTTCTTCAACGACTTTACCGCTTTTTTCGTCAATATTATACTTTTTGGCTGTTTTTTTAACATAGCCATATCCGTTTGACTGGTAGGCTTGAACATCAGTCTCTTTATTAATAGACAAGTGATCACCATACAACCACCCGTGCAGTCCTATTCTATACCAGCGCTTCCCGTTTTCATCAACCGCTATGTAATCGTACTCAATGCGTTCACCGTTTTTATAAGTAACTGGTTTGCCATTGACAGTAACTCTATAATGATCCGGGCCTTGATCAGGTGAATAATAAACATGTATGCGTTGGTTACCTTGTGTATAAGTAACAGTTGCGGTACCTTTTATCGCCCAACGGGTTAACGGTGTATCAGTACCACTTGCAGCAACCGTTACATGACCGGTTGCATCATTGATCAAGTAATCGCCGTTTTTGCTAAAATTGACCCATGCAGACTCAATCCAACCGCCACCATCCTCAGGCGCTATAGGATACCAGCCGTCACCATTCATAGTGTTAACTTGAACTTGTGTACCAGTGATAGAAGTAAGCATAGTGCCATCATTTAACATAGGTCCCAACTTCAACTTTTGGCCGGTTGTAAGTTTTCTAATCGCTGTTTGACCAGCTACGGGACAGTCATAAACATCAACGCTACCACCGGCACTATAGGTCACTGATCCTATAGAACTCCAATCAGTTTTATTAATCAGGTCAGACCAATTAATATTGCTTTTTGTAGCCAAAGCTTGGCCTGGGCTGTAAGTTGCATAAGGATAGATAGCAACGTATGTATCATTGATTGACCTATCTTGGCTATAACTTTTAATATTCTGCCCGTATCTAACCCAAATATTGCGGTCTCTACCGGCATTTTTTCTGTGATAGATAGTTGTATTATCAAACACAAAATCACCGCCGTAAATCGCTAGAACGCTGTTAGCCGGTGCGTCACCTTGTTGGTCTGGATCAATAATTAAATTAAGTGCATCAGTGTTTGAAGTATCAAGGTTAACGTTCTTAACATCCATAACATCACTATCAATATTGATTGAAGGAACTGGCCGAACCAGGTTGTTAATAATCATCCCTAAAACCCAACTTGCAGTAACGTTTGGCTGCGAGATTGAATCAGTTTTTGGTAGGTTGCTTCCCTTGATAGGATTATGAATAAGATACTCACCTATAATGTGTGTAGCATTAACAGTAATATCTTGATCAGTTGGAATTACTTCTGCGATCCTAAATTTTTGATGCGTCAAACTGCGGTTAATATCGCCAATAATAATGCGTTGCGTTTGAAGTTCCCTAACAAACTTACCATCTTTTGGATAGATAAGCTGTAAAGTAGGAATTTGATTAGCTAGCCACGTTACTTTACATGACTTGAAGTCAAACAGAACACAAATACCGTTTGTTGAACTATCATCAACGGCATTTTCTTGGATGATAGGAGCTTGCATAACGTCTTGAAACTCTGATTGTTCTGCATAGTCTCCGACAGTGTAACCATCATCTACTTCTACTGGAACCGGAACCTCTGACATTAAATCAACCTCCTTAATAGCGGTTTAAGTTCGCACAACTCTAACTTTGATGTATCGTCTAACGCTGCAATGCTTAGATAATTTTCACCGCTGCCATTGCACAATAGTTCGGGTGCCGTGTTGTTTGCTAATCTGATGTTAGTATTCAACAAATAATTATCATCACTCATAACACTTGGATCTTTTGCATAGGCATTGCCTTCTTCACCTATCAAATAAAGATCACCGTTCAAATCGTCAAACTCATACGGCATACCATTGACAGTCAACATAAAGTTCCCGGTTCCCTTGATGTGCCAATCTGGCTTAACATTAACAGTTTCATCATTATAAATAATTCCACTTTTTGGGATAGGGATGTAATGAATTGTTTTTTCTTTGAATTTGAACGGCTGAAAATGAAAGTTGATTGTAGCATTTATTCTTTCAGGGTTAACGGGTGTAAAGGTTGGTGCCGTTACGATTTGAGCCCTATATAAATAATCTGGATCTTGTTCGAACTTTAACCAATCTTCATTGCCGTAAAGCCAATTCTCTATATCACCCTTTAAAGTCCACCAATTGCCATCATATTTTTTGGGTATTCTAATGACCGCATTAACGGCCGTCTCTGCTGCTTGATAACTCCGATTGTTATCAGCCCAATCGCCCGATTTACCGGGAATTGTTAGCATTTGCTTGTTTGGTGTTGGTGCCGGTGGGTTAAAAGGAAATAAAATCTTTAAACCAAAATCAGTACTAGACCGATTATGGTAAACAATATCGCTTGTTCTGAGCGTTTTAATTAAAGCCACTTATTCTATGTGCCTCCAATCTTACATTCTTTTGAGTTAATTTATTAACTGTTTGATATAAAGCCTGTCCTAATACACGTTTATCTAAGTAATTATCAACTTGAATAGTAGTTGGTTGACTAGTTATTAAGCCTAGTGCCATAAGGACTTGATCGAACTTATCGCTTAATACGCTTATTTCAGCATTAATTCTAGACATATCAATATATCCTGTTTGCTGATCTTGGAATTTTTGAGCGTTACCATCTTGCATCTTAAATCTATCAAGCGTAGCTTGCATAATCGCATAAGCTCTGCCACGTTGTGCAGGATCCCAAGGAACAATACTTTCTGGGTGTCCGGCTTCCGCCACTTCAATAGTTTCTGGGCTTGTTACAATACCGCCACGTGCAAAACGTCTGTGACCCTGTGGACCAGAATGTAACCAATCCATTTTTTGATGGTTCCAAATGGTAGTCCAGCCGATTGAGTTACGCCAATCTGAGTTGTTAAAGAAGGCTAGCAATTGATCATACGGGTTCCAAATATTGGTGTGACCCGGCATAGCAAAAGCTTTAAAAGTTTGTGGTGTAAATTGCAATACACCGCGCGCTTCATTACCGCCGGAATTGACATCATGAATTTGTTGCATGATTGATCTATTGCCGGACTCACTCATAATCACTTGCATTAACTTCTTAGCAAAACCAGTAGGTAAATCAACATGCATCTTTTTAGCAGCTGCTTCAATCATACCCATTGTTGCAGCATGACCACCCATATTACCGAACCCAAATTCATCAGCAATTTTATCAATGGTCTTCCAAAATCCTTTACCAACAGTTTGTTTGATAGATTTTTGTAGCTTGCTTTTAGCCTTAACACTAGGTTCATCATCAGTCTTATGCTTTAAGCCCGGAACTCTCGCAAATAATGGTCCTGGTCTGTGAGTAACGCTATCTAAGCTATTCATTCTGATACCAGTAGAAGGACTTTCAGCACTGAAATAGTTATTGCCACCAGCATAAACACCGACGTGTTCTGATCCGCCAGAACCCCAAAATACAAGGTCACCCGGCTTAGCTTGACTTCTAGATATTTTTTGAGACTCCGCATACTGTGAGCCTGAATAGTGTGCATATTTGATACCTAACTTACCTAATGCATACTGAACTAATCCGGAACAGTCGAAAGCATCCGGACCAGTTGCACCCCAAACATAAGGATGACCTTCACCGTATTTTTCAACGGCTTTAAGTAAGCCAGTCGCATCAGCACCGCCACCATCATCAATTTTATCTTCAACCATATCCCACAATTGCTGCCACCAGTCTTTGACTTGCATTGTAGCCTTGTCAAACACTCCGTTTACTAGCTGATCAATTGCGGTTGTTCCCTTGGATTTTTTGAAGTTAAGCATCTTCTTTAAGCTCTTAGAAGGATGATTGTAATAGCCTTGTGCTTCTTTATATAACTTCTTTAAATATCCGGTACCGCTAGCATAATGAACTAAACCGAGTTCACGTGTTTCAGTTGCGTTAAGAATTTCATCCCCCGGCATTAGCATTACAGGCACATTCCGGCCGGTAAATACTCCAAGTTCACCAGTCGAAGGTCTATATAAAGCTTCTCTATTGCCGGTTTGTGGGCTGTCGTTACCATCATTTACCATTGCATAGGTTGGTCGTGTGATTGGCCGTCTGACATTGCCGGCAAAAGCACCGGTACCACTAGCAAACTTAACTGGTTTAATAGCTTGTTTGTTACCGCCAAACTCCGCAACAACTTTGTTAATAGATCTGATAGCACTGTTAAGAACTCCAATAACTTTACTCAAACCAGTTCTAGCCGTCTTTTGCATGACTGACCAAAAGTGTGAAAATTCCGCATCAACGTTCTTTTCTAAATTTTTCCAGTCGGATTTAAAAGCACGGCCAAAAGATTTGTTTTTAGAACTAATCTTATCAGAACCTTTTGAAGTGGTTTTAGCTAGTGCATCATACATTTTTTTAAAGTCTGATTTTGTAGCCTTAACTAGCCCTGATAGAGTGTCTTTGAAGTCTGATGATTGTTTCTTGAACTGCTTAGCAAAATTTCCTTTACCCTTCAAACCTTTAACCGCTTGTTCTGCTTGATCAGCAATTCGATTGCCAAACTTGTATTTTTTGGCTGCGTTGTTTGCTGACTTAATGCTTGAACTAAGTGACTTGATTTTCTTGGTAGTGCTTGTAATGCTCTTAGTTCCCTTAGTGCTAATAGAGATAGTGTGCTTCTTTTTAGCCAATTTGTTAATCTTGCTTTCAAAAGATTTAACCGACTTTGAGCCTTTAATTTTAGCCGTAACATTAATCTTTTTATTTTTGATTGATTTAAGGGCTTTACTCAAAGTATTAACAGAACTTAGACCACTTACACTAGCATGAACGCTTGAACTTACAGAACCGCCGGAATAGCTTGAACCGCTTGAACCGCTTGAACTCCGACTACTTGAACGGGAACTAGTTAAATTAGAACGACGTCTTGTGGAACTGTGTTTTGGCAATTTGTACTCACGTTCTTTTTTAGTAAATTGCAAAAGCTTAGCATAAGCGTCTTTATCAAGCGTTACGTAGTGACCAGTGGCTTTTTTAGCACCTGTAAGCCATTTTGCGTCAACTTGTACTGTATTTTTACCAACGTTCCTTGTTTCGATTGGTGTGTATCTAATCCGAGAGTTTGGATTAACCTTGATAGGTTTGGCCTTGGTGTAAGACATCAAGCGTTTAAACAATTTTTCGTTTACATATGTAGCAACGCCCGTTTCTTTCCTTGAACCGTAAAGCAAACCCTTATCAACTAGAACACTGCCTTTTGTTTTGGTTCCTTCTACCTTGTACGGCTTGTTCTTAGCTTCTTTACGCTCTTTATTTTCAACTTCCTTTTGTCTATCCTGTTTTCTCTTAGCTTCCTTCTTAGCTAGGTTGTAAGAGTCCTGACTGATCTTGATGCTTTTAGCAAGTGATCTGCTAATGGTTAGCATAGCCGGATCAATCTTATCAGTATTAACAGTTACGGTTGTTGTACCTTTTGCGTAATGCTTAACATCCCCAAATAATTTTGCGGTATCACGAGCATTAATAACCTCTTCACCCGGCAATAAAATTCTTCTAAGATTTGGAACGTTTGGCAAAAGTTCAACTGTACCATCATTGTGAATAATAGACTCACGGTTGTTTGTTTGTGGGCTATCAGTACCATCATTAAGTATTGCCAATGTACCGTAACGCTTACGCCAATCAGTACCCTCAGCAAAATGAAACGGCCCAATTTTGAATTTACCGTGTGAAATATCATTGATAGTATCGCTGACTTTACCCCAAAAGTTGTCCCAAGTGCGTTTAATGCCGTCTACTAGATTGCTAAACCAGTGTGTTATGCCATCCCAACCTTTTTTAAAGGCTGATACGGAATTTTTACCGACATTGCCAAAAAATCTGCTGATAGGGTTCCAAATTTTCTTAACGCCACCAACAATATTGCCAAACCATTTTGCAATACCGTTATATGCTGATTTAAACAACTTTACGGCCGTTTTACCGACATTACCGAACCATTTGCCTATAGGACTCCAAAGCTTCTTAAAAGTCTTTACAAGCCCGTTTACCCAACTTCTAAACTTTGCATTGTGTTTGTAAAGTGAGTTAATAGCACCGGCAATAGGATTGATAAAGTAAAGGCCTATTTCCTTCCAGTTCTTTTTAAACCATTTGATGATATTGTTAACGCCTTTTTTAAAGCTATTAAAAGCCGTGTGCGTTGAATATCCTAGATTTTCGATACTCCAAAAGTTTTTAGGTGGTTTTTTGGACTTCCAACCTTTTTGAAAGTTAAGAACGGCTTTACCGCCCCATTTTCCGACAGTTTCACCAATTTTAGCACCAATTGCAGCACCTAGCGGACCGCCAAACCATAAGCCAATACCGCCACCGATACCGACTCCAATACCTTTACCAATACCTTCATATTTTTCTTTTTTGTTTTTGGATTTAATAGCCTTATAAATATCAATTCCGGCCGTTGCAGCCACTCCAACACCGGCCAAACCGGTTGTAATTTTGCCGGCTGTCGTCAATCCGCTAAAACCACCGGCCGAACGCATAGATTGAAGGGAACCGCCTAGAACGCCGGCACCAGATCCTTTACCAAAAAGGCCTTTGCCAATTTTAAGCGATTTTTTGTAGCCGGCTGTTATCTGTGAGCCAATGAACCGACCGGCACTCATGGCTTCTTTACCTACTGCTTTTGCTGCTTTAAGTAATCCACTTCCTAGACTTTTTACGGCTTTACCCATCAACTTAATCTGTTGTGTAAAAGCACGACCCATCTCTTTTGACGCAAAAGCGATACCTTTAAAAGCTGCTTTACCAAGTTTAAGACTAGTTTTAAAAGTGGTTTTTAGAATTGATCCAAATTTTCTAATACCATTACCGGCTTTAAGGAACTTAGCACCAGTTTCAGAAATACCTTCAACTTCTTTGATACCACGTAACCCTCTACTTAAATTTAAAAGGTTTGAGCCAATACCAAATAATGTGCCACCAACTCTATCAAGCCCTTTAATAGTTGCTATTGCAATAATTGACTTAGATATAAGTTGAATAGCTAGCTTATTTTTTGAAATAGCATCAAGCATCTCTGCAATAGCATGTAAGCCACTGCTTCCCTTGTCTGAGTTTTTACCGACAAGTCCAAACGCACGCCCGATTGAAATTAAAATACTAGAAAAATCTTTCCAAACATTTTTACCAATTTGAACTGCAATAGATACTAGGTCACCAGATATTTGTTTAATATCCTTACCGTTTTTAGCGATCCAACTAAAAATCTTAGATAAGCTATTAGTAATACCATTAAGCGCGTTGTCCATGACTTTCGCCACGTTTACCGTTTTACCGCCAAACAGTGCACTGATAACTTCATTCATACCAGTTGAAAATGTTTTACCTAGCTTGTCGAACTCTTTAATCGTCTTACTGGATGATACCCATTTAGATAAAGCACCATAAAAAGGATTTTTAGCCTTTGTGATAGGTCCTTCAATCGCTTGTAGCAGTCTTTGACTTTGAGCGGAAAAAACACGTTGCATACCAGGAATTGTGTTTGTAAAGTTCCCTGTTGCACTCTTATACTTTTCACCAGCTTCAAGCAGAACGTTAATCATATCTTGTGATGATACTTTACCTTTACGCATCATCTCTGATAGGTCTGCACTAGTAAACTTGTTTAAGTGATGTATTCTTTTTTCATACTCAACCAACATAGGCTTCAACTTCGGGAATGTGTTGACGATAGACAACATATCCATTGCTGAAACTTTACCGTTTGCCATCATCTGAGAGAATTGCATACCGAAATTTTGAACGGCTGCATCACTTTTACCGAATGCATCTTGTAAAGTTAAAACTGCCTTTGTAAGTTGTCCGGTCTGCTTAGCGTTGTTGTTGATAGCATAGAATTGTTGTGACAGTTGGTCTACCATCTCGGTACTATTTTGAGCAGCAGCAGCTAAATCATTAATCTGATTAACCATTGCTTTACCCTTGCTAGCATTACCGGTAAGCGTCAACCATGTAGCGTTCATTGTTTGCTGAGCAACTGCATACTGCTTAGCGCTTGCAAGCATTCCGCCAATAGCATTTTTGACCATTCCAAACGCACCAATAGCAGCATTTGAAATAATATTAGCTGAGAAAATTGACCTAAAAAGTGAGTGTGTTTTTTCTCCGTCTTCACGAACTTTTGTAAAGTGACTGTGAATAGCTGAGAAAATACCGCCCGTGTGATCTTCACCAGTGAATTTAGTTCTGTGATTTTTAGGAACTCTTTCGGTGGTTCTTCTAGCTTCATCTGCTTTACGCTTTAAGTCGCTATTATCTGCTTCGAACTTAGTTTTAACAGGCTTATCAAGTTCATTTTTGACTTCTTTACTTGTCTTTTTAGCCTTATCAACTACCTTATCAGCATTATTTTTAAAACTATCGTCCATATTTTCGCCAGTATTTTTACCTAGCTTAGCTAAGTAATCATTAACGGCTGCTATATCAGTTTTTAGCTTATTTAAAGGAAAATCAACGTCAATAGTAATAACACCATCTGCCATATACTACCCCCCTTCCTTTTGTGTAAACGAACCAAACAAGCCCGATAAGCCGGTACTGTTAAGCGCATCTTTTGATCTTTCATCATCTGACTTTGAGCCATCAACCGCATAATAGTTTTGAGCATCAAGCAACTCGCTTCTAGCATTTGGATCATCAAACTTGTTTGGGTCTTCATTCCTGATTGACAAAATACGTTTAAAGTATGTTTTAGAATTGAGACCATCAAAAAGGGCTTTAAACACTAGCCAGTGCATTTTGCCTTTTTGCTGAAATAAATCAATTCCGTACTGATCTAAAAAAGAGGCGTAAATAGCACCAGCATCTCTGACATAGTCAAACTGCTTAGTAGCATTTACGCCCCTTTCACCATCAATATTTGAGCCATAAGGATTAAAGTTGATCACTTTTGAAATAGTTTCAAGTGACTTTATATAAAAGTCTGGATCAGCAGGGATGTTTTTATTTTTGTGGAAAAATAGTTTTAAGGTCTGCTGATACTTTTCAAACTCTGTTAGTTCGCTATCATCCTGCATTTGCAAAAATAGCAATACATTATCAAAAGCAAAATCAACTTCATAAATCTTACCGCGCCACTCCAATTGTGTAGGTGGCGTTTTAGTTAAGCTAAACATTAGCGATCAGTATCATATCTAGCCATACGTGCTTGTGATTGTTGTTCTGATACGTTTAAAGCTTTGTCGCATTCATCATTTAATTTACCAATAATTTGAGCTAAAACTTCGGTTGATTGACCAAATGCATCATAAATTTGGTTACCTGCTTTACCATCGTTAAGTAATTCATTAATACCGTTAACACATGCATCACGGTATTCTGCTAAATCCTTTTCGATAACTTCACGGCGCTTAGAATCTGACATAGCTAGTAATTTTTGATCATAGCTATCATCAGTTTGTTTTTGATAAAGTTTTTCTACCTTACTTGCAATATAGGACGCTTTCGCACGGAATGCATCGTTAAAAACAATGCTCCAAGTAGTTTCAATTCCTGGAATTTTAATATCTTTGTGATTGTCGAATTTACTAAAATCGTCTAATGTAATTAAACTCATAAATTTCCCCTTACTCTTTATTGATGTTCACCATCTGAACCAGAACTTGGACTTACTTCACTTTGTTCTGATTTAGGGCTTGTTACTTCGGGTTTTACAACCGGGCTAGAACTAGCCTTTACTAACTTCATCATTTACGACCGCTTCAACAAAAGTTGCTTCGCCTTGTGGTTGTGTTTCAGTATTTACAGTTGCGGTATAGATAGCAGGCTTAGCAGTGGCAGCCATTGTAAGTTGTCCGTTAAATTCTTTAGGACGACCGTTAAATGCAATAGTAAATGAGAATGTTTGCTTAGCGTTTGCGTTACCACCAGTGGGAACAACCGCCGTAATTGTAGCCTTTGCGATTACTGGATGACCGTTGTTAATCCAAATAACACGGGTTTTAACTGCATTAGAGAATTTCCAAAACATATCAGATACATAATCTTGTGCTGGATCCCCAACTTTACGGTTACCAGATACTGCAAGTTGAACTTGCTTACCAGTAACATCGGTTTCAGTAAAGCCACCACCATCATAGTAAGCGTCGTTTGTGGTAGTTTCGTTTGCACTTGGTGTTACGCTTGTAATTCCTGCTGCAAGCCAAGCCCATTGACCGGTTGTAACATCATCTAGATCAACATCACCAGTTTCATCAACACTAGGCTTAGTATCAACAAAGATACGGTTCACAAAGTTTTCTGGGAACCCATTTGCATCAGCCTTTGTACCTGGCATAAATTTAGTTTGATTTGTTTCAGCCATTATTTAACTCCTTTTTGTTTATAAACATAGATACTAAAATCCATTGAATAAGTCGCTTTACCTTGTAAGTCTTCTTGAACTTCCGCCGGCTCGCGTATTTCAATGGAATCAAAAACCCACGACTGATTATTACTTTGTAAGTCGTGGGTCTCATTTAATTGTTGTAGAAATTGCGATAACTCGAACAATCTGTTATGTGCAAGTGCACGCGATTTAGTTTTTAAAGTTACTTCATAGTTGTATAACCATAACTCTAAACCGCTATAATCCTTACTAATCATATGTGATCCTGGTAGTGGTACTAATCCAATTAGATCATCTTTATCAATAAATTTTATGTAAATATGATCCTTTAAATACGTGAATGAACCTGAATCAATATGATCGTTAATGTTCTTAGCTATCGCTTCCTGTAGGTCATTAATCAGCATTTTCAGTCCACTCTAAACCTTTTATAAAAGCGTCACCAACCGCTTTAAATTCTTCTTTGTTGCCTTTTAGTCTTAAATCCCATCGTTTTGACGTACCAGGCGTTGTGTACTTCTTTACTGGATAGCCTGGATAAGGTCCAACTTTACCGTAAAATTGAGCGCGTGCATAAGGTACCTTGTAATTAATATAGTCCCCGCTATCATCAACAAAAGTCATACCACGTAAAGTGGCTCCGCTTTCGTTCTGACCCATTGAACTACTGGGCACATATTTATTCATAGCCTGTAAAGCTTCATTAGCCATTGCAAGCTTAGCAAATCTCAATCTTTTTTGCGAAAATCGCTTGTTAAGCTGAGTTAAATCAACCTTAACCTTAACGCCCATTAGATTACACCTACCTTGTATTGATAGACCTGACTAGTAAAGGGTTCTATATCACGGTTAATGCTTGTAATCGTGTACTCTTTACCGTTAAAAACCAACTTATCCCCCTGATTTTTATCGCTAAAATCGTAAAAAGGCTCTGTATAACCGTTCATAAACACAACAGTAGCATTAGATACAACTTGACGGTCGTTATTGCTACCACTGTAAACGGTACGCAGAATAAAGCGACAATTAGAAATATTTATCTCGGTTGTTGTCTTATTTTCTCCGTATACGTCCAAATTGCTATTAGAAGTGTCTCCGTCGTCAATTGAAGAAATTAGCTTAACAGTGTCCTGAAACATTGATTTTGGTGGTTTAAGCATGTGGAATACCTCGAAACATCAAGCCAGACTGATAAAGATAGTCGATTGACAAACTATAAATACCACCATCAGCATAATCAGTGGCACTTGAACCAGTTGAAACACTAGTGCCATCAATAGATACGCTTTTAATATCTTTTTCTGTCATGCCATAAGGCGTTGACGCACCTAGATCATCGGTATAACGGACTTGTAAATATACTGCCTTTTTGACCAATCGAACACGATAATAATCGGTATCATCGTCAATTGAATTAGTTTCATAGTAAAAGTTAATCAGCGGATTGATTAAATCCTCTGCATCTTGTTCTAATGCTAAGAACTTTTTTTCTTCAAGGGTACCGCCGAACTTTTTATAATCATCATATGTTAGCAGCATGATCAGTTATCCTTTAACCTTTAGGACCGCTAGTAGTTTCAGCACCAACGACAAAAGTAGGATCAAGGGTAGACTTGTAGCCAACGACTTTAATTGTTCTAGGATCAATACCATCAACGACTTCCCAATTTGAACTCTTAGCAAAATCCTTAAGGGATGCATTAGCAACTGGGCTCTTAATTGAAGTACCAATAACATGAATAGTACCAACACGCTTTTGAACCACATCAGTTTGACCACCGTTAACAAGTTCTTCACGCTTTTGAGCTGATGCATACAATGTTTGTGAGTATGCGACAGAACCACGGCCAAAAATGTATGAAGTGGTTGTTGGCTTACTCTTATCTGATAAATCAACTGGAATTTGATCATCAACAACAATAGTCAATCCGTTATAAGTTCCAAAAGGAGTTGCTGCGTTTTGTTGTTGAATGGTATCAATCAAGCCGTTTGCCTTCATTTGTGCATACGTTGCTGAGTTTACGGCAATAGCTGTAAGAGTTTGATCAGCAATATCACCCATCAAGGCACTTGCACCAATAAAGCCTTTTGCAGAAAAATTGGCCTCTGTTGGTGTCTTAGCGGTTGCGTCAAACAACTTGGTATTTTGAATCTTTGAAACGCCAAAAATACCGGATAAAGTTGAAAGTAACATCTTGCTATCTTGTGCTAGCCAGTAATTAGAAAATCTATTAACGATAGTTTGATATATTGGAGCACCTGAAATAAGTTGTGATTGATCAGTGTAGCCAAATGCTTTTGCTTGGTAGAACTTCTGGGCAATTTGCTTACCACTAGTTAGGTTTGAAACAGTAATATTAGCTGTGTCTTGCCATACATCAGGATCACCATCATCCAAATCATTGATAAAAGGCACTGTAATAGTAGTTCCCGGTTGGGTCAATTGACCGGCTAGGGTAGTATCAGGCGTTAAAATACCAGATTGAACTAGGCGGTTTGTCTTGGTCATTTGGTTTAAAACGTATGCGTTAAAGACTTCAGGAACAAACATGTTTGCTGTATTTGTTTCCATATAATAAAACTCCTATCTATTTACTAAATAATTGACGCCACCGGCTCGGATTTTCGTTGTAAAGCTTTACACTTTCTTCATATGACATCTTAGCCGGATCAGTCTCAATATCATTTGAGCCATTGCCAGTAGGCACAATTTTTGGCACTGGTTTTGGTTCTGGTTTTGGTTCAGCGGATTTAAATCCTTGTGGAAATGCTTCACGAACATCAGCAATTACATCATCTAAATGTAAGAAGTTCCCCTTGTCATCAGTACTAATGCGGTCCATATCAACAAAAGGCATCAAGGCCTTGTTATTGTATGAGCCGGCCTTAGTCAATGCTTGTTCAATCGCAAAAGATTTGCGTTGCTGCAACAATTGACTTTGAAACTTCTTATCATTATCTGTAATAGTCTTCTGAGCGTCTTCAAACTTCTTTGATAATTCTTCATTATCCTTAGTAAGTTTTGATAGATCCTTCAATTGGTTATCACGTTCTGAAATTTGTTGCTGATAGGTCTCTAATTGACCATTTAAATCGTTTAACTTGGTTTCGTTGGCAGTTTTAAGGCTATTAATATCTTTGCCGAACTGTTCCATAACTGATTTAATTTGATCGGCATTTAACCCTTGTTTTTCCAAAAATTCTCTTTCCACTGTTTCTCTCTCCTAACGTATTTTTTATACGTGGTACGACCACGACAGGACATAAAAAATAAGCCTTTTAACGACTTGCTCGGGTCAATTTTTAAACTATTTTTTCTCGTTCGTATTGTCTAGCTAAGTAATCATGATCTTTTACAATCTGTCTTAATTTAGCCTGGTAGCCACGAACACTAGCGGAATATTTAGCAATTCCGTCCGTATCCCCTAATCTTTTTGCTAATTCTAATTTGCGTTTGCTAGCACGTACGCCTCGTTCTAAATATCGTTGCTTTTGCAATACTTGCATCTTTTGAACGGCTTCTTTTGGGTCATATTGCGGTTGGTGGTTTTCGCTTATACCCTTGATATAAGGCCATAAAGTATGACCACAATTGACGCCCTGGGTTCCCCCTGGCTCCCCGTAACCGTGATCATAGATATTAGGATAATTATTGTCACAACGTGGGTCATTGTGCGGTACTATGCAAACAACTTTGCCTTGAATAGGAGCACACGCCGGCCGTGCTGCAACGTGAGAACTCATAACACAAAGCACGCTGTCAAAATCTTTCATAGATTGAACACGTAAATCATTATAGACACGGCTAGTAGTGGAATTAATGACCGTTCTAGTGTAGCCTTCCAAACTCCATGCATGACCGGCTTTATCTATCAGCGCTGACTTCATACCATTATCACGCCACTGGTAAATAATTGAGTTTAAAGCCTTGCTAGCCTTCTTTTTTCCAACTAAAACATCTAATACAGTCTTATCTATAACCTTTTGATACGTTTTAGCAACTGTATTGGAGCCATAATTAGTAGTTAGAAGCGTTTGGTTAACATAGTTATTGATACCAACAAACATTTGACTTGCATAGCTGTTAATAATAGATCTTTCAGCTAAACTAACATCAATGTTTGGCTTTTTTAGTGCGGTTGAAAGTTCTTTATTAAAGCCTTTTGCCACCTTCAAACCATCCGATTCAATAAGATCTATCAATTGTTGTTGCGGAATACCAATATTTTTGCTGATAAGTTTAACAACGTCTTTTGTCAATCCGCCTAACTTGCTTAATGCTTCTAAACGCCACCTTACTATTTTTTGTGGGTCATCATCAGCCTTTAATAATTGCGGTCTGGTTTGCTTGAATACATCAACTAGAATGTAAAACAATTGTTGCTCCAATTCAGCATAGTAATCAGCAATACCGCCGGCTTTATTCATCAGTTGGTTTTGGCTTATCTGGTTCACTTACATCACTTTTATCACTTTCATCATTTTTATTATCGTTGTTAGCCGTATTTTCAGCCGGGGCCGGGAACAAGCTTAATTCTTGATCAGGTGGTAACGGTGCTTGTTCTGACTCAATCTCTTTTAGCCACTTTTCAGCATCCTCACGAGTTTTGCCATAGTTTCGCATGATAAATTCAACTTTTGGCATCACGCCGGCTGCAACGGCTGTTAAGTCCTGTGCACGTTGTGTGTCTTGGTCAATAAATACGCCGTCATTAAAATCCGGTGTAATGGTTAACTTGCTAATATCACCGCTCCAACGGGGCTTGTTATCGCTCCACAAGTCCGGAATTTGTAAGAGTTGTGCAATAGCATAAACTAATTGATCAAGCATTTTTTCAACCTGTGTTAAGTAACTTGATCTGGTTTGATAGGTCATAGAGTTGTTTGTTACAACTTCTGTTGCGGTTTGGACTCCGCTAGAAGTGCGGGTAAAAGTTCCCTGTGACAATCCAACTTCATTTTCAAATTCGTGTAAAAAGAAGTCCATTGCGCTAGCATATTGATCAACTCTAATATTAATTGCTAGATCTTTAAAAGCCGAACTGTCATCATTGCGAGAATTTACCGGAATAAATACGGCATCATCAGGATCCCAATATAGTTGCTGATCCTGTGGAATCTGTCTCCCATTTACTTGTTCGGCACGTCTAACCCAACTTCTAGGAACTGTAACACGTCTATAACCGGTTTTAACATCCCAGGCGAAACCATCATGAACTTCATTTACGTTATCAACCGTTTTCCAATAGTTGTCACATAAGCCCATTCCTAGCGGTGAAATGAAATTCTTGTTATTAGCGCCGGCATTGCGGTAAAAGGCAAAAAGCGGTTTTGTTAGGTTCTGTAAAGTGGTTTGCGGTTGCAATCCTTCAAATTCCGGAATACTATCAAGTGGAACTATTGAACCAATCGCATCATGATCATTTGACTTGTAAAGTTCGTTTGTGATCCTATAAGGATAGTAACTAGAACCGTCTTCATTTGTAACTTTAGGCAGCCACTCATGAAATTCAACTAGCGTATAATAAACCGCCGCGTTATTTTCTACCTTTTGAATTTTACGAGTTAATGCAATCTCTTTTACCTTGCTTGTGTTAGCTTTAAGCGGATAAACACTTGTAGCATCATCCCAACTTAGTTTGATTTGGTCATCTTCCACATAAGGGCGGATAGCTCCCGAACCTAACGCAATCCATTTTTCTAGGTTAGTTTCAAAAGAAGTATAGAAGTCTTCATTCTTGAAAGTTTCATCAAGAATTTGCTGCAATGCATCATCATCAACCTTGATAGAACATTGCTCGTTAAAAATCAAAGACGCCAAACGTTGGCTAGCCATTTTTAAAAGGTTAATAGAACTGATTTTACGTTCTTTTTTGTTGCCCATTGCATAGTAGGTAACTTTTGGCAATTCGTCTTGGTAGTAGCGTTTTGCTTTTGCTATTCTTTCGTATTCTTTAGCCGGCACCTTAATTCTAGGATCATCAGTGATAGCATTTAAACTTTTAACCTGTTGCATCCCTATCAGTTCACCACCTTTTTTAAATAAGCTTTTTATCTTGTCTAATACGGTCATTTTTTCACCGCCTTACTATACTGACAAACCTAATTCTTGTTCATTGTCTAAAACTAAATATTTGAATGCATCAACACTGTGATCATCCTCTTTTACAACGTGCGGATGATCACTCTTTATAGTTTGATCATCCCAACGATATTTTTTGTGCTCCTCTATGAAAATATCATTGCTAGGATCCTTCACAACGTAAAAACGGCCCTGTGCTAATAAGTCCTGTACCCGGTCAATCATTGCATCTTCACTTAGTTTACGTACTTTTGACCATTGCACATTATACATATTCCAATATTGCGTATATAAACCACCATCAGCACTATCAAGGGTCATATTACTAGGATACATCCCGTATTTATCGGTTATATGCTCAACAAATGCATGAACGCCTTTTGCCTGTTGTTCCGGGCTCTTTTTTAATTCATACTTTGAAGGGTCATAATACCAGGTCTCCAACAAATACAAGTTGTATTTATTTGTAAAACCACAAGCGACACAGGCCGTTGCGGACCGCATAAAACCAATGTCCATACCATAGAAAATATCAATAAGATATTCATCATCAGGAATTTTATCAGCGTACTTAAACAACTTCATGTTATAAACGTTGGTACCAAGCCCGACCGCTTCCCCTAGATAAAGCCACCTGTAATAGTCCGGATCAGTTTGCTTATAACGTTCAATAAGCTTTAATTGTTGTTCTGTCGTAAATCCAAGTTCATCATCTAAGTAACTACTAGTATCAATAAAGTAATCTGGATCAGTTTCTCTATCAGTTATCCACTCATTAACCCAACTGTAAGGGTTACGTGGTGGGTTGTAACTAATAAATATTTTTGTCTTGTCTATGAAGTCCGGCTTCTGTCTGATAAAAGTAGGAACTGATTGATCAAAAACATCAACGCTTTTAAGGTTGGCAAACTCTTCAAACCAAATCGCAATAACATTTCCAACGATATTAGACTTCAATTTCATTGGGTCATTGGCTCCGTAAAAATAAAAAGTGGAACCTGATTGAACGTGTTGAATAAGTAACGGGCTTACTTTTGTTCTAAATTCGTTTTGTACGTTTAAAATCCCAATAGCCCAAAGAATTTGATTATAAACGCTGTCTCTTAAATAGTTTGCGTTTTCTCTGATACTGATAACATTAACTGTTTTACCTTCTGATATATAGTTCATCATCATGGTAACCAGTTTAAGACTGATAACAGAACTTTTAAAAGAACCACGGCCACCCTTGCAAACAATATAGGGCTTATCAGTTAGCCACATATCATAGAAATGCGGGTTAATCTGTTTGGTTATCTGTACTGTTTTCATCTTTATCCTTCTTAATCAGTTCTTTCATCTTTGCTACATCATCAACAATGATTGTTTGATTGCTTGGATTATCAGCCTCTTTAAGTTGTTTAAGCTGCGTTTCAGCAATTCTTGCTTCAATTTCGGTCTTCTTAGCGTTTGCTTCGTTAAGCCGTGCAAATGACTGATCACGGTAAATGTCCGGTCTTCTAGCCTTCAACCAGAACATAATAGCAGTTGGATTAGGTCCGACTTCATGAACGGTTCTAGTTGCTAGAATTTCTTCATACTCTGATACGCCATTTAAAGTCGCTATCTGGACTTCTTCTTTTGTCGCGTCCGGATGATCAAGTTTGTACTGGTTCATATATACGGTTCTGTCAGCCTTTAATTTTAGTTCCGACTTCTTAACATTGCGGTATACAAGGGTTTCTGTTTTATAACCATTAATTGTTTTTATTAAAGAGTCTTCAACTTTTGCGTCTACGACGTCCTTACCCTTTTTTAATGCGTCCGATATGTCCGGATACTTATTGCACCAGTCTTGCAGTGTTGACCGTGATATGCCCATTTTTTCAGCAATTTGATCATTTGTAAGCCCATCACGTGCCCACATTGTCAATTTTTCCAAGCCTTCAGATTTTAACCACTCTGAATACTTAGCTTTTGCCACAAACTGATCACCTTCTTTACTAATTTAGGGTACAAAAAAAGAGTAGCGGTTAAACTACTCTAAATTTAAAATCTTACTGGAATTGCCACACCACTTAAATGATCAACAATGATATGCAACGGATACCCAACTAATTTACCTTCATCATCAGGATTGAAGGCAGCAAAACAATAACCATCAATTTTTTGACCATCAATATTTTTGCCTTCAAAAATTCCTAACTCTAAATCATTATCTTTGCAAAATTTATCTGCAATTTCTTTGCACTGATCGACTGTTAAGGGCTTATCAAAAACATCCATTTTCTGTCTCCTTTAACTAAAACTAATTACTGTTACGTCTAATGATACCATTTTTCCCAGCGATATAATCGTTAAACTTCTTACTCTTTTTGCCAATTTGTGAATCAACATAAAGTAGACTACCATTCTTTTTACGTTCAACATTAATCGTGTGACCATATGTTCTTTTACCATCAGGATCACGCCAATGGAATGTAATAACGCCACGTTCACCCGCTTTAAGTTTCGATTTAAGCTTACTATCAATATAATCGCCACGCTTAGCAACAGTTTTTGGCAATTTGATATTTTCACGATTTTTAAATGCTAAAATTGCCGGTCTATATCCTGTATCTTTCCCTTTTGTTGGTGCTGGTTGTGCAGTTACTTTGTAGCCACGTCTTCTTAATTCATATGCAATAACTGATCTTTGACAATTCTCGGAGTATCCTCTAGAAGTCCATTGCATTTGCAACAACTCTTGGGCTTTTTGTTTTCTTTGACTTATTAACGATTGCAATTCTCTTCTAGCACCAGGACTTGGATTACGCTTAAACTCAGCTTGCTTCTGCTCAATTTTAGTACTAAGTGCGTTAAATTCCCTATTTTTAGTATTGTATAAAGCTAGTGCTTTTCTACCACCCATGTAGTTAGGATTAGCATTGTGATTGTCTGCGGTATCAATACTCATGCCACCTTCAACTTGCTCTATTTTAGTATTTTTGTCTACTTTAATTTTATTGCCTTTTTTGCTATTACTAGGATTGTTTTTATTCTTTTTCTTTAAACTTGCACCACGACCACCCATATTAATTATTTACCCTCTTTCTTAGTTGCGTTGTAAATGAATCTAATCTAATAATTGTGCTATCGTCTTCTAGCTCTGGTAACATGTCCCCATAATAGAGAATCTGCGACGGGTTAAGAACTTCAATCATCTTGGTATAACCGGCTAGAAATGCATCTTTTGTTTGTTCACTGTTCATGACACCCACGCTAGAAATTGCAACCGGCTTGTTTACCGGTTCCCCGTCAAAACACCAAGCCCAGCTATCCTCATCACTCCATGCAATGGTAGGAATTACTTGAATACCGTTTTGTTCAAAATACGCAGCTATCCAATGTTTCCTAAAATGGTTATAAATTTGTAGCGCCTTTGGGAAGTCCATGTATAAGCTGAAATCAGGACTAGTTACATACTTAGCACGCTTTAAACGTTCAACTTGAACATCTATGTGTGACCACTCGCGTTCAAACTGGTAATCATCTATGAAGTGATGCACTCCAAACGGTTTATCATCTTTATACGTTTTAAGCATGTTAAAACTAATCCAATTAACGTCATCAATATGATCAACGCCTTTTATTTCAGGAATATCATAATCACCCACACCATCAAAAATTGCTTTTTGTGCATTCTGAAAGCTTGGCTCGAAACTACTATCACTGTCATCAATATCATCTGATAACGGATCAGATAAATCATTAGGATCATCATTGCTAAAAGCAACTTGACCATCAAACATGCTATCTATATCTGACTGATCAAAACCCATTTCTTCAAACGATACATCATCTGACAGTTTCAACAGTTCATCTAAATCCCAACTTCCTTGTAGGCTAGGATTGTTTAACTGAACGTTTAACTTCTTTTCTGTCTTAGTATCAACGTCAATAATAGCAACTGGTACATCATAATCATTAGATTGATAAATAGTATCTGCTGCCGTTAATCTCTGATGACCACCAACCAGAACCCCGGTTCTTTGGTTCCAAACAACCGGTTCAATTAAGCCATGATCTTTGATAGCGTTAATAAGTTTATCCTGGTTACTTTTGTCAATTTTTCTAGGATTGTAATCAGCAAACTTAATTTGTGATCTTTTGATTGTCCCAAATTCAAAGTTTTTTAAATCCTTCATGCTGATCATCTCCTATCTATAAATTTTTCTATGATATATAAGATAAGCACGATTACAACTAATCCCGTTATAACTGCGCTTGTAGCATTAACAAAAAAGTTTATTTTCTGCCTTCTAAGTTTGCCCGTGAGAATTGCACCCACGTAACCCACGTTAATCACTGATAAAGGTGGGTTAGACTGTCGGCAAACCACCAAGTTTACTAATTCGAAATTCTAGATTATAAGTGCTTTATCAATGAAATTAGAAGCAGTGCCACCCTTGGTAGGTGGCAAAAGGCGTTGGTGGTATCGCACCACCGTCACAAGTAAGACTCTATGTTATTTAACAACTAAATTTAATTCTTAATTCTAGCACTTGTAGAACGCCCACCGATTAACACGAAATTAATTAGGCTATTGCTAGCCTATGCAGCATGGTTGGAATTGCACCAACTGTTAAGCTTAATCTTTCATGCTGCCGTATATGAGACGTAAAATCAGTTACTCAAATAGTTATTTTTTAGCGGAGGAAATAACTAAATGACAGAAAAAATGGAATATTGGTATTTGGTATCAGTTGAAAGATCTATCTCAATCTTTCAACAATATCAATATACGACTTTGAGTTGTTGAAGTGGTTTTGAATAAATATTGATATTCGTTAAAATATATTAAATATCATTCGTTTTTTCTACGATTAAATTTGGCAATTCGGTTGCATCCCTTTTGATCCGCCAATAATTCAATCTCTCAGCAAACTCAATGCATCCCAACGTTAGTTGTTTTCTTAACTGGTATTGGGAAAAATTAAGGCTAATACAAACTTGTTCCTGTGTCATATGCTTTACAAACAACCTATGCATGATTGTTTTATGTCTTTCATACTCAAAGTCAGAACAATCAAACAGGGCAATTAGAATGGTTGTAGCTAGGTATTGTGCTCGGTCGGCCTTGTTCATTTGATTTATTAATGAACTTTCAAGCCCGTTAATGTTTGTGTGAGCTGAAATACCGTCTAGTTGTGGACTTGATAACTGATTAGGGTGTATCCCACCCTGTTGAACGTAATGCCAAAAATCGCTCTCAAAGAATGATTTAACGTTCTTTGTTGTTTCAATATCATCAATGCCCACAATATCAACTCCTACTTTTTGTCCTTCATAATTTCAAATAACACTTCAACCATGCTCTTATAACTTGCTAATTTTTGGCTTAATGCTTGATTTTCTTGATCTAACTGCTTGTTACGTTTCTCAAGAAAATCAATCCGCTTGTTTAATACCTTAAAATGCTCATAGTGTGCAGCATATTTTGGATCTTCGAAAATAAAACCGTCTTCATACTCTTTGTCGTAAATATCAATCATTGAATACAACCTTCCTAATCACTTTGAAATGTTTGGACACTTCAAAACTATCATTTGTAATGACTGCTATTGGCTCCGTTCTATCGTTGTCTTCCAGTTCTATGACTATCTGGCTATAATTTTTCATTGGCTTGTTAACAAGCCTGGTATCATCAAGCATTTGTTTAACGTTTTTGTTGTCAATCAAATATCTAATACCAAGAATATTTTTAAAAAAGTTCGCCTTTTGTAGCTCGTCAATCTTTGCTCTTAACTTTTTATTTTCAATTTCAAGTTCCAAAACTTGTCGTTTTAAGTTAGGGAAAATATCCTCGTACTTGTCATCAATTCCAAGCACGTTTGCCAACTTCCAAAAAGTCTTTATATCCGGCTTACAAATACCGTGTTCATACTGGCTAATAGATCCTTGTCTAATCCCTGATAGTTTGGACAATTGCGTTTGTGATAATCCTTTTGCTAGTCGTGCTTCTTTCAGCAATTTATAACTCATGCTGCTAACTCCTAATCATCCTAATATCACTAGTCAAAAGCCTGTGAATTTGTTGCCTTAAAAGCCAAAATTCAATTTTGTTTTTGGTTTTTGGATAGATGTTTGTACGTCTATCTCTCAAAACTTTCACAACTGTTGGCTTACATAGATCCAACTCTTTTGCTAATGCATCACACGATAAATTCAATCGCTTTTTGTACTCACGCAAAAGCAAGAATTGATCATACGATAGTTTGACGGTTCCGGCCTTCATTACTCAGCCTCCCCAATATAATCAACCGTTGTTATAACGGCTATTCGGTTTAAATTGATAAACGTGTAATACTCTTTTGAGTAAACATTTTTGCCTCGAACTTCATGGGCTTTAAGTTTAAAAAGCTTGTTCTTATCGGCTTTATCAATCAAATCAGTCAAATAATAAATATCGTAATCAGTCCATAAGATGTCATTATCAATCTTGATAACTGTGAATGTTTGCTGCAACTACTGTTCCCCCTTCTTTAACTCGTAAAGTTCATACACGGCCTGTCTTTGCTTATCACGCTTTTGAACGACTGTATCAATTTCTTGACGGGCCACAATTTCAATATGAATAAGCCTTCTAAGTCCCTCTTTGTATTTTGTAGGATCTAAATCCTTGTCAATCAGCTCCGCAAAAGCTTGTAATTCATCAGTGCTAATATCACTGATATTTAAAAGATTTAGTTCTTTACCGGCTATTGTCATCAGCATCATTCCCTTCTAGGTCTTTAAAAGCGTTGTCCAAGTAATCCAATGTTTCAGGGCTTACTTTGTTTTGCTTTTGCTGATAATCATAGTTCTTTTGGTGTACCTGGCTTAACTCGGTTGGGCTAGGTTCGGTTTTGCGTTTGACAAAACCACCAAAAGCAACCGGCCGTTTTGCTTTATTCTGCTTTTGCAGCTGACCTTGATTTAAATAGTTCTCAACGTGGCTAGGCCTAAACAAGGTTGAAGGTCGCATGTATTTAAACATGTCGGTTCCAATCCATGCATCATACATGTTATCTATGACCTGTTTTAAGTCATAGACACCATGACCCTTTTCAAAATCCTGTTTGATAAAGTTTACAGTCTCTTTTGTGGTTGGGCTGTAATTAGTGCCTAGCTTAGCATTTAGATAATCAATAATTTCTTTTATTGCCTCTTCATGCTTTACCCACTTTTGAACTTGTTGAACTTGCTTTTTCGGCTTTTGCTTTTTAGGCTTATCGTTAACAACGGGTTCCGGTTCAGCGGAACTATATATATTAGTTCTATTATTTGTTTTATTAATATGTTCTATTATGGCGAACTGTGGTTCACCTGGTTTGCGTCCTGTAGTTCGCCCGTCCCCCGAACTGTGGGACACCTCCCCGGTGAAATCTATTTCTTCACTTTGCTTTTTTACATCAGTTGGAAAATAAATTTCTCTGTTAATTACTGCTCCACTTTCTGGATCAACAATATTTTTTGTTTCAATGTAGCCAAGGATTTTTAATTCTTGCAAACACTTTTGAATTGTTCGTTCTGTGCAATTCAATCTCTCTGCTAACTTCTTATTGCTTAAAAAGCATTTGTTAGTTACGTTAAGAATTGAACTGATCTCACCGTATAAAATTATTGATCTAAAAGATTTAAATCTTGTATCATGTGCAACTTTTGCCGGAATGTACAAGAAGTAATTTGATCCCTCGAATTGTTCCATTTTTTCGCACCTAGCTTATTTCAAATCCCCGTACTCTGATAAAATCCAAAATGACTCTTTATATTGCCCATTGGTATATCGCTTTTTGTCTCTTTTTAAATAGCCCTTGTTTTCTAGCTCTTTCAATCCGCTTCTAATACTGGTTGTGCCCTCGGGTGTGTGTTGAACAAGCTTTTTAAAATCTTGTTCGCCACCATTTTTAACTTGTGCCCATAAGTAAACAAATATTCCACGGGCTTTAAATGATAAATTATCAGCATTAATTATTTGGTTTGGAACATTCGTAACACTATCAATTTTTCTGATGATCATTTTTAATGCCTCACTATTCCAAACCATCAAACAAATTTTCTGGATTTTCTGGTTCATGACCATCAACCAGCTCTTTAATGGTTTTATCCTCCGTCTTTTGTTCTACTGGTTCTGGTTTGGGTTCAACCTTCTTAGCAGAACGCTTATAAATATCACTCAGCTGTTTAATTGCTATGACTGTTTGTGGGTCACGTTCTGACTTGATCCAATTTTGAACGTCTTTATCACCATCAATAGCATCTTGCATAAGATCAGCCAATTTAAGCCGTCTACCAGCATATACAACCATGTAGCTATTCAATTCACTATCGTTTAAATAGTGTGCTTGTGGTTGTTCTGGCTGTTCTGGCTGATTGTTTACGAACTGTTGTGCATCATCATCATCCTCACTAGCTATGCCAAAAGAAGCTGATAAAGAATATCTTTTAGCATATGAAAGTAGGGATGCGGATGATTGAGCATTACCAACGTTTGCTGACTTAAACCATAATTTTGACAATTTAACGGCACAACCCGAACTGTCAATGACTAGCGTTTCGGCCCATATTCCGTCAATATCAATACCAGCATCAACGGAATAATTAAGACAAGGTAAACCGTCTTTATCCCTAACCTGGTTAACGGCTTGTTGAATAGCTTTATCAACGCCTGCTAAATCAGCATATTTATAGTTGTAGCGTTGGCCGTTCTTCATCTTTACCGACACGGAATGTGTCTTTTTGGGTTGAATGATCAGCGCCTTAACGGCGTTGAAATGCTTAGCCCAGTTTGAGAATTGCTCCGAATTTCCTATAATTTCCATTTTTTCTATCTCCTCTTCAATGTATGAGCGTTACCGGCTTTAATACCCATATCTTTAATAAACCGTTTTAACTGGTCCATTTGATAAGAAGTGACGCCATAGAACTCTAAACTAAAATCATAGAGTTTTTCTTTTACTTCACCTGTCTCAGGATCAACAAGGTATTTACCCTGTTTTTTAAGATCCTTTTGCTCTTTTTGTTTTGTCTCCGCTTGTTTTTTAGCAATTGCAGCCACGTCTTTTTTATAAGCAGTCATTTCTTGTAAAACCGTGCTAAGTGATTTGCTAGTGAGTTCATTAATCCAATGGCTCTCAGGCAAACCTAATGTTTGAGCTTGCAATTTAACGGCCTTTACGTTTTCTTCAAACTCCAATTGTTTTGCAACTAGGATTTGAATTTGTTGATTGATACTTTTATCAATCGTTTCAAACCTGGTTGTTTTCAGGTCCCATTTAGAATCATATTCAATCTGGTTTGGATCAATACCGGACACATCAGCCAATTTTGCAATGTACCTTATATTAATACTGTGTCGGTCTGCTTTTTCCTTGTCTTCTAGCTGTTTGATGCCTTGATCAATCTTGCTAGATGTAGCATTGATCTTATCAAGCAAAACCTTAATGTTTCGCTTGAACTCAGTAACTGGCGCATCAGCTTGTTTGCTGATGTCAATCTTCACTCTATTGATCCCAGTTTTAAGCCGGTTTAAATCCGCTCTAACGGCTTTTGACTCTTTAATACGTTCTGGCTTAACTTCCCAATTAGCGTATTCGTTAGCTATTTGATCAACGGTTTGTGCCATTTGGTCATATTCGGGGAAATTGATTTTGGCCGGTTCAAAAGTTACTGCAAACTTTTTATTTGCAAAACTTATTTGATTAACCTTGTTTGGTACCAATTCTTGCATTTTAGTCATCCCATCTATCCTCTAATCTGTAACAGTTATAACTTTCAGCTAGCCAATCTTTGAACTCTTCAAAGTTATCATTGCTATTAGCTATTAGATCAAAAATAAAATCTGATCTATCAATTATCCCGGGTGCTCGGTTGTAACCCAATTCATCAGCTAATGCATTTAAATCATTGTTTAACTCACTTAAACGCCACTCTAAAAATTCATACACTGATTTGAACTGGTATTGATCTTTGTTTTGCAACTCAGAACAATCACTAATAGTTGCTTCTATGTCATCAACCCAGACAACTAATGCATAAGGATCAGCATGAACCAATATTTCTAAGTAATCCAAATCTTGATAGAACTTTATTTCTTTACTTTGTAGCATGTGCTATAATCTCCTTAGGTTTTCTTATAAGATCGCTATTTGTTAGCGGTCTTTTTTCTTTTATCAGCAAAAATTGCGTTACTTGCTTCTAGCAATCTTTGCTTTACATCATCATATTTATCTGATCTTTTGCTCTCAGGTCTCACAATCTCACCTCAATCCTTTAGCTTTTAAAATTGCGTTGGTTATCGCAATTACTACTTGTTCTATCACTCCTAGGGTTCCGCCAATCACTAAAACCCAAAAAGTAATTTTGCTGATTACATCACAAACATCATTCATGATGTAATCAAGTTTGCAGCTTCCTTTAGGCGCCGGAATGTCACCAAAAAAATCATCATCATCAAAACCAAACATATTAAACCTTCTTTCTAATATTCTTGAATTTTGTTGTGTGATAGTTTTCATACAAATCAGCAACTTGATAAAATACAGTATTTAGATCAGTTTTTTCATCTGGTTTAGCTTTCAACTTGATTGAACTTGCTTTAAAAAATCCCCAACTTAAAGCGTGCAAGTCAATTGAAATGTAACTAAAACTGTCAAATACTAGCTCAATGAGTTCACCGTATGGGTGGTACTGCATAAGCGCTTCACACCCATCAGGATTTACAACTATGTAGCAGTAGTTGCCCAATCCTTTTACATCATGGTTGCTTAAAACTTCGCAACCGTGATCTTTTAATTCATTAACCATCAAAGTAATTGGTTCCATTTTTTCTACCTCCTAAATTCCTAAAAGCTCACGCTTTTTATTGTCTGATTTCCATTCAATGAACTTATCCCAAAGATCAAGCTTGATAAGTGTTCGATTGCCATCAAACACTAATGCTGATGCATATGGGCTAGTTAAGCACTCCGCACGTCTTAAGTAATAAGTGCTTAACGAGTAATGTTTTAATTCCATTAACTCGTTACGAGTAACTGTTTTCTCCATTTTTCCTCCTTTTTGTTCACTTTAGTGAACGTTTTTAGTAAAAAAAAGTGGAAGTTGTTCTTTGCTAAAACCTAATACAGACATGATTTTAATGAATTCATCTATGCCTATATCACGTTGGCCGTTTTCTTTTTTCCAATAGGTATTAGTGCTAATGCCTATCTTGTGGGCTAATTCGGCCTGAGTAAGTCCTTGGGCCACTCTTTCGGCTTTTAGCCTTTTAAGATCAAACTCCATGTAACTTTTCTCCTTTCGTTCTCTTTTGTGAACATCTTTATATTATAACTATCGTTTCTTTTTGTCAACAAAAAATATCAAAAAGTATAAAAAAAGTATTTTTTTGTCAACATTTGGGGTATTATATTAATTAAAGGAGTTGATTAAATGAGATCAAGTAGCGAAATAATAGATTACCTTAATGAACTTCGTAAAGAACAAGGTGTATCAATAAGTGAACTGGCTAGAAGAGTTGGAATGGCTAAATCTGGTGTTTCCAGATATTTTAACCACACAAGGGAGTTTCCTATTAATAGAGCGCCTGAATTTGCAAAAGCATTACATGTTCATGTAGAAGATATTTTAGGAGTTGATTCTTTTGGTAAAGATATAGATGCTGACACTGCTCCAAGTCATAAACCCACCTATAAGGATTTAGGTTTACCGTATAAGGGTGTTATACCTGATGATTTAAACGATTATTATCGTTCAATTGTTGAAACATATGCCAAAAATAATAAGGTGCCTAAAAGGGATGTAGCTGATGATCTATAAAAGAGATGATTGATTTGAGTAATAAGCGGAATAGAGAACGTTTGATAGAATATCTTTTAAATTTTGCGTTTGAAAATGGTATTGGCTTCATAATGGTTAAGGTTGGCCTTGATGACCCGTCTGCTAGCTATCCAGATACTAGAATGATGGTTATCAATACTAATCTATCTGATCCAAATGAATTGCCGTTCATCATAGCGCATGAAATAGCACACTTGATGTTAAAGCATAGCCGTTTGGATTTTGACAGTTCCCCTATCAACGGTTTAAGAACTGACTCAAATGCTGACAGATACGCTTTAAAAATGTTTTTGGAATATTGTAAAATAAACGATTTTTGCTTTGATACCTGGTTTAAATTTGCTGAGGTGTTTTGTATTCCTAAACGTTGTTATTATCTTTTAGAGAATTATTTTAGAATGGTCGGTTAAAATGAATAAATTAGTTAAGAAGTTAGCATTAGCTAGTGCTTGTGTAGCTCTTTTATCAGGTGCAACTGGTGCACTAGTAGGAAACAATCCAGTTCATGCTGCTAAAAGTCCTAGTTGGATTAAATATACTAGGAAGTTTTACCGAGTTGAAATCAAGAAAAAAACACAGGTTTATAAAGTTATTCCAGGTAAATATGCTGCTTTAAATAGATATAAAAAAGCATATATTTTAAATCCTGGTGACACAGTAGCAATTCGTGCACGTGGCGTTAATTGGGGTTGGACTATAAATGATTACAAGCATTGTTCTTTTAGAAGTGTTGATGATTTAAGTTGGTTCCACACAATTAATTATGATTACTACCCAGCAACTTGGTTTGATGATGATAGTGATGACAATCTTTTTTACAAGCTTACTGACAAGCAATTTAAGCCGTTAAAAAAGATATTGAATACCTATTATAAAAATCCAAAATTATTAGCCAAAAAATCCAATGCTTACTTTAAAAAGCATCATTTAAAGCCAATTGATTTTAGTAAGTAAATACAAAAAAGGCAGCTACTCCGTCGCCAAACATCATAGTTGCCTTTTTATAAAACATGTAGCCTTAACTCATATTAAGACTACTCTATTATATCAAAAATGGGGTAGAAAAATGAAAGAATATTCAATGACTATTACCGCCCTACCTAGTGGTAAATTTAAGTATACACAGAAATACCTTGACCCTTATGCTTCAAAACCTGGTTCGTTGAAATATAAGTCCGTTTCTTGCACGCTAGCCAAAAAGACAAAGCAAGCACAGGCGCACGCACGGGCCATATTAAGTGAAAAAATAGAATTAGCTTTAGGTAACCTAGGGACTAGCAATATCACGCTTAGAACCCTTTTTAAGCACTATTGCGAGCATTACAATTTGAATAAAGATAAGGCTGAGCTAGATCCTTCATATCAAACTTATTGGGTCTACCAAACTCATATAAAAGAGTACATAAATTCTTTGAATGACTTAGACCCAATCATTAGCAATTTGGATGTTCCGTTTTTCAAGGAATACTTTGATAGAATGCAACAAAAATATTCTCATTCATATTGCAATATTAGGCGTGCAGCGCTCTTACATTTGTTCACTTACGGTATAGAGTTCGGCTACATAAAGACTAATCCAATTCTAGGATTAAGACTAAAAAGACATAGGATAGACGCCGTTAAACTCATAGAGAACAAATATCTAACTGATAAAGAATATAAAGATCTGATTGATTATGTTAAGAAGGCCGGTAAAATTAATTATGCTGATCTTTTCGAAACCATGTATTTAACAGGTTTGCGTTTTTCTGAAATATCTGGTCTGCAAGTTAAGGACTTCAAAAAGATAGACGGTAAATATTCTCTTATCATCAATGGAATCTTAGTGAAAAAACATAAATCTAATAATCAAGCCATCAAGCGTAAAGCAACTAAGACAAACGCCGGTATGAGAGTCGTATATTTGCCACCAAAAGCAAGCGAAATTGTAAAAAAGCATTGCATTAACAAGAATGATAATCAGTTCATTTTCACTAATAAAAAAATGCCATTAGTTTATACAAGCACTAACCAGTATTTAAAACGTGCAGCCAAAAAAGCCGGTATTAATAAAAATATCACTACTCACTTTTTTAGACATACGCATATTTCAAAGTTAGCAAGTTTGGGCGTTCCCTTAGAAGACATAAAGAAGCGTGTAGGTCATGAATCAGCCAAAACCACCGAACAAATCTATTATCACATGCTATCTGAAAGTAAGGATAAGCTTGAAACGATTGTCGATAAGTTGTAAAATGCTTTTAGCATCGTAGTTAAGAATTTGTTGTTAAACATACCTAAAAGCCACCCTTTAAACGGGTGGCTTTTAGTTTCGTCTTCTTTTTGTCTTCTTTGCTATTTTCTAACCCTCTCAAATCCTTTATATATCAAAGGATTTGCAATTTTACGCAAAAAATGGAGTTTTCTTTTTTTATTTTTGATTTTTTTGAAAAAATTTACTTTTTAGGATTATAAAGTTGCTTGAACAACGTCAAAAATCCCTGGGTTAATCCAGAGCTTTTATTTTACTCAGCTATTTTTGAAAGAATCTGCTGACGGGTTCAAATGACTTACGATGGATTGGTGTTGGGCCATACATTTCTAAGGCCTTAAGGTGATCTGCCGTTCCGTATCCTGCGTTATGGTTAAATTTATACTGAGGATATAACTCATTGTAATCATCCATCAATTTATCACGGAACACTTTGGCTATGATCGATGCTGCCGCGATTGAATTTGACTTGGCGTCTCCCTTAATTAACTTAACTTGAGGGATGTCGACTGGTACATTCATGGCATCTACTAGCAAGGCATCTGGCTTTATACTTAAGTTGTTAACTGCCTGGGCCATAGCTAGGCGGTCTGCTTCATAAATATTGATTTGATCAATTACTTCGGCATCTTTAACGCCAACTGCTACAGCTACGGCCTGTTCAAGAATTTTAGGATACAGTGCCAGTCTTTTCTGCGGACTTAATTTCTTAGAATCGTTAACATCTAACAAATCAAAGCTACTATCGATTATTACCGCTGCTGTTACAACTGGTCCAGCCAATGGTCCTCTACCTACTTCATCTACTCCAGCTACAATTTGTCCCTTTTTCCAAAACTTTTCTTCATATGAAAAGCGTTTTTGGAATTCCATCTTTTTAGCTTGAAGCTTTTCTTGCTTCTTGTGATAATTAAGCAGGAGTTTCTTCACGCCTGCACGCTGATCATCAGCAAGTTCTTCCAATAATTCGGTAGAAACTTGATCTGCATTAAGTAAATTCTTTATTTCGGTAATTGTCATAGTCTATCTAATGTTATCTTTCCAATCTTTCCTTTACGCAAACGTTGCAACATGTACAAGGAAAATCTATCATAGTCATCTCTCATACCATAAATATCGGTCAATGCTAATAGTAAATCAGTATCAGAAATTTGTTCAATTTGTTCTTTAGTTGATCTAGCAAACTTGACTAATTCTGCTAAGTAGTATTGACGCAGCAACTTAATCGTAAATAAAGCAACGTCGTCAGCGTGGAATACTGTATCCTTGATTGCGCCAAATGCTGCCAATTTATAACCTACTGCTTGGTCATCAAACTTAGGCCAAAGAATCCCCGGTGTATCCAAAATTTGAATGTTTGTAGATGTCTTTAACCAAGTTTGCCCTTTAGTAACACCTGGTTTGTTTCCTACTTCTGCCACGTTACGCCCAACTAGTCGGTTAATGATGGTCGATTTGCCACAGTTTGGAATTCCAGCAAATGCAATTCTAATGGTAGGATTCACGGCACCCTTTTCTTCCAACTTCTTAGTTTTTTCGCTGGCTGCTTTTTTGATCAGATGAATAAGTCCCTGCATGTTGGTATTGTGAAGTGAATCCATTGCCAAAACAAATTTGCCATTAGTTTGCAACTTCTTTTGCCATGCCTTTGTCAAAACGGGATCCGCTAGGTCAGCCTTATTTAAAATAATTACGTGTGGCTTAGTACCAACTAAATCTGCAATCATTGGATTGCGTGATGAGCTTGGAATTCTTGCATCCAAAACTTCTACTACTACGTCAATTAGATTTATCTTTTCTTCTAATTGATTTCTAGCCTTATTCATATGACCTGGATACCATTGAATAGTTGCCATAATAAAAACTTCCTCTCATTTCATTACTCTTAACATGATGAAAACTACTTTTGCGCAATTCCTATTTGCTTAATTTATCATTTTTGATGGGGTGTTTTCAACAGTTGTCTGATTGTTTTTCATTTTAATAAAATTTAGTAACAACTAATTAGAATTGTATTTTACTGAAACAAAAAATCTTCTTTCTCCACCCGATAAAAAAAGCGATCAACCTAAATCAATCGCTCAAATTATCAAAACTTATTTAAAAAATCATTCCAGAACTAATACTGCATCTTTTCCTGGTATAACTCGTATGCACGGTCAAAGATTGACATCTCTGGCAAATAACCCGCATTTAATTCTAAATAATCTGCCAAAGCCTCATAATCCTGTTCTTGCTTTGGAAATGTAGAATCGTGTTGAGCATTGTTGGCAAATTCAGCTATGTCATCATGTGATCCTGGATCAATTTGAGTCATCAAAAATCGATAAAAACTCTCTCTGTACATCTAAGTTCTACCTCAAATAGTATAAAATTGCGTATGCGCCAGTGCCTGCGTGCGTTGCAATAATTGGACTGGTTTGTCTTACTAAAACGTTAATTTCTGGATTTATTTGACGAATTCTATCAGCTAATTTTTCCATTTCGTCTGGCGTATCGACGTAAGAAATGCCAACGTCTGAGATTCGATCTTTATTTTCTTCGATATCTTTGAGAATATTTTCGTCAAATGCCTTAGAGAACTTCTTTCCTCTACCCTTTTTATCAACTTCTAGTTGACCATTAGGCATAGAAAGAGCAATACGGATGTTCAATAAAGTTGCAACCTTACCAGATAGGGCTCCTAATCTACCACCCTTGATCAAATTCTTCAAATCTACTACCATCATGCCCAACTTTTGACCGGACTTAATTTGATTAACGTGGTCAATAATTTCTTGCTTAGATTTGCCAGCTTGTGCATCCTTAGCCGCTTCCAAAACTTGCAAGCCTTCTGCTCTATCAGTTAATTCTGAGTCAATAATTGTTACTCTGTCTTCTCGATCGGCAATTTCGACTGCTTGTCTAGCTGCATCGATTGTTCCACTAAGAGACTTAGCTAAGAAAATTCCAATAACTTCAGTATCTTCATCTTCAGTCAGTTGCTTAATTACATCAACAAATCTACCGATAGATGGTTGACTTGTCTTTGGCAATTCTTCAGCTGCTTTCATCTTTTCAACAAATTCGCTTCGACTGATGTCTTCACCATCAACATAAGTCTTGCCTTCAATCGAAATGGTTAAAGGTACTACGGTAATTTCATATTGCTTGATTTCTTCTTCTGTCAATTGAACAGAGGAATCAGTCATAATTTTAATCTTTGTCAACGTTTTCGCCCTCAATTCTATTAAGCTCATAATTTATGCTAAAATGTGAGCTAGCGTATAAAGTTAGTATAACAAAAAAATTCTTTATTAAAATAACAGATTGGATTGAACTAATGAAAATAAATAATCTTTGGAAAGATCCTAAAGTCAGATCTAAAAAATACAATATTCTAGACAATGTTTTTAGTGCTATTACCCACGGTATTGGCTTTGGACTAGCTGTAGTAGGACTGGTGATTTTAATTGTTAAAGCAGCCCAAACTGGCAGTGCTCTTAGAGTCGTAACCTTTACAATCTATGGCGTGTGTCTAATTTTGCTCTACCTATTCTCCACCTTATATCATAGTCTGATTTTTACCCGTGCAAGAAACGTTTTTCAGATTTTTGATCATTCGTCCATTTTCTTGCTGATTGCTGGCTCCTATACTCCCTACTCTTTAGTAGCAATTGGTGGTGCCTGGGGATGGACTTTATTCGGTCTTATCTGGGGTTCAACAATCATAGGCATTGTCTATTATATATTCAATCGCGGCAAACATGTAATCTTTGATACGATTCTTTATGTCGTCATGGGTTGGTTAATCATTCTGTCAGCCAAGTATTTATACATCCGCCTAAGTCCAACCGGCTTTTGGCTACTTGTGCTCGGCGGGGTAGCTTACACTGTGGGGGCTTTGCTTTATACAATGAAGTCTGTCCCATTTATTCACGTAATTTGGCACATGTTTGTTTTGCTAGGATCAATCCTGATGTATTTTTCTGTGTTATTCTACATATAAAACAGTCACACTAGTAAAATTATCAAGAAACTAAAAATATCAAAATTTTCATTTCTGAGAATTTTGATATTTTTTTGTTGATTTTGTATAAATTTTACAGATATTTATTTATGTAAAGTGATATTTCGTCCTGATTATTTTCCAAAACTCCATCTACCACTTTTTCTTTTATTTCTTCCAAAATCACGCCTAGCTGTGGACCCGGTTTAAATCCGGCTTGAATTAAGAAACGTCCATCAATAACTAGTTCATCAGTTGACTTGATTGGTAAAGCCAAGTATCGATCAACTAAAACCTTAGAATCAATCGGCTGACCTAAAATATGGGCGACATCAATTGTGTTTAACAAAGTGGTCTTGCCAACTTTAAATAAGTCATAGTCGCTAGGAGTTTTTTCAGAAAGAATGTCAAAGAAGCTAACAACTCTTTCAACCTCGTCAGTCATTGCATTAGAATTCTTCCAGGCCCTCATGAATTCATGTATCTTATCATTAGGCAACTTTAACAGAATAATAATAATTGACCACAAACTAGTCTCTTCGGTTGGGCTGAATTGCAATTTTGGAAAAACTTCTAGCAATTTGCTTTTTCCGGCAAAATGTGGCACTTCTTCGCTCAGTTTGGTTGTCAAGAATACTTCAAAAGCTGTTCTGGCATTTGAACCGATGCCCATTTTAACAAATTCATCTCTAATTCTTTCAATCGAGATATTTTTTAGCAACAAATGATTGTCTAAAATTGCTTGTTCTGTCTTATCCTCTAGCTTGAATTTCAGCTGACTCATGAATCTAACTGCCCTCATCATTCTTAAGGCATCTTCATGGAATCTTTGGACAGGATCGCCAACAGCTCTAATCAATTGCTTGTCGATATCTCCTAGACCATCATAAAAGTCGATGATTTCACCTCTAGTATTCATAGCTAGAGCATTAATCGTAAAATCTCTTCGCTTAATATCCTCTGACAGATTTTGAACAAAGGTCACATGATCTGGCCGTCTAAAGTCTTGATAGCCAGATTCTGTTCTAAAAGTCGTAATTTCATAGCTATTGCCATTGTACAAAACAGTTACTGTACCATGCTTTATGCCTGTATCTATCGTTTTGACAAATAAATTTTTGACTTCTTCAGGGTAAGCACTAGTTGCAATATCAATGTCATGAATATGGTGACCTAAAATCAAGTCTCTGACTGAGCCACCTACAAAATATGCCTCAAAGCCTGCTTCTTCCAATTTATCTAAAACAGGTGCCGCATCTAAAAATATCTTTGGTAATTTGTCTATCTTCATGTAAATAAATCAACTCATCCTAGTGTAATAATATTAAACTTGTGATAGGTTAGAGATAGATCTTTTTATACGGAGGTTTTACATGAAAAATAATGATACTAAAAAAATTACCATTGATTTGATCATGATTGCCCTCGGCTGTGCTATCTATGCTCTAAGTCTAGATATGATTTCCGTACCTAACCGACTTGCAGATGGCGGTATAAGTGGTATCACTCTAATTCTTAATCACTTCTGGGGAATCAATATGGGGTTGTCCACACTGGTTCTCAATATTCCTTTGATTATACTGGGCTACCGCTATATGGGAAAGCTACTCCTTGCTTATACAATCTGGGGAACAGCATCCCTGTCATTTTTCTTATGGTTTTGGCGCCTGACTCCTATTATAACGCAACTAAACCTAGACAACGACCTATTCCTTTCAGCTATTTTAGCCGGAACTCTTTCAGGCTTGGGTTTAGGGCTAGTTTTCAGGTTTAATGGTACTTCAGGTGGTACAGATATTATCGCACGAATTTTTCAAATCAAGTTCGGCATATCTTCAGGGAAAGTGCTACTAGCGTGCGATGCCATCATCTTATTCATTTCCTTAAGTTATTTAGACATCAAGCATATGATGTACACGCTATTAGCTTCATTCTTGCTGACTAGAGTACTAGACAGCGTTCAACAAGGAGCATACAGCGCTAGAGGTATTTTGATCATCTCTGACAAATACGAAAATATTGCGAAAATGATCGACATAGAACTTGAGCGCGGATTTACTTATCTCAACGCTTTAGGTGGATACAAGCAAGATGACAAGAAAGTTATTTACCTTGTCGTTTCTCCTAGAGAAATTCCTCAAGTTAAGCATTTGATTCAAAATGAGGACCCTAATGCGTTTGTTTCAATCTTTGAGGTACATGAAGCATTAGGCGAAGGTTTTACTTATAAGCAGAAAAAGCCTCGTCTCTTCACTCGTAAATAACAAAAGATTATAGGTTAAATAGCGAATTGATTGTTTGATAAAACAGTTGATTCGCTATTTTGCTTAGCTGGCACGGGTTGCCAATTAAATGATATGAAAGATATATTTAGCACAAAGCCAAATAACCAGAATAGGCATCCCAAATTCTAAAACTAGCCATAAGATAATTAATGAAATTACCCCTAGCCAATCTTTGAACTTGAACCAAAAATAGAACTTGTCCCAATCATCCAATAATTTCACCAAACAAAAAACGATTAACTTTTGTTAATCGTTTAAATAAATTGTATAAATGTGCTGAAATCGGTAAAAAACTCACTGTAGTAGTCTTTAACCTCTTACGATTCATCGTTGTGTGTTCTTTTATACTCATCTAATTCTCTTCTATGCTTTTTTCGTAAACGTATTTCTTCTGTATAGTTTCTATTTTTATATGATTCAGAATCTATCCGTGCACGATAGAACTTTTCCCATTCTTCTTCAGTCATCATACGTCTCGCCTCTATTGACTTGCTTACCTACAAACGGACTCAATTTAACCATTGTCTACCTGATCTTGAACTCGATCGTATAAATTCATCAGCATAATCTTGCTTTCCATCTTGTGCTAATTCAACTTCTTTATCAAGAATTCTATCCAATAATTCGAAAGCTTCGTCTTCGGTATAAGTTCGGTTAATATCAAAATCAGACTCAATAATATTCAACAATTTGATATCAAGATTGGTTAATTTTAGCTTAATCATTAATACACTTCAATATCTATAAAAGGTAGTAGCTCAACTAGTGATTTTCCATCAAAAAGCGGATCATTTAACATATCATCCTTATTTGTGTATTCCCTGCTAGTTTTACCAAACCATAATAGGTAATTCACATGATTTTGATCAGCATCTAAAATCTCAAAGCCACACGCCTTATCTTTATATTCAAAACTATAATCCAAGCTCCAATCATTTAAAGAAGCCTTTAAATCCTTAATTGTCATGATCATAATATATCCCCGTTCTTTTATCAAATCTCAGCTGATCTTCTTTAAAAGTTTTGTTCCATCATCATTAAAAATAAATTCGTGAACATGCTCTATATTTTTACCAAAGGAATGATACTTATCATTATCACCGTGACATATCGTATGGATATCTAGTCTCATTATACCATTTTTATCATAGAATCTTCGCTTATCAACCTTGCCATTTTTATCAATGTGATCTAAAACTTCAAAAGACTTACCTATTTTAGAAATAGTATGATCTTTAGTCACTCTATGTTGTAATCAGCGCAAGCTGTTAATCTTTTCTTCTGGAGTATCGCCTTCGGCTGCTTCATACATCTTCAAAAGCTTATCTAGATCATATCCCTCAACATCATCTTTATTAACTAAATCTAACTAAAGTTAAACAAAAAGGGCAAGTCATTCCACACGGAATCCATGCCCATTCTGCTGGATATCTTATTCCATTTTTTAAAGTCGTATCTGCAGCTACCCTTATTGCCAATCTTTCCAATTGCATCTTGAATAGATTGAATAACTTTTCTTAATCCTGTACCAGCTTTATCAGCTTCTCAATTTGTTAACGTATGAGTTCTTTATCTCATGCTTCAATATGTTTCCATATTGTTCAGACTATCTTTTAATCCAGATAGGATTACTTGCCTTCGTGGAAATTTTTGTATGAAAAAAGACATGCTTACACATGTCTTCATTTTTAGCTTACTTTTTCTAGTCGTTACACCTTCTTAGCGTTTCCACTAAGCTTGGCGCGGGATTAGCATATTATAAAAAATTTATAATAACAATAAAAATATAAATAATTGCTAAAAACAAACTAGCAATTACGAGGGTCGACACAATTTGCACAAAAAAATGATCAAAAATATAAAATGCTATGGCATATAATACAATAAATCCTAGTATAACTAGCCAAAACTCTTTAACAAAATTAATGATCTTTTTCATGTATAACACCCCCCGATTCTTTGATTAAATTATATCATAACTTAGCCTTCCCCGAATTAACAAGTTTTATTACCTGAAAGTTACCAATCAGGAGGCCAGCAACTCTAGCCCGTTGTTACTAAGAATTCCCATTGCTGAAGAGGTTGATGCAAGTGAAATATTCGCTTGATGGGCTATGGAGGATACATAGCTCATCTCCACGACTAAATCTTGGAATCCAGTTGAAGTCATATCGGCTACATAAGCAAGCTGATTTTTGACCTGCATCAAACAAATAAGGATCACTTTTACGGATTGATTCAATTTGTGAATCCAATCCTGACAATTTACCAGATTCATCAAGCTTGATAGTGTCCATATCTAGTAAAGCCTTGAATGCCTTGGTATTTCTTACCCTTGAACTAGTCAAGGCACTATCAATGGCGCCGTTTAGCTTAACCTTGGCCAATTCTTGAGTAAGATTGTCGTGATCTTGCTTATACTTTCCTTGCAATTCTTGCAGCTGCTGAGTTAGTTCTTCATTATCCTTGACATTCTTCTTTAACTTGGCAAAATCCTTATCTCTTTCAGCCAATTGTGATTTCAAAGCTTCATTTTCTTTGATCATTTCATCATTGCTTGACTTAGCCTTATTAATATCTTCGCCGTTGATATCCATCACAGCTTCGATTTGGTCATCTGACAAGCCCAACTCTTTTAATTGATCTCTTTTCATAACAAATATTTCCTTTCCTCTAACATGTTTTTACGAGTTCACCTCTCATCAAGGCACACAAAAAGAGCAGTTTTACGACTTGCTCAGGTCAAACGGTTAAAACAGCTTGAATATGAAATGCAAGCATGCCCACACTGCCAATACAAATGCAGACAGCCAAGTTATTGTAACAATTGTTCCTACAACTACATAGAAAGCGTTGGAAAAGAGTAGCTTTCTTTCAAGGTTTTTAGTAAATTTTTCGACTTCATTTTTGTTCATGTTTTTCTCCAAATGCTTTGTAATTTAGATAATCTTGCGCTTTGTTCATTGCTTTATCAAAGAAAATATATTCAATACCCTTGGACGTAATCGAGTAATACCAAGTAAGCTTATTGTTTTCTTTTTCAATACCAAAATCTAGCAATTTATTTTCTATCAGTGAATCTACAATATATTTGTAATATGAATCGTTTAAGTTGTACTTATTTTTTAGATAACTATCTAAATCAGAGCACAAATTTTTTTGCCCTTTATCTCTTAAATGGCAATAGGTAGTGGATAAAATGTTATAAGCTACAACAAAATAATCTTTTTCGCAAAAATCAGCCATTGTTATCCTCCGAAACAAAAAAGCGATCAACTTTCGTTAATCGCTTAGATAACTCATACACGTCTTACTTATTTTTGGCTTTATCCCCAAACAAAAATCTATTAATAACCTCGCCTTTAGCATATGCTTCCTTAGCTTCTGCCAGAGTTAATTTATTTGGCCCACCATCATGATTTATTGGACCTGTGTTTTGCCAGCCACAGTTGAAACAAATATCATAGTATCTAACTTCTTTACCGCATACTGGACAATATAACCAAGTTTCACCGTCTTTTTTCCACGTCTTTTGCATATTCTCCATCATAATAATCTCTTCCTTCATCAGGCTTAAACATAGTAGTTATATTTTTGGCTTCTGAGTTTCCCAAAACAAATATATTATTTTTGATATCGTATCGAACTCTTCTTTCTCCAGTGTCATATCCTAATATATCATCTGAAACGGGTTCTGCTAACAACTCTGCAGCCATTTGTTGATATTCTTCTTTTGTTATATCTCCAAATTCTGATCTATGAGTTTCATAGTGCCCATCATATGATTTCTTGGTTGGAAATTCAGCACCAATCCACAGTTCGCGATCTTTTAACTCGCCATACTTCTTACTATCATTATACTTCAAATTCAAGAATTCAGCCAATGAAACAGGTGCTTTATCGCCTAATACGTCAACGATTTTATGATATTCTGTACTGTCAACTGTAAGTTTCTTCCATTCTCTAAAAGTAAGCCTCTTAGGTCCATTGTCGACTTTTACAAACTTACCTTTACCAGTTTCTGGATCTCTAGACCACCTTGTTTCAATATCTGGTAAATCCTTCATATATGGAACTGTAGTACAGCGACAATATGGATGAATCATTGGATAATTTAATCCCTCTCGCCGATCTTTGACATAAAAAATACGCTCATCCAAGTGAGCGCAAATTTCGCATGTGTGTATTTCAAGAGTAGCCAAATACTGATATTGTTCAATCTCTGAGTCTTCATAGAAGTCAGCTGTAGCTTGTTCTGCCAGTTGCTTAAATCGAAAATTAGTAAGATGTCATAAGTTACATACAACCAACAAAATAATCTTTTTTGCAAAAACTAGCCATTGTTTTTTCTTCAAACAAAAACTATCAACTTTCGTCAGTCGCTTGGTTAATAATTTCTATTGATTTTATCTCATTCTCTGGGAATACAAACTCCGTTGTACTATATCCCTCTGCTTTTAACCCTATTTCATCATATTCGTAATCATCGTGGTCAAATGCAAAATCAATATTTTTTACTCTTCCAATCCAAATCTTATTATCGCAATCAATAATCTTTACATCTCTTCCAACATATTTTTCCAACTCCATACTATTCCTCCCTCATCACTAATAAAAAACAGGAGCCCCATTATTCTGATAAAAACTTAAAGTTATTTATCTTTCCCGTTTCCTTGTACTGTCTCTGTGCTTCAGCAAGAGTTATGTTATTTGGCCCGCCATCATGGTTTATTGGACCTGTGTTTTGCCAACCACACTTGTCACAGATATTATCATAACCTCTAACTTCTTTACCGCACACTGGACAATATAACCAATTTTCACCGTCTATTTTCCATGTCTTTTGCATATCCTTCATCATATTAAGTGCTCCCATTTCAGCTAACTATATTCAATTAGCTCACGATACTTTTCATTATCAGCATACTCCAAATTCAAGAATTCAGCCAACAAAACAAGTACTTTACTCCCTAATGTATCAATAATTTTTCAACATTCTAAGTTCATCAAATGTAAGCTTTTTTATCAAAAATTTTCTCAAACGAAAAACGATCAACTTTCGTTAATCGCTTGGTTAATATTCAATCTCAGTTATAGGTATTCCAAACTCGCCATATCCTATCACTTTAACACTTTTTGGTTCGGGCCTAATTATTTTCCCAGTTTCTTTGTACTGCTTTTGTGCTTCTGCTAAAGTAATATGATTTGGCCCACCGTCAATATTAGTTTCTCCGGTATTTTGCCAATCATAGTTGAAACAGATATCGTAAGTTTTAACCAATTAGCCACACACAAGGCAATGTATATAATCTACGCCATCAATCCATATTACTTTCTCTTCCAAGTTTGCCATAGTAATACTTCCCCTTTCTTCAGATTTAAAGAATGTTGATGTTTGTTTACGATCTTTTTATAACAATAGCATGAATTTTAAATACTTATTACTCTCAACATTATCATACTTCAAATTCAAGAATTCAGCCAATGAAACAAATGCTTTGCCCTCGTTTACCTAAACAAAAAAAAGGACCAGCAACCAAAAAACAGCTGCTAGCCCTTTTATATAATACTCTATAGTATTTCTATAGATTCTCATCATACATATCTTGCATATCAAGATCATCGGGTTCTAACTTCAAGTACTTCTTAAGAAGGTCCATTACTACTTCCTTTGAATTTGGCAATGTGTTGAAGAACAACAACATTTGCTTCAAAAATTCTGGATTCTCTTGATAGTCTGGGTATGCTAAAAGATATTCACTCTTAGCTTGCTCATTATCTTCAAGTCCCTGATATGATCTTGCCAAATTCCAGTGAATCTGTGCTTCTTCATCGCTATCTTGAACATCCTTGAACAAATCTAGATTTTCTTGGTACTTATGTCTGCTCAACAACAAGTTAGATAGTTGCAAACGCAAATCGCTGTTGTCTGGTGCAATCTTAAGCCCCTTCTTCAATAAGTCCTCAGCTACGTCATCTTCATTCAAAACAACGGCTGCTTGAGCTCCCATTGAATATAAGGTTTCATCCAGCTCATTATAGGCCAAACCAGCTTGAGCTGATCTAAGAACTTGTTCATTATCATTCTTTTCTTGATATGCTTGAGCCAATATTGGATAAACGTTAACATAATCTGGACTTTGATCGATGACTTGGTCTAAAAACTTGATTGCTTCATCGACTTCTCCTGCTGATAATAAAATCAAGCCCGCTTGATACTTGCTATCGATATCAAGCAAATCGCTACTATGGTTGCGAATTACTTCAGCTGCTTCTTCGTACTTGCCTAATTTAGCCTTTGTTTGAATTAGGCGTTGTTGCAAGTTAACTTCGCTAATTCTTTTTTGACGTTTTAAAAGATCTTCATAGAGCTCTTCTGCCTCTTCATACTGGCCATCCATAAAGTCAAGCTCAGCAATACCAAACTTAATAGTATCTTCTTCAGGAGCCAATTTTGAAGCTTCTAAGAGCTTAGCTCTGGCTACTTCAATTAATCCATTAGTTTGGTAATAATCCGCTTGTACTAATAAACTATCTAAATATGCTGTAGAATTTTGATCAACATTATACAAAAGAGTTAATCCATCGTCATCTTGGCCATCGTTTAACAAGATTTCAGCCAAATAAACTTTAAATAAGTCTTCACCCGGAAACTGAGCGATTAATGCACGATATACTTCTTTAGCTAAATTCGTAAAACCATAGTCTGTTAAATTTTCGGCTAATGATGCTAGAACATCTGGATCATCATTATCTAAAGCTAGTTTCAATAATTTTTCGGCATTTGAAAACTCATGGTTTCCAATCGCATCTAATAATTGCTCAGAATATGTCATTTAATTATGTCCTTTACCTATTAAAATAAAAAAGCACTGGCGTAAACCAATGCTCTTGTTAGTCAAACCTATTTAATGGCATCCTTAAGTCCCTTACCAGGCTTAAATGCAGGAACCAAGCTTGCTGGAATTTCGATGTCTTCGCCAGTTTGTGGGTTGCGACCCTTGCGAGCTGCACGGCGACGAACTTCAAAAGTACCAAAGCCGATCAATTGTACCTTGTCACCCTTAGCAAGGTCTTCTTGAATTGCTTCGATCATTGCATCTACAGCAATTGCTGCTTCCTTCTTAGTAAGTTGAGTCTTTTCAGAAACTTTAGTAACTAATTCTGCCTTATTTGCCATAATAAACCTCCGAGCCTAAAAATTGGCTATAATCAAAACCTTATTCTTGTATACGAAACCCGACTACAAAATGATTGCGGTTTCTTTAAAACTAAAATATCACAAAAAGGCCTTGACCACAAGGATAATTTGGCTTTTTTATTTTCTTTTACGTGCAACTATCTTAATTGGTGTACCCATAAAATCAAAATTGTCTCTTAATTGGTTGATTAAGAATCTTTGATACGAGAAGTGCATTAATTCAGGTTCATTTACAAATACTACAAATGTAGGTGGATTAGATTTTACTTGTGTCATGTAGTAAACTCTCAATCTCTTACCCTTAATCATTGGAGTTGGCACTAATTTGCTTGCTTCAAGCAACATTTCGTTCAACACGCTGGATTGAATACGTTGATTTTGGTTTGCGTAAACCTTTTTTACCAATTCAGGAATTTGGTTCAATCTTTGACCGGTTTCAGCTGAAACAAAAATTATTGGTGCATAGTCAAGATATTGGAATTCAGAGCGAATAACTTTTTCAAAGTCTTTGGCACTGTTGCTATTTTTCTCTGGTAGATCCCATTTATTTACGACAATAATGATCCCTCTACCCGCATCATGTGCATATCCTGCTACGTGCTTATCTTGTTCACGAATACCGGTACTTGCATCAAGCACCAATAACACCACGTCTGAGCGTTCAATTGCGCTCAAAGCTCGCATTACAGAATACTTCTCGGTCTTTTCATAGACCTTGCCGCGGCGTCTAATACCAGCTGTATCAATTAAACGGTACTTGGTTCCATCTGCAGCAACAAATGGAGTATCGATTGCATCCCGAGTAGTACCTTCCATATTGGCAACAATTACTCGTTCTTCGCCTAGCAATTTGTTAACAATAGAAGACTTTCCTACATTTGGTCGGCCAATAACACTAAAGGAAATTGTGTCATCATCCTTAGTATCACTGTCTGCAGGGAAATTATCGACAATAGTGTCTAATAAGTCACCAATTCCAGTACCGTGACTTGAAGAAACAGGAATCGGCTCGCCCATTCCTAAACTATAGAAATCATAAATATTACTTCTTTGCTCTGGATTATCTGCTTTATTTACAGCAAGCAAAACAGGTTTATCCGCCTTGTAAAGAAGTTGGGCAATCTTCTCATCTAAATCTGTCACTCCAGTAACTACATTAGTTAAGAAAACAATTACATCAGCTTCTTCAATAGCGATTTCTGCTTGGGCACGAATTTCTTCTTCGATCTTACCATCTTCCCAAGTGATTCCACCCGTATCGATAATGTGGAACTTGTGACCCAACCATTCAGCTGGAGCATAATTTCTATCTCGAGTTACCCCTGGCCTATCTTCTACAATCGCCAAACGTTCTTTAATAATTCGGTTAAATAATGTTGACTTACCTACATTAGGACGTCCAACAATTGCAACTGTTGGCAATACCATATCCCAATCATCTCCTTCACTAATAAAAAAAACCGACCTACGTCGGCTTTTTAACTATTGCTTTACTTACGATCCTTTAATTGATCACCAATAAGGTCACCTAATGCAAAGCCATTGTCGTCATTGCTCATGTACTTCTTGTTTACTGCAGCATCGTTGTTACGTGGACGACGTGGACGAGCATCTTCATTTGATGAAGCATTTTCATCAGTAGCCTTAATTGATAAAGAAATACGCTTTTCGCTTGGGTCAATGCCTAAAACCTTAACCTTTACGCTTTGACCAACCTTCAAAACGTCACTTGGCTTATCAACATGCTTATTTGAAATTTCAGAAACATGTACTAAACCTTGAATACCATCAGTTACTTCAACAAAGGCACCAAAGTTAGTTAATGACTTAACTTCACCTTCGAAAATGTCACCTTCGTGCAAGCCTGAAGTTGCTTGTTCAAATGGTGATGGTTCAGTTTGCTTAATTGACAAGGAGATACGGTGTCTGTCATCGTCGATACCGATAACTTTAACCTTAACATCTTGACCAACCTTCAAAGCATCGCTTGGCTTGTCAACATGCTTGTAAGAAATTTCGGAAATGTGAACTAAACCGTCAACACCACCGACATCAATAAATGCACCAAAGTTAGTCAAACGAGAAACTTTTCCTTCAACAACATCACCTACAACTAATTGTGATGCAACTTTACCAAAAGCTTCTTCACGTTCTTCTTCAACTAAATCCTTGTGTGAAAGAATCAAACGGTTCTTGTTAGGATCAATTTCAGTGATCTTAAGCTTCATAGTCTTACCGATGTAAGGCTTAAGGTCTGAAACATAACGACTTGAAATCAATGAAGCAGGCAAGAAACCTCTAGTACCAACATCAACGAGCAAACCGCCACGTACTGATGAAGTAACAGTACCTTCAATAGGGTTACCTTCTTCAAAGTCCTTTTGTAACTTGTCGAAAGCTTCTCTTTCCTTCAAACGAGTTACTGAGAAGAAAAATTCACCATTTTCCTTGTCACCACCGGCTCTTCTTAATACTAAAGCCTTAAAAGTTTCACCTGGCTTAACAAGTTCAGTTAAGTCAGCGTTGCGGTCAGCAGTGAATTCACGGCGAGTAATAACACCTTCAACACCGGCGTTAACAACACCAACATCGATTTGGCCATCTTCAACGCCTAATACTTCGACATCGACAATATCTCCGACCTCAACTCCTTGCATTTGTTTTAATGCGTCTAAAAATTGATTACTGTTTTCTGACATAAGTACCTCCCAATATCAAGTTCCATTTTATAGGAAACTGGAATTTTTTTCTACTGTTTTATGCTGTTTTTTATAACTTTTTTTCGATTTCTGACAAAATGCGTTCTACTACCTGTTCAATCGTCATTTCTGTAGTGTCAATTTCGATTGCATCAGCAGCCTTTTTCAATGGTGAAATTGCTCTGTGAGAATCTTTATAGTCTCGTGCAGCAATATCTGCTTCAATTTCATCAACTGTTTGAGTAGTTTCGATTCCGCGTTGTTTAAAATCAAGCAAACGTCTTTGAGCACGTGAGCGCGCTGAAGCAACCAAAAAGATTTTTACTTCGGCATTTGGTAATACTGTAGTTCCAATATCGCGTCCATCCATAATCACATTCATTTCGCCTGACATTTTGCGTTGCATTTCAACCATTTCTTCTCTGATTGACTTCAAAGCAGAAACTTGCGAAACATGTGCAGAAATTTCTGGCGTCCGAATTTCTAAAGAAATATCTTCTCCAGCAGAATATACTTTCTGCTCACCATCACCAGTCTTAAATTCAATGCCATCTTGTCTAACAGCTCGCAAAATAGCCACTTCATCGCCATAGTCCAAGCCATGACGCTTAGCTATTACTGTACAAGCTCTGTACATTGCACCAGTGTCAATATAAATAAATGATAGCTTCTTAGCTACTATCTTAGCTACGGTACTCTTTCCTGCTGATGCAGGACCATCAATTGCAACTTGCATTATTAATTAAGAGAAATTCTCTTATCCTTTCTTTAAATTGAAAAAACTATTTCAGTTTGAGAGTTTGACCAGCTTCAACTGAGGAAGCATCCGTGATTCCATTCAGTTCAGCTAAACGGCTAACTGTCATACCATTTTTTTGAGCAATGCCTGATAAGGTATCTCCAGGTTGCACAACATAAGTTGAGCTTTCGCTTGAACTTGAAGATGTAGATTCTGCACTAGAACTGGATTGCTTCTTTGAACTACTTGAGCTCTTGCTAGTCTTAGTTGAAGAAGCCTTACTTTGTGTAGACTTTTTCTTGCTGACATGTTTCTTTGATGAAACTGACTTGCTCGTTTTTTCTAATTCGTAGACTTTGGCCGAATCTCTATTATTTTTTGCAAAATGATATACCACCGGCACCAAAGCAATCAATACGATGACTACTCCAATAATCGCTTTACTCCACACACTGTTTTTAGCTTTTGGCTGATCAGTCAATCTAGGACTATCTGGACGCTCAAAGTGTTTGTATGGTCCTTTTGGATGATTATCCATCAAGAATCCTCCTCCCGTTAGATCGCTAACTTAAATTTTAGCATAAAGAAGGAATATGTGATAGTGAAGTAATAACAGTTGACATGCTAATTTTCTACTGCATAAAAATACCAGCGAATCAGTTTTTGATTCGCTGGCAATTTCTTATCTAGCTAAATTAAATTTCTTTCTTACAAATGGACGGATGCTCTTAAGCACTGCTTCAAACAAAATGTAAACTACAACAGCGTTTATAGCACCTTTAATCAAGTTAAATGGAACAATGATTCCAAAAATGTAAGCACTCATTGATGGCAAATGCAATAACGCACCAAGGTAGTCATGAACTGTAAAGTTGTACAAAGCTGCATAACTGCCGATGTGTGGTACATTAGCCATTGATGTTACAGCGTACACTGGGGTCAAAATAAAGGCATTAGTCAAAGCCAAAATAACTGTCATTGCCAAAATGCCAATAATCAAACCCACGATTGGCAACAAGTGGCCTTTTAGAGTTTTACGATTTTCTTGAGAAACGCTTTGTGCAATAAAGTAGAAAGGAAATGCAAATGACAAAGTAGCAACAAATGCAGCAAGTTGTCCAACTAAACTTGGAAGTGCAAAACCACTAAAAATCAACCCCAAAAGCATTCTGATAAATGCGATAAAAGCACCTGGTCCTGGACCAAAAATAAAAGTACCAATCGTAATTACTACATCTGAGAAATCAAATTTCAAAAATCCTATTCCAGGTAGAATTGGAAATTCAAATTTCATAATGACAAAAGCAATTGCCCCAATCAAAGCATAGGCGATAACATTAGATAAATTCTTAACTCCTGTATTTGTACGTTCCATATATATCTCTCCTTAAGAAAATAAGAATAGGTCTGTTGCTTCAGCAACAGACCTATATCAAAACCATATTCTTAAGTCATCTAATACATGGTCTGTCTTCTTCCATCTAGACTATAACTATCGGTATCTTAAAGAATTCAGCCACTCGCGTGGGTCGCGGACTTTCACCGCCGGTCGGGACTTTCACCCTGCCCTGAAGACAACAAACTATTCAATTTTGATTACGCTTACATTCTAGCTTAATCTGTGCAATCTGTCAACCTCTAAGCGTGACAATTCGCGATAATCTCCTGATTGCAAACCAACTAAGTCTAAAAATGCATATTTTTCTCTCGACAGCTTGATCACTGGATGGTTTACTGCTTTAAACATTTTCTTGACTTGGTGGTATTTTCCTTCGTGAATTGTCAATTGTACCAACTGGGTATTCTTCTTAGGATTCGTCTTCAAAACTTTTACTTTTGCTTTAGCACTCTTAAATCCATCAAAAGTTACACCCTTTTTTAGAGCAATAATTTCTTCAGGAGCAAGTTGTCCTTCTATTTTAGCAATATAAACCTTATCAACTTTATGCTTAGGGTGCATCAATTTGTTAGCAAGCTTTCCATCATTAGTCATCAAAAGCGCACCTGAAGTATCATAATCCAATCTTCCAATTGGGTATAAACGATATGGCACATCTTCAAAATAATCTACAACTGTTTTTCTACCCTTTTCGTCTTTTACAGTTGAGACAACGCCTCTTGGCTTATAAAAAAGATAAGTGTGCAAGCTTTCTCTTTCAATTGGTTCTCCATCAACGGTGATATTGCTAAAAGTATCTACCTTGGTTCCCAAAACAGTAACTACTTTTCCATCTACGCGAACACGTCCTTCCTGGATCATTTTTTCAGCTTTTCTTCTGGAAGCAATCCCAGCTTCAGCTATCACTTTTTGTAATCTTTCTAATGCCATTAATTTTTATCCTCTTCATTTTCTAAATCTGGCTGCTCATTTTGCCCAAACAAATTCAAGCTTTCAGATTCATCATCTTCAAAATCTTCAATCAAAGGTAAGTCTGCCAATGACTTAAAATCAAAGTATTGTAAGAAGTAGCTTGTAGTAATATACAGATTTGGATGACCTGGTGCATTCTTTTTTCCATTAATTTTGATAAGACCACGCCAAATCAAGGTCTGCAAAGCCCCTGATGAATTTACTCCTCTGATTTCGTCAATCTCTACTCTAGTTATTGGCTGCCTATAAGCAATGATTGCCAAAATTTCCAAAGCAGATTGACTCAAGTTCTTAGCTAAATCCTTTGAAAAATATCTTTCGACTATTCTACTAACCTTACTATTAGTAGTCAATTTGTAAAACTCATTAATTTGAACAACTTGAAACGCCGTTTGGGAATCATTTTGATATTTTTCAGATAATTGCTCTACTAGTTTTTCTAGCTCAGCTGAATTAATCTCTAATAGCTCAGCTAAAGCCTGCCAACTAATTCCATCATCACCTGCTAGATACAATAGCGCTTCTAACTCTGCCAACTTATCCATCCTACACCTAACAGCTTTCTAACTTAATATCTCTAAAATCATGTGATTGACTTGCTTTAATTTCTTGATTTTTGCATAATTCCAGCATCGCTAAGAATAGCCCAATTGCTTCAGAGATGTTTGTTAAAGATTTGATACATTTGAAAAAGCTGACGCTTTTTTCTGTTTTCAGTTTTCGCTTTAGTAACAACATCATTTCATCAACTGATCGGGTCTTAATTTCAACCTCAGCAACAGCTTCTTGCTTAAAGCTAGCTTTTTTCAAAATTTCTGAAAAAGCTAGCGCTAAATCTTCTGCGTTAATTTGCCCTCGTGGCAATGGCGCTATCCGATCACTATCTAAACTACTAGGTTCCTTGCTAGCAGTTAATGGCAATTCATCCTGTCTGTTTTTAAAATAATTGGCAATATTTTTGAAAACAGAATACTGAATCAGCTGCTCAACCAGCTCTTCTCGTGGATCTTCTGAATATTCTTCTTCACTGACAAAATCATTCTTTGGCAACAAATATTGCGACTTTATCCTTAATAAAGTTGATGACATCACAAAATACTCACCTGCCAGTTGCAAATTCAACTCTTTCATTCGTTGAATATATGCTAAATATTGGTGAGTTATCTTAGCGATTGGAATATCATAGATATCTATTTTTTGTGATCGAATCAAATGTAATAGTAAATCCAATGGGCCTTCAAAATTGGGCAATTCAACAGTCAAATCTTGGTTATCCACTAACTTTGATCCCCTTTAATGTAATAATTTCAACAAGTAAGTACATTCTGGAATGGCAGTTATGCGCTTTTTTACGTGTGCATCTGCTAATTCATTCAAAAGCTTACGTTGATTTTCTTCATCCCTAAAACCCGGAGCTAGCGATAAATAGCGAACGATTATAAAGTGCTCCGTTTCCTGTGTTCCAACTACACCTACGATGTTGTTGTACTCATTGCGATATAAGTATAAACCGAATTCGTTGTCGCCATTTAACAGATCTATTTCATCCTTTAAGTTCTTTAAATTCTTGTAATCAGTTAAATAGGACAACAAACCCATCGCAGTTTTTTCATAATCTTTTTTGTACGGTATCAGCATTGAATCACCTAGTTTCGTGGATGAGTTTGACGATAAACTTCTATAATATGCTTTTGCGTCAAATTAGTGTAAATTTGCGTCGTGCTGATATCTGAGTGGCCTAAAATTTCTTGAACAACTCTTAAATCTGCTCCATTTTCCAATAAATGAGTCGCAAAAGTATGGCGCAAAGTATGGGGAGTTACATCTTTGTCAATTTGAGCTAGTAGACAATATTTCTTAATCAATTGCCAAACAGCCTGTCTAGTTAGCTTGCCTCCACGGCCGTTAAGGAATACATAATCGTTGTATTTTCCACTCTTTAAAATCAGCTCATCTCTGACCTTCTCATTATAGGTTTCAAGCCATTTTAAAGCCAAATCACTGATTGGAACCAATCTTTCCTTAGAACCCTTACCCAAAACTCTGATCAACTTCAAGTCTAAGTGAATGTTGTCTTCAGTTAGATTAGTCAGTTCGCTTACTCTCATCCCTGTTGCATAAAGAGTTTCCAGCATAGCCCGATCTCTGATCCCTAACTTAGTATCAACATCTGGCTGCTCCAATAGCCTTTCCATCTCATTGACAGATAAAGCTACTGGTAAATGTCTTTCTTTTTTAGGTGGATCAATTTCGATCATTGGATTGAGCTTTTGGATATTTTGTCTAGCCATCCATTGATAAAATTTTCTCAAACTAGAAATCAATCTACTAATTGAACTAGAAGCCTTGCCTTGATCTTTCTCATAAGCTAAAAAAGCATCAATATCAGTAGCTTGTGTAGGCCAAGTTTTAAATTCGTTTTCAGTAAGATAAGTCAAAAACTCTAATAAATCTTGTCGATAGGCCAACACTGTATTATTGCTCAATCCGCGCTCTAATTGTATATAGCGTAAATAATCCTCAATTTGTTCTTCTAACTTAGTCATTGCTTTCTTCCGGATCATTAATTAGGGTAATAGTTCCCGCAACTTTATCTTCAGTTATCCATTTATTCTTCAACAAATGTCCCAATGCACGTTTGAAGGCAGACTTAGAAATGCCAAAATATCTCTTAATTTCAGCTGCGTCCGATTTGTCGTAAAATGGCAAAGTCTTGGTTTCCATTCTTCGCAAACTCATTAAAATCATTTGCGCGTCTTCATCGATCTCTTCAAAAGCTCTTGGCAAACAACTTAAGTTAAGTCGACCATATTGACTAATACCAATAACTCTCGCCTTAAATTGTTCTCCTAAACGAAGTGGTCGAATCATTTCGCTAGCATGAACAAAGGCCAAATAATAATCACTAGTCAACGCAAAGGCACCAATTTCTCGACTAGCATAGACAGTTGCAAAAACATTAGTATTATTCATACCATTTGGAAAATTGGCAGATACTTGTTCAAAGATACCTCCATCAGCCAATTTTGCCCAAATACGATCTTTTTCATCTGTTTCCAGCTTCACAAATAATTTGTCACCCTTTTGTGGCCAGCGACTCTTTTCAAGGGGAAGATCATCCATTGACAAAACAACATCTTTATCTGGCAATCCTATATCAACAAAAACCCCTAAATCATAGCGGACTTCTGTCACCTTACCCCAACCATATTGATCAGGTTGAGCATATGGCAAAAATTGCGTCATTTCACGATCATGATGCTTATTGTCGTAAATAAATCCTGACACTTCATCACCAATCTTTGGCATTTCTTCTTGAGTAATTTCTTGTTTTTTTAATTTATAGGTAAAACCATCAATTTGAACGTAGTATGCTCTATCGTTTTCATCGGTAATTTTTCCTGATCTAATTGTACCCAGCATGAATAAGTTCTCCTACTTTACATATTTCTTTTTATTAGTATACGCAAAATCTAGGTAAAAGAAAATAGCCAGCTGTAATAGCTGACTATTTTTAAAGTTTTATTTACTTATTAAAGGTTTGAGATTTCACCTTGGTAAACAGCACCGCGACGTGAGTCAACAGTTACAGTTGAACCATCTGAAATCTTGCTGGTTGCTTCTGAAGTACCTACAACAACTGGGATACCTAATGACAAACCAACAACAGCAGCGTGTGAAGTTAAACCTGAAGCTTCAACAACTAAACCTGCTGCCTTCTTAATAGCTGGCATGTAGTCAGGGTCAGTTACCTTTGAAACTAAGATGTCACCATCTTTAACCTTAGTGTTTGCTTCTTCTGCTGAAGTTGCAACAACTGCCTTACCAACAACTGAACCGTTACCTACGCCCAAACCTTGAGCAAGCTTGTTACCGATAATTTGTAACTTCATAACGTTAGTTGTACCTGAGTCACCAACTGGAACACCAGCAACGATGATTACAAGGTCGCCATCCTTAACGAAGCCTCGAGCCTTAGCAACTTCTGCTGCCTTTTCGAACATGTCATCAGTTGATGATGGCTTTTCTGACAATAATGGTTGTACACCCCAAACAACTGCTAATGAGTGTTGGATCTTTTCATCGAAAGTCAAAGCAAGGATGTCAGCATCTGGACGGTACTTAGAAATCATTCTAGCAGTGTAACCAGACTTAGTTGCAGTAATGATAGTCTTTACACCTAATTCTTCTGCAGTTCTAACAACTGATTCACCAATAGCTTCAGTTACGTTTGAACCCTTGTATTCTTCGAATCTTTGAAGTGCTAAAGTGTTACGCTTTTGCATTTCCTTTTCAGTTCTTACATCAATGTCGTGCATAGCTTGAACTGACTTAACTGGGTACAAACCGTTTGCTGATTCACCTGAAAGCATAGTTGCGTCAGTACCGTCTAAAACAGCGTTAGCAACGTCAGTTACTTCGGCACGAGTTGGACGTGGGTTTTCTTGCATTGAGTCAAGCATTTGAGTAGCAGTAATAACTGGCTTACCTAAAGCGTTGCACTTTCTGATCAAGTTCTTTTGAACAAATGGAACGTTGATGAATGGAATTTCAACACCCATGTCACCACGAGCAACCATTAAACCATCTGAAACTTGAAGAATTGAGTCAATGTTGTCAATACCTTCTTGTGATTCAATCTTAGGGAAGATCTTTACGTAGTCTGCACCTGCTTCTTCACAAAGTGCACGAATGTCCAAAACGTCTTGAGCCTTACGTACAAATGATGCGAAGATGTAGTTAATACCGTGTTGCAAACCAAATCTAATGTCGTCAGTATCCTTTTCAGTGATACCTGGGAGGCGAATTTCAACGCCAGGTGCGTTAACACCCTTCTTTGAGCCGATTAAACCAGTGTTTTCAGCCTTAGTAACTAATTCCTTGTTAGCTTCATCTTTTTCAGTGATCACTAAGTCAACAGTACCGTCGTCGATTAAAACGTGGCCACCTACGTGAGTATCGTCGTAAAGACCTGGATAAGTAACGTAGATCTTGTCCTTGTTACCAGTCTTAGTAGCATCCATAGAAATACGGATAACGTCACCAGTGTTAATAGTGAACTTGCCGCCTTCTTGGTCAGTGGTTCTGATTTCAGCACCCTTAGTATCAAGAGCGATACTCAAAAGCTTACCAGTTTCCTTTTCTACTTCACGAACCATCTTCATTCTTGAAAGGTGTTCTTCGTGATCACCGTGTGAGAAATTGAAACGGAATACATTTGCACCAGCTTCAACCAACTTAGTAATAGTTTCTTTATCGTTTGATGCTGGTCCTAAAGTACTAACAATCTTAGTTTTCTTCATTATTAAAAAAATCCTCTCCAAAAATCAACTAATCTAACTTAGTCATTTCGTCATTAACGTCCAAAAGAGTAAAGTCGCCTTGGTGCTTAGCTTCGAATAAGTCCAAAATATCGTGAGTGTTAAGCTCGCCGTGTTCCATACCTACGGCCAAACCACCCTTGCCGTTTAGCAAGAGGTTTACAGCGTAGTTACCCATCTTGGTTGCGTTAACTCTATCTTCCACAGTTGGTGAACCACCACGTTGCATGTGAGCAAGAACATTTGCACGTGCATCAAAGTCGCCGTACTTCAAAAGTTCTTCTCTAAACTCTTCAGCAGTCATTACACCTTCTGCAACTACTACGATACCATGATCTTTACCTTCTGCAAAGCCATGTTTAAGAGTTTCTGCAATCTTCTTAACGTCATATGGACGTTCAGGAATAACAATTCCATCTGCACCACTTGCTAAACCAACACGCATAGCAAGATCGCCGCAACCACGACCCATAACGTTAACAATAAATACACGGTGGTGACTACTTGCAGTGTCGCGAATCTTGTCAATTGCGTCCATTGCAGTAGTCGAAGCTGTGTCATAACCGATAGTGTATTCTGTATAAGGAATATCATTATCGATAGTTCCTGGCAAACCGATAGAGTTAATACCCAATCTAGTCAATGCCAAAGCACCGTGGTATGAGCCATCTCCACCGATAACGATTACAGCGTCAATGCCGTGCTTTCTTAATTGTTCTGCACCCTTCTTTTGCACTTCTTCTTGTGCAAATTCAGGAAAACGTGCAGAGTACAAGAAAGTACCGCCAAGGTTGATCTTGTGGTCAACATCTGCAGTGGTCAAAGGAATGAAATCACCTGCAACCAAACCTGCAAATCCGTATCTAATACCAAAAACTTCTAATCCATGGTGGATAGCAGTCTTAGTAACGGCTCTAACAGCTGCATTCATACCAGGGGCGTCTCCACCACTAGTCAAAATACCAATCCGTTTCATGAATTCACCTCATCATGATAATTTGTGTAATTTCTCACATCAATTAGATCTTACCATTTTTTTACAAAAAAATCTCTAAAAAAATGGTTTTATTTTTGCTTGTAAGCCTTTTATATAACTGTTATCGCTTTCATCTCTATGGGATCAACTCAGTCCATTTCAAATAATTATTTAAAATGAACTAAACGTAAATTGGTCAATAAATACTGTAGCTTGTTAATATCATAACGATCGCTCTGCGTCCTGATTCCTAAGAGATATATCTCTCCAATCTTCAATTGCTGATGAATCTTTTCATAAACGCCAGGGAAAATCGTGACTTCTTGCTGACTTGTGGCATCAGCAAAAACTGCAAATGCCATCGTTTCCCCCTTTTTGGTTCTTATTTGCTTTAACTTCATCAATTTTCCAACTGCTACTTCTGATTGGTTGCTAGATAAAGCATTTAGGGCCTTTGCATTGAATTTTTTCGCATATTTTTGAACTGCAACTAGCGGCGTCATTGTAACAGCAAAATTCAATACCTGACTTTCCATTTCAGCCTTTTCTGAATTGGTTGGCATAGGCATTTCTTTGGTCGGAGCAATTCCTAAAGCATTGGAAAGAGCAATGTTTTCGCCAGTCAACTGAATATTTTGAATAATTTCTTCACAATTAGCTAGTAAGTTGGCTCGATTAGGCTCTAATTCATCAAATGTACCTGCCATAATCAATGATTTTATTGGATCTACTTGCAGATATTTTCCTGGTATTTTTCTCAAAAAATCCTCAAATGAGCTATATCTGGATTTCTTTTCGACAATAACTTTCAAAAAGTCCTGTCTTACCCCTTTTATCGCCTTCAAACCAACTAAGATCTCATTGTTGTCCAAACTATAATCTAATTTGCTCTGATTGATATCTGGCAATCTCACTTTTACAGATGCAGCTTGCAAATTCATCATATAAGTCTGCGTTTTAACGCTATTTGCAGCCGATGAATTGAGCAAAGACGTGTAAAAGGCTGCTGGATAGTGGACCTTCAAATATGCCAGCCAATATGCCACTTTGGTATATGCCACCGCATGAGAGCGATTAAAGCCGTAGTTTGCAAACTGCTCTATGTAGCTATAGACACGCTCAGCCACTGCTTTTCTATGTCCATTTCTTACAGCACCGTCAATGAATTTGACCCTTTCTTGATCAATTACAGCCTGAATCTTTTTGGACATAGCTCTTCTTAAAATATCAGCTTCACCCAAAGAAAAGCCTGCCAAAATCTGAGCTGTCTGCATTACTTGTTCTTGATAGACCAAAATGCCATATGTTGGCCGCAATATTTGTTCCAAACTAGGATCTGGATATGTTACGGGCTCTTTTCCATGCTTTCTAGCAATAAAGGTATCGATATTTTTAATTGGGCCTGGTCTAAATAAAGCATTGACTGCTACTAGATCTTCAAAATTATCGGGATGCAGTTTTTTGAGAACTTGTTTTATTCCCTCAGATTCAAATTGAAAAATTGCATCCGTGTCAGCTCTTCTAAAAAGGTCTAAAGTTTGTTCATCATTTAACGGTATTCTATTTGGATCAAAATTAATTCCTTGGGAGCGAATCAAATCGATTGTATTTCCCAAAATAGTCAAATTTCGCAAACCCAAAAAATCAATCTTCAAAAGTCCTAATTTTTCAACATATTTCTTGGTTTGCTGAGTTATCGGAACGCCCATCTGACCAGCTTGCAAGCCTGAAATAGCATCAATTGCTTGATCACTGATGACTAACCCGGCAGCATGGATTGAGTAGTGTCTAGGCAAACCTTCTAACGCTCTAGCAGTTTGGAACAAGAGTTGATTTTGCTGACTAGAATCTACTAGCAAACGCAATTCTCTGGATTGTTCATAAGCATCTTGCAGCTTAATTTGCGTCTTGGAAAATGGAATTGCATTTGACCACTTGGACAATTCCGCCATACTTAGACCAAAAACTCTCCCTACATCCCTAAGGGCCTGTTTAGCCGCCAAAGTTCCAAAAGTCAAAATCTGTGCAGCATGCTCACTGCCGTATTTATGGAACATGTAGCTGATTACCTGATCTCGCTTATTGTCTGGAATGTCTAAGTCTATATCTGGCATTTCATGTCGAGCAGGATTCAAAAATCGCTCAAACAGTAAATTATAAGCTATCGGGTCTACCCCAGTAATTCCCAAGCAATATGAGACAAGCGAGCCACAAGCCGAGCCTCTTCCTGGACTAGTGGTTATTTTTTCTCGATGGCAAAAATTGATAACATCCCAAACAATCAGGAAATAATCATCAAAGCCCATTTGATTGATGACTTTCAATTCATAAGCCAATCTCTGAACATAATTTCGGGGAATCATTTTGCTGCCAAAGATTCGCTCTAATCCTTTTTTGGCCAAACTTGATAAAAATTCCTTGGAGGTAGGATATTTATCTTGCCGATACTTTGGCAAAACTGGACTCTGAAAGACAACTTCAGCTGAACATTGCTCGGCAATTTTCCAAGTATTTTCAAGTGCTTGATCTAGATCATATTCATGATATCTTTCGATCATTTCTGCTTTTGAAGTTAAATAATGCGAGCCATTTTGCTTTGACAAAGGCAGATAATCTTGAAGAAGCTGGCCACTTTTAATAGCCATTAGGGTCTTTTGCAAAAATTGCTGTCTAGGTTCCAAATATTGACTGTCTTCAAGTGCAACCAAAGGCAAATCAAATTGCTTGGCTAAAGTTTTTACATAGTCGATATATTCAACTTGAGTTTTTGATGCATATACACCTAAATATAGCGAACTATTAGCTGCTAGCAAGCCTTGCAGTTCCCGTAAATAATTGCTGCCCATTGATTCATTTTCTTGATGTAGCTTAACGAGCTCACTATGCACGTTAGCTGGTACGATTACGATCAAATCGTTTAAATCATTTTGCAACTCTTGTAAAAGCACCATCTTATCGTTTTGGCCATTATCAGTTTGCAGATTGACTTTGCTAGAAAGCCTCAAAATATTTTTATAGCCTGCATTATTTTTAGCCAATAAAATCAAATCATATTTGCTTGCTTGTGTTACTAACCCATTGATGCGCAATTGCATCCCCAGCAGCGGCTTAATTCCGCCTATCTTTTTGGCTTGTTCATAGAAGTTGACCAAGCCATAGGTAACATTTACATCGGTCAAAGCAATTGCTTCATACTTGCGCTTTTTGGCAATCTCTAATAAATCAGTGATCCTTGTTGGACTTTCCAAAAGAGTAAAAGAGCTTATATTTTGTAATGCTGCAACTTCCATTTCAAACGTCCTTTCTTCTGCTATAATTAGTATATCAAATGGACTGTTTCAAAGTTTGAATTGTAACTGATATTTTGCTAAAATACTTCTGTCGAAGAAAGAAGGTATCTTGATATGGGGCGTTATCTTATTACTATTTTTTGGAGTGTTATTTACATGATCGTCATTGGCTTCATCGCTGGTCCATTGACTCAAACAACATTCAATCCTATTCAAGCAGTTATTATCGGTGTCGTATTTGGCATTCTATTTTCTGCTATTATTCCTACAATTACTGCAAATTCACATAAAGATAAGAGCAAGTATTCTAATTTGAAATAATATTTGTGTTGCGAACTTATCTATATGAAAATAAAAAACTGTTGAGTCTCGGCTCAACAGTTTTTTTGTATTTCTATAAAAATTTATAATTTTTATTAGTGTCTACCTTGATATCTGCTTCAGTTAGATATTCTGTAAACATTTGAACGTAATCTTTATCCAAAGTGAACTCGATCTTGTCCATAGAATATTCTGGATAAAATCCTCCACCCATTGCACGATAATTATTAACCGCTAGATGGTAAATTTTATCGTCATCGATTTCTTGGCCATTTAAAGTCAAACTGATCAATCGCTCACCAACTGGCTTAGAAATATCAGCTTCGTAGTTAACTGGATAAAATACATCAAAATGATAGAGTTGAGGTTTTGGCTTAATCCATCTATCAAGGAAAGTAATGTTGCCAGCTTCATCTTCTTGCAAAAAGCTCAAACTATGTTCGATAATATTGCGTAATTCTTTTCCAGTTAGCTTTACTCGGCAAAGTTGGTTTGCATATGGATAATTCAAAATTACATCTCTTAAAGTTACTTGCTTGCCAAAGCCTTTGGCCTTTTCGCTCATGACAGCTGTAGCTGAAACATCTGCCTTAGTAAACCACATTTGCATCTGCTGCAAAAGATTGATGAAAGGTGCACCTTCAAGTCTCCCCTTCATCGCATTCTCGATTGGAGCTGGTTCGTTGATTGTAGCAATTGGTTGGTCTAGCCAGGCTTGAGTGCGGCGATCTAGATCAGAAACTAAAGATACCATCTTAGGATCTGGCTGGTAATCTTTAGTATCAATCAAACTAGTGGTCAAATTAGTTATCTTCTTAGTTTGATCATCAATTTCAACTTCAATCTTTGCAACTGCTTCTCCACGATAACCTGGTTGAACCAAGGCAGTATTATCTACTACCATGTTAAGGCGACGATGTTGGTGACCGGTCAACATCAGATCAACTTCTGGAATTTTAGTTAAAATCTTGTAGCCTTCGTTTTCGCCGCGGTGTGGTTCTGTTGCTTCGCCTGTTTGAGGATCACTTTCAAATCCACCGTGGTACATAACTGCCAAAATATCCACCTGAGGACGCAAGATTTTAGCATAGTGCTTAATTTGTTCATAGGCTGACTTAAAGCTTAAGCCTTGAATATGATCCTTAGATTCCCAATGAGGGATGTATTGAGTCGCTATTCCAAGCAGACCGATTTTAATTCCGTTTCGTTCAATAATCTCATACTCTTTGCCAAAAGCTGGAGTTGAAGTTTCAGCATCCAAAATATTATCGTTGATAATTGGTGCTTTGTTATTATCGACGTAATATGCCAAATAGTCCAAACCAAAATTAAAATCGTGATTACCCAAACAACGCGCATCATAGCCGATTAAGTTATAAGCTTGGGTAAAAACATCTAAGTCTGCCATATTCTCAGTTGAATGTGCATATGAGGCTAAAGGTGAGCCTTGTAGGCAATCTCCAGCATCAGTTACGATAACATTTTCTGCCCCATATTTTTCCCGCTCAGCCTTAATTACTGCACTGACTCTGCTCAAACCAATTGGTGAAGTGTAGTCTCCAGCAGTCTGGTAATCTGTTGGCAACAAAAAGCCATGTGTATCACTTGAGTGTAAAAAAATTAATTTCATAAGTCTTCTCCAAAAAAGAAATAAAAAAAGACACCCAATCAAAAGGTGCCTTTCTATTAGTTATTGTCAGCTGAGTTGCTTTCGTTAGCAACTTGACGACCCTTGTAGTAACCCTTAGGTGAAACGCGGTGACTCAAACGGTATTCACCAGTAGTTGCATCATAGTGCATAGCTGGCACAGTCAACTTAATGTGGCCACGACGTGAACGTTTCTTTTGCTTAGAAGTATGTCTTGCAGGAACTGCCATTTATTATGATCTCCTTTATTGTAGTCTTAAGCATCAAGTACCCAAAATAGAAACTTGATTCACTCATATGGTATTTATCATACTATTGATGAGGCCATAAATCAAGATATTAATTTTTCTTAATTTGTTTATCTTGTCCCAAAAACCATCCAATCACTACTCCAATAATGATCATCACAACCAAAACTATCACTAAAGGTAGTTTTAATTGGAACAAACCAAAGTTAATAGCGACTGGATGAGTATTCAAAACAACAAATATTACGGCCAATAAAATCAATACTAAACTTATAACTAATTTTGTTTGTCGTTTTTTATTCTCATCCATCTTAGATTACTTTCTAGAGGCAAATTCTAATGATAAAAAATCACCAACAGTTGGGAACAATGCATATAGCTTTGAAGCAACAGCCAAGCTAACTGGCAAGTTTAATTCTCGCTTGTTGCTACCGAAATAATGTACTACTTGCCATGCTACATCGTCTGGGTCCAACATAAATGCCTGTACATTTTCAACATATTTCCCACTCTTATCTGCAGTGTTAAAGAAATTAGTGTAAACTGGGCCTGGATTTACAGTCATAACTTTAACATTGAATGGCTTAAGCTCTAATCTCAAAACATTTGAAAACTGAATAACCGCCGCTTTAGAAGCGCTGTAGGCAGCTGATTTGGTAGTCGGAACCTTGCCAGCAATCGATCCAAAGTTGACGATCTGGCCTTGTTTTTGGTCGATCATTACGCGTCCGATCAATCTGGTGAAATACATCAAGCCAAGGACATTTACTTGGAACATGCTTGTTACATCTTGAGTGCTACTTTCCATAAAGGTTTCAAACTTACCAAAGCCTGCACAGTTAACCAAGTAATCAATGTGATCTACTTTAGCAATTAAATTCTTAAAGCTTGCTTCGATCTCATCAGCTTTACCCATATCTGTTGGCAAGACGATTGCCTCAGTTCCGGATAATTCTCTTGCTTCTGCAGCGATTTCAGTCAATTTGTCGACATTTCTAGCCATCAAAACAACTGTTGCGCCCCGTCCAGCACTCTCCAATACGATGGATCTACCAATACCACTAGAAGCGCCTGTTACAACAACAACTTTATTTCTTAGTGAGTCACTCATTTTTCTGATCCTTTCATCGGAATTACCATGTAATCAAAATCATTAGCAAGACGAGTATTCTCAAATACTTTTTGTGCTTGCCTCTCCAATTTCTTAGCATCATTGCCCAAATATCTTGCAGAAATATGATCTAAATAGAGCATCCCCACTCCATTGTCTCTAGCGACTGTTGCTGCTTGAACACAAGTAGAGTGATAGTAAGAATAAGCCAATTTAGCTTCATTGCCGCCAAAAGTTGATTCATGAACCAATACATCAGCATTTTTAGATAATTCAGCAATAGCGGGAGTGGATCTTGTATCGTAGATAATAGATACAATTCTTCCTGGTCTTTCTGGTCCTAAGAAATCCTTTCCATCTATTATATTACCATCTTCTAGCTCAACCTTCTCACCAGCTTTTAATTTTCCATAAATTGGACCATTAGGGATGTGATACTGAGCTAATTTATCGACTAGCAATTCACCTGGACGCGACTCTTCTTCGACTCTAAAACCGTAACTTGCTACTCGGTGATCTAGCTTCTTGGTGTAGACTTTGAAACCTTGACCTTTATAAATTAAAGCATCTCCAGTTAACTCTATAAACTTAATCGGATATGAAACCTTGGTTTTTGAGACTTTTAAGGCAGTTCGAACATATTGTTCTAAACCAGCTGGTCCATAAATTGTAATTGGACCAACATCGCCTTGAAAAGATCTAGTTGCCAATAATCCTGGTAAGCCAAAAATATGGTCGCCGTGATTGTGCGAAACGAAAATCTTGGTAACTTTACGCAATCTAATGTTGGTTCTCAAAATTTGATGCTGTGTAGCTTCGCCTACATCAAATAACCAGATCTCATTCAATTCATCTAATAATTTGAGAGCCAAACTTGCGACATTGCGCTGCTTTGAAGGTTGTCCAGCCCCTGTTCCTAAAAATTGTATTTCCATTTAATATCCATTCTAAAAATTCAGTTTCTTAATAATTGAATTTACAATATAAGTACTATAGAACTTCGATCCTTGAACTGTAGGGTGAGTTTTATCCTGGTAGAACCACTTAGGATGACTTGCAGAATAGTCATACCAATCGATAATCGTTAAGTTCTTGTACTTCTTTCCAGCTTGCGCTAATAAACTATTTACCTGACCTTGCCATGGACGTGTAGGAACGTGAGTATTAATCCAAAAGACATGTCGATTTGGACCAACAATTTGCATTAAATGATCCACATCACTCATTGGGAAAGGACCGTTTGTTCCTAAGCCAATTAACACGTTATTAGCCAAAACGCCTTGATTTGCATAACTAGTCAACAAGCCAAAAGCAACATTTACTTGTCTAGATACCGCTGCATCAATAATTGATTTAGGCATCAAGGTCTTCAAATTGTCACTAGAGCCTGCCATCACCGAATCACCAATTGCCGTAATCTGCAAGTTTTTGGCTAATTGCAAGTTCACTTGCGAAATTCCATACTTTTCAAAATCCTGATTTATTGGATTCTTCTTAGCAGCTATTTTAGCTTGTTTCAAAACCTCGCTAGCTGGTTCAGCCTGCTTCTTTTTCTTCTTTTCTTTCTTTAAGTGGTCAATGATCTTCTTGTTATCTGCAGCTTGCTTCTTTGAATTTGCTTTAATTCTTTGTGCTAGTTGAGATTTATTAAAGTCCTCACCTTTAACGTGTGGAGATACGCCAATTCCGATACTTCCGACGATAATAATCAATGTAGCAAAGATAAATGGGATTTTTTTCGTTAATCGAACTTCTCTATTTAAAATAGTCTGCTTGAAATATGCTTTAGCTTGCTTGAAAGTGAGTTTAGCAAACGGCTTTTCAATCATACGATAAGTAAACTCACTTAAGAATATGATCATAGCCAATTCAATTACGCGGTAAAGCACAGGATGATCGGCAATATTTTGAAATTTATCTTCAAAAAAGATCATAACTGGGAATTGATACAAATAAATCCCATAGCTTCTTGACCCAATCCAATTGAAAACTGGATTGGTCAACCATCTATTCCAATGACTACCTGGATGAGCAATTACTCCGACTAAAACTGTAACCAAAACTGTAAAAATAAACATTCCGCCTAAGTAAGGCAAGGCAGTTTCAGCATTCATGGCTTTAGTGAAGAATAAGCTCATCATCCCTACAAAAGCAATTAAGCCAGTAACATCAAGAATTAGCGAACTTTTTGCATCGACATCTGTTCTCAATTCTTCAATTGGCCAAAGAACTGCTAGAAGCGCTCCTAAACCTAAAGCAAAGAATCTTGTATCTGTTCCATAATAAATTCGATTGATATCAGCTTTGCTTACGAACAATACTGCCATTTCTATCGCCGACAATATGGTTAAAGTCGAGAATACTCCGACGATAATCTTTTTGCTTTTGGCATACTTATACAAAAGAAAAAGTACAATTGGCCAAAAGATATAAAATTGACCTTCTAAAGACATGGTCCAAAGATGAGTAAACGGTGACTGATTAGCAGCAAATCTTTCAAAATAGCTTTGGCCATTATGAATCTGCCAAATATTGTAAACATTCAGCAAATTGCTTGTAACGATTTGATTTAGCTTTGGCAATAAATTGCGCTGAAAAAGCAAAATCCAACTAGAAGACAGCCATAAAACTGTAATCAATTGCGGGTATAGTCTTTTCAATCTAGACAAATAAAAGCGTTTAAAATTATAGCTATTGGTTTCTCGTAATGATCTAAAGACATGGTCTGTAATCAAATATCCAGTCAACACAAAAAAAATCGGTACACCCAGATATCCTCCAACAAAAATATTAGGATCAAGGTGATATAAAATCACCCCTATCACAGCTAACGCTCTTAGTCCTGAATACCCAGTTATAAACCGATTCTTTTTCATTTTATCTATTCCCTTTATCTTTTTTTATTGTACAAATTCAAAGTTAAAGTCGCCAATGTAGACATCATCGCCATCTACTGCGCCCTTTTCTCTTAATGCGTCATCAACACCTAAGTTCTTAAGCTTTCTAGCTAATAGCATAATACCATCTTGGTGGTCAAGGTTAGTTCTTTGAACCAATCTTTCCAATCCTTCGCCATGAATCTCATATTCATGTTCACTAAGTTTCTCGATGGTAAATTCACTAGCCTTTGGAGCCTTGTTAAAGGTGTATTCCTTAACTTCATCTTGAACTTGTTCTTCTGTCTCTGCAGCTTCTGCTTTAACCTCATCTAATAGATCTGCAGCCATCAACATTAATTTATCAACGCCTTGGTGAGTAACACTTGAAATCGCCAAAATTGGTTCTTCAACTCCTTGCTCTTCAAGTGCTTGTTTAAATTCTGCCAATTTTTCGTCTGAACCCGGAATATCCATTTGAGTTGCAACGATAATTTCGCGTTTAGTTGACAAATCCGTTGTGTAACTAGCAAGTTCCTTCTTGATTGTGTTGTAGTCTTCAATTGCTACTCGTTCATTGCTTGGATCCATTGAAACAAGGTGCAAAATTACCTTTGTCCGTTCAATGTGACGCAAGAATTGAATACCTAATCCAACGCCTTGACTCGCCCCTTCAATCAAGCCTGGCAAGTCAGCCATTGAGAAGTCACGACCATCTGGCAAAACAACCATACCCAAATTAGGAGTCAAAGTTGTAAATGAATAAGCCGCAATCTTTGGCTTAGCCTTAGTAACAACAGATAGTAAAGTTGACTTTCCTACAGATGGGAAACCAACCAAACCAACATCAGCTAAAAGTTTTAACTCTAAACGTAAAACTCTATCTTCTCCTGGCTCACCATTTTCGGCAATTTCTGGAGCGGTGTTGACACTGTTAGCAAAGTGAATATTGCCTCTTCCTCCGCGGCCACCCTTTGCAACCACTAATTCTTGACCATTTTCAACTAAGTCACCAATTAGTTCATTAGTATTAAAATCATAAACTACTGTGCCAACAGGAACCTTCAAATAAAGATCCTTGGCACCACGTCCGTATTGTGACTTAATTCTACCGTTTTCGCCGTTTTCGGCTTTAAACTTTCTACGATAACGGAAATCCATCAAGGTTCTCAATCCGTTATCCGCAACAAAGATGATGCTTCCTCCGCGGCCACCATCACCACCAGCAGGTCCTCCATTAGGAACATACTTTTCATGGCGAAAGGCAACCATACCATCTCCGCCCTTACCTGCTTGTACTTCGATTTTAGTTTGATCCACAAATGTTGGCATGAAATACGCTACCTCCGTCTATATAACTATATAATAATATCACATGTTGTTAATCTTTTTTAGATTTTAGTTAAAACTACAGACTTAATTTTATTGATTGTGCCTGGGTCAATGATAACCCAGCTGCTCTAAGTTCATCAATAGACGCTTCCTTTATTTTTTTCAAAGAACCGAATTCTCGCAATAACTTATTACGCGTCTTTGGACCAATTCCTTTAATTGAATCCAGTTTACTTGATAAAGCATTCTTAGCGTGGGTTTTACGGTGAAAAGTTATTGCAAAGCGGTGAACTTCATCTTGAATTCTTGTCATCAAGTAAAAGCCCTGAGACTTAGGATCTAGCGGAATCAGTTTTAGTGGAACGCCATTAATAGGATCTCCAAATAGCAAGTGATTAGTTCGGTGTTTGTCATCCTTAACCATCCCTGCCACTGGAATATTTAAATTCAATTCGTTTCTTAAAACGTCTTCGCAGGCATCAATTTGAATTTGTCCACCATCCATCAAGATTAAATCCGGCATTTTTTTATGCTCTTTTAGAAGTCTACTATAGCGTCTACGAACTACTTCCCGCGTATTCTTAACTTCATCTCCACCTTTTTGGTGTTCAACTTCGCCTTTAAGCTTGTACTTGCGGTAAGCCGTCTTATCGGGTTCTCCATCTTTAAACACTACCAAAGCTGAAACTGGGTCAGCACCTTGAATGTGCGAGTGGTCAAAACTTTCAATAATATGTCCATATGGTAAGCCAAGTGCATCAAAAATTTCTTTTTGCGCACCCTTGGTCTTTCTATTTCCTAGTTCAAGCAAGCGGAACTTGTCATCTAATTTCAACTTAGCATTTTCTTTAGCCATATCAAGCAAAGATTTCTTTGTGCCCCGCTGAGGAGTTCTAACTGGAACCTTCAATATTTCTGCTAAACTGGCGTTATCTAGACCTTTAGGTACTAGAACTTCTTTAGGCATAATACGATTTTTTTGATTGTAAAATTGCACTATAAATGAAGCAAATTCATCTTCTGGGTCGGTCACATCAGTCAGAGGAAACATCCGAGTTTCTCTTCTAAGCAGCTTAGCCTGACGAATGAAAAATATTTGAACTGACAGCCATGATTTATCAACGTAGAAGTTGAAAATATCTCTTTGAGTATGGTCATTTGAGATAATCTTTTGCTTTTCAACTGTTTCTTCAATGTATTTCAGTTGATCGCGAATTTCAGCTGCTCTTTCAAATTCCAAGTTTTCAGAGGCTTGTTCCATTTGCTTGGTCAAATTAGCCTTAACTTTAGAAATATCGCCATTCAAAAAGCTCTTTATTTTTTTGATTTGCTGATCGTATTCTGCCTCGTCAACCGTTTTAAAGCATGCCCCCAGGCACTGTCCCATATGGTAATACAAGCAAGGTCTACCCTGGAAACCATTGCATCTTCTTAAAGGAAAAACTTTTTGAATAAATTTCAAGGTTGCTTGTGCCGCATAGACATTAGGATATGGGCCAAAGTAATAGCCCTTATCTTTTCTGACAACACTAGTCAATTTTGTTTGTGGATCACGTTCGTTGGTTATTTCAATATAAGGATATCCAGTTCCTTGCTTTAATTGGACATTGTAATATGGTTGATATTTCTTGATTAGAGTTATTTCTAATAGAAAAGCTTCTTTATCTGTTGAGACGGTAATAATGTCATAGTCCCTAATTTCTTCAACTAGCTCTGCTCTTCTTCCAACCTGTTTGCTTTTAAAATAAGATCTAACTCGATTTTTTAGATTTTTTGACTTTCCGACATAAATTACTGTTCCAGTGATGTCCTTCATTAAATAGCAACCTGGCTTTTCAGGTAATAATTTTAGCTTATTTTCAATATACTCAGTTGCCAAAAAAACACTCCTTAGTTTTTCAATTTTCAAGTTAAATTATAATCGATAATAAGTAAAGTTTTTCTTATAATGCTTGTCTTTTTGAGACTTACTTGATATCATCCAAAAATAAAACACTATACAAAGGAACATTGATATGATAAGTTGGATAATTCATTTTATTAATCAGTTTGGTTACCTGGCTGTTATTCTTTTGATTGCCTTAGAAGGCATCATACCACCTATTCCCTCAGAAGTAATTCTTGCCTTCAGTGGTTTTTTATCAACTCAAAGCAAGTTAAATCTTCCTATGCTAGTTATTAGTTCAACTATTGGTTCTTTAGTTGGAGCATTAGTACTTTATCTAATTGGCTATCTTTTAAATGAACAAGTCTTAGAGAAGCTAGTTAGCCTGCCATTTTTTAAAAAACTAGGCTTCAAAAAAGGCGATGTGTCTAAAGCAATCGCTTGGTTTGATCGTTACGGCACAAAGAGCATCTTTTTTGGACGTTTCATCCCGATTGTGCGCAGCTTAATTTCAATCCCAGCTGGTACAGCCAAAGTCTCTATGATCAAGTTTCTTGCACTCACATTTTGGGGAAGTCTTATTTGGAATTCAATTATTTTATACTTAGGTCAACTTGCCGGCGAAAATTGGGGACTAATCGTCACAATTATCGATGATTATGCAATTGTTGCTTTAATTATCTTTATTGTACTCTTTGCCTACCTTGTTTATAAATGGTATCAAAAGAGAATCAAAAATTAAGTTTACATAATTATTTATATGACTAATCAATAAATTTATTCAAAGCAACTGCAACACCGTCGTGATCGCAATCTGCACTGACATAATCTGCTCCAGCCTTAGTAATTTCGACTGCATTACCCATGGCAACGCCAACTCCAGCGTACTCAATCATTGACAAGTCATTAGCTTGATCTCCGATAGCCATCACCTGATCGGATGATAAATTCAAATGTTCAGTCAATGTTTTAAGTGCAAAGCCTTTATTGATTCCAGCAGCCGTTGCTTCATAGTAAAAGGGTTCAGTTTTAGATAAGTTCACTTGCCCCTGCATCGCTTTTAACAATGGACTTTGAATTTGCTCATCTAGATACTCTTCTTGATCGATATACATCGCCTTGATAATCTTGATATTTTTCATCTCGGCTGGTGTTCGATATGATATACCCAAATTTACAATCCGAGAATTATATAAGGTATATGGAGCAATATCTTTTTCTGCTGTGTAAATTCTATCTAAGCCAACAGCATGAAAATGTAAATTCAATTTTCGAGCAATTGCCTCTAAATCAACATAGTCTGTATAATTTAAGCCTTTTTGAAAAATTACTTCTCCAGCAGTAGTCTCCACTGCTGCCCCATTGAAGCTAATTACGTATTCATCAGCAGCATTGTCTAAATTCAACTCTTTTAAGTATTTTTTGGCACCAGATAAGGGACGTCCTGTTGTAATAACAACTTTGACTCCCTTTTGCCGGCTAGCTTGAATTGCCTCTCTGACGGCTGCTGTTATTTCTTTTTGTGAATTAACTAATGTTCCATCTATATCGATGGCTACTAGTTTAATCTTACTCATTAAAATCTCTTCCTAATCAAATTCAAAAGCTTTTCTGCTACTTGTTTTTTGGTCATTTTTGGCCACTTTTCAGGCTGCTTATTCTGAGCCAAAATAGTGACTTGATCTTCATCTGAGCCAAATACATTTTGCGAAACATCATTAGCTACAATATAGTCTGCGCCTTTTTGTTCCAATTTTCTTTGCGCATTCTCTAATAGCTCTGTTGTCTCTGCTGCAAAGCCGATGACAAGCTGGTCAGCTCTTTTAGCGTGGGCTAATGTTTTTAAAATATCGATATTTTTGACAAAAGTGAGCTGAAGTTCTGCTTGATCAGCTTGCTTTTTCAATTTATTTTTGGCAACAGTTTTTGCTCGCCAATCGCCTACAGCTGCAGCCATGATCAAGACATCTGCATCATTAAAATTTGTAGCAATAGCCTCATACATATCCTGAGCGGATTTTACTGCAATCGTGTTAATACCGTCTGGTAAAGCAGCTTGAATATTTCCGTAAACTAAAGTTACATCGGCTCCTGCATCTCTGGCAGCCTTGGCAATTTCTATTCCCATCTTGCCACTTGAATGATTGCTGATATATCTAACTGGGTCGATGCTCTCAATTGTTCCACCGGCTGAAACAATAATTTTTTTGCCTTGCAATCTCTTATTAGCTGTAAGATATTTTTCCTCCAACCAAGAAAAAATTTGATCTGGCTCTGGCATTCTTCCCTTAGCCTGGTAACCTTCTGCTAATAAGCCAACTACAGGTTCCATGATCGCAATGCCATCTTTTTTTAATAGCGATAGATTTCTTTGCGTAGCTGGATTGGACCACATCTGATCATTCATTGCTGGAACAACAGCCTTCGGTGCTGCTGTTGCTAGGATCGTTGTGCTAGCTGCATCATCAGCAATCCCGTTTGCCATTTTAGCCAAAAAATTAGCACTAGCGGGTACAACAATAGCTAGCTGTGTCCATCTAGCTAGCTCAATATGTGGAATAGTAGCTTCATGCTCTTTTGTCCATAAGTCATCTAGAACTGGTTGCTTGGTCAAAGCAGCCAAAGTATTGCTGCTGACAAAGCGCTCAGCATTTTTTGTCATAACAACTCGAAGTTTATGGCCTGCTTTTTGAAGATGACGCACTACTTCCACTGCCTTGTAGACAGCTATTCCACCGGTCATATATACAGTTATTTTCATATTTCACCTCAATCACGCTTAATACCTAAATAATACTACTATTCAAGCAATAAATATATTTAATTGACAGTCACTTCGTGTGATAATCATGTTTACATATGCGTGTATATTTGCTATTGTTTATCTTAAATGATTTTCATAACGATAAGTATAGAAATTAGATGATAAAATGACCAAAAGCAAATATCTTATTATAGCAGAAAAAATCAGGGAGAAAATTCAACAGGGTGTTTATCAGCCTAACACCATACTACCTGATCAAGAAACTTTAGCTCAAGAAATGAATGTTAGCAGACTTACCGTAAAGAAGGCCTTAGATGGTTTAGAACGACAAGGAATCGTTTATAAGCAATCCGGACTTGGAACCTTTGTTGCTGGTGACACACCAATTAAGGATGAAATAGATGCTCCATCAAACTTTTTCACTGGATTAGGTAACGAGTTAGGAAAAGATCGAATCAAAAGCAAAGTTTTAAACTTCACAGTGGAGTTCCCTGATCAAGCCATTCAAAAAAATCTTTCCCTAAAGAAAAACGAACCAGTATATAATATCACTCGCCTTCGCTTGCTTGATGATGAACCATATATTTTAGAATATACATTTATGCCGGTTAAACTAGTGCCAGACTTAGATGAAAAAGTCCTACATGATTCCATCTATAATTATATTCACCATAAATTGCATCTGAAGTTTGGTCGAGCTTATCGTAAAATTAAAGCTGTCCGATCTGAAGAAAATGACTTGCTCTACTTGCAAGCAGATAAAAATGACCCTTTGCTTGAACTAGAACAAATAGTTTGGCTGACTAATGGTCAACCAATTGAATATTCTCGAAGCAGAAGTCGATTTGATAGACGTGCTTACACGGTAGTAGAAAACAATCGTTTCTAACACAAAAAGAGGTTGACAACCTGGACTGGGTTATCAACCTCTTTTAAATTTATCAAATTTGATTATTCTAATTACTTAGCACTTGCATCTGCTTTTTCTTTAGCTAACAAAACATTGTCGTAGTGCTTAATAAATGGATACCAAACTAAGAATGCAACAATTGCACAAACGATAGATAATACCGCACCTTGCCAACTAGTAGTTGCAAGGAAACCACTAAGTCCAACTGGTGTTGGCCATGGTTGTTGAACAATAATCTTTGGTACAAGGTGTGATGAAACTGCAAGGTAACCTACGATACCTGAAGCAAGAGGTGCACAGATAAATGGAATCATCAAGTTAACGTTATAAACAATTGGCAAACCAAACAAGATTGGTTCGTTAATGTTGAAGATGGCAGGTACAAGTTCTACCTTACCAATTTCTTTCAATTGACTTGAACGTGCACGGAATGCTAACCAGATAGCCATACCTAAAGTAGCACCAGAACCACCAATGATAACGAATGAGTTCATCGGGTCACCTGCGAAGAAGTGAGAAGCACCCTTTACGTTTTCAGCCATGTTAGCCAAAACAATAGGTGTGTAGAAGGCACTCATGATAGTTGCACCGTGAATACCAAACCACCATAAGAAGTGGATAAGGAAGACAATAATCAAGAATCCCCACCAAGTATCAGCAATGTTGCTGATGAATGAGAATGGAATAAACAATACCTTGAAAATATCAGTTCCAGATAGAACTAAAACAGTGTTAATAATAGTTACAACGATCGCAACGCAGAAACCTGGAATCAATGAACTAAATGAGTTAGAAACACCTGCTGGAACAGAAGCTGGCATCTTGATTCTCCAGTTATGCTTGACAGTGTAGCGGTAAATTTGAACCGTAAGCCATGCCATAACCAAACCAGTAAAGATACCTACTGAACCTAATCTAGTAACACCACCAGCACTTGCTTCAATACCACCGATGATGTTTTGTGACTTGCTGATCTTTTCAACAAATCCAACAACGCCATCCTTCAAAACTAATTGTGGAACAGTAATGAAGAAGGCAATCAAGAACATCATCAAACCGTTCAACGGTACCATATCAAGCTTTTCTTCTTGACGGTAAATGTTGGTATATGAATAAGCAAATGTACCTGCAAAAACAAGTGACAAGATACCCATTGTAGAGTTGTATACTACTTGGAACAAATTAGCAAATCTGCCAAGGGTATTTGCATAAAAGTCTGCAAATCCTGGAATTGGAAATGCTTGAGGCAATACCATCAAAATTAGGAAAAATGCCCCAATAATTGAGAATGAAATAACACTATATCCCGCGTCCATAACTGCTCTAACAAATCGTGAGCTAGCAAATTTACCAGCGCCAGCTGCAAATCTTTCTTTGAAAGAGCCAGAGTTTGATCCTGCCATAATACTTCTCCCCTCGATATTAAAAAGCTTTATCAAATCTGAACATTTTATAATATATTTTGCGTTTTATCGCTTTAAAATATATCCTTTAGTAACTATTGCCGATTTTTCTTAAAAGTATTGATTACAGAAGTGTATCTATCAGTACCATTAATAATCTTGTTAATCTTAAGTTCTGAAACTACACATAAGAGAACTCCAATCAACAAAATACCAGCAATAAGCAATGTTGAATTGCCATCCTTAGCAAATGGAAATAAGCTTGACCTAAATGGCGTTAATAAGACGACAAGTAAAAGAAGATTCATTGATAATTGCAGCCAGAGAAATTTTCTAGTCAAAGGCACATCTGCCTTTCGACTATGCATTTTAGATAACTGTTCAATTCCTACCACAACAGTACCTATAAACATTCCTGCTGATAAAATCAAGCCAACTAGCTGTTGGTAATTAATACAAAGTATCATCCAAAATAGATTGGCAAACAGAAATATTGAAGCGATATATCTAATCATCAAATATCTACTGAAATATAGATACTTTATACTATCTTCATGCTTTACTTTTTCAACATCTCGATCATATTTAGGGTGTCTTCTCATCAAAACACTCCTTTGCAATCAAAAGATAATCAGACCTACTGATAAGATTTAGTTATCTTTCTTTAATGAGCCACTTTCGTACAACTTTTCGTACAAGTCAACCATTTCACCAGCTAAGTCTCTAAAAGTAATAGCGTTCATCAAATGGTCTTGTGAGTGAACTACTAACAATGAAACAGGCATGTGGTCGCCTTGAGCTTCCTTAGTAAGCATTCCTGTTTGTGAGTTGTGGGCTTCAAGCAATGACTTGTCTGATTCTGCCAACTTTTCGCGTGCACCTTCAATGTCGCCAGCCTTAGCTTTTCTGATTGCTTCAAATGCTAGTGACTTAGCGTTGCCACCGTTGGCAATAAGGCCCATAGCGGCCATCAATGCTTCTTGTTCTTTTTCTTCAGTCGTTTGTGCCATATTAATACTCTTTCTAAATTATTCGCCCATCAATTCTTCAGCTTGTGCAAGAACCTTTTCGCCATTCATCATGCCGTAAGCTTGCATATCAATAACGCCCAAAGGAACATCCTTGCCACCTTCGCCTTTGCCCTTAACCTTGCCTTCAAAGTCACCCTTCATGTAACTTACTTGAGGCCCAAGCAATACTACGTCGATGCCGCCCTTTTCTAAGTGTTGGTCAGCTTCTGATGCAGGGCAAGCAAAGATTTCTCTATCTAAGCCTTGAGCTTCAGCAGCTTGTTGCATCTTAGTAACAAGTAATGAAGTGCTCATACCAGCAGCACAGTTTAACATAATAGTCTTCTTAGCCATAATAAATGCCTCCATAAATTCAAATCCCTTGATAGGGCTTTCTCTTGTTTACGGTTTTATTATAAACCGCTTACATTTGTTTGTAAACATTTTTTTGAACATGCGGTAAATAAAGTATATACTTTTTTGCAGCTGATATCTGATATCGTTGTCAGCGCTTTATTTATCGGCCTTTTGTTGTACAATATTTTTGTACATATGTTTACATACCGCATATGCTATGGAGGAAAACGAGTAAAAATGAGTAAGTATAAAGATATTGCCGATGATATTGAGAATAAAATCCACTCTCACTTTTATTCTGAGCAATTGCCCGACCAACATGAACTTGCAGAGATATATGCTACTAGCCGGGTAACTATTGTTCGTGCTTTAAAATTATTATCTAAACGAAATTTAGTTAAAACTGTCAAAGGACATGGAACTTTTATAGTTTCTAAGACCTTGCCTGATGTATTTTTGAACTTCGATGCCACTGACAATAAGGGATATTCACATTCGCTACAAGGCAAGCTTGATGTCTCAAATAAATTGATTTCTTATAAGATGCGCATGCCTTCAAATACAGAAGTAGATTCATTGCAAATCGAAGCACATGACCTTGTATATGATATTTGCCGCATGCATGCAGTCAATCAAAAAGAAATAAATTTAGAATACATTATTATTCCAGTAAATCGCATCCCTGGATTAACTGAAAAAGTGGCCGCCCAGTCTATCTATGCCCATGTAAAAAATGATTTAAAATTTGGAATTGGAAAATCCTCATGTATTGTTACTGCACAAAAAGCTGACAGTTATGATATCCGCTATTTAAATTGTCAGGCAGATGATCCAATCTTGTGTCTTCACCAAAAGAATTTTCTCGTTGATGGACGTCCATTTGAACTAAGCGAATCCCACATTAGATTCGATCGTGGCTCTGTCAGTTTTGAAAATGATCCTCTTGTCAATCAATACCCTCTTGATTACGAACCATAAAAAAAGTATAATTCGTATGTAAACGATTTCATTTACATACGAAAGAGAGGTTATTGTAAATATGTTTTCAGCAAAGATGCCTAAAGGTTTCCTATGGGGTGGCGCTGTAGCTGCTCACCAATTAGAGGGCGCATGGAATGAAGATGGCAAAGGTATGTCAGTTGCCGATGTTATGACTGTTGGTTCAGCAACTCAACCTAGAGAAATCACTGATGGAGTAATTCCTGGCAAGAACTACCCTAACCACTCTGCTATTGACTTCTATCACCATTATGAAGAAGATATCAAATTAATGGCTGAAATGGGCTTCAAGGCTTTTAGAACTTCAATTGCCTGGACTAGAATTTTCCCTAAAGGTGATGAAACCGAACCTAACGAAGCTGGTTTGGAATTTTACGATCGCTTATTTGAAACTTGCCACAAGTATGGTATCGAACCAGTTATCACACTCTCACACTTTGAAATTCCATTCCATTTGATCAAGGAATATGGTGGTTTTACCAACCGTAAGATGATCGATTACTTTGTAAAATTCGCAGAAGTTTGCTTTAAGCGCTACAAGGATTCTGTTAAATATTGGATGACTTTCAACGAAATTGACAATCAATCAAGTTTTAACAACGACTTCTTAATGGCAACAAACTCAGGTATTCTATTTACGCCAGGTATGACTGACGAAGAAAAAGAAGCTGCCATGTATCAAGCAGCTCACTATGAATTAGTGGCTTCTGCTTTAGCTATTAAGATTGGTCACGAAATTAATCCTGACTTCCAAATTGGTTGTATGATTAACTACTCACCAGTTCGTCCACTTACTCCATCTTCTGATGACGTACTTTTAGCTGATAAGTTTGAACAAAGACGCGATTGGTTCTCAGATGTACACGTATTTGGTGAATATCCTAAGGAAGTTGAAGCATATATCGTAAGAAATGGCTACCGTCCAGACATTACCGACGCTGATCGACAAGCTTTGACTGAAGGTACTGTTGATTATGTTGCCTTCTCATACTACCAAACTACAACTGTATCATCAGAAAACGTAAAACCTGATGAATTGCACGACTTGGCCAAGGCAATTGCTAAAAACCCTACGCTTGAACGTAGCGACTGGGGCTGGGAAATTGATCCTAAGGGCTTGAGAATTGCTTTGAACCACTTAACTGACCGTTACCACAAACCTCTCTTCATAGTTGAAAATGGTCTTGGGGCATACGATAAGGTTGAAGCAGATGGCAGTGTCCACGATGACTACAGAATCGATTACCTACGCAGCCACATTTCTGAAATGGAAAAAGCTGTTTATCTAGATGGCGTTGACTTAATGGGTTACCTTCCATGGGGATGCATTGACTTGGTTTCTGCTGGTACTGGTCAAATGGATAAGCGTTACGGCTTCATTTATGTTGACAAAAACGATGCTGGTGAAGGTACTTTAGCTCGTTCAAAGAAGGATTCCTTCTATTGGTACCAAAAGGTCATCTCATCAAACGGCGAAGATCTTAAATAATAATAATTTTTAAAAAAGAACCCAAATACGGGTTCTTTTTTAGTTTATCTAGTAAAATTTACTTAGTTAGCTGTTTAAAATCAGAAAGGAATATAGCATGAAAGAAATTTATTTTAACCATGATGGAAATGTAGATGATTTCATCTCTTACCTCCTACTTTTGCAAGCACCTGATATTCACCTGCTCGGCGTAGGTACTATTGGAGCAGATGGTTATGTTGAGCCTTCAGTTGAAGCTTGCAGAAAAATGACTGACCGCTTCAACTTGCGCGGTGATGAAATCGAGATTGCTAAGTCCAATTCACGCCCTGTCAACGAATTTCCTAGCGAATGGAGAATGGCTTCATATTCCTTCAACTATTTGCCTATTTTAAATGAATCGGGAAAAGTTACCACCAAACAAGCAAGCTTGCCTGCACACCTAGATTTGATTGATAAATTAAAGAATTCAAGTCAGGCAGTCACTCTAGTTATGACTGGTCCATTGACCGATTTAGCTCGCGCACTTGAAATAGCACCAGAAATTCAAGATAAGATCAAAGAATTATATTGGATGGGTGGTTCATTAGATGGACACGGCAATGTCTTCACTATAACTGCAGACGGCAGCCAAGAATGGAATGCCTTTTGGGATCCTGAAGCGGTCAAAACTGTCTTTGATTCTAAAATCAAAATTACGATGATTGGCCTAGAAAGTTCTGAAGAATTGCCATTGGATGATAAATTTAGAATGCACCTTAGTAGCCTTAGATGCTATCCAGCCTTCGATTTAGCTGGACAAGGATATAGTTTAATTGTTTCTGTTCCAACAGCTGAACTCTTTTTATGGGATGTCTTAACTACCATGTGTGCATTATATCCAGAAATTGCGACGGTTAAAGAAGTTAAAGCTAAAGTCGTGACCGAAGGTCTAGCAGCTGGCAAGACTTATGAAGATGAGGATGGCCGACCACTTACCTTAGTAACTAAGGCCGATAAGGACTTATTCTTTAAGAAGGTCGACGAGCTATTGATGAGAAAATAAGATAATTAAAAAGCCATAGCCAAAAGCTATGGCTTTTAAGTCAAAATGATATGAGGTGAAATTATGGAAATCCTTGACTTGTACGATATCAACCGGCAAAAATTACCCGATCAAACAATGATTCGAGACCAATATCAGCCAAAAGATACCTACAGAATTGCTTGCGGAGTCGTTATTTTTAATTCACAAGGTCAAATGCTAATTCAAAAACGCCATCAAGATAAGATTCTATTTCCAGGTATGTGGGACATTTCTGCTGCTGGATCTGTCATCAGCGGAGAAAGTAGTCAAATGGCTATTGAACGCGAACTCAAAGAAGAATTGGGATTGTCAGTTGATTTTAGCAATACTCGGCCAAAATTAACTACCCACTTTCCAGCAGGATTCTGTGACTTCTACACCCTTGAACTTGATGTAGACCTAGATGAGCTAACTTTGCAAAAAGAAGAAGTAACTGCCGTAAAATGGGCTAGCTTAGCTGAAATAAATCAAATGATCTTTGCTCAAGAATTTATCCCTTACTTCAGCGATTTCATCAATTTAATTGCAGTAATGGCCAAGAAACATGATCTATATTATAGCGAAGACTAAATTGCCTTAGTATAGCGCTTGTACATGATGATTGATATCCAAGCTGAAATAAACGATGGCAAGATAGTTAAGACAATCACATTAGGATCAAGGAAATTCCCCACTCGGATATATTCTCCTAACCCCTTGATGTGCTTTAAATTGCTAAAAATAGCTTGGTAAACTGTTACATAGATCAAAATCCATTGAATGTAGTATTCAATTAAGGTTAAGGTAGTATTTGAAAAGCGAATAACTTTACCAATCAGTCGCATCCCCCAATAAAGCAGGATGCCTGATATCAAAATGAATAAAGCTAGGAGCATAAACAAGTTGCCAAAGTTGATATACTTGTCATTGCTCATCAAAATAAAACTTACTAAAAAGAGCAGGATAAAATTAATGATCGAACAAATAATTTGAACTACAAAGATTATCCCAGCTTTAATCCATTGGTATCTATCTTCTGCCCGAAAAGTAACTATTAATCCTGTGACTATTAAGATTGATAAAAAGATATACGTTAATCGCATTGCTTATCCCACCTAGCAAATATTGCTTTTAGCAATAAAAATTTGACTGATATTTTTATTTCCCTGTACAATAAAGATATAAATTCAGCAATACTCGTATTGTATCACACTGAATAACGAAAGGAAGTTCATTATGGGCTTAACATTTGATAACCCTAACAATTTAGACAAAATGCTCGAAAAGTTCGCAGTTGTTCCTGATCCAAAGAAGTCACCTATGAACAAGCGAAAGGAACAAGAAAAAGCTGAAAAAAAGGATAGCGATCAAAAAAAGTAGCTCTATCCTTCTGCTTAATTCATTAAAGCCACGTCCATATTGAATATGGATGTGGTTTTTATTTACAAAAAACTCGAAATCCTAACTGGACTTCGAGTTTATAAATTTATTTAGTAAAGTTGTTCAACTCTATCTTGGATATCTTGACTATCTAAGAATTCGTCATAAGTGGTATCCATTCGGCTAATAATTCCCTTTGGTCCTACTTCGATGATATGGTTGGCAATCGTTTGAATAAACTCATGGTCGTGAGAAGTAAACAAGATTGACCCCTTGTAAGCTACCAAAGCATCGTTTAGCGAAGTAATTGATTCCAAATCTAAGTGGTTGGTTGGATCATCCATCACCAATACATTCGCCGGTTGAAGCATTAATCTAGATAATTGACAACGAACCTTTTCACCACCGGAGAGAACATTGATCTTCTTTTCAATGTCATCCCCACTGAAAAGCATTCTACCCAAGAAACCTCTTAAGAAAGTATTGTCGTCCTGTTCTTTATCAGCGTATTGACGTAGCCAATCTAAAATTGATAGATCATCATTGTTGAAGTTAGCGTTCAAATCGCGAGACATGTAATTAAAGGCGGTTGTTTGACCCCAAGTTACAGTGCCAGTGTCAGGCTTAATATTACCTACAATAATTTCCATCAAAGCAGTTGTAGCAACTGTATTTCTTGATAAGAATCCAACCTTGTCACCTGGACGAACAATGAATGATACGTTGTCTAAAAGCTTCTTGCCTTCAACAGAATAAGAAACATTTTCAACTTTTAGTAAGTCATTACCTAAATCGCGGTGAAGATCAAACTTAACAAATGGGTATTTTCTTGATGATGGACGAATGTCATCAAGTGTGATTTTTTCAAGCTGTTTCTTTCTTGAAGTCGCTTGCTTTGATTTTGAGGCGTTGGCTGAGAATCTTGCAATAAATTCTTGCAACTCTTTGATCTTTTCTTCTTTTTTGGCATTTTGATTTGCGGCTAATTCAGCTGCCAGCTTACTTGACTTGTACCAGAAATCGTAATTACCAACATAAAGCGTAATCTTACCGAAGTCCACATCACACATTTGCGTACATACTTGATTCAAGAAGTGTCTGTCGTGCGAAACTACAATAACAATATTTGGATATTCGGCTAGGAAGTTCTCTAACCATTCAACGGTATGAACATCCAAACCGTTAGTAGGTTCGTCCAAAAGCAAGATGTCAGGATTTCCAAATAAAGCTTGTGCTAGCAATACCTTAACCTTAGCTGATTCAGGGAAATCCTTCATTAGCATGTCATATTGGTCTTCAGTAAAGCCCATAGATTGTAACAATTTACCAGCATCGGCTTCTGCATTCCAGCCATCTAGCTCAGCGAATTTGCTTTCTAATTCTGCAGCTCTAACTCCATCTTCATCGCTAAAATCAGGCTTAGCATAAAGAGCATCCTTTTCTTGCATTACTTGGTAGAGTTCTTTATGACCTTGGATAACCGTTTCCATGATTGAAAAATTATCAAAGGCAAAGTGGTCCTGGATTAAACTGGACATTCTTTCATTTGGATCAATACTAATTTGACCGGTTGTTGGTTCAAATTGACCTTCAAGCAACTTTAGGAATGTAGACTTTCCTGCACCATTTGCTCCGATTACTCCATAACAATTTCCTGGAGTAAATTTCAAATTGACATCTTCATACAAGGTCTTTCCTGATAAGTTGAGACTTAAGTCTGAAACAGTGATCATTAAGTTAGCAATTCCCTTCTAAAAACACTTATATCATTATTTGGTTAATTATACAGAATATTCAACGGTAATACCAACAAAAAAGAGAAAAATTCCTCACACAGAATTTTCCTCTTAAAAGATATATAAGAACATCTAGCATGTCTACCCTGAATGACATACCAGAAAAATAAATATGAGTATACCATGAGCTAATAGCTCCATACTAGGTAGTTGACCCTACCCAAGTTATATTTTACCATGTTTTGGCAAAAAAAGGATATAGACGCTTTAGCCCCACTAGTCTTCTAATCTATCTTCCACCCAGCCTTGCAATTCAGCTAAATGAAACTTTTGAACGGAACTAAAGGTCAAAAGCTGATCCTTGTCTCTTAAGCCCAAAGACTTTTTAATAACTGAAATAGCTTTATTCACCTGGCTTTTCTTAATCTTATCGATTTTTGTAGCTACAACCAAAATTGGAAGGTCAAGATATTGAGCGTATTGATACATAGCAATATCGTCTTGGGTTGGCTCATGTCGACCATCAACCAAGATCATCAAACCTTTTAAATTTTCTCGAGTTTCAAGATAGTCTTGAATCATTTCACCAAACTCTTGGCGCTTTTTTTGTGATACCTTAGCATATCCATACCCTGGTACGTCAACTAAATAAAATTCGCCATTGATTCGATAAAAATTTAAAGTTTGTGTCTTACCCGGTTGTGAAGACGTTCGAGCTAAATTTTTCCGATTGATTAAGGTATTGATCAAACTAGATTTTCCTACATTTGATCGACCGGCCAAAGCAATTTCAGGAAAATTATCTTTAGGGTATTGGCTTTCTTTAACTGCACTTACGGCATATTCACTCTTTTTAATTATCATTGGCTGAAACCTTTTCATCTAGTTCATCATCACTATGACGAATTATCTTTGGTTGAGCATGCTCTGTGATAACTTCTTTAGTTACTTGAACTTCCTTGATGTCATCATCACTTGGAGTTCTGAACATAATGTCCATTAATGCATTTTCAATAATCGTTCTAAGGCCACGTGCACCCATATTTCTGTCAGTAGCTAGTTCTGCTATGGCCTGCAATGCATCAGGGTTAAAAGTCAATTTTACGTTATCTAGCGATAATAATTTTTGGTATTGCTTAATCAATGCATTCTTTGGTTCAGTTAAAATTCGAATCAAGTCTTCATTGTTCAACTTGTTTAAAGTAGTAATTACCGGAATTCTACCAATAAATTCTGGAATTAAACCAAATTTAACCAAATCGCCAGTAGTTAAGTGCTTAGTCCAATCATCAGCATCAACTGTGTTCAAATCGTTTTCTGCACCAAAACCGATAGTCTTCTTGCCTAAACGGTTCTTAACGATTTCTTCGATACCATCAAAGGCACCACCAACAATAAATAGAATATTAGTAGTATCCATACGGATCATTTCTTGTTGTGGGTGCTTTCTACCACCTTGAGGTGGCACAGAAGCAATCGTACCTTCCAAAATCTTTAGCAAGGATTGTTGCACGCCTTCGCCTGATACATCACGAGTGATTGAGACATTTTCTGCCTTTTTAGAAATCTTATCAATTTCATCGATATAGATGATGCCTCGTTCTGCTCTTTCCAAATCGTAATCAGCATTTTGCAACAATTTTAGCAAGATATTTTCAACGTCTTCACCAACATAACCGGCTTCAGTCAATGTAGTAGCATCTGCAATTGCAAATGGCACATTTAAGATTCTAGCTAGAGTTTGAGCCAAGTATGTTTTACCTGAACCTGTTGGTCCGATCATTGCAATGTTTGATTTTTGAAGTTGAGTTGATGAATCAATATCTGCTTGGCCAATTCTCTTGTAGTGATTATAAACGGCTACTGATAAGACTCTCTTAGCGTAATCTTGACCAATTACATATTCATCAAGCTTTTCCTTGATTTCCATTGGCTTAGGCAATTCACTAGAACTCTTCAAATAATCAGCCTTTAGTTCATCGTCAATTATTCTCTTGCAAAGGTCCACACATTCATTACAGATATAAACACCATTACCAGCAATAATCTTTTTTACTTCTGCTTGTGTTTTGCCGCAAAAAGAACATTTTATTTCTTCTTGTTCTGGGAACTGTGTTGGCATAAATTTTCTCCCCTTCCTATATTTACAAACTTAAGATTATCATAAAATCGAAGATAATAAAGCAATTAGCTTAATAAAGAAAAAAGCGACTGCTCTACAGTCACCTTTTTTCTTAACAAACAATAATTTGATCGCTTGTGTTTATTTTAGTCTTCTTTTTCTTCCAACTTAGCCTTAGCAACTTGCTTTGCGTTGTCAGTTACTAATTCCATTGCCTTACGAACAGTAATGTCGTGAGTCAACATTTCATCGCTCAAAGTGTTACGAACAGTCTTTTCATCCATGTTGTATTCGCTAGCAAGAGCTTTGATTTCGTCGTTGATTTCTTCTTCTGTAGCCTTGATATCTTCCTTCTTAACGATTGCTTCAAGAACCAAGTTAGTCTTAATTCTTTCTTCTGCATTAGTTGCAAATTGAGCTCTCATTTGTTGTTCGTTGGTGTTAGTCAACTTGTAGAAAGTTTGAGGGTCGATACCTTGACGTTGCATACCACCCAAGTATTGGTTCATTTGAGCAGTTACATCTTCTTGGATCATTGCGTCAGGAATTTCATCGATCTTAGCATTCTTTACTGCACCTTCAATAGCAGCTTCTTGAATGTTGTCGTTAGCAGTTTCTTCCTTTTGTTCCTTCAATTCCTTCTTGATCTTTTCCTTTAATTCATCAAGAGTTTCAACTGAGTCATCAACATCCTTAGCGAATTCATCGTCTAATTCTGGAAGTTGCTTAGTCTTAACTTCGTGAATCTTAGTTGCAAAGTGAGCTTCCTTACCAGCAAGATCCTTTGCACCGTATTCTTCTGGGAAAGTTACAACAACATCAACGTCTTCGCCAGCTGCGTGACCTTCAAGTTGATCTTCGAAACCAGGAATAAATACGCCTGAACCTAATTCAAGTGAGTAGTTTTCTGCTGAACCACCGTCAAATGCTTCACCATCGATAGTACCCTTGTAGTCGATTACAACAGTGTCGCCCTTTTCAGCCTTGTCCTTCTTAAGAACTAATTCAGCGTTCAATTCTCTACGCTTTTCTAATTCAGCGTCGATGTCCTTTGCGTAAACACGAGTGTTTTGCTTTGGTACTTCGATGCCCTTGTATTCGCCCAATTCAACTTCTGGTTCAACTGAAACGATAGCCTTCATAGTCCAAGCTGCACCTTTGTCCATTGAAACTGGTTCAATTCTTGGTTGACCAACAGCAGCAATCTTAGCTTCCTTGATAGCTGCAGTATATGCGTTTGGTAAAACCATGTTCAAAGCATCTTCGTACAATGCTTCTTCGCCGTAGAATTGATCGAAAATAGCACGTGATACGTGACCCTTTCTAAAACCAGGAACACGCAAGTTCTTCTTTACTCTCTTAAAAGCTTGGTCTAAACCTAATTTGATTTCTTCTTGTGAAATTTCAAAAGTTAATTCACCGGAAGTCTTACCGGTCTTTTCCCATTTAACAGACATTAATTAAATACCTCCAATGTCAAATTTGAGTTTGCTACTTGCATACTAAAATATCTTACCTTAAACAGACTTAAATTACAAATTTTAGGATAAAAAAAGATACACTCCTTATGAAGAAGTGCATCTTTTACATATATCGTTAGAAATTAGTCAAGGATTTCAGTAACTTGACCGGCACCAACGGTACGACCACCTTCACGAATAGTGAACTTAGTACCCTTTTCGATGGCAGCTGGCTTAATCAAAGTAACAGTAAATTCTGTGTTGTCACCAGGCATAACCATTTCAGTACCTTCTGGCAATACGATTTCACCAGTGATATCAGTAGTGTGGAAGTAGAATTGTGGACGGTAGTCTGAGAAGAATGGAGTGTGACGACCACCTTCGTCCTTCTTCAAAACATAAACTTGTGCCTTGAATTTTTCGTGAGTTTGGATTGAGCCTGGAGCAGCCAATACTTGACCACGAACAACTTGGTCACGGTCAATACCACGAAGCAATACACCAACGTTATCGCCGGCTTCACCCAAGTCCAAAGTCTTGTGGAACATTTCCAAACCAGTAACAACTGACTTGATAACCTTTTCTACCAAACCAACGATTTCAACTTCATCGCCGACCTTGATTTGACCACGGTCAATACGTCCTGAAGCAACAGTACCACGACCAGTGATAGTAAATACGTCTTCAACTGGCATCAAGAATGGCTTGTCAGTTTCACGTTCTGGAGTTGGAACGTATTCATCAACGATGTTCATCAATTCCATGATCTTAGCTTGAGCTTCTTCGTCACCTTCCAAAGCCTTCAATGCTGAACCACGAACAACAGGAACATCATCACCAGGGTAATCGTATTCGCTCAACAAGTCACGAACTTCCATTTCAACCAAGTCAATAAGTTCTGGGTCGTCAACTAAGTCGCACTTGTTCAAGAATACAACGATGTAGTCAACACCAACTTGACGAGCAAGCAAGATGTGTTCACGAGTTTGAGGCATAGGACCATCAGTTGCAGCAACAACTAAGATAGCACCATCCATTTGAGCAGCACCAGTGATCATGTTCTTGATGTAGTCTGCGTGTCCTGGAGCGTCCATGTGTGCGTAGTGACGCTTTTCAGTTTCGTATTCAACGTGGGCAGTGTTGATAGTGATTCCACGTTCCTTTTCTTCTGGAGCTGCGTCGATACCAGCGTAGTCCTTAGCTTCTGCCAAACCTTGCTTAGCTAAAACAGTAGTAATAGCCGCAGTTAAAGTAGTCTTACCGTGGTCAACGTGACCAATAGTACCAATGTTAACGTGTGGCTTAGTTCTAACGTAATGTTCTTTTTCTGCCATTAAAATGACCCTCCTGTATATTTGCAAGAAGTCCGTTGAGATAAGCTAACGGATAATTCTCTGTTGAATATTGTACTACTTTCATTCGCAAATTCCTAGTAAAAAATATCGGAGTTTGTACTAATGAAAATAACCTTAGCTAATTATACTAAATCGTGTTTAAAAGTAAACTGTTTTTACAAAATTATTTTGGCAAGTTGCTTGCAATTTTCTCTAAAAGAAGCTGATCTTCGTGTCCATTTCGATTTTCGATAAAATCAAGCATGTTTCTAGTGAAGCTAGCAGTGTTGCTGATATAATTTGCTAGCAGCGGATATAACTGCCCTACAAACAAGTTTACTTCTCCAATTACATATGGCAATTGATTAGGTCGATTGCGATATCTATCGCCCACTCCATACATGATTTCGCGGTATATTGGAGATTTCTGCATTAATTCTGTTTGCAATGGAATAAATTTTTCCAGCTTTCCTAAGACTAACACACTGATCTCTTCATCAATTTTTAGTCTGATCAAATCCTCACATAAGGATATTCTTACAGCAAAATTTGTCGTAGGATCCAATAATAAACTTTGCGCAAAATTCATAAAATTAGACAGATTCAGCTTCAGCAATTGCTGATAATCTGACAAAGTTACTTCCTTTTGGTTTCTAAAATCAGCCATGATTTTGTTTTGTTCTGATTCAGATACTGGTTCAATTACTAGATTTAATTTTTGATTTAACTGTCTTTGAAGTTCTTCAGCTTCAATAAAGAAATTATTTCTTGAAAGAATTTGACAATAAGTATCAAAGATATTTTGATCTGAAAAAAGATCAGACTCCTCCTTGATTAGTGAGTATGCCTGATCATTTTGATCATTCTTACAATATAGCCGTGAAAGATAAACTGCTATTTTCTTTGAATACCCAATTCTCAGTGCATCTTCAAGATACTGAATTGCTTCTTCCAACTTACCCTGAGCATCGCTTTCTTTAGCAAGTTGATATAAATTTTCTTGGCTATTCATTTTAAAATACTATTCCTTGTCTTCCTTGTCTGCTACTTTCTTTCCAGCTTTATTTGAATTGTTTGTCTTGTGTCTTGGTGAACGATTCTTTGTGTTCTTTGGGCGCTTAGTTGCTTTTTCATCTTGTTCTGCCTCGCCAGCCTTCTTTTGAGCAATTCGGTGACGATTTTGATTTACTTCCATTACAACTGGAAGAACGACAGGACGACGATTAGTTTGTTTGTACAAGAATTTTTCTAAATCATTGCGAATATCTTGCTTCAATTCTGTCCAATCAAACTTCTTGTGCTCAAAGTTATTGGCAATCGTAGTCTTGATCAGTTCTACTGCATCCCTCATCAATTGATGATTTGCCTTAATGTAGACAAAGCCTCGACTAGTTACTTGAGGTTGAGCAATGATCTTTTTCTTCTTGCGATCAATCGTTACTACAGCTATGAAAATACCATCATCAGACAATATTTCACGATCACGCAAAACGATATTACCAACATCGCCGACACCGGAACCATCAATCATAATATCTTCGCCTGGAACTGGAGCTGATAAGAAGAATCTTTCTTGCTTAAAGTCGTAGTCATAAGACTCACCATTATGGGAAATAAAGATATTATTCTTATCCATACCGGTTTTAATTGCTAAATCGCGATGAATTTCCATCAAACGATATTCACCAATTACTGGGAACAAGAATTTCGGCTTTAAGATGTCAATTAGCATTTGCAAATCACGCCCTGTGGCATGGCCACTAGTATGCTTATCTCTACCTAGTTCGATAACCCTACCACCTGCGCGGTAAACCATATCGCTAGTTTCAGCTACCATTGTTTCAACCGCATGAGATGGCGTAGTCGCAATAAAGACCAAGTCATTTTCGTGAATGCGAATCATGCTGTGACGCTTATTAGCCATCTTTTGCAATGAATTCAATGGCTCGCCCATTCTGCCAGTTTCAAGAATAACTGTCTTATCATCTGGAACAGTCTTTAAATCCTTTACGCGCATTAAAAGTCCGTCTGGAATATCTAAATATCCCAAATCCATTGCTGTTCTGACAATCTTAGCTAAGTCTCTACCAGTTAAAAGCACTCTGCGACCAGTAACTGCTGCTGCAGTAATAACTTCTTGCACGCGGTTCAAGTTACTTGCCTTAGCGGCAACAATAATTCGTCCCTTGGCATTTCTAAATACATCTGTTACATAATGTGCAATATCTTGCTCTGAAACACTTGGATACCAACTTTCAGCATTAGAAGAATCACTCAAAAGCGCCAATACGCCTTTAGTTTCAATTTCTGCTAATCTATCCATGTCAGTTCGATACATTGGATCAGCAGTTGGATCAAACTTAAAGTCGCCAGTATATACGATTTCACCAGCTGGTGTATGTACGACAATTCCTAATGAATCAGGAATTGAGTGAGTTGTATGGAAGAATGAAATGCTTGCATTCTTGAAGTCAATTTCAGTATCTGCATCGATGACGTTAAATAGATGATTCTTGATCTTTTTATTTTCGCGCTTAACTTCAATTTTAGCTAATTCAATTGTCAACTCGGAACCAAATACTGGAATATCATATTTTCTTAAAATATATGGCAATGCTCCGATTGAATCAGCATGTCCATGAGTTAAGAAAATCCCCGCAACTTTATCTCCATATTGTTCAAAGAAATTTAAATCTGGGATAACTACATCAATTCCAAACAAAGAGCTGTCTGGATATTTTAGTCCTGCATCCAATACAAATATTTCATCGTTAACTTGAACGGCAAACATATCCTTTCCTTGTTCACGAACGCCGCTCAAAATCATAATTTTGATTTGATCTGCCATCATTAACTCTTTCCTATACTTATTAATTTGTTTTTTTAAAACTTATGGATCTTTAGATCACAACGTAGACATAAATCTGTACTAATTTTAGCATAAAGACATACATGATGACAAAAACAAAAAAGCCAATCCAAACGGATTGACTTTTTTAAGATTAACGACGTAATCCCAATCTCTTGATAAGGCTACGGTAACGTTCAACATCATTATTTTGTAAGTAACGAAGCAAGTTACGACGGTGACCGATCTTCTTAAGCAAACCAACGTATGAGTGGTGGTCGTGCTTGTGTTCCTTCATGTGAGCAGTCAAGTTGTTGATGTCAGCAGTTAAAACTGCAACTTGTACTTCAACAGAACCAGTGTCACCTTCGTGAGTTGCGTATTCCTTAATAATAGCGTCTTTTTCTACTTTTGAAATTGCCATAATTATTTCACCTTTCAATATTTAAAATTGCCACTAACAACGTTTACCGTAAGGTGTATACGAATAAACAGCGTCAATGGTTCAACAACATCATATATGATACCTGCTATTTTTTTAAAAAGCAAGTATAATTTACCTTGCACTTATCACTATTCTTAAGTATAATCATTAAAGTAAAACTATCGACTGATGGAGGTGAAATTCATGCCACAAATTAAATCAGCTATTAAGCGTGTAAAGACTCAAGAAGAATCTAGAAAGCGTAACGCTGCTCAAATGAACAAGTTAAGAACTGCTGTAAAGAAGTTCAAGACTGCAGCTGCAGCTGGCGACGAAGACGCCTCCAAATTACGTTTGGAAGCAGAAAGCGCATTGGACAAGGCAGCTTCAAAAGGTTTAATCCATAAGAACAAAGCTGCTCGTGACAAGAGCCGTTTAGCTAAGTTAGCTAAGTAATGAATAAAAAAGATCAGGAATTAAATTTCCTGATCTTTTTATTTTACCCTTAAACACCTAAAACAAATAATTTGATAAAGCTATTGTCGCGATAAATTCCAGACTTATATTTAAATTCTAGTTCAATTAACTGATTTAATAACTGCTTTAACCTTTCGGCCGTTGCCCGTGATTTCAAAGCAAGCTTTACCCGGTAAGGATGAACGCCTAATTCTTTCACGATTTGCATTTCTGATCTACCTCTTTTAGATAGAACTTTAACCATCAGTAGCAATTCAATCTGATTTTGAAACACTGCAATTAATTGAACTGGATATACGCCCTCTCTTAGTTGATCATCAAGTCGCTTAACGGCTTCACTATACTTACCACCAAAAGCTGATTCTAAAATTGCAAAGATATTTTGTGCTAACGACATATCTATGTTGCTATCAATCAATTTTTCGGTCAATTTATTGCCATCGCTAATATTTTTCAATTTTACGTAATTGCTTAAAGCAATATCAACCACTTGATCGCTTCGATCCAATAACATCTGCAAAGCAGATTGTGAGATCTGATATCCTTCTAGCTTTATCAAAGACTTGATAAAGGATGGAAGCTCGTATTGCTTGATTTGTGTTTCGACAACATTGAAATTTGCCACTGCAACTTTACTAATTTTCTTGCGTCGATCGATATTTTCATAACTTGCTTCAATGATAATTACATCATCCAAATTATTGCTGTTTTGAAAGATCTGAAGCAATTGCTTAACTTGACTTTCATACTTTTTAGGACTTTTAGCAGTCAAGAAGAATGGATTTTTGACAGTAATTAATCGCTGACTAGAAAACAGACTTGCTTCTGTTAAAACAGCGATCAATTCATCTAAGCCATCAACTTCACAATCAATCGTAATTTTATCAAAAGAATTGAACCTATCTTCTTTAGAAATAGATTCAACTACATAATCATTCAAAAAGTTATCACTCCCATAAATGAGAGTGTTATTTTGTTTGCTACTATTTTTAAATAAAGATAGAATTGTCACTTTTTACCTCGATTAAAAAATTCAAATTTTGTTTGATCAAAATCGTTATAATACCAGCTAATCATACCACATTCTTGAGTCGAAACCCACGGTATTCTCTGCTGGCTAAGCGTTAACAAGGTTTCTTGATGGGGATGCCCAAATCGATTGTTTCGCCCGGCAGAAATAAATACCATCCTAGGTGCTATAGCTTGCAAAAACTCCGGATTGGATGAAGTTTTACTGCCGTGATGTCCTAATTTGAAATAATCGACTTTAAATGCTTGGTGTTTAATGATTTCTTTTTCACCAGCTTGATCCAAATCCCCTGTAAATAACCAGCGCTTTTTAGCTAAAACAAAGGTTAGCGATAATGAATCTTCGTTTTTTCCTTGTCCTTCTACATATGGATAAACAACCTCAAAGTTGATTTTGCCAGTATTAACCTGCATCCCTGCTAAGAGTTCAATGATATCCGTATTTCTAACCACCCCATCAATTCTTTTTTTAAAGGATTTATTCTCTAATAAACCCTTAGCACAATACAATTTTTCTACTTTTATCTGTTTGAGCAGTTCGCGCAAATCACCTACATGGTCAGCATCTTGATGAGTGACAAAAACTCCATCAATTTTGCCTATTCCTTTTGCTTTCAGAAATGGGATAGTTATTCGATTAAGTTGCGGATCAATTTTCTTGTTAGAAAAATTCAACTTTCCTCCTGTATCGATCAAATAAACTTTGCGAAAAACTGGTGTTGTAATTAAAATACTATCCCCTTGTCCAACATCAATAAAAGTCACCTGCCCTGAAAGCGGAAAATGAATTCCAACAAAACAGGCAATATATCCAGCTATCAAGCCTAATTTCAGGCTATTTTTTATTTTTAAATTACATTTAGGCTGACAGCAGTAAAGGATCAAAACAATCGTAACCAAAAACAAAATAATGCATTGCCACCAATTTATTTTACCAAAAGTAATTAAGCCCCAGTGCTTTTGAGCTATTTCATAAATCTCGTATTCAAATATTCGCAGCACTTTTTCAAAATAAAGCGACCAAGCAGGATTAATTGCATAAACAAATAAATTTACGAAGACAATTGGCATAACTATGAAATTAAAATATGGTACTACAATCCAGTTAAAAGTGACAGTTAAAAAATTGATTTGAAAGAAAAAATACAAAAGAAATGGCGTCAAAAGCAAATTCAGAAAAAGCGATTGCTTAAATTGCGAAAGTTTTTCTGTCAGAATTAATCCTAGCATTAAGACATAGCTTAGTATTGCACCTACTCCTAAAAATAATTTAGGAACAAGCAATAGATGAAGTATGCAAGTCAGCCCTAACAGATCTAGCTTGCTAAACATCCAGCCATGCCATTTGGTTATTTTTCCAAGAACATAAGTTAAAGAAGCACGGATAAATCCGGCCTGGCCCGCACTCAAAAATATTTCAACTAGCAAAATTAACAAACAGCAAACAAATGCTTCTTCTTCAGTTAGTTTCAATTTATAGCAGATAAGATTGATAATTAGCGTATAAATTCCCACATGAAGTCCTGAAATACTCAACAAATGAATTACGCCAAGATCTCGATAATTATTTAAAATCTGCCGGGTATCTCTGGATGGATTTTCAGCCAAAAACAATTCACTAGTAAAAAATCCTAATAAAGCCGGCATTTTGGCAAAATACTGTTGCAAATAATATCTGATCTGATGCAATTTATCAATCCATCTTTGCTTAGAATAAATAAACTCAGCTTCTTTAAAGCTGACTCGTTGATAAATATTTTTATCCCGGCTGTATTGTTGATAATCAAATTCACCATAGTTCGTGGCTCCATCTATCGGTCTGATTTCTCCTTTAATATTAGTCAAATAAAAGCTTCGTCCTTTAGCTATCTGCTGCTTTTTTACTTTTCCAGCAAGCAAAACTGTTTGCCGTCCGATATGACCTTTTCCAGATAGCCAGCCATCCTTTATGCTTATTTGATCTGGGTAAACCAAAATCTTACTTTCAGGAGTAAGCTCTGAATAAATTCGCCGATTTCGATTGCTAAAAGAACATGCCAAACAAGATCCCAAACTTATAAGCAAGATCAAAATCAACATTTCTTTATACTTAACTAGCAAAAGAGCCAAAAAGTACAAAGCAATTGCCAAAACAACAATTTTTTGTGCTAGTCCGAAATTTGCTTGAATTAACAAGCTGCACGAAATCAGCCAAGCAGCCAATAAAAAGAGCAGCCCTGGCTGAGTTAGTTTAAACTGCCAATTGATCTTTGAAACCTGCAAAAATCTTCTCTCCTATTCCAGAGACTTCCATTATGTCTTCGACCTTCTTGAATCCACCATTTTTCTCACGATATTCAATGATCTGCTCAGCTCTTTTTTGACCTACGCCATTTAATTTTTGCAATTGATCAACCGTGGCTGTATTAATATTGACTATTTCCGCATTTTTATTGTCAGATGCAGCGGATGAAGACGTTGAGGTAGTCGCCTCATTTCCGGCCTGTGCAGCAATTTTTTCGCCTTTATGAGGAACATAGATCTTATCTTGATCCTTTAACATCAATGCCCGATTAATTACCTTGATATTTGCTGATTTAGTCAATCCCCCAGCAGCTTCAATTAATTCCTGCACTCTGGCGCCACTTTTCAAAGTATATACGCCTTGCCTCTTCACAGCTCCAAAAATATCGCAGGTCACAGTACTACTGTTTTGACTAGAGGCAGCAGTTTGGCTACTAGTAGCATTTTCTTTGTCCTGCACCCTTTTGCTTGTAGCACTATTTTCAGAATAGCTTCCAACTAATTGATCATCTGTTTGATCATTTTTTCTAAAAAGAAGAAACACTACTGCCAATAAACAGATTCCAATAAGCAGATAATTCTTCTTTTCTTTGATAAATTTTTTGATTAAATCAATATCCATAAAATTACCCTCCTAATATTAAATACGCAAAAAAAGCCCAAAAATTTTTTTGGACTTCAAATTTTTTAAAATTTTTTATTTAATATTGCTTTTTTAGGTAATTCAATGCATCTTCAAATGTGCTCACTGGCACAATTTTCATTTTGCTATGAATCTCTTTAGCTGTTTTCTTTGCAACGGCATAGTTAGTTTGTGACTTCTTGATGCCTGTTGAATCAGTTGGAGCAAAGAAAACTTCTGCTCCTGCACGATCAGCAGCAACGACTTTCTTGTCAACTCCGCCAATCATTCCAACTTTGCCATTTACATCAATTGTTCCTGTTCCAGCAACAACATGATTTTTAGTTAGATTTTGTTTGGTGAAGACTTGGTAGCATTCCAGCGTAAACATCAATCCTGCCGATGGCCCACCTATGTTGCCAGCATCAATTTCAATCTTAGGTCTTGTTTGAACAGTTGTATGTTCTACCAGCTGTATTCCAATTCCAGCTTTCCCTGTCCCCTTAACCTTAACGATTTTTCCAGTATAACGTTTCGTTTCTTTATTGCGCAAAATCTCGATCTCTACCTTGCTACCAACCTTTTGGCTTTGCAAATACGACATCATATCAGCAGTAGACTTAAATTTATGGCCGTTAGCAGCTATCAGTGTATCTCCAATTTGGAGCTTATTTTTAAAGCTGGAATTTTTCTGTACTCCCATAACGTATACACCATGATAGTTCAATTTCGGTTTAATACCTGCTTTTTTGGCCGCATAATAAATCGCCGTCTGCTGTGAGGTCTCCATGTACCAATTCTGCAATTCATTATATTGGCTATTGCTTTGCCCGCTTAGTAATTCTTTACTAGAAACGCGCTCATCATATTTTTGCGTAAAACTCCACAAGTATGCAATTACTGGGACGGGCTCATTGCTAATGCTGACCGTTACCATATACAGATTATTGGGACTCTTGGTCTTGCTTTTTACAAATTGGCCAACTAGGAAAGCCTCACCTGGACTTTCTAGATAATAATCTGTTGGCCATAGCGCCACAATAACAAGTAATGATGCAAGTGCAATCCCAAGCAGCCATTTTTTTAGTTTCTTTTTACCGCGTTTATTTTTCATGATTTAACTTTTCGTTTAACACCTTTGCAACTTCAGCTGGCACAAACTTAGAAATATCCCCATTGAAATAGGCAATTTCTTTAACCATGCTGGAAGCTATTGCCATATTTTCGGCTTTAGTTGTCAAAAATATCGTCGCTACCTCTGCATCCAACTTTTCATTCATAATGGCAATTTGCTGCTCATAGACAAAATCACTCGTATTGCGCAAGCCGCGAACTATTACTTGCGCATTAACTTCTTTAGCAACTTCAACTGTCAATGCAGCTGGACGAGCTATTATTGTTACATTAGACCAATTACTTGTTGAACTTTTGAGTAAATCTACCCGTTCTTTAGCTGTTAACAAGCCTTTTTTATTGGTATTGGTCATTACAACAACATATAAATGATCAAATAGTTTAGAAGCTTTAGCTATGATATCCAAATGTCCATTAGTAACCGGGTCAAAGCTGCCGGGGAAAATTGCAACTGTCATTTTTCTACCTTCTGATAAAATCGTACAATCGTCTTGCCTAAATGATGTTCTTTAAATAAATCAAAACCTTCAACATCTGGCAAACTAGTTTCATTATCTGTTTCAGCCACAACAATTGCCTCAGGATTTAACAATTCAAGCTTATCCATTTTTTTCATGTCTTTAGCAATTTGCTGCTTAGCATATGGTGGGTCCAAAAAAACTAAATCAAACTTTGCATTATTTTTAGCTAAGAACGGCAAAGCTGCTGAACTAGGCTTTTTGTAAATTTCAAATCTATCCTCTTCTTTGGTCAAAGCAACATTTTTACGGATAATTTCGACAGCTTCAAAATTGATATCAACCAAAACTGCCCGGTCAAAGCCTCTTGATACGGCTTCAATCCCCAAAGCACCACTTCCAGCGTATAAATCTAACACCGCTCCTCCATCAAAAAATTGCCCTAAGGAGTTAAAAAGAGATTCCTTTACTTTATCGCTAGTTGGTCGCGTTTTGTTGCTTTTTAAAGTAAATAGATTTCGCTTGGCGTACTTTCCAGAAATTATTCTCACTGAAGTTTATCCTCACTTCCGTTTTGTCTTTTTTCTAATTCTTGCTCTGCTGACAAAGCCAAATCAGAAACTTGTTGTTCAATATGCTCGCTTGTCAAATCTAGTTGATCTGTGACCGATAATTCAATTCTTTCAACAAATGGCAAAGCTCTAATTTCATCAATAGTCGCTTGGTCATCTCCATCGATATACATTATGCAATACCGAAATTTCTTAGAGAAATATACTATATCGCCGTAATACCTCAATTTAAATTGCTCGCTAACATTCGTTAAGTAGACAATCAATCCCTGTCTACCAGTCATACCTGCTACTGTTAAATCAGTATTGATGTTCATTATTCTACCCCTTCTTGTTTTTGTTGTAGTCTTTTTTCGGTTGCTGAAACATTAAGCACGATTCCAACACAAGCCGTTAAAACCATGATTGATGAACCACCATAAGAGATAAATGGCAAAGTAACCCCAGTAATTGGAAGTAAACCCAATAAAGCACCTACGTTGAAGAAGGTTTGGGTGAAAATGATTGTTGTAATTCCGTAGCAAAGCAAAGCATTGTATTGTGACTTAGCTTTAACACCAACATCCATAATCCACCACATCATCCAAAACAGCAAGAATAGGATAATGATCGTAACAATTACCCCTAATTCTTCCGCAGTAATTGATAAGATAAAGTCAGTATATGGTTCAGGCAAATAGCCCTTCTTCTGCATACTGTTTCCTAACCCTGTACCAAATAGGCCTCCATTATGAATGGCATAGTATGAGTTTACTAGCTGTGCTCCGGATCCTTTTTCCAATTTGAAGGGGTGCAAAAAGGCCAATAACCGTTGGAACTGGTAGCTGTCTTGGATAAATTTAGGATTCCAAATAACAATAAGTGAAAAAACTACTACAACAAATAGCAATAACCCTAATAGACTTCTTAGAGCTAATTTTGTTGGTATTCCTGAAACCATCATCATTACAAAAGCAATCATGAATAAAATCGACATACCACCAAAGTCTGGTTCCATCAAAACCAACACCATCAAAAAGCCAGTGATGATCATTGGGTGAATTAGATTTTCTAAAAACCGTCCCTTGACCAATTTTCCATCTCGTTTATCAAGAACAAATGCTAAATAGAAAACTAAGCTCAATTTGGCAATTTCCAATGGTTGCAAGTTAATAGGGCCAAGATTAATCCAACCAACTGCCCCATTGACAGCTGCTGCTGATCCCTTGGTAAATTTCAAGACAAGCAAAAACCCTAGCATAGCAATACTTACCAGTAAAAGCCATTTAACTACCTTTTTGTTCTTAAATATGCTCAATTTTACTGCAAAGCACGGAATACCTATAAACAAAAATGAGAACGCAACAAAAAAGGCCTGCCTTACTCCATAAGTAGTAGGATTAAATCCATTAATCAACAGAATATAGGAGCTTGAGGAATAGACCATGACGATTCCTAAAATAGTCAAAATAACATATGGCACAAATATTTTCCAGTCAAGATAATGTAGTTTTTTCCACACGGATAAATTCGGCTCCTTACAAAAAAAGATTATCTTTAATTATAAGCCTTTTTTACTTATACGGGAAACCCTAACTTCGTCTTCAGTTAACTAATTCTGTCAAAAATTTTTGCTCAAAAACAAAAAAGAATTATCGCTAATGCGGTAATTCTTTTTTAACTGATTTGTTAGTTTACACGATTTCTCTTCTTGTCAGCCTTTTGTCTTTCAGAAGTGTTCAAGATCTTCTTTCTCAAACGAACTGATTCAGGAGTTACTTCACAGTATTCATCATCGTTCAAGAATTCAATTGCTTCTTCAAGAGTAAGCTTCTTAGGGGTCTTGATTGCTGCTGCGTGGTCCTTACCAGCCGCACGCGTGTTAGTCAAGTTCTTACCCTTAGTTACGTTAACCGCAATATCTCTTTCACGGCTTGATTGACCAACGATCATACCTTCGTAAACTTCAACACCAGCACCGATGAACAACATACCACGTTGTTCAACTGATTGAAGTGAGTAAGTTGTAGATTGACCTTGGTTAATTGAAACCAAAGCACCATTTCTACGTCCTGGTTCCCAGTTCTTAACTACTGGCTTGTATTGATCGAATGTATGGTTCAAGATTCCGTAACCACCAGTTTGTGACATGAATTCGTTGTTGTAACCAATCAAACCACGTGAAGGAACTAAGAAAGTCAAACGAGTTTGGCCGTTACCGTTTGATTCCATATTTTGCATTTCACCTTTTCTTTGTGAAAGGGAATCGATAACTGAACCAACGTATTCATCTGGAACGTCAACTTGAACAGCTTCGTAAGGTTCACACATTTGACCATCAATTTCACGGTAAATAACCTTAGGACGTGATAATTGAAGTTCAAAACCTTCACGACGCAATTCTTCAACTAAGATTGAAAGGTGCAATTCACCACGACCAGATACAGTCCAAGCATTCAATTGATCGGTTGGTTCAACCTTCAATGAAACGTCAGTACGAGTTTGACGAATCAAACGATCTTCCAACTTCTTAGGAGTTACTTGGTCACCTTCACGACCAGCAAATGGTGAGTCGTTGGCAACAAAGTCCATTTGAAGAGTTGGTGGGTCAATCTTAAGGAATGGCAATGCTTCTGGTTGTTCAGCAGATGCAATAGTTTCACCAACGAAAATGTCGTTAATACCACTAATTGCAATGATATCGCCGGCCTTAGCTTCCTTGATTTCGTTTCTCTTCAAACCGAAGTATCCAAAGAGCTTAGTAACACGGAAGTTTTGAGTTGAGCCGTCGCGCTTCATAACAGTAATGTTGTCGCCAACCTTAACATGACCGCGGTAAACTCTACCTACACCAATACGACCTACGTAGTCGTCCCAGTCAAGCATAGTGATTTGGAATTGAAGTGGTTCATCTTCATTATCAACTGGGGCTGGGATGCTCTTGATAATAGTATCGAAAATTGGATCCATAGTTTCCTTTTGGGCAGCTGGATCAGAATCATATGATGAAGTACCGTTCAAAGCAGAAGCGTAAACTACTGGGAAGTCAAGTTGTTCATCATTTGCTCCCAATTCAATGAAAAGTTCAAGAACTTCGTCCAAAACTTCATCTGGGCGGGCACCTGGACGGTCAATCTTGTTAATAACAACGATTGGCTTAACACCTGCTTCAAGCGCCTTCTTAAGAACAAAACGAGTTTGTGGCATAGTACCTTCGTAGGCATCAACCAAAAGCAAACAACCGTCTACCATGTGCATGATACGTTCTACTTCACCACCAAAGTCCGCGTGTCCTGGGGTATCCAAAATGTTAATAGTTGTATCATGGTACTTCACAGCAGTGTTCTTTGACAAGATAGTAATACCACGTTCACGTTCAATATCATTTGAGTCCATTGCACGATCTTCTAGATTTAAGTGCTCAGGTAAAGTATCTGATTGCTTAAGCAATTGGTTAACCAAAGTAGTCTTACCGTGGTCAACGTGGGCAATAATCGCGATATTCCTAAGATCGTCTCTTCTTTTTTCTGACAAAAGTATTTCCTCCCCATCCTTCAATAAAAAAACTGTGACCCTGTCACAGTCTCGGTAGCGTAAAACGCTATATCGAAGTACTTCATATTCTGTATGGTTTCGTTGTTTGATTGTACCACCTAGTTATTAATGGGTCAACGATTTTGCGCTAAATGTTCAAGACTTTTATGCGTAAAATTTTTTGCACTAACCTAGCAACCAACCGGCTTTTTATGGTACAAATATAATATAGAAAATTTATAAAGAGGTAATTACATTGATTTTAATGAAAGATATTACTCGTGATGGAAATCCTGTTTTAAGACATGTTGGTAAGAAACTAACTTTTCCATTGAGCGAGCATTACCAACAATTAGCTAATGATATGATGGAATACTTGATCAACTCTCAAGATCCAAAAATCGCTGAAAAACATCAATTACGTGCTGGTGTAGGTTTAGCCGCACCACAAGTTGGCGAAAGCGTTCAAATGGCTTCTCTTTTAGTGCCTGACGATCAAGGCAATATCATTTTCAAAGAAACTTTTGTTAACCCAGAAATTATTTCTGAATCCGTTCGCCAAGTATGCTTAAGCGAAGGCGAAGGTTGCTTGAGCGTTGACAAAGTTATCGATGGTTATGTACCAAGACCTGATAAGTTAACTATCCACTACTTCACAGTTGATGGCGAAGAAAAGACTATCCGCTTGAAGGATTACCCTGCTATTGTTGCTAGTCACGAAATTGATCACCTTAATGGTCACCTTTTCTACGACCGTATCAATAAGCAAAATCCTTTTGCCTTGGCTGACGACACTATCGTTATTTCTTAATAATCGTCATTGACATTTAACATTTAAAAGACCAGTAGATTATCTTAACGAGTTATAATTTACTGGTCTTTTTATATGAAAGCGATATTATTTCAGATTAATAAAATAAGATTAAGCTTGATTCTATACTTGAAAGTTCAAATATGATAGACTTTTATTAGCTATTGGGCATTTTTGTGTCCTATTTCGAACAATTTTCAAATTAATAAGGAGATTATAAATTATGATCTACAAAGTTTTGTATCAAAAAGACAAGATTGTTAACCCACGTAGAGAAACTACTCAAACTCTTTACATGGAAGCAGACAACCAAGTCCAAGCACGTACATTGGTTGAGGATAACACCCCCTACAACATCGAACTCATCCAAGAACTTACTGGAAACTCACTTAAGTACGAACAAGAACACGCTGATTTTAAATTAACGTCGTTCGATGAGAAGTAATTCGCGTGCGAATCAAAAATAATGAAGTTGCCATTTTCGCAATTGGGGGTTTACACGAAATTGGCAAGAACATGTATTGTGTTCAATATCAAGACGAAATTGTCATTATGGATTGTGGGATCAAGTTCCCTGAGGATAACCTCCTAGGTATCAATTACGTTATCTCTGACTACTCATACTTGGTTAAAAACCGTAAAAAAATCAAGGCTTTAGTTGTCAGTCACGGACACGAAGACCATATTGGTGGTATTCCTTTCTTACTTGAAAAGATTCCAGAAATTCCAGTTTATGCCACTCCATTTGCATTAGCCTTAATCAGAGGCAAGCTAGATGAACATGGAATTTTGAGTACTACTGAAATCCACGAAGAACATGAAGATACTGTTCTAAAATTTAACAAATTAAGCGTTAGCTTCTTCAGAACTACCCACTCAATTCCTGATACTCTAGGAATCGCTGTTCACACCCCATTAGGTGCGGTAATTTTTACAGGAGACTTCAAGTTTGACTTAACGCCTGTAATGAATCAACCTGCTCCAGATTTCCAAAGAATGGCTAAGTTGGGGGATGAAGGTGTTTTGGCCCTTTTATCGGATTCAACTAATGCAGAAGTATCGCAGTTCACAAAGTCTGAGCGATTTGTTGCTAAGTCATTGCATGATATCATAACTGGAATCGATGGCCGTATTATTTTTGCCACTTTTGCATCTAACCTCTATCGTGTATCTACAGCTATTGAAGCTGCGATCGATACTGGGCGCAAGGTCGCAATTTTTGGTCGTAGTATGGAAAACGGCGTACAAAACGGAATAGATTTAGGTTATCTAAATCTACCAAAGGGATTGATTGTCGATTCAGATGAAATCAATCGTTTACCGCCTGAAAAAGCTATGATTCTATGTACTGGTTCTCAAGGTGAACCACTTGCAGCTTTATCTAGAATTGCTAATGGTACTCACCGTCAAATCAGCTTACAACCAAATGATACAGTTATCTTCTCTTCTAACCCTATTCCTGGTAACACGCTTAGCGTAAATCACCTGATCAACAAGTTGATGGAAGGTGGCGCCAATGTTATTCACGGTCGTGTAAACAACGTTCACACCTCTGGACATGGTGGACAAGAAGAATTGAAGATGATGGTTAGATTGGCTAAGCCAAAGTACATGATCCCCGTTCACGGCGAATACCGTATGCAAGTAATTCATACAGAACTAGCTCAAGAAGCCGGTGTCCCTGCAGAAAACACTTTTGTTTTAAGCAACGGTGAAGTTATCTGCTTTGGACCTGATTCTGCAAGAATTGCTGGCCACATCCCTGCCGGAGATGTTTATGTTGATACTTCCGGTACTGCTGATGTTGGAAACGTGGTTGTTCATGATCGTCAAGTTCTTTCTGAAGAAGGTTTAGTTGTTGCAGTAGCAACTGTTGACTATAAGCATAAACGCGTTTTAGCCGGTCCTGATATTTTAAGTCGTGGATTTGTTTACATGCGTGAATCAACTGAATTAATCAGTCAAGCTCAAAAGCATGTATATCACGTTCTTAGAAATGAAATGGCTAAACCTGACAAATCTAAGGATAGCGACATTAGAAAAGCAATCGTTGACAATCTTTCCGACTTCTTGTATTCAAAGACTGAACGTCGGCCGATGATTCTGCCAATGATTATCGAAAAGAAGTAATTTGAATAAATAAAGGATAAAGTCTAGGAGCAATCCTGGACTTATTTATTGTTGTATGAGCAAGAAAATCAATCTATATATTTTATTGAACCCTATTGCTGGTCATGGTCAATCAATAAAAACTTGGAGCAAATTCGAGCATTTGCTTGAAAAAGAAGGTGTAAACTACTCGACAGAAGTTAGTCCCTATCCTGGTGCTTTTATTAGCATAGCTAAAGAATATGCCGATCATGCACATGATAAAGATGATTTCTTGGTCGTAATTGGTGGGGATGGTTCACTTAATGACGTTTTAAATGGCATCAAGCTCTCTAATTATCCTGAAACGCCAATCGTGTATATACCGGCTGGATCTGGTAATGATTTTGCTCGCGGGGCAAAAATATCTGACAATTTACATCAGATCCTCGACGCCCTACTAGATGATCCCGAAGTTGTTTCGATGGATTGTGGTTCATATACCGGCTATGATCGCAATAGCCTGCTGAGCAAGCGATCCTATTTTGTAAACAACTTTGGAATAGGTTTTGATGCCTTTGTAGTACACGCCAGCAACCGGCAACGCCTCAAGAACGCTTTAAATAAAATTAACGTAGGAAGCCTGATTTATCGGCTAAATGTCTTGGGTGCTCTTCACAAACAAGACACCTTCAAAGTTACAATTAAAGCTGATGGGAAAAGATATGACTACGATAATGCCTATATGGTAACAACAACTAATCATCCTTATTTCGGTGGTGGAGTTCCTATTCTGCCTTCCGCAAATGTTCATGATAATAAGCTTTCTACCGTAGTGGTTCAAAAACCAAATCTTTCAAAGTTTATCCATCTTTTCACCAAAATCTTGAGTGATGGTTCGCAAATTGAAGATCCACATTTTCATTTTGTTAAAGCTGACGAGATAACTGTCCAAACCAGTAAGCCAGAATATTGTCAGGTTGATGGCGAAGACAGTGCAGAAAAACTTATCTTTAAGGTTGAATTTAAAATCGATCATTTTAACTTGATCAAATACTAAAAAAAGAGGTTAATAATCCATATCAAAATTGGATTTATTAACCTCTTTTTGCATCTATTTTTATCCTAAATAAGAAATTGCAACCTGAATCTGTGCTAGTCGCATAATTGCTTGAGCTAAGTCCTCTTCTTCAACTTCAACAAATATCTCACAAGTTTCTTCATCAAAGTCATACCCTGCACCCAGTGCTATTTCAGCTGCCGTTTCATACATGTCGAGATTGCTTTCACCAGGGTCGAGCTTAAACAGCAATCTTCCATCATCACCTACTCGATAACCCCATTCGGTCTTTTCAACGAATACGTAAATCGTATCCCCAAAAGAATCTATTTCAAAAGTAGCAATTGCATAGCCACCATCCTTAAATTGGACAATTCCTGTATTTCTTTGGGCCCACTTGCCTATTTCTGAAGTAACCTTATCTATTTCCAGACTCATAAAATTTTTCTCCATTTCAAAATACCTCCCAAGAAAATGGGAGGCCTGGACATTAAAATTTGACCCTAACAAAATAATTTTACCAAATAATTCATACGGAAAATACTCAATTTAGAAATTATTGTAAATGAATGCCTTCCATTCCAATCATTGGATCAATTCTACCAGAATAAATTTTTTCTTTTGTCAAAATAAAATCTTCTTCTGCCCTTGTCTCATTAGCATCCTCAACTAAATCTACTGAAGTGCTTTCTTGCTTACTATCAGGGATATCTTCTTCAAGCTTCAATGCTTGGCGAATTTTTGAAGCTAACCCGGTTTTTCGATCATTTCCTGGAGTACTAATTGCAGTAAGATACGCTCTAGGTTCACCAACCAAGATGAGGCTTTTTTCTGCTCTTGTAATTGCCGTATAAAGCAAATTTCGCTTAAGCATGACATAATTTTGCATCGTTAAATTCAAAATCACCAAAGGAAATTCTGACCCTTGAGACTTATGAATGGTCATCGCATATGCCCTAGTTACATCAGTTAAGTCATTTTTGTTAAAGTTTATTTCGCGATCATCGAAATTAGCTGTCAAATATTCCTTGGAAGAGTCAGGATCTATCCCAATGATTTTTCCAACTTGGCCATTATAAATATTCTTTTCTGGATTGTTTTGCAATTGAAGAATACGATCTCCAATCTTAAACTTCTCATCGTGAACTACAATTGCCTTTTGCTTAGGATGATCTGGGTTGATAATTTCTTGAACAACATTGTTCAAATTGGTAATGCCGCCATTTCCATGATACATTGCAGCCAAGACCTGAATATCATCTGGATCAAAGCCTTTCTTCAAGGCCAAGCGAATAATTTGGCTAATTGCATCGCTTACCTGGTTAGGTTGACAAGGAATAAAAGAGTAGTTTTTAGTTTTTTCAAAAATATCAGCCTTGCTATCGCCATCATTAACCTGATGGGCCAAGGTGATGATAGTTGATTCATCCCCTTGACGATGAATCTTGGTCAAAATTGTTGTTGGAAATGCAGTCGATTTAATCAAATCCGCAAAAATGTTTCCTGCTCCAACTGATGGCAACTGGTCCTTATCGCCCACAAAAACAATGTGTTTGGTCTGGCGAATGGAGGCAACCAATTGCTTAAACAAAAACATATCCACCATCGACATCTCATCGATAATTAGCAATTCGCCATTAATTTCATTTAAATCGGCTAGATCACTTTCGCCAATTCCAATTCCTAGCATTCGATGAATAGTCTTAGCACTAATACCTGTGATCTCTCCCATTCTTTTTGCAGCTCTTCCAGTTGGAGCAGCCAAAATGAAAGGTGGATCTTCACTATACAAAGCAGAAGCTGGTATTTCAGCTAATTTTCGCAATACCAAGATAATCCCATTGATAATGGTCGTTTTACCCGTACCAGGTCCACCTGTTAGAATCGAAATTCGGTGTTTGACCGCATTCGCAATGGCACTTTTTTGTGTATCGTCATAACTGATTTTTAATTGCTTTTCAGCCCAATCAATTGCCTTTTCGATATCCTTATCCTTGTAATCTGTTTTTTCAAAAGATTTATCTTCAATTATGTTTTTCAGGATGCGAGAAATCTCATATTCAGTTGAATATATATTAGCTAAAACGGCTTGATTGTTATCTACAATCACCTTGCCGTCTACTTGCAACTGATTAATTGCCTTAGCGATTGGATCATATTCATTAATTCCCAGCAATTTACTTGCTTCTAGCAATAAATTGGGCAATTCAACGCAAGTATCTCCTTCACTAGTTAAGCGATCAACCAAAATTTGTGAGACAGCACCTGCTAGTCTTCTAGGATCATCTGAACTGATGTTAAAGGTTCCGGCAATCGCATCAGCAGATTTAAAGCCATATCCACTTACATCGGAAATTGGCGCATAGGGATCTTCTTGCAGCTTATTTAAAACATCGCCTTGATAGATTTGATACAGCTTCGTAGCAACTTTTTTACGAATGCCCATTTGTTCTAGTTTTAGGATAATTTCTGAAAAAGAATCAATGGTATTAAGACCAGCTAGCAAGCTATCTTTTTGCTTTTGAGTTAAGCTCAATTCCGCAATTTTAGCAGGATTCTCTTTCAATACGGTTAAAGCATCGAGTCCCACTTCATCAATGATTTTCTCTGCTGTTTTCCTACCAATGCTAGGGAACTTATCTGAACTTAAATATTTTGCCAAGCTTCCTTGCTTATTTGGCAAAAGTTCCTGATAGCTTTCAGACTTAAATTGCAAGCCGAATTTGTCATGCATCACCAAATTGCCTGAAAATTCATATCTCCCTGCAATTTTAATGTCCGCAAAAGTTCCAGTGACTTTTATTTCTTGCCTAGAATAATTTTCGAGCTCTTTTTCTATTTCAACGTCCAAAATTTTGAACATGTCTTGATTATTTTCAAAGACGATTCCATTAACTCGCCCGATAAATTTCGTCATTCCTTATTTTCCTTATTGCTAATCAATTTCATTAGACTCGTATATTGATCCAATGCCTTGGCGTAATAACTAGGATCCTTTTCTTTAGCTAATTCAAAATAACGATCAGCTTGGCCTTTATCTGATTCAAGCAGAGCAACGCCAATTAAGAAGTTAACCTTAGCTGATCTTTTGCCTTCTTCTATACTCAAAAAAGCTTCCTTAGCAGATGATAATTCACCTAAGCTTAGCCAAACGTCTCCAATCAATTCTTTAACTTGATTATCAATCTTTTTGATTGATAAAGCATAAGCTAAAGCCTTTTGGTTTTGGCCTAGTTTTAGATAAACTAATGCTTTTTGATACATTGATAAATCATCGTTAGGAATTTTTTCTAATAGAGCTAAAGCTTGCTCAAAGTTGCCTTGCAAATAATAACAAACGGCCAAATTATAATCTAAGTCTTGGGGATGTTTTACTAAGCCACGTGCTTTTTCTAATAGCTCTTTTGCCTGATCAAAACTTCCTTGTTCAATTAACTTAGTTGATAGTGATAAATAATTATCAACCTTCTTGGGATCTTGATCGATTTTCTTAATTAGATCAAGTATCTGTTTATTTTCTTCTTTGTTTTCTTTAGTCATTTATAGTGAATCCGTCTTTGATAATTCTCTTCCTAGATAATCTGTCTTGTTCCAAACATCTATCTTAAATGTTTTTCCGCCATCATTGGTTTCGAGAATGGTTAAGCTAGTATTGCTTAACCCGCCATTTTTTCGTAGATTTTCTAAATCATAGCCTAAAAGCCCACCCATAATTGCTGCCAAGGCTGCACCATGACTGACAGCTAAAACCTTATCATCTTTGTCAGGATATTTGCTGGCTAACATTTTTGCAAAATCTTTGCCTCGATTTATAACTTCTGGATAGCTTTCGCCATTGATAATGCTTGGGTCATACTTATCAGGCCTATTCCAAAAATTATCCATCAATTCAGGATATTTTTTATTTGCGACAGCAAATTTCATCCCTTCTAAATCGCCCAAATTGAACTCGCGCAAGCGCTCATCAATAATAACTGACAGTCCTGCATTCATTGTCCAACTCAATTCTTGTGCAGTGTTAAAAGCTCGCTGAAGAGGACTAGAATAAATTGCCTTAAACTTGGTCGTCTTCAAATACTTGCCTAATTTCTTGATATCTTCATGGCTTTCCTTTAACAAAGGAGAATCACCATGTCCACCTTGAAACCTGCTCTCTAAATTCCACTCCGTTTTGCCATGTCTTACAAAATAAATTTGCACTTACTATTATCCCCTTCTATCTGCTAACACAAACTTTTCAATGGCTTCTGCAACACCGCCATTATTATTGTCAGCCTCAGTAATATAATCACAATATGGTTTAATGGCTGGATTGCTGTTTTGCATCCCTACACCTAAACCTGCGCGAGTAATCATTGAGAGATCGTTAATATTATCCCCCATTGCAATAGTTTCTTCAGGTTTTATTTTCAATTGCTGTGCTAGCCAAATTAAGCCTTCACCTTTGTTAACGCCCTTTTTGTTAAATTCTAAATAGCGATTTGAAGAATAAGAAATATCGAATTGATCACCAAGCTCACCCATAGATTCAGCAAGCATATGTAGATATTCCTGGTCGGTATTTTGATATAAAACTTTGGCAATATCTTCTGTTTTCAAAAAATCCAAATTGTCTGTATCTATTTCCTTATAAGCATGGCGGCCGCTCATATAGTTACGCTCATCCTCGTCCATATTGTAGACGTAAACCATATCTTTGGTATAGACATGCATGCATACATCATAGTTTTGACCGTATTGATATAGCTTTTGAGCTTGCTGATGTTCAAGACCATTAAAATTTAGTACGTGATTATTCTTATTTTCGCTAATACATGCACCGTTAAAAGAAATTACGTATTCATTTTCTTGTTGCGCCAGATTTAACTCTTTTAAAGTATTTTGAACAGAGATGTATCCTCTTCCTGTTGCTAGTACAAACTTGACACCCAATTGCTGCAGTTTCATGATTGCATCACGATTTCGCTGGCATACATGGGTATCGTCACTTAATAGAGTTTCATCTAAGTCACAAGCAATTAATTTATACATCTGTCGTCACCTGACTTTCTAACAAACTATCATTAGTTTAACATTTTTACCCCAAAACCAGTAGCTAGTTCAATAAAAAGCAAAAAATCTGGTAATGTAATGCAATGATATCATAAAGATCTCTATTGTTATTACAAAACCAGATTTTTCATTAAACTAATTGTAATTGTCTTGCTTCTTGGTAAGCAGCATCAATATTGCCGCCACCGATACATTCATCACCATCATAAAGAACGAGAGCTTGTCCTGGAGTGATTGCACGTGCAGGTTCATCAAAGTAGACATCTACTGTATTTGTATCTGCATGGTAGTGAACTGTAACGCCCAAATCACATTGACGATATCTAAACTTAGCTGTGCAGTGCATCTCAAAATCATGATCAGGCTGTCCAGTAAAGAAAGACATGTCACTAGCAGTCAAACGATCTGCGTAAAGCAAAGGACTATCATATCCTTGTTCAACGATTAATTCATTCTTCTTCAAGTCCTTGCCAACTACAAACCAAGGATCGGTTGATTCCTTAGTTGATCCAAGACCCAAACCTTGACGCTGACCGATAGTGTAGTACATCAATCCTGCATGTTCACCAACAACTTCGCCATTTGGCTTGACCATCTTTCCAGACTTAGCTGGCAAAAATTCTGTCAAAAACTTTCTAAAATTTCTTTCACCAATGAAGCAAATTCCAGTTGAATCCTTTTTCTTAGCTGTTGCCAAGCCATTTGCTAGTGCAATTTCACGAACTTGTGGCTTAGTTAAATCAGCTAATGGGAAAATAACCTTTTTGATTTGATCCTGACTCAATTGGCTTAAGAAGTAAGTTTGGTCCTTATTGCCATCCTTTGGACGCATCATGTGCGTAACTCCATTTTCGTCAGTAACAGTCTTGGCATAGTGGCCCATGGCAATATAATCAGCATCCAAATCCATGGCAAATTCCAAGAAGGATTTGAACTTTATTTCACTGTTGCACATGATATCAGGATTTGGAGTTCTGCCCTTCTTGTATTCATCCAAGAAGTATTCGAACACTCGATGCCAGTATTCTTTTTCAAAGTTAATTGAGTAATATGGAATACCTATCTTGTCTGCAACCTTCTTAACGTCTTCGAAGTCTTCAGTAGCAGTACATACACCGGAATCGTCAGTATCATCCCAATTCTTCATAAATACGCCAACGACATCGTAGCCTTGATTTTTTAGAAGTAGAGCTGCAACTGATGAATCTACTCCACCACTCATCCCTACAACTACTCTAATCTTGCTATTATCGACCATTAAATCAATCCTTTACCTCTACAAGAATCTTCTTTTCAACTAGATCCTTAAGAATGAAATTCAAAAGTTCAACAGTTTGTGCTAGATCCTTGTTTTTAAAAATATTTACCTTCTGCAAACCATTCTTGTCGGTAATAACCATGGTTAAATGCGATAAGTCCTTATTAATCGTCATCTTCAACTTAGTTGGTGCGTTATATGGGGAGTCATTATATAGAGGGTGCTCGTAGTTGTAGTTACCCTTTACAGTCTTGACAAAACCAACGTCAATCAATGCATAGAGTTTAATATCTGGACTTAAAGTAAACTGACGGTTATCACCGTTAATTACAACTTTGTTTGCCATATTTTACCTCACTTATTAATAATAAGTTACTTCCTTTTTAAAAGCAACTATTTCTGCTTTCTTTTAGCCAATTTTGCTAAGGCCTTAGCAAATTTAGCTACTTCATCATCATTATTATACCGTCCAAAAGATATTCTGATTGATTCATCTATTCTTGGTGAATCTTGACCAAAACAAGCTATTAGGACATGAGAAGGTTCAACTGAACCCGCAGTACATGCTGAGCCACCAGAAACTGCATAACCAGCTAAATCCAAGTTTGTCTGCAATACCATCGTGGAGATCCCGATAATATGCAAATTTAGAACGTGATGGGACATATTTTCGCCAACCCCACCATTGATTTCATACTTAACTCCAGCCTCATCAAGTTCTTTTAGAATAATCTCTTGGAAATGACGATACTTAGCTTGAAGTGCTGCACGATCAATCTGACTGATTTCCTTAACAGCCTGTCCAAAACCAGCAATTCCTGGAACGTTTTCGGTTCCTGCGCGTCTTTTAACTTCTTGTTCGCCACCCATAATTAAACTCGGAATTGAAACATTGCTATTTTCATATAAGAAACCTAAAAACTTTGGCCCATTGATCTTATGTGCCGATACTGATAAGAAATCAATATTCATTTTTCTGACATCGATTTCGATATTGCCCATCCCTTGAACATTATCGACGTGGAAATATGCGTTTGAATCCTTTACCAGTTTACCAATTTCTTCAAGTGGATTAATTGCACCGACTTCATTATTTACCGACATAACCGAAACTAAAATAGTATCTGGTCTTAAGGCAGACTTAAGTTCATCTAGGCTAATGTGTCCTGTTTGATCTACATCAAGATAAGTTACCTCATAACCCTGTCTTTCCAATTCACGCATTGGATTCAAAACTGACGGATGTTCAATTTTCGTCGTTATGATATGTTTGCCTATCTCTTTGCGTGAACGTGCTACACCAAAAATTGCAGTATTATTGCTTTCTGAACCACCTGAGGTAAAAATAATTTCTCCATCATGGGCGTTTATTGCTTCTGCAATTTGGTGACGCGCAAGATCAATAGCTCTTCTAGCCCTTCTACCAAGTTCATAAGTACTAGATGCGTTGCCAAAATCTTCTTGCATCTCCTTAGTTATTACCTTAATAACATCTGGAGACATTGGAGTTGTTGCAGCATTATCTAAATAAATTTCTGTCAATTTAATTCATCTTTTCTAAATAGTTACTAATTAATTTTGCAGCCTTAGCTCCTACCCGTTTTACGAAAACATCAAAGACTTCGCCAGAATCATCATCTGCATTATCTGAAATAGCTCTCATTGCAATCAACGGAACATTGAATTGATAAGCCACTTGAGCAAAAGCTGCTCCTTCCATTTCAACGCCTAATGCATCTGGGAAGTTAGCTTTAATTTGCTTTTTGGTTTCCTCAGATGAAATAAATGAATCTCCTGTTACCACCAAGCCACGACGATAATCGATTGAATTTTCATTCAAATACTTGATGAAATCATTTCTTTGAGCAGATTCCAATTTGAATCTTGCTGGTTGTCCAGGTATTTGTCCTTCAACATAATCACCAGCATTGGCATTATGTGCGTCGTGATAAGCAAATTCGTCCACTAAAATAACGTCTTCTTTGTGAACATCCTTATCCATCGACCCAGCTGATCCAGTCATAAAGATGCAATCGATCTTGACCGCTGTTAACAAACTAGCTAGATTCATAGCTGCTTGAACTTTGCCAATTCCACTCAAACCCAAATAAACATCATTGTTATTAATAGAAAAATGTTCGAATACAGTTGATCCGAACATTTCCTTCTTATCTGAGTGAAAATTGTTCTTATAATATTCTGCCTCAACATCCATTGGGACAATAATCGCAATTTTCATTGATATCCTCTTTCTTTATAACTTAAATAAAGCTAACAAAACTAGTGCTATAAGAATCACTACTATTAAGATAGCGCTATTGAGCCGCTTTTTCAGAATTAAAGACTTATCGACTTCAGTTTGTAACTTCTCATCAGTAAAATTATCCGCTTCGCCATCTCCAGCAAGTGGACGATGTTTTTCTTCAACTTCAGTTGCTTGATCATCTATTTGATCCTTATCGCTAAATGCTGAAGTTAAATTAGAAAGCATACTCTTTCTTTTTTCTGATCGGATTTTTTTCTGATACTCTGATCTTTTTTCAACCATAATTACTCACTCATGTTCTTAGTTCCAGTCAATAACATATTTTCCCAAAAAGTTATTGCGAACACAGTTTTAGCGTCGATAATCTTGCCTTCTGATAAAAGCTTCTTCAAATCATCTAAACTATACCATTCAGCGGTTAAAAATTCGTCTTCATCCAAGGATCTTTTTTCCGTTAATTTGGTCAAAGTATCACAGTAATAAAGATACATCTTTTCATCGCTAAAGCCGACGGATGAGTAAAATTGAGATACTTCTTCCCAATAATCTGCCTTATATCCGCCTTCTTCATTCAATTCACGCTTGATTGCGTCCAAAGGACTTGCATCAGTTTCGTCAATTAAACCAGCAGGAATTTCTAAAGTGATTTGCTTGATTGGTTCGCGCCATTGCTTGACAAGTAGCATTTGTTGCTGATCGTTAATCGCAATCACACCAGCAGCTGGACGATGCTGAACAATTTCTCTAGTAGAAGTTTCTCCATTAGGCAATTTAACTGTTCTGACTGATAGATCTACGATTCTACCAGAAAAAATATGTTTGGATGAAATTTCAACTTCTTCTAAATTCATTCTTTCACCTTTTTCTAGTCAGCTAGGTAAACATTAACACATTGAAGGCCATTTTTACCCTGTGCTAATTCATATTTAACCCTTTGACCTACTTCTAAGCGCTTATATCCTTCTTCTTTGATTGCTGTATAAAAAACGAAATAAGATTTATGATTCATATCATCATCGATAAATCCATATGGACTTCTAGGCTCAAATTGTTTTACGGTACCAAATCGCATTATTCTAATCCTTCTTCAAGCGCTGCTGGGAAGTTATCTCTAACAATCTTAGCACAGCGACCACAAATAGTTGGTAATGCTTCATCTGCACCAATATCATTTCTGATCATTCGGCAACGTGGGCATTCTTCGCCATCTGCATGCTTAACTTCAACTGCAAGATGTTCATACTTAGTTGCTTCTGCTGGAGCATCTTCTTGAATAATTGTTAATTTAGAAACAATCAAAATTTCTCTAAAGTCAGCATCCAAATTATCAAGAACTTTTCTACTTTCATCATCTGGATAGATAGTTACATCTGCTTCAAATGATTTGCCGATCAACTTGTCATTTCTAGCTGCTTCTAAAGCCTTCAAGATGTCATCACGAATAGCCATGAACTTTTGCCAGTTTTCAAGCAATTCATCATGATTTGTATAAGTTTCCACTTCAGGCATGTTAGCTAATTGAACGAAATCTTCATCTTCTTTCAAGTAAGCCCAGATTTCTTCCATAGTGTGTGGCAAAATTGGAGTCAAAATCTTGTCTAACTTAACAGCTGCGTCATAAATGACAGTTTGCATTGAACGTCTAGCCTTGCTATCAGCTGCTTCAATGTACAAAACATCCTTGGCAAAGTCTAAGTAGAAGGCAGAAAGATCATTGGAGATAAAGTTGAAAACCTTTTTGAATACAGTATTAAAGTCAAACTTGTCATATGCTGCTAAACAGTCAGCAACTAAATCATTCAATTTAACTTCCATGTATTGGTCAACAGATCTTAAATCCTCATATGCAACTCTATTAGTTGCTGGTTCAAAGTCTGAAGTGTTTGCCAACATATATCTGAAAGTATTTCTGATCTTACGGTAGCTTTCAGCTGCTTGGTTCAAAATATCATATGAAACTGCAACATCAGAAGTAGTGTCTGCTTGAGCAACCCATAAACGAATAATTTCTGCACCCATCTTCTTAATTACGTCGGTAGGTGAAATTACATTACCCAAAGACTTAGACATCTTATGTCCCTTGTCATCCAAAACAAATCCTTGAGACAAGATTTGCTTGTAAGGTGCTTTTCCAGTGTTGGCAACTGAAGTAATTAAACTTGAGTTGAACCAACCACGGTATTGGTCTGAACCTTCAAGGTATAAACTTGCTGGGTATTGCAAACCATCGCGCTTTCTCATAACAGCAGCCCAAGAAGAACCTGAGTCAAACCATACATCGAGGATATCAGTTTCCTTCTTAAATTCGCCATTTGGTGAATGTTCAGATGTAAAGCCTTCTGGCAACAATTCCTTAGCAGTATGAGTATACCAAGCGTTTGATCCTTCTTTTTCAAAGATCTTGGCAATGTGTTCAATGGTTTCTGCATTGATAATTGGAGTCCCGTCTTCTGCGTAGAAGATCGGCAATGGAACACCCCAAGCTCTTTGACGAGAAATTACCCAGTCTCCACGGTCCTTAATCATGTTGTAAAGACGAGTCTTACCCCATGATGGAACAAAGTTTGTCTTTTCAATTTCATCCAAAATTTCTTGTCTAAACGATGAAATCGAAGCAAACCATTGTGTGGTTGCACGGAAAATTACTGGCTTCTTAGTTCTCCAGTCGTGTGGGTATGAGTGGACGATCTTCTTAAGTTTAAGCAAAGCCTTAGCTTCTTCAAGCTTCTTAACCATCAATTCATCAACATCTTGGTAGAACATTCCAGCCAATTCAGGAATTTCATCAGTAAACTTACCTTGGTTATCAACTGGACTGAAGATAGGAAGATCATACTTTTTACCAACATTGTAGTCGTCTTCACCAAAACCTGGTGCAGTATGAACTAAACCTGTACCACCATCTAAAGTTACGTGCAATCCTTCGATCAATAAGCTTTCGCGATCGAATAATGGGTGCTTAGCAGTCATGTATTCTAATTCTGCACCCTTTAGGCTCTTAACTACTTCATAATTTTCCCAACCAATTTGTTCAGCTACAGTGGTTAATAAGCCGTCTGCGACAACATATTTCTTATCACCAACTTTAACCACGTCATAAACGAATTTAGGGTTAACACAGATAGCTTCGTTAGCTGGAATAGTCCAAGGAGTAGTAGTCCAAATGATGAAGTAAGTATCATCATCAAGAATGCCTTTACCATCTTTTACTTGGAAAGCAACGTAGATAGTGTTAGCTTCAACGTCCTTATATTCAACTTCGGCTTCGGCTAAAGTTGATTCACTTGACCATGACCAGTAAACAGGCTTCTTACCCTTGTAGATATAGCCCTTCTTGTACATTTCACCAAAAACGCGAATTTCTTCTGCTTCAAATTCTGGTTGAAGAGTAATATATGGATGATCCCAATCTGCCATAACACCTAAGCGCATGAAATCTGCTTTTTGCTTAGCGATTTGTTCTTCAGCATATTGATGACAAAGTTCACGATATTTTGCCCGATCCATTGTCTTGCGATCAACGCCTTGTTTAGCAAGTTGTTGTTCAATTGGAAGACCGTGAGTATCCCAACCTGGTACATACGGTGCATAAAAGCCACGCATACCCTTGTAACGTACAATAATATCTTTTGATACCTTGTTCAAAGAGTGACCCATGTGAATATTGCCGTTAGCAAATGGAGGGCCATCATGTAAATCAAATCTTTCGTGACCTTGATTTAGCTTAAGTCTTCTTTGGTAAATATCATTGTCTAACCAGTCTTTTTGCCATTCTGCTTCGCGTACGGGCAAATTGCCGCGCATCTTGAATTTAGTTTTACCCAAATTCAAAGTCTCTTTAATTTTCATAAAAATCCTCTCTAAAAAAACAAAACCCCGTCCTAATTAGGACGAGGTTAACCGTGGTACCACCTAAATTGAGCTACTGCTCCACTTGGCTTTGCGTAACGTGCAAAAAATCGAATAGGCCAATTGGCAGCTGATCAACTTATTCAGGCTCTAATGCTGATCTTTCACCGTCATCAGCTCGCTGATATGCCATAAAGTTTTACTGTCGGTCTATTATTAATTATGATCTTTATAATTATCCGGAAAAACAATTGTAGGTGCATTATCACTGAAATTGATTTCAGGATTACTGCGATCAACTGTTTCTTGACTCGGACTGTCACCAGACAAAATGGTAGATGAGCTATCCAGATCATCAGGTTCTTGAGTAGAGTTTAAGCCATCTAAGTCCTCGTTGTCAATAATATCCGGCTCATCATCATCAATTTCATCGTCTAAAGCGGATTCACGAGCAAATTCTTCCTCTTGACTTTGAGCATAAGACAATGGTTCAGAGCCATCTCCTGGATAAAATCTTTCAGTATGATAAAACTCATCCAAAGTATGTTGCCAATTTTCATCTGACAAATCATTGATTTGCTTCTCTAACAAATCCTGAATATGCTTTCTGAAAACAGCAACTTCTTCCTTAATTCGCTTATAATCAGCTGAAATAGTTTCTTGTTGTTGCTTTTGGAAGTTGGTATCAGTTTCTGCTTGTTTCTTAGCATCCTCAATAATTTGAGCTGCTTCTTTTTCTGCTGCCAATTTCAATTCGTTAGCAGATTGTCTTGCAGAAACCAAAACATCGTTAACTTCCATTTTCTTCTTGTTATAGTCATCGACTTGACTTTGAAGCTTTTCAATCTTTTCGTCTTGAGCTACGATCTGGTTCTTCAGATCGATCATTTCATCTAAAGTATCACCATAGCTATCAACAATATCATCCAAAAAAGAATCTACTTCATATCTATCATAGCCATTGCGACCTCGACGGGTAAACTCTTTATTATGAATATCCATTGGAGTTATTTGTTTCTTTTTGCTTGCCAAAACTTTAGCACCACCTTTAATTTACCTTTTTTAGTTGCTTGAACATCTAAAACTTGAGCACGTCCAAGATGACGCAAACTAATAATATCATTCACCTTAACTATTATATTAGAATTTTTTGTCTCAAGCCAATTTAATTTTGCCTGTCCACCTTCGATTAACTGCTTAATCTGCACGCGACTTTGTTTGCTAAGCGACGACAAAATTGCGTCAAGTCGCATCGAAGAAACAATCGCTGTAACTTCAATTGAATTATCTTCTGGAACAAGGACCTCTTTTGGACTAATTTGTTTGATTCTAACTTTATTTTTTCCGATTCGAGAAATTTGGTCTGTGAAAAATACAGCTAAGTCTTTTTTGACAAAAAATTGCCAGCGTCCCATACCGTCGCCAATTATATCGCCAAAAGTATTTAAACTAACTCCAGAATTGGCTAGAGTTCCGAGAATATCGCTGTGCCTTAAAGATATAAATTTGCTTGGATATTCTATCTCAAGTGGAACAATTTCAAAATCATCGGGCAAAATACCATTCCAATTCGACGATAAGTATACACGCCGGCGTTCAGAATCTTTGTAACCACCATAGCTTTGAATTAGGCTTGCTTGCCCTATTACCTCATTTAGAATATATCTTTGAGCAGGATCCAAAAAACTAGTTAAAATTTCGTCATCAGAATACATTAGACGGTTATAAATATCGATGATTTCATCAATATCGCTGCTTTTTCCGTATCTGGAATAAAACCATTCTTTGTTTTTCTTTGCTTTCACATTCATAGTAGTTTCAAAAATAAAAGCGAGGCAAATCCTCGCTTTTTATCCAAATAATTTAAGTAAAATATTGTACAACCAAAATATTGCCTTGGTTTGAATGAAATAAAGTACAAGCAGTGCTAGCACCGATGATAGATCTATTCCAATCGAATAAGCCAATTGCTTAATTGGGCCTATTCTAAAAAGATTTAGATAAGGATCAACGATTCTATCTAGCAACTTACCCACTGTTGAATTCGCCAAAAACGGCATCCAACTCATAATGGCATCAATTACAATACAGATGGAATAAAACCAAAGGATGTATTGTAGAGCCATAATGATGTAATAAACTACCATCATTCCCATTAATTTAGGTTATCTTTCTTATCAACTAAATCGCTAATTTTGCCATCTGTTTGAAACTTTGGTGGAGTAGCCAAGAAAATCTTATCGCCAATCCTTTGAATTTCCCCATTCAAAGCATAAACAGTACCTGTAATAAAATCAACGATTCTTCTAGCCGAGCTGTCTTCCATCCGACTAAAATTAATCACAACTGCTTTATTTTTCAATAAGTTTTGTGCAACATCTTTTGCATCAGAATAAACACGAGGCTCATAAAGGACAATTTGACTCTTTGCGGAATCGATTCCCGCCTTTATTGACACCACGTTGTTGCGATTAATTGAATTCAACGGTGCTTGAGAACTCTCAGTATTTTCTTGTGGTTGAGCATACTCTTCTTCATCGTATAACTCATCATCATCCGAAATACCAAGGAACTTTCCAAAATCAAAAGCCATTATTTATGCTCCTAACTAATTTTCACCACGGTGCTTAAAAAATGGAATGCTACTGTTGTCGTCATCATCATCTGAAGCACTTGTTTCAATTTGTGGGATACTATTTGCTTGATCTACATTGTTAAATGCATCAAAATCATCTTGTTCTTGAACTGCATGAGCACGACGAGTTCCAGTTGAAGCTGGACTTTCATTCAATCCCCAAATATCATTAGGGTCATCAATTGCCAAAGAACTGTGTGGCTTAGCCTGGTTTAGTTGCGGCTTAGGTTGAACTTCTGGCTGTGGTTGCACTGGAGCTGCTTTTTGTTCAGCAACTTCAGCTTGTGGTTTAGCTTCTCTACCAGAAACTTGATGACCACGACCTGGCATTTGCTTTGATGCTCTTTCTTCAACTTCTGAGTCAATTCCAGTTGCAATTACTGTAACAACAACTTCATCACCTAAGTTTGGATTAATTGACGTACCGAAGATAATGTTAACATCGTCGCCAGCTGCCTTAGATACGATTTCTGAAGCATCTTGAGCTTCAAACAAAGTCAAATCTGGTCCACCAGTAATATTCAATAGAACTTGCTTTGCACCATCAATTGATACTTCAAGCAATGGAGATGAAATAGCCAACTTAGTAGCTTCAACTGTTCTGTTTTCGCCACTAGCACGACCAATTCCCATCAAAGCAGCACCTTGGTTCTCCATAACTGTCTTAACATCGGCAAAGTCAAGGTTCACGTAGTCAGTTGAAGTAATCAAGTCTGAAATACCTTGAACACCTTGCTTAAGAACGTTGTCTGCTTCCTTGAAGGCATCCATCATTGGGGTCTTCTTATCAACCATTTCTAGCAAGCGGTTGTTAGCGATGATAACTAAAGTATCAACGTATTGCTTTAATTGAGTAATACCTTCTGCAGCGTTTCTAGCACGCTTAGGTCCTTCAAAAGTAAACGGACGAGTAACAACACCAACAGTTAAAGCACCTGTTTCACGAGCAATTTTTGCAACAACTGGAGCTGCACCAGTTCCAGTTCCACCACCCATTCCGGCAGTTATGAAAATCATATCTGCACCTTTAAGTGCATCTTCAATTGTTTGTTCACTTTCTTCAGCAGCTTTTTGCCCAACTTCTGGATGAGAACCAGCACCTAAACCTCTAGTAAGCTTAGGTCCTAATTGAATCTTTTCTTCTGCTTTATTACTATTTAATGCTTGGACATCAGTGTTAGCTGCAATAAAGGAAACACCTTGTACGCCATCGTCAATCATTCTGTTAACGGCATTACCACCGGCACCACCAACACCGATTACCTTAATGACAGCGTTCTTGTTGTCATCTGAATCGAATGTAAAATCCATCTAAATTAACCACCTTTAATCAAAGAACTTCTTGAAAAAGCTTTTTACGCTTCCAGTTCTCATTTTTGAATCTTTCGCTTGTTTTTGTGAAGAAGCTGATCTTCCTTTTTCTTTATTATTATAAGCTACTTTGCTTTCAGTTTCACTATCAGAGACTGTTCTTTTAGGAATTTTTTCTCTTTGCACATGTGGTGCAGGAGTTTCTTTCTTTAGAATAGTCGTTCCATAAATAGCAGAATTGACCAAATTGTCAATTTCTGACAATCTCGTAGCATAAATCACAATGCCATATGCTGCTGCATAAATTGGATTTCGCATTCCCATTTGTGAAGGTTGATAAATTCTTGTCTTAGTTGACAAAGTATTTTCGACAATTGTATCAATACCTTGCAACAGACTTGTTCCACCAGTAATTACTATTCCACCTGGCAATTTTAGCGCATTAGTCTTGGCTAATCCTTTACCTATTCTCGTGGTCATCTGCATAACTCTTGCGTTAATAATTTCGCTCAAGTATTTTTCTGTGACCATCTTTTGACCATTGGAACCGACGCTGTTAACAGCAAACTGATCCTTATCTGAAGCTAACTCAGGATCGGCATAGCCATAATCCAATTTGATTTGTTCAGCATCCTTTTTAGACGTACTTAATACTATCGAAATATCATTAGTAATATCGCTACCACCTTCAAGATCAATCTTGGCATACTTGATCTGTCCTTCGTGAATAACTGTGGCGGTAGTGGTACCTCCACCCAAATCTAGTATAATTGAACCGAAAGTTCTTTCTCCTTCGTCTAAAGCAACACTTGCAATAGCTAAAGGAGTTGGTACAAAGAAACTATTCTTATAGCCAGCACGTTCTACTGCTTTTCTGATGTTGTGAAGTGGACCAGAAGGTGCGGTCAAAAGCACTCCACGTACAGCTAAAGAATGCGCGATCATCTTTCTAGGATCGTCTACATCAGTTTTACCATCAATCATAAATCTATTTGGCAAGAATGAGATAGGATCTCTACCATCCTTGACTGCTGATTTAATTGCAGATTGTAAAACTCTAACAACGTCTTCATCGCCAACTTCTTGGCCTTTATCGCCAACATTAGTAATGCCAGCAGCGCTTTCCATCTGAAGCATTCCTACAGGAATACCTATAATCACATTATAAATACTGGTATTTGTCTTTTCTGCAACTTCGCGCAAAGCATTGCTAATTGCTGCTGCAGTTTGATCAATATCGACTATTTCACCATGACGCATTCCAGTATTTGTTGTTGTCACAGCGCCTATAACTTTGCCTGAATCGGCTACTACTGCTTTTATAGTGGTGGTTCCAATATCAATACCCACCAATAGTTTTGAATTATCCAAAATTAAGCCCCCATTAATAACTGCCCCAAGAAAATTTTAGCATAAAAGTCTATATTTTACAGCTATGATATGCCATAAGCCTTTTTCTCACTAGTAGATAATGGTCTGCTAAACGCCCCGATTTCTAAATCAATTAGGGCATTCTTTCCTGCCTTGGCCTTAATAGCATTATAGTATTTTATTTTGTTCTTTAAAGTAGCAACATTTCCAATTACTACGTTACCATCCTTCATAACCAAAATAATTTGAGTTTTTCTTCTAGTGCTTCCACTTAACAACTTAACCTGATCTCTAAACTCAGCATCTAGAGAATTGAACAGCTTTAAATCGCTCTTTAGCGAAACACGTTGATTATAGCCAATAAAAATCGGCTTATCCTGATTTATATTATCCCATAACAACGCCTGACTGCCTATTTTTCCATTCGATAAAATTTTACGGTACTTGGTTCCGTCCTTAATATAGCCTATTGTTTCATATTCATGAATCTGTATGACTAAATTATTCAATCCCTTAACAGAAACCGCAGCACTTTTTACCTCGGGATATTTTGCCGTTAAATTGTTAGTCAATTTTTTGTTTTTGAAGAGATAATCAAAAACCTTATCGCGAACTTCCATTCCTGATGATTCAACAACTTCTTTAGCTGAAAGATCAGGAGCTCCTGTCACTTGTACACTATTTATATTGGCTAAAGGCGAAATATAATAACCAAAGCAAAGTATTGCAATGATCGAAAAGCCCAAAATTATACCTAAATTTTTGGATAGTGATTTTCGCCTCTGCAGGTGCAACTTTGAAAGTGAGGTAGAAACCTTGGTGTTTTTCTTCTTTTTCTTTTGATTTGAGACATGATTCAAATATGGTGACAATTCCTTGCGCGGATCAATTTTCGTCACATTTTTCTTGGCCAACTACCTCACCTACCTTTAATGGGAAATTTCTTGCATTACTTTAATTACTTGATCAGCAGCGTCAGGTACTCCTAATTTCTTGGAATGTTCTGACATCTCTTGCGCATATTTTTCATCGAGCAAGATGTGATCGATGGATGAAACAAAATTATTTACGTTTAAATCATCTTCAGGTATTACCAATGCAGCACCAGCTTTTTCTAAATCTTGTGCATTCTTCATCTGGTGATTATGAGTTACGTTAGGACTAGGAATCAGTATTGCTGGAACACCCAAAGCCGTAAACTCTGCAATACTTGTTGCTCCAGATCTTGAAACCACACAAGTCATTTGAGGAAGCAAAGCTGGCATATTCTTGATGTATGGTAAAACCTTGATATATGGTCCTAAGTCAAAGCCATCCAACTTCTTTTGAATTGAATCGTAGTAGTAAGTACCTGTCACCCAAATAAGCTGATATGGCTTTTTCTTAAATTCCGTCAAGGACTTGAGCATAATACGATTGATTGCTAATGCTCCACGCGATCCACCAAAAACTAAGACCGTTGGCATATCAGAATTCAAGCCTAAAGATTCCTGAAGATCAATCTTGTCATTATTTTCAGATAAAACTTGTTGTGATCTAGGATTTCCTGTCTTAACCAACTTCTTCTTGTTTGAAAATTGCTTGGTAGCATCGTCAAAACTGTAACAAATCTTATCAACGTAGTGACCCAAGAACTTGTTAGCCAAACCTACAACAGAATTTGATTCATGGATCAATGTAGGGATCTTCAATTTAGCTGCTTCATATACAACAGCACCTGAAACGTAGCCACCAGTTCCTAGAACTACATCAGGCTTAAAGTCACGAATGATTTCTTTAGCACGCTTAGTTGCCTTCAAAAACAAATCAATAGTTTCAAAGTTCTTTAAAGGACGCTTGCGATCAAAGCCTTGGATTTTAATAGTCTTAAAGTTAACGCCAGCTGCAGGAACGATCTTTGACTCTAAGCCCTTATCAGTTCCAACGAAGAGAATTTCGTCATTAGTAGAAATTCCGCTTTGTTTCAAACGTTCAATAATTGCCATAATTGGATATATGTGGCCGCCAGTTCCACCACCAGTAAAAATAACTCTCATCTTACTTAGTCTTCAATTCCTTTACAAAGTTTATAAAATAGTCGCCACGATCTTCAAATGTTCTAAATTGATCCCATGAAGCACATGCTGGTGAAAATAGAATTACATCGCCAGCTTCTGACAATTCGTAAGCTCTTGGTACTGCTTCTTGCAAGGTATTTACAATTACAATATCCTTAATGCGAGCTTTTCTAGCAGCATCTGCTAGCAAATACTTGGTTTCTCCGTACAATACTACTGATTTGACGTGCTTTTTGATTAGAGGAACCAATTCATCAAAAACAAAGCCGCGATCTAATCCACCAGCAATCCAAACTTCTGGTTGCTTGAAAGCTGGTATTGCAACGCTAGCAGCTTCAATATTAGTCGACTTAGAATCATTATAAATCTTTCGATCGTCTAATGTCATTACATATTGTAAACGATGCTTAGCACCACCAAAAGTAGTAAGAACTGCCTTAATGTCATCGTTATCAGCACCCATAATTTTTGAAATAGCAATTGCAACTAAGCAATTTTGACGGTTATGAATACCTGGCAATTTGATATCATCATCAGCAATAATCTTTTCGCCATGACTTTCAAGAGCATCTTTTCCAATGTAGTAGTCTGCTTGAGAATCAGATTCAGAGAAAGTTATCATCTTTGCCTTGCTGATTTCTTGTTCACGCTTCAAGATATCTTTTTGGTCGAAGTTAGCAACAAAGTAATTGTCAGCAGTTTGGAATCTTGTGACATTCAATTTAGCTTCAACATAGTTATCAAAAGTCTTGTGGTAGTCAAGGTGAACATTGTGATAAATATCCACGATAGCCGCTACCCTTGGATTAAGGTCTGTTACACCCATGAGCTGGAAGCTTGAAATTTCTACTACCAATAAATCGTCCTTAGTAGCTTTCATAACAACTTCAGAAATTGGAACCCCAATATTTCCTACAGCATATGCATGATGACCTGATTTTTGCAAATGATGGTCAAGAATTTGCTGGGTCAACATAACGGTAGTAGTCTTACCGTTTGATCCAGTCACGCAAACATATGGTGCCTCACTTACGCTTAAAGCAACTTCTGGTTCAGTAATAATTGGAACTTGCAATTCTTCTGCCTTCTGCACCATTGGGTTTTCATAAGGAATTCCCGGATTCTTGATAAAGTAGTCGAAATGTTCTTTTTCCATTAATTCGATTGGATGATATCCGCCAATTACGCGAACTCCCAAGCCTTCAAGCTCTTTGGCATGCTCGTTTTTAGACAAATCTGCGCTGTCATTTAGCGTAATATCTGCTCCAAATTTCAAAAGTAGCTTGCTGACAGCAAAACCACTCTTTCCTAATCCTAAAATTAGGACTTTTTTATTACTAAACTTACTATTTTCCTTCATTTTTATCTATTAACCCCAAATTGACAAATACAAAATACTACCAATTAGTCCTACTAACCAGAATACAATATCAACTTTCCATTCAGACCAATGCATCATTTCAAAATGGTGGTGTATTGGCGTCATCTTGAAAATTCTCTTACCAGTTGTTTTGAATGAAATAACTTGCAAAATAACACTGGCAGTTTCACAAACAAAAACAATTCCAATTAACAATAATGACCATGGGCGGTTTAGGAACAAACTTACTGCTGCTAAGCCCCCACCTAAAGCAAGTGAGCCAGCATCACCCATAAAGATTTTAGCTGGTTTATGGTTGAAAATGAAGAAAGCAATCAAACCACCGATCACACTCATACAGAAAATCAAAATAGCTTCATTGTGTTGCTTAAATGCAATGTAGGCATACGTACCATATGCAACAATTGACAATCCTGTAGCTAAACCATCTAATCCATCTGATAAGTTTACAGCATTAGAAAAACCAACCAACCAGAAAATTTCAAATAACACAAATAAAAGTAGGCTGTTAACCACCCCAAAGAATGGTAGGTATAAACCAAAGGTAAATTTGTCTTGCATTGCAATTACAACTAAAACGATTGCAATCAAAATTTGCAATAACAACTTTTGCCAAGCACGTAAGCCTAAATTACGTTTAAAGTATAACTTGATACCATCATCAAGAAATCCGATGATTCCGTAACCTAAAAGCGCAATTACTAGTATCCAGCTGATATTAGTAAGCTTATCTTGCCAAATTGATACCCAAATGGTTGAAATAACTGCAGCCAAAACGAAAACCGTTCCACCCATCGTAGGCGTACCAGATTTAGATTGGTGCCACTTTGGTCCTTCATCTCTAATTTCTTGTCCTTCTTTGTGTGATCTCATATAAATGATCATCCAAGGCAAGAAAATGGCTGTTATAACTAGCGAACTTACTAATGAAACTATGCTAATATCCATAAAACTCTCATCCTATTCCTTTAATTCAACTTTCAATTTTGCATTCGACTTGATTGTCTTCCCTGGCTTAATACTTTGTTTAATCACTTTGCCACTTCCGCTTGTCGAAATCTTTATACCGGTCAAGCTAGAGAATTGCTTAACATCAGTCAAGCTCCAATTCTCCATATTCGGCATACTGATTTTGCCCGAAGTTAAAACAAACACCTTAGATCCATTGCTTACCTTTTGATATTTCTTTACCCCTTGAGCAATTACCTTATTGCCAGATCCCAACTTAACCAAGTTCAATCCTAATCCTTTTAACTCTGAACTTGCTGTTTCGATGGTCATCTCCTTTAAGTTTGGAACCTTAACTGCCATTGCAGGAGAAGTATCATTCTTAGACATAATGATTACCCGGTTCATCAAGGGCTTAAAGATCGAACTAAGGATTGTTTCAGCTGAATCCGACATTCTTCTAGGCTGTTTCATCGTAATGTAAATACAGTAGCGAGGATTTGATCTTGGCGTGATTCCAACCACAGAGAAAATGTAATTATTGTCTCCTGTCAAATATCCTCCGCCTTTAGGGTTGGCAATTTGTGCTGTACCAGTCTTAACACCAATGCTCTGGCCACTTATGTTATAAGCTGCACCAGTACCAATATTCTTGCTCAATACTCGCTTCATATTATCTACGATAATTTTCCGTGTTTTAGCAGAATATATTGGAGAACCAACTTTCTTGGTTTGATAGCCTTGAATCACCTTATCATCACTATCAGTGATTTTTTCAACTAGTTGTGGCTTAACCATCTGACCATTGTTACCCAGACTTGAAAAAGCCTGCATCATCTGCATTACATTGACATTGACACCCTGACCAAAACTCGTTACAGCCTGGTCAGTAACTGTACCAAATGATAAAATACCAGCCTGTTCACCTGGCAAGGTAACTCCAGTCTTTTTGCCTATTCTGAAACGGTTCAAATACTTCTTCCAAGTCTTGGCGCCCATTTGTTGTTCCATATGAACAAAACCGGTATTACTTGACCTAGCAAAAGCTTGCCAATACGGAATAGAACCCCAACCTGACTTTTGCCAGTCATAGATTGTAGCTCCTCCAACAGATACAGAACCTGAACTGTAGTAATTATTAGGATGGTAATTGCCACTATTGACTACCGCTGCCATGGTCAAAATCTTGAAAACTGATCCCGGCTCATAAGTATCTTGAACTAAGATATCACGATATGAACTAGTCAAACCCTTCTTGGTTTGTGGATTGAAGGTTGGGCGCTGCGAAGCAGCTAAGATCTTTCCTGTCTTCATATCTTCGACTACGGCTGTCATGCTTACAGGATTATACTTTTCTTGAACCATGGAAAGTCTTGTTTCAAGAAAACTCTGTAATTGAGAATCAATCGTCAAATATAAATTGTTCCCATTTTTAGCTGCCTTATAAACGCGATTCTTAGAAGCTATTTGATTTTCTGAGGCATCGACAGAAGATATAGTATATCCATCTTTGCCTGAGAGAGTCTTATTAAACCAGGCTTCTAATCCCATCGTACCAACTAAAACATTTGAGCCAGTTTTAGAATTATATTCGGGCTGTGCCAAACCAACAATGTGGGACGCAAAATTACCATTTGGATATAGTCTTGAAGGCGTTTCAATAAAATTGATTCCTGGAAGTTTCATTTTTTCAATTTTATTTTTTTGTGCCTTGGTTAAACCACTACCACCTGAACCAAATTGAACTTGAAATGCCTTTCTAGTAGGATTCAAGTATTTCAAAATTTGATCCTTGGAAAGTGGCAAAACAGTTGCTAACTTTTCAGCAGTTAGTTCTTTATTCACAACATATTCTGGTCTGTTCTTATAATCGATTGAAGACTTGTCCAAAATTGCATAAATCGTGTACAAATGTGAGTCTTCTGCAATCGCCAAACCATTTCTGTCATATATTGTGCCTCGGCTTGCCTTAATGACTGTATTTCTACGGTACAATTGCGATGTTCTCTGTGTAAGATTCTCACCATTAATTGTCTTGGAAATACCTAAATATAAAAATCTACCCATAAATACAAGAAAAACCAAAGCCACGGCTAATTGGAGGATTCTCCCCACCGTAAAGCGGTAGTCGTGGGCTTTGGATTTCTGTAGCTTTAAATTACTTTTTTTCTTATTCATTAGTGAATTGTCCTAATGTTTTTTTCTATTAACGTTAGACCCTTCTTACGAGCGATCTTATTTAATCTCGTTGTTGAAGTTAACTCGCCAATATCTTGTCTTAAACCAGTTACCGTATTCTCATTCTTAGTAATTGACTGCTGTATACTGCTCAATTCTTGTTGAGCTGAAGTTGCAGTAATACTTGAAGAAACAAGAAATGTCATCATAGCAATTGCAATGACGCTTCCTAGGATAACTAGCAATCTTTCGAATACGGTCCATCTAACGTTTCTAGGATTATAAGCTCGTTGCCTTTCTAGCGTGAACTCGACTTCTCGATCGGATTCAACTTCATAATTTCTAGCAGAACTATCAGTCATAGTACTTCCTCATCATATCTTCTCTGCAACCCTTAGTTTTGCACTGTGTGAGCGGTTGTTGTCCCCTAGTTCCTCAGTTGTTGCCGTGATCGGTTTGCGGTTAACCAACTTTAAGGTTGGTTTTAAGTTTTCAGGGATTACCGGCATACCTCTTGGCACTTCAACCTCAGAATACTTCTTAAAAATCTTTTTAACGATTTTATCTTCATCCGATTGAAAAGTAATTACACTGATACGTCCACCCGGCTTTAAAAGTTCTATTGCTTCTTCAAGTGAAGTCTGTAAAACATCTAATTCATGGTTTACAGCCACTCTCAAAGCTTGAAAAGTTTTTTTAGCTGGGTGTCCGCCTGTTCGTCTTGCATACGCAGGAATAGCTTCTTTAATGATCTCGACTAATTCAAAAGTCGTCTCAATTGGGGCATTTTGTCTGCGTTCTACAATCTTACGCGCAATTTGCCGCGAAAACTTTTCATCGCCAAATCTAAATAGAATTTTGGCGAGCTCTTTTTGGTCTAGTGTATTGACTAACTGATAGGCGTCAACTTCTTGACTTTGATCCATCCTCATATCTAGTCTTGCATCATAACGATATGAGAATCCGCGATCTGCTTGATCAAATTGCGGAGAAGACACACCTAAGTCATAATAAATACCATCAATGCCATCTGTGTACCCCAGCTCTACCAGGTTGTCCTTCAAATGACTGAAGTTATCATGAACAAGCTGTAATCTCGGTGTGCTTTCTTCGTTCAATAAATCAGCGAAGTTTAACTTGGCTGCCTTTATTGCATACTCATCCTGATCAAAACCAATCAAAGTGCCTCTATCAATTTTGCTAAGTAAATACCTTGCATGTCCTCCACCACCAAAAGTTGCATCGACATAAAGACCATCATTTTTTGGTTTCAAATTATCAATAGTTTCGTGTAAGAGAACACTGGTGTGTTTGAATTCCATAATTTACAGTTCAATTTCATCCAAATTTTCTGCGATGTCATCATAATCTTCATTTGCTTGATCAGCAAATTCAGTCCAATGCTTCAAGGACCAAATTTCGATTCGGTTTGAAACACCAATAATGACACATTCTTTAGTAAGCTCGGCATGTTCTTTTAATGTCGTGGTCAGATTAACACGTCCTTGCTTGTCGAACTCGCATTCCATCGCACCAGAGTAAAATAGGCGCATAAAAGCGCGCACATTTCTCTTAGTCAACGGAAGTTTCGCTAATTTAGCTTCAATTTTGTGCCACTCATCAAGTGAGTAACCAAAAATGCAGCCTTCCATTCCTCTAGTGAATACCATTTTGTCACCAACTTGATTTCGTATTTTAGCTGGTATAATCAACCGACCTTTACTGTCCAAGTTGTGACGATATTCACCCATGAACATGGTCTAGCCCCCTTCCAATGAATAATTTACCACAATTCCCCACTTCCTACCACCCATAACAGTTAAAAAACTTGATAATTTATCGATTTATTAATTAATTTTGCTTAAACAAAAAATTCCCTACCAATAAGGTAGAGAATTGCTTCACAAATTATTACATCAGAACGAAAAAGACCAAACCTATATACCATAAAATTGATGAAACACTAAGATAGCGCCATAGCTCATAAAGTGTTTTCCAAAGCGAAATATTCTTATTTTTGATGGCAGTTTCTAAGGCTACCCATAAAACCAAAATAAAAAACATCAAAAATCCATATGGCAAAAATGATGGTTGATGGCGTAATTTAGTAATCATTCCACAAGCTGGAATGAAAAATAGCGGCAATAGGTCTAATCCAGAAAACTGCGCTTTAGGTAAAAATGTATTGATCAGAAAAGATATCAGCAGACCAAGTGCTGGAATTAGAAAAATTGACAACATAAAAATTCCTCCATAAAACGATTCTACACTTATGCCGTTGAAAAAAGTACCTTTTAAGCATAAAATATTTCAGAGTAGGAGGTTAAAAGTTATGGCACGTAGAAAGAAGAAATCAACATTTCAAAAAATAACCATTTTTATGGCTTTATTGATGGCTTTAATTACTCTTCTAGGAGTTCTTTTCCAAACCTTGAGCGTTGCAGGAATGCTTTAAAGTGTAATTTTAAAAGAGGTGACAATCATTTATCGTGATTGTCACCTCTTTTATATTTCTGGATAATTATTGTCGATAAGCATCCAGGTCAATTAAAAATGGATAACTTTGAGCCAAATTGCCCCAAATCCAATAACTGACAAAAAAGAATGGAATCGACCAAACTGCAGTCAAAACGAGGCTACCAACCAACTGATTGATTGGCACGACTGCAAGACCAACTATTCTCAATATGCCCCAATTCCAAATTTGGAAGGCTACACAGCCAATTATTATGATAATTAACCTAGCCCAAAAGGTTTCTGGCCAAAATCTTGCTATTTTTTGGCAAAGCCAACTGGCAAGCGGCAAAAATACCAAATTTACTCCCAGAATACCTAAGAAAAAGCAATCAGCCACAAGCCCTGTAAAAAAGGCTAACCAAATCTCCTTGCTATTTACATCATCAAAAAGTGCAATCAGCATGATAGCAATGGGAAGAAAAAAACTCCCGGTACTGTAACTCTTAAAAGTCAACACCTGATGCATGTAAAAAGACAAAGAGCCGTCAAAAGCTAGAGTAAGAAATAAGGCTATTGCCAAAACCCATTTACGTAGGAAGCGCATTAATTTGCCACCTTCCTAACAATTACAGATACCACTGAAGGATTGTCCAAATCGCCGGCTGGCTTAATGTTGATCAAGTTTGAAAGACCAAATTGATCCTTCATTGTTTTGGTAACTGTTCCAATTAGCAATCCTTTAGGAGAATTTCCACCCATACCACTAGTATATACGGCTGTGCCTGGTTTTAGCTTCAAGTTATCATTAACTTGTGAAAAAGCTAAGCTGCTATCTGAATTAACAGTAATGATTCCATGAACCACCTTACCGTTTGAAGCTTTTGCTTGGACTGCAAATCGATTGGCTGACTTGTCTGTAGTCGTTAGCAATTCAACTTTAGCAGAAGCAGCATTGGCTTCGATAACTCTACCAATAACTCCCCCATCACTCATAACAGCTTGATTTTTCTTAATGCCTGATGCAGACCCCTTATCAATAACTAAGACATCTGACCAGGTATCATTTGAGCGAGAAACCACTGATGCAATAATTGTATTGTAATCAGTTAAAGTATTTTTTATTTTTATAGCTGCTTTCAGCTGCTTATTTTCTGCCCGAAGAGCTTGATTTTGAGCTTTAGTTTGTCCAAGATCAGTAACTTGCTTCTTTAAATAATCATTCTCATTTTGAGCATTCAAGATGTCATTAACGTTGGTTAACCCACCAGAGATCAATCCAACTGGTACATTGATAATTCTAGCTCCTAATGCTACTACATCATTACCGAAGCTTTGGATTAAGAGCGGAGTATTTCTTTTATTTCTAAGACTAACGCTTCCACCTAAAACAGCAAAAAATACAATAACGACCACAAATGTAGTTAATAATTTTTTATTTTGTAAAAACTTTTTCATACACAAATGATCCTAATAAATACAAAAACCGGCACCGGCCGGTTTTCCTGCTATTTACGACTTCGACGCATTACTTCAATATTCTTAAGAGATTCGCCTGTACCGATTGCTACACAATCAAGTGGATCTTGTGCAATAAACACTGGCACCTTAGTTGCTTCTGAAATAACTTCTGGAAGGTTCTTAAGCAAAGCACCACCACCAGTTAAAACAATACCGTGATCGATAACATCGGCAGCAATTTCAGGTGAAGTTTGTTCCAAGGTTTCCTTGATTGCAACAATAATGTCTTGAACAACATCTTGAATTGCTGAAGCTACATCGCTAGCTTCAATTTCAATTGATTTTGGCAAACCAGTAACTAAATCTCTACCACGAATATTCATAGCTTCAATTTCTTTGGCTTTTTCAACTGAAGCAGAACCAATTTGAATCTTGATATCTTCTGCAGTTCTTTCACCAATAAGCAAATTGAACTTAGAATGAACGTAATTGATGATTGCAGTATTGAACTTGTCACCTGCTTGACGAATTGATGATGACGAAACGATACCACCTAATGAAATAGTTGCAACATCAGTAGTACCACCACCTATATCAACAACCATTGAACCAGTTGGATCCATTACAGGTAGTCCAGCACCAATAGCTGCAGCAAACGGTTCTTCAATTACAAATGCTTCGCGAGCACCTGCAACACGAGCAGCATCGATAACTGCACGCTTTTCAACTTCAGTAACGCCTGATGGAACACAGATCATCACTGATGGCTTAGAATTGCCTACTGTCTTTTCCATAAAGTACTTCAACATTGAAGCAGTGGTATCGTAATCTGCGATAACTCCGTCTTTCATAGGGCGGATTGCTCTAATAGTTCCCGGAGTTCTACCAATCATTTCTTTTGCTTCTGAACCAACCGCAATTACTTCACCAGTCTGGGTATTTTTTGCAACTACTGATGGTTCGCGCAATACAATGCCCTTGCCTTCCATGTAAACGAGTGTATTGGCTGTACCTAAGTCAATACCAATGTTTTTTGTACCTAATCCAAACACAAAAATCTCTCCTTAATTTCCTGACTCTAAATCTTGAATAATTATAGCATAAACTAAAGGTAAAACAGCTTTTTGAACAAATTTTATAAAAATTAAAAGATATCGTTTTCGCGCATGCTAAAATACTTGCCCTTACCAACAATGAAATGATCGATCAAATCTACCTTCATAAACTTGGATGCTTCAATCAAATCTGAAGTAAGCTTTAAATCGCTACTGGATGGCTCAAGCCTACCACTAGGGTGATTGTGGCAGACGATAATCCCGGAGCAGTTAAACATTACTGCCCAGCGAAAGACATCCCTAGGGTGAGCAAAAGAGCGATCTAGCGTCCCTTTAGAAATCATTTTTTCTGCAACAATTTTGCTAGCATTATCCAAATAAAAAGCCCAAAATTCTTCTTGTTTTCTACCAGTTAATTTATTAGCTAAATAAATTCCAACCTCATTGCTAGAGCCGAATACCGGCTTTCTCTTTGGCTCAGCTGATCTCAACCGATCTAGCAATTCCTCAATTCCAGCAGCTAATTCTAAGTCACAATCTGGACCAGTCGCATAATTCATTAACTGTTCAAAAGAAGATATTCCTTTTGATTCCAACTTATCCGTCAAATTAGTCAAAGTGTCTACTCCTTTATCCTGAAGTATGTAGATCACCTGACCTAGCAATTCAACATCCGTACTTAGCTTAAATTGATTAGTTTGTAAATTATTCATAAAAAACCTCCTCAATTACTAAATACGCAAAAAATCAAAAAATATTTCTTAAGAATTGGTAAAGATTGTCGCAAATCATAGTTGCATTCTTTTTATCTTGTTCATTAGGCTGCAATAAATCTGGTACCATTATTACCTTTATGCCGGCATTTTTCGCAGCTTGAACTCCCGTTGGCGAGTCTTCGAATGCTAATAAGTTTTCTTTTTCGATATGCAACTTTTCAGCTGCTTTTAAATAAATATCAGCTGCCGGCTTAGGTTGTAAATTACCTTCTTGCACATCTTTATAGCTAAGATAAAAATCAAAATAATTGCGAATCCCAGTATTCCATAAAACATGTTGAACGACATTATCATAATTGCTAGATGCAACTGCCATATGCAAGCCTAATTCTTGAAACTTGTCTAATGCTTCTTGAACGCCAGGCTTCAACTGAAGCTTTCCTTCATCAGTCCATTGCCAAACTAAATCGTCTGTTCTTTTGATAAAACGATCTCGTTCTTCAGCCGTATCAAAATACTTATGATAAAAGTTCTCCATTTCACGAACAGTTGCACCCGCTAGCTTAAGATACGAATCTTCAGGAATTCCCAAATTTGCCTCTTTGGCTGCAATAATGTTTGCCTTCCAATAAAGGTTTTCGGAATCAACCAACAAACCATCCATATCAAAAATTATCCCTTTAATTTCAGGTTCAATGTTTTTGACTTTCATTACTGCACCTCTCAAATTTCAAAATTGCACTAACCAAATAAAATGATCCTGTTACAAGCAAAATATCGTCTTTTTGTAAACTATCCCGTAATTTCGAAAAAGCTGTTTGATAGTCCTCAAAATAGCTATATTTAGCTATTATTTCATCAGGAAAGTCCTCCTTTTTAGCTGCTCGAACATATGGAATCGTAGTCAAAAAAACTTCATCCCGCTGATCAAATAGTCCAAAGACATCTAAAATATCTTTATCTTTCATAATTGTAATCAATATTTTGATTTTTCGATAATTTTTTGTTTGGTGCAAAAAAGTCAACAGATTCTGCATGGCTTGCACATTATGTGCCCCATCTAAAATTATAGTCGGCTGCTGATTAATTATTTGATAGCGTCCAGGTATTACAGTCTCATCAATTGCTTGTTGAATCATTGAGCTAGTCAAATCAATCTTTAGCAATAAAAAAGTAGTGACTGCTAGCGCAATATCATAATTTTCGACTTTTGGTCTAGGCATAAATTTAAACTTGTAAGATTCAAATTGATAATTTCCATCATCATCAATTTTAAAATCTTCACCTAAACGATATAATTTTGCCTTCTCCTGGCTAGCTTTAGCTTGAATTATCGATAATACTTCAGACGGAATATTTCCAACTACAACTGGCTTTTTTTGCTTAATAATGCCACTTTTTTCTTGAGCAATATCTTTAATGGTTGGGCCGATAATTTTTTCATGATCTAAGCCGATTGTGGTGATGATGCTGGCCTCAGGATCTATGACGTTAGTCTTATCATGCTGGCCACCTATTCCAACTTCAATCACGGCATAATCACAATCTTTTTGATCAAAATACAGAAATGCCATTGCAACTTCGTATTCGAAGGTTACTAATGAAAAATCTGACTCAGTTCTTCTAATTTTTTCAATCGCTAATTCAACTTGATTTGCTACTTCTACTAACTCTTCATTTGGTATATTTTGTCCATTAATTTGAATTCTCTCGTTGAATTCCAAAATATATGGTGAAACAAAAAGACCGGTTTTTAAACCGGCCTTTTTGAGTAAATTACTTAGGTAGTAGGAAGTTGAGCCCTTTCCATTTGTACCCGTAACATGCAAGGTTTTTACTTTATCTTGGGGATTGCCCAATTCTTGTAAAACCTTTTTGATAAAACTCAAATCATTTTTCGGATGCAAATGGGGCAAAGCATACAAATATGAAATAACGTCCTTGGCCGTTTTAAATTTCACGTTACTTGCTTTCTTTCAACTCTTGAATTCTTTCTCTAACTCCAGCTAATTGACTTTCGTAATCAGCCTTCTTTTCCTTTTCCTTTGCAATAACTGCTTCAGGTGCATGAGCAACGAAACCTTGGTTTGAAAGCTTCTTTTCTGCTCGTTCAACTTCTGCGATCAAGCGCTTTTCTTCAGCCTGCATTTTAGCAATTTCTTCTTCAACATTAACTAATTCAGCTAGTGGTACAAAGATTTGTGCACCAGCGATCACTGCAGTCTTAGCAAGCTTAGGAGCTTCAATTTTAGCAGCTACAGTCAAGTCTTTTGGATGCAAGAAGCTATCTACGTAGCTAGTATTTTCTTCCAAAATGCGCTTATTCTTTTCATCATCTAATTGAATCAAGATGTCGATCTTAGAAGCCATTGGAGCGTTAACTTCCATTCTGATGTTTCTTACAGCCTTGATTACTTCAATCAAGAATGCCATATCTTCATCAGCCTTAACATTGTCAAATTCTAGGTGAACAGTAGGATATTCTGATACCATGATTGACTTGCCTTCATGTGGCATTGATAGCCAAAGCTTTTCAGTAACAAATGGCATAACTGGGTGCAACAAGCGCAAGATTTGATCAAGAATCCAGATTAAGTTATCTTGCTTTCTCTTCTTTAAATCTTCATTATCGCCGTTTAAAGCAACCTTACTAATTTCAATGTACCAGTCACAGAAGTCATTCCAAATAAAGTTGTAAGCTTCACGTCCAGCTTCACCAAATTGGTATTCGTCAAATAAACGAGTTACTTCCTTAACGGTGTGGTTCAATCGATCAAAGATCCAGCTATCTGCCAAGTCAAACTTGCTTGTATCTGGCATATGAGCAGGTTCAGCATCTTCTGGCAAGTTCATAATTACGAAACGTGATGCATTCCAGATCTTGTTAATGAAGTTCCAAGCAGCTGAAAGCTTCTTAGGATCATAACGAGTATCTTGACCAGGAGCTGTACCGTTGAGCAAGAACCAGCGCAATGAGTCAGCACCATACTTTTCAACAACATCCATTGGGTCAACACCGTTGCCCAAAGACTTACTCATCTTTCTTCCTTCTGGATCACGCATCAAACCATGAAGAACAACATCGTTAAATGGACGCTTGTCAGTAAAGTGAAGACTTTGGAAGATCATTCTTGATACCCAGAAGAAGATAATGTCATATCCAGTAACCAAAGTATTTGTTGGGAAGTATCTCTTAAAGTCTTCAGAATCTTCATCTGGCCAACCTAAAGTTGAAAATGGCCACAAAGCACTTGAGAACCAAGTGTCCAAAACATCTGGATCTTGTTCCCAGTTTTCTGCATCCTTTGGAGCTTCAAGGCCAACATAAGTTTCACCAGTTTCCTTGTTGTACCAAGCTGGAATTCTGTGTCCCCACCATAATTGACGTGAAATAACCCAGTCATGAACATTTTCCATCCATTGCTTAAGAGTTAATTCAAATCTTTCTGGTACAAAGTTTACTTTTCCATCAGTTTCTTGATTTTCAAGAACTCGCTTAGCTAATGGTTCCATCTTTACGAACCATTGCTTAGATAAACGAGGTTCAACTTGAACGCCTGATCTTTCAGAGTGACCAACTGAGTGAACGATTGGATCAATCTTAATCAAGTAACCTTCTGCCTTCAAATCTTCAACCAACTTTTCGCGGCAGTCGAAACGATCCATACCAGCGTATTTGCCAGCCTTTTCGTTCATTGTGCCGTCGTCGTTCATAACGTTGATTCTTTCAAGATTATGACGATTACCAACCAAGAAGTCGTTAGGGTCGTGAGCTGGAGTAATCTTAACCAAACCAGTTCCGAATTCTGGATCAACGTGTTGGTCTTCAATAATTGGAATATGACGACCAACGATTGGCAAAATCAATTCCTTACCAACTAAATCTTTATAACGCTCATCTCCAGGTGCAACAGCAACAGCTGTATCACCAAACATAGTTTCCGGACGAGTGGTTGCAATTTCTACGTAGCCTGAACCATCTGCAAATGGATACTTAATGTGGTAGAATGCACCCTTATCATCCTTATGAATTACTTCGATATCTGACAAAGCAGTTTCTAGCTTTGGATCCCAGTTAATAATGTATTCGCCGCGGTAGATCAAGCCTTCGTTGTAAAGTTGAACAAAGACCTTGCGAACAGCCTTTGACAAACCATCATCCAAAGTAAATCTTTCGCGAGAGTAGTCCAATGAAAGTCCCATCTTTGCCCATTGGCCTTTGATGATGTTTGCATATTCATCTTTCCATCCCCAAACTTGCTCTAAGAACTTTTCGCGACCTAATTGGTGACGATCTAAGCCATGTTCACGTAAACGAGCTTCAACCTTAGCTTGCGTAGCAATACCGGCATGGTCCATACCTGGCAAGTACAAAGTATCGAAACCTTGCATACGCTTGTATCTAATCAAAGTATCCTGAATTGCAGTATCCCATGCGTGACCCAAGTGCAACTTACCAGTTACATTTGGTGGGGGGATAACGATTGAAAATGGATGTGCCTTCTTGTCTCCAGATGGCTTAAATAAATCTTGGTCAAGCCAAGTTTGATAACGACCTGCTTCAACCTCATTTGGGTTGTATTTAGGTGCTAATTCTGTCATAAAATTCCTCCATAAAAAAAGTCCTAGACAATTTTGTCTAGGACGATTTATTAACCGCGGTACCACCTAATTTGGGCAGACTATGCCTGCCCCTCTCTTAAGCGATAACGGCGCTTACTGACCGGATTAACCTATTGAAATGTGGTTCAGCTAATCGGCAATCAAGCTACATAACGGTTTCTAGGTCTCTCAGCATTTTGACCATTCTCTGTAAATTAAACTGATACCTCTTGATTTTTGCCTTGCCAAGATTATAGCATGATTTGAATTAAGAAAAAAGTCAGATTTAGTTTTGAAGCCCTTTCTAGTATCCAAAATGCTCTTTGATTTCATCTTCGCTTACTTCTCGATATTGGCCAAAATCCAGTGACTCATCTAGCCAAAAATCTCCCATTGCTAAGCGGTGCAAACGCAAAACTTCCATCGACTGAGATAAAAACATGCGTTTAATCTGATGATACTTACCTTCGCTAATTGTAATTCTGACATTAGAAGTGCCTTTTTCAGCATCTTGATCAATTAACTCTAGCTTTCCAGGTTTAAACTTTGTTCCATTGCGCATTTCAATTCCTTGAGCAAAATTTTTGATTGTTTGCGCAGTCACCATCCCTGCCACTGTGGCTTCATAAACCTTTTCGACATGCTTTTTGGGCGAAAGCAATTGATGAGCCAAGTCACCGTTATTAGTGATCAGCAAAAATCCTGTAGTATCCTTATCTAATCTTCCTACTGGAGCCAAATTTCGATATTGATCCTCTTCTTTTAATAAAGATAATACCGTTTTTTGCTTTGGATCATTTGTAGCTGAAATTACGCCTTGAGGTTTATTTATCAAGAAATAATGATATTGCTGATAGGAAATATCTTTTCCATCTACTTGAACGTTTGCATTTTCTGCTAATTGCATTTTGGCTGATAGGACAACTTGTCCATCAACTAATACGCGCTTTTCCTTAAGCAATTTATGAACTTCTTTTCTTGATCCAACTTTCATGTTGGCAAGATACTTATCTAATCGCATAATTATAACCTTTAATCTAGTAAAAAGGCGTTAGTAGTCGATCCTACTAACGTCTTCAATTACAATAAATCTGCGTCTTCGCTAGATTGATTATCGATGAATTTTTGATCTGGATAGATAGCGGTGATTTCAATTCCATCCAAAGCTCTTTGGATTAAGCCATCAACATCCAAATATGATTCATACTTGCGTGCCTTATCAAGCTTTGGCTTAGTCTTAGGTCTTGGTGGAGCAAAAATTGTACAACAATCTTCAAATGGAACAATTGACAAATCAAAGGTTCCGATCTTTTCTGCCAATTTAATAATTTCAGTCTTATCCATTGTAGCAACTGGACGCAAAACAGGAGTAGTAGTTACATCATTAATTGCAACCATTGATTCCAAAGTCTGTGAAGCCACTTGTCCAACTGATTCACCGTTGAAGATTGCCAAACCGCCTCTTCTTTCACGAATAATATCAGCAAGTCTAAGCATAAAACGACGTTGAACAGTCATCAAATAGCCTTCTGGAAGCTTTTCTTTAATTGTTTCTTGAATTTCAGCAAATGGAACAGCGATAAAGTTAATCTTACCAGCATAATTTGCTAAAACCCCAGTCAATTCCTTCGCCTTAGCTAAGGCCTTTTCAGTAGTGTATGGAGGACTAAAGAAGTGAACCATTTCAATATCTACCCCACGCTTTAGTGCAAGATATGATGCAACTGGAGAATCGATACCACCTGAAAGCATCATTACAGCCTTGCCGGCAGTACCAACTGGCATACCACCTGCACCATGAAGCAATTGATTTGAAATATAAACCGCATCTTGTCGAACTTCAATTCGCAAAACTAAGTCTGGGTGCTTCATTTCAGCCTTGATTCCTGGAATCTTTTCAAAAATGTAATCACCGATGATTGAATTCAATTGATTAGTATCATATTCAAACTTGTGATCACTACGTCTAGTATTTACTTTGAAAGTCATCCCTGCCTCGTAAGTAGCCTGCATAATTTCTAATGCAGTTTCTTTAATGCTTTCGAGACTTTTTTCTGTTTTTATTACTGGGGAATATGTTTGTATTCCAAAAACCTTTTTCAATTTTTCATCGATTACTTCAAATGGAGTTCCATTCAAAGTAATGTGCATGCGGTCGTGCTTTGGATGAACTTCAATTTCTGGGAAATCCTTTAACACGCGATTTACATTAGCAGCTAACTTGCCAATAAAATCCTTTCTATTCTTTCCCTTAGTCGATAGTTCGCCATAGCGGACCATAACTTCTGTATATTGGACCATACTATTATTCTCCTAAATGGTTAATCTTGGCAAAATGTTGGTAAATATCATCAAATTCTGCTATAAATTTATCTGCTTCTTGCATTGTATTTGATTCATCAAAACTCAAACGAATTGCACTCGTTGCTATTTTATCATCTACATGCATTGCCACCAAGGTACTTGCTTCATCAGCAGTCTTTGAAGCACATGCAGAAGTAGTTGAAGTAAAGATATCTCTACTCTCAAGAGTATGTACTAGAGTTTCGCCCCTGATTCCTTCTAATGCAAAGCACAAAACATGTGGAGCAAAATCTGGATTAGATGGAGAAAAGATATCGATGCCTGGCTTAGTTTGCAAGTATGACAAGATCTTATCTTTAATTGCTTGTTCCTTAGCTGCTTTTTGCGATTCATCGGTCAAAACCAATCTCATGGCTTTAGCCATTGCAGCAATTGCAGCCAAATTTTCTGTACCTGAACGCAATCCCTTTTCTTGGCCTCCACCATCATTAAGAGGCATCAACATCTTGCCTTCTTTTTTGTAAAGAACGCCGATTCCGCGTGGTGCATGGAATTTATGAGCTGATAAACTAGTCAAGTCTACTCTAGGAGTGAAAACTCGCTCCCAGATATCCTTACCTAAAGCTTGAACGTTATCAACGTGGAAGTGAATTGTTGGATAATTCTCTAGCAAATCACTAATTTCATCAATTGGCTGAATTGCTCCAATTTCATTGTTAACGCCCATAACCGATACCAAAGTAGTATCAGAATCGATTGCTTGACGCAAATCGTTGACATTTACTCTTCCTTGCTTATCAACTGGCAATCTAGTTACACGAAAACCCAGTTTTTCTAAAGAATTAAAAGCATTAGCAACTGATGCATGTTCAACGCTTGAGGTGATAATATGCTTACCAAATTCACGCTTTTCAAAGGCTGTTCCCTTGATCGCTGTATTATTTGATTCCGTTCCACCTGAAGTAAAAAATACTTCATGCGGCTTTACACCTAATAAAGATGCGACTTGCTTTCTAGAAGCTTCCAACATTTGGTGAGCTCGATCGCCTAGTTTATGCAAACTGGACGGATTGCCCCAAATATCAGTTGCTACCTTGGTATAAGTAGAAAGTACTTCTGGGTCAATTTTAGTTGTAGCACTATTGTCAAAATAAATCACTCTGCATTACCCCTTTAAAAAAACGGCCATACGACCGTTTAGTAACTTATAAATTGTAACTTAAAAATATTAAAGCATCAATTATTTGTTATTGAGCTCAGAATAATATGCGTTTTCAAGTCTTTGATATGAACCAGGCTCAACTTTTTCGATTGCTGTAGCAATTGTATCTAAAGCTTCTTTGTAGTTATAGTCTTCTTGATATAACTTCATCGTATCCTTTTGAGCCTTTTGGATAATTCCATTTTCAGTAAATTTGTTTGAATACGTCATCGTTAATTCAACTAAATTTGCTGAGTTGATAATATCGTCAGTTTCCCGCTTCAAGCGCTCAACATCATCGGAAATTTGAATTAATTCGCCAGAAATTTTTTCCATATTGATTCTAACGTTTGATAATTCTTGACTCACTTTGCCAATTTCATTGACTACTAAAGTGTACATTTGAACAAAGCTATCTGGATTGCCTGGCAAATGTCTACGTTTCAAGCGACGATAAACTAAGGAGACATCTTGTTTAAATTGTTGAATTGAATCAACTGCCACGCTTTCAGAATCGTAGAGACCATCTACATCTTCTGACATTTCTTGCTCTTCAGCAGCAATTTGGCGCAAGCGATCGATCATAGCAATCCAAGAATCTTGAATTTGCGAATATACTCCCTTACCATCCGCAATATTTTGAGTATCAATCGTATATTGATGACTCATTTCATCAATCTCGCGAGTCAAATGCTTACTCTTATCTAATTCCCCATGCGTTAATTCATAGCTTTCATCAATATGACGCAACTTTTCAACTAATTTTTGAGAAGCTGCTTGTTGGCGAGAAATCAGCGTAAACATTTTTTCGCGATTCTTTTCGACAAATGGTCGTGCCTTGTATTCTTTGCCCAAAATACTGTATAAATGATCAATCTTAGCAGCAATCTTTTTAATTTCCTTAGTAAAAGATTGAATCTTCAATTCGCTCAGCAATGCTCGAGCTGAATCAATATCATCTTGAATATTTCTAATTTCATCAAGGAAATTAATCTCAGTGATTGCGTAGCGCTCAACTACCATCTGTTTATATGCTGAAGTTAGTTCTCTGATTTGATCCTGGAAAACAGTCTCTAGTTGGTGATGTGCGTCTTTGATTTTTGGCAATTCATTCTCTAGATTGGCTAGATCCATTTTAATTTTGGATAAAACACGCTTAGCTTCAACATGATCACCTTGTGAAGATAAATTCTTAGCTTCTTCAAAATCGCCTTCCATGGCAGCCAAATTATCTTCGATTTGGTCAATGGCTGAGCCATAATCAAATGAATCTGCTAAAACCATCTTTCGCATTTCGCGATACTTCTTAAGCAATGCGTCATACTGGACCTGATTTTCACGATTAGATTCTAGCAATTCTGTGAAAACATCCTTGGTATTCTTAGCATCCTCTAAAACAGGCTTGATTATTTCTTGCGCTTCTTTAATATTTTTTCTTGCCTTAAACAAGTGATAAGAAGCGTTGAAGTTAGCTGCTGTATCAATCAACTTCTGCGCATTAGGTACCTTATTGGTTGCAGAATCCTGGTAGCTCTTTCTCCAGGTGTTCAAAGTCGTCAAACTTTCTCCTGCAAGATCCATTTTATCTAATCGCTCGATATCTTGATCAAGCTGCATATTTTGAAATTTAGTTATTGCACTATCAATTGCTTCAATTTCCTTAAGTTGCTTGCGATTCATATAAAGCACAACCGCTATTACAAGTACAATTAGAATAATTATTGCTACTACAATGATTGTCTGAATTGATGACATTATTTATTCCTCCGAAACTACAATAATTATACCAAAACTGTTAGGGAAAATAGGATAAAAGATAATTTTTATTGTTGCTTTATTTTCAAAAGCCACCTATAATAGTCTTCGTGTAAAATATTTGCAGCTATAAGTGACAAGAACGTCAACATCTTGATACGCTACTAGTGAACGAGTAGCCCATGCTGCAATCGGTGAAAGTGAAAATCAAGATGCACGAATGTTGAACTTATTTGTAATATTTTACTCCAGAAATTTTTTTAGATTTTATTGGAGGATTTTTTATGTCAAGATATACAGGTCCAAGTTGGAAGCGTTCAAGAAGATTAGGTATCTCACTTTCAGGTACTGGTAAGGAATTAGCTCGTCGTAGCTACGCACCAGGTCAACACGGTCCTAACCAACGTGGTCGTTTGTCAGAATACGGTCAACAATTACACGAAAAGCAAAAGTTACGTTGGATGTTCGGTTTGAACGAACGTCAATTTAGAACTATGTTTGCTCGTGCTGGTAAGATCCGTGAAGGCGAACACGGTGTTAACTTCATGATCTTGCTTGAACGTCGTTTGGACAACGTTGTTTACCGCCTTGGTTTGGCTACTACTAGAGAACAAGCTAGACAATTAGTAAACCACGGTCACATTACTGTTGACGGTAAGCGTGTTGATATTCCTTCATACGAAGTTAAAGTTGGTCAAACTATTAGCTTAAAGGAAAAGTCAAAGAACTTGGCACAAGTTAAGGACGCTCTTGAAGCAACTACTTCACGTCCTTCATTCGTAACTTTCGACGAAAACAAGATGGAAGGTTCATTAGTTCGCCTTCCAGAACGTGACGAAATGGAACCAAACATCAACGAAGCTCTTGTTGTTGAATGGTACAACAAGTTACTTTAATACTTGTCTGTTCTTTCAAAAAAGCCTCCCTTTCTTGGAGGCTTTTTTGTTTTATATAATTTTGATTGAGGTACAGTCATGGAAGATGATTTACAATCCCGAGCACAATATGCTGCACAAGGTATTACCCCGCAAACCAAACCAGATGAAAGAAGACGCTATCTTGGCTCTTTGCGCGAGCGAGTATTGGTTAGAATGGATAATTCAGAAACTCAAAAGCCAGAGTTAACAAAGTTATTTATTGATCATATCGACGACTACACTGGTTATACTATTTTGATTAATGGCAAAATCACCGATAATACTTTTTTGGATAAAGTAGAGTCTATTTGTAGTCAAAAAAACATCGCTTTTACTTTGATCAATAATGAGACTGCCAAAACTGACCCAGAAGCTACTGCTGTTTTGGTCGTGGCTAAAGATGCTATCAATCGTATGCGGATTGAAATAGGTCAAGTCTACGCTCCAGAAATGCCTAAGACCGAATTAGCTCAGCCTGCAAAGAAAAAGATAGGCTTTTTCAAGCGACTATTTTCAGGTGATAAACAATGAGACCTTTAGCATATCGCCTGCGCCCCCAAAATATTGATGATGTGGTTGGCCAAGAACATCTTATTGGGCCTGGAAAAATAATTCGTCGAATGGTAGAAGCTAAGCTATTATCCTCAATGATTCTCTACGGCCCTCCTGGCATTGGTAAAACTAGTATCGCATCAGCAATCGCCGGAAGTACGAAATATGCCTTCAGAATGCTAAATGCGGCCACTGATAGCAAAAAAAGATTACAAGAAGTAGCTGAAGAAGCAAAATTAAGTGGAACAGTTATCTTATTACTAGATGAAATCCATCGATTAGATAAACCTAAACAAGACTTTCTTTTGTCATCGCTAGAATCTGGTCGAATCATCCTAATTGGTGCGACAACAGAAAATCCATATATTTCCACCTCTCCTGCTATTAGATCTCGGTGTCAAATTTTCGAATTAAAACCTATTGCTCCAGAAGATGCTTCTAAAGCAATAGATCGCGCACTAAGCGATTCTATCAATGGACTTGGTAAATATAACGTTACTCTGACTGATCAAGCTAGGGAGCTTTTAATCAGCAAAGGGAACGGTGATTTGCGTGCTACGCTCAACGGCCTTGAACTTGCCACCCTTTCTACTGTTCAAGAGCAAAAAAATAAGGGGCTTGATCTGTCAAGTATCACCCTAACAGAAGAAGAAATTGAAAATTCTATTCAAGTCAGAAGTCAGAACTTCTCGCTTGATGGCGACAGCCATTATGATCTCATATCAGCTTTTCAAAAATCGATCAGAGGCTCAGATACAGACGCTGCCTTATACTATCTAGCTAATTTGATTAAATCTGGCGACTTAATTTCAATTTGTCGCAGATTAACAGTCATTGCGTATGAAGATATCGGACTAGCCAATCCAGCTGCTGTTCAACACGCTTTTTTAGCAATTCAAGCTGCACAAACGATCGGCTTTCCTGAAGCTAGAATTCCATTAGCCAATGCAGTCATTGAACTTTGTCTGTCACCTAAAAGCAATAGCGCAATCAGTGCAATCGATGCAGCTTTAGCTGATGTCAATAAATCTTCTTTGGATATCCCTGATTCTTTAAAAGATGGTCATTATGCCGGTGCAAAGAAATTAGGACACAGCGTGGGCTATATCTATCCACATGATTATGCCAACGATTGGGTTCCACAGCAGTATTTGCCAACGAAATTAATGAACCATAAGTACTTCCTGCCAAAAGGAAATTCCAAGATAGAAACTGCCTTAAAGAATCAATATGCGACCCTCAAAAAGATGCAGAGCGACGGGCTTAAGCAAAAATAGCGCATTTTGATAAATGCGCTTTCATATTTCTTGACAAGCCTAGCTACATTGGGTATTATAATAGTGATCTGAGTTGATCGACAAGCTTAAATGTATAAAGTTGACCGATCAAACAATAAGACGTGGGAGTTAATAAATAACATCCGAATCGGAATACTGGCTCGTCTCAGGATCCATATTCGCTGCGATATTAACTCAAGATTTGAACACTGCGGGTTCAACAAGCGTCATTATGCTATGTTCGGTTAACTCAGATTTCTTTAGAATTTTAACAAACGGTCCCTTTGGGATCGTTTTTTTATGGAGTGAAAAAATTGGTAATCAAAATTTTTATGTTAATCTTTATCCTAGTTCTATTGCTCACCTCCTGGTATATGTGGCATCGACGCAATGGTCATTTTATCATCTACGATGTCGGCAGTGATCCTCGGCTAGCAATGGTACTTAAAGTCACTTCTATCTCGCTTTTTTTGGAAAGTTTATTGGGAATTGTTCTATTATTTGTCGCTAATAAATATTTGAATCTAATCACACTTGCGCTTGGTTCATTGACAATCCTTATTTTTGGTCTATTAATTAATAAAAAGAATGATTAATCTTGCAACAAATTTGGTAAAATGGAATTAAGGAAGAGGTGCTTAAAATGAGTTCACAATATAAACATATTCAAGTTTCTGTCGATGGATCCAAAGAAGCTGACCTTGCTTTTAGTAAATCCGTTGCTGTTGCAAAACGTAATAATGCAAGTTTAGAAATCCTTCATGTAATTGATACTCGTTCATTCCAAAATGTTTCAAGTTTCGATTCTGCAATGGTAGAACAAGTTTCAGAAGATGCCAAAAAGAAAATGGAAGATTATTACGAGCGTGCAAAGTCCGCTGGTCTTGAAGACGTACGCTATCATATCGAATTCGGATCACCTAAAACTATTATCGCTCACGATTTTCCTAAGAAGCATAAGATTGACTTAATCGTTATTGGTGCTACAGGATTAAATGCCGTTGAACGTTTATTAATCGGTAGTGTTACAGAATACGTAACTAGAACAGCAGATTGCGATATTTTGGTTTGCCGGACCAAAGAAACCGGAATTGCCGGTATCTAAAAACAAATAAAGAGGGTTGATGACCGACATATCAGTGTCGATTATCAACCCTCTTTTTATTTTATTAAAAATCTCCAGCTGTACTAAAGATGTAATCTTTGTTGTGGAATTTCATTGACAAGATCATCCCTATTCCGACCATATTACCAATCAAGGCTGATCCACCTTGAGAGATAAATGGCAAAGGAATACCCGTTAAAGGTAGAAGATCTATACTCATACCGATATTTTCGAACACGTGGAATAAGATCATCATGATAACCCCAGTTGAAATATATGAGTAAAATGCATTCCCAGTATCGAAAGTAATTTTTACCATTTGAATAATCAAATACAAATAGATCAAAATTACAGCTACACTACCAACAAAGCCAAATGTTTCTCCAATTACTGAATAAACCATATCCGATCCACGAACCGGCACATAAACGCTAATTTTGCCAAAACCATTGCCAAAAATTTGTCCTGAGCCAATTGCCTGCATACTCTGCCACAATTGATATGCACTATCAGAGGTACTGCTTGATGGAGAAAGCCATGAATTGATTCTTTCAAACTGATAAGCATGAAAAAAATGACTCAAAAATTGCTTACCTACAGTCGTCGTAACCAAAAAGATTACCACGCCGCCAAGCAAAATTACAAAACCATAGGTTGGAATAATAATCTTCCAGGTTATTCCTGAAACCAAAATTATCCCACCAACCATAGCAAAGAATACCAACATGGTACCAAAGTCATTTTGCAATTTTAACAATACTGCTACTGGCAATAAGCAAAGCAAAATTCTACCAATCAAGATCCAGTCGTTTCTTACAGTGTGTTCATAAGTCTGATTATGATTATGAACTATTCTTGCCAACATTAAAATGAATGCCGGCTTCATTACTTCAGAAGGCTGAAATGTTAATGGTCCTAATTTAAACCAACTTTTCGCACCTGTACTTGCGGCTACTTCCCGGTTATACAAGAATAGCACTGCAATTAAGAGCAATATTCCTAAAGCATAAACATATGGTGCAATTCGAAACAATTGTTCAGCATCAAATTGCATCACAAAAATCACGATAACTATTGAAATTGCGTACCACACTCCCTGCATTACTGTCGCTCTTAAAGGTGTCCCTACATTGGAATCACCGGTAGCTGCTACATATATCGAATATAGTCCTATCATTGCCAGCAAAAAAACTGGGCCAATGATATTCCACGCAATCCTATCAATTAAACTTGTCTTATTTTCTACTTGTGCCATTCACTAATCACTACTCAATTTTATTTTTCATGTAGAGCGAAGTATGAAAGCAAATCATTGATTGAGCCCTCTAGACTCTTAGCGTACAACACATTATTTGATTTAGTAGTTGTAGCACGGTAGCGGTTTTCTACCTTTTCAATGATTCCGATGGATTTTTTATTAGGGATAATCACTTCCCAGGTAGGGATACTTTTACCCTTAAGTTCATTAACTTCGACATCTATGTTTTCAATTTTCTTAGACATAACTTCTCCTACTTACCTCTTGGGATGAAATTTATTTGCGATAATTGGATCCTCATAATCCTCAGGGTGAGGATTTCTAAAGATAGTAAAATTATCTGGTACCGGATCCACGCCTCCACGTATAAATGGATTACATCTTATTATACGTGATACCCCCATTATGAGTCCAAAAAATGGGCCATGTTTCTTTAATGCATCCAACATATAATTTGAACAAGTTGGATAATACCGACATGAATCCGGCAAAAGTGGTGAGATTCCTTTTTGATAGAATCTTACTAATAAAATAAAAAATCTATTCAGTAATCTTCTCATTTTAGCGATGTTGATGCTTTTCAATATTCTTCAGCAAAGTACCTGTTCCCAAAGCAACTGCTTCTAAAGGATGGTCTGCTGTAAGAACTGGCACTTGAAGATAGTAAGATATCAATTTATCAATATTCTTCAAAAGTGCTCCACCACCAGTAAGCATAATACCGCGATCAATAATATCTGCAGAAAGTTCTGGTGGAGTTGTTTCTAATACCTTCTTGGTTGCAGCTACAATTGACATTAAGCCATCGTGAAGGGCTTCTTGAATTTCTGGAGCTGTTACTGTAGTTTGCTTTGGCAAACCATCTACAACATCTCTACCGCGAACAGTAATTGATAAATCTGGATCTGGCTCAAATGCACTACCGATTTCAATCTTGATTTCTTCAGCTGTCCTTGAACCAATCAATAAATTATGCTTATTCTTAATATAAGAAATAACTGCCTGATTCATACTATCGCCAGCATAGCGCAATGAGCTTGATGTAACTATTTCACCCATAGATAATACGGCTACGTCAGTAGTACCACCACCGATATCAATTACCATATTGCCTTGAGGCTTAAATATATCCAGTCCTGCACCCACAGCTGCTACCTTTGGCTCAAAATCAAGGTAGACCTTTCCGCCACCTGATTTTTCTGCTGCTTGAATAATTGCTTTTTGTTCAATTGAAGTAACGCCAGTTGGCGCACAAATTAAAATGTTTGGCTTTGACATAAAGCCTTTTACATTCAATTTTTCAATGAAGTATGAAAGCATTGCTTCAGTGATATCAAAATCAGCTATTACGCCGTTTTTTAATGGTCGAATAACTCTAATATTGCCTGGAGTTCTACCAACCATTTCATATGCTTCGCTACCTACAGCTACTACCTTATTAGTTGTCGTGTTAACAGCTACAACTGATGGTTCATTTAAAACAATACCTTTTCCAGAGACATTAATTAAAACGTTAGCTGTCCCTAGATCTATTCCAATATCTCGTGCCACAAATAGACCTCCCTATCATTCTTGATTAATTCTACCATACTTTATAAATCCTTGAACATGTCCAAAGTGTTTTTACCAATCCTTAAAATAGATTGCTAAGTTGCATCGATGTATCAATAAATGTTATCACAAAAGTTCCGACTAAATAGCCCAATGCAATCGCGGTAAAAATGATTAAAATTCTCGCCTCAAATATTCTACCCTTAGTGATAAATTTCTCTAGTCGCAAGGATTTAACAGCTTGAAATGATAGTCCTACCGTTACCAAATAGATAAAAATACTCAAAGCAGCATGGATTCCAAGTTGAAACATAAATTTCCTTTCAAAAAATGGCCTGAAGAATAATCTCCAGACCATTATTATTATCTTCTGTTGTAAACATCAATTCGGTTCACAGCTCTACGCAACGCAATCTCAGCACGATCAAATGATTGTTGATCATGTTTTTCACGAGCTTCTTGCATGCGCTTTTCAGCACGAGCTTTAGCTGCTTCAGCACGCGAAACATCGATATTTCTTGCTCTTTCAGCCGTGTCAGCAATGATTGTAGCAACATTATCCGAAAATTCAACGTAACCACCACTAATGGCGATATGATCAACCACACCATTGTTAGCTTGGCTTCTTGTAACTTTGACATCACCAATTGATAATGGGGTCAAAATTGGCAAGTGATTGTAAAGAATTTCTCTTTGACCATCTATTGCTCGAATATTCAATATCCGACCAAAGTGTGAATAAATCAAGCCATCAGGCGTAACGATATGCACTTCAATTAGTCTTTCTGGTTCTGCCATTGGACATCACCTTACTTTTCTAATAATGCTTGAGCTTCCGGATCACTTGGAGTCACGCCCATTTCTTTTGCCTTCTTGAGCACGTCTTCGATTGGACCAACACCACGGAAGGCATCTTCTGGAAGGTCATCTAAGTGACCATCCAAAATCAACTTAAAGCCCTTGATAGTTTCCTTGATTGGAACATATGATCCAGGAACGCCTGTAAATGTTTCGGCAACGAAGAAGTTTTGTGACAAAAAGAATTGAACCTTACGTGCACGAGCAACAATCAATTTTTCTTCATCAGATAATTCATCCATACCCAAAACAGAAATAATATCCTGTAATTCGTGGTATCTTTGAAGAACGTGTTGTACTCGAGTAGCAGTTTCATAGTGATCTTGACCTACAACTTCTGGGTCCAAAGCACTTGAAGATGATTCCAATGGGTCAACGGCTGGATAAATACCTTGTTCTACTAAACTTCTTTCCAAGTTAGTAGTTGCATCCAAGTGAGCGAAAGTAGTCGCAGGAGCTGGGTCTGTGTAGTCGTCAGCTGGAACGTATACGGCTTGAATAGAAGTAATAGAACCCTTCTTAGTTGAAGTAATACGTTCTTGCAATTGACCCATTTCAGTAGCCAAAGTAGGTTGGTAACCTACGGCACTTGGCATACGACCAAGCAATGCGGAAACTTCTGAACCAGCCTGAGTAAATCTAAAGATGTTATCGATGAACAAAAGCACATCTTGTCCTTCAACATCTCTAAAGTATTCAGCCAAAGTCAAACCAGTAAGTGCAACTCTCATTCTCGCACCAGGCGGCTCATTCATCTGACCAAAGACCATGGCAGTTTTGCTTAAAACGCCAGATGCTTTCATTTCGAAGTATAAATCATTACCTTCACGGGTTCTTTCACCAACACCGGTAAATACGGAAATACCACCGTGTTCTTGGGCAATATTGTGAATCAACTCTTGAATAATAGTAGTCTTACCAACACCGGCACCACCAAACAAACCAACTTTACCACCACGAACGTATGGTTCAAGTAAGTCGATAACCTTTATACCAGTTTCAAGAATTTCTCTACTAGTGGTTAATTCGTCATACTTTGGTGCCTCTTTATGAATACCCTCACGAGGATGATCTGCTGGAAATTCTGGTCCATTATCAATAGGTTGGCCTAAAACGTTGAAAACTCTACCTAAAGTGTCTTCACCAACCGGTATTGAAATTGGCTTACCAGTATCTAGTACTGTCATACCTCTTCTGAGTCCATTGGTAGATTCCATTGAAATGGTTCTTAAAACACCATCACCGAGTTCAAGAGTAACTTCAAGAGTAATGCTTTCCTTGTCTGAGATTTGAACTTCCAACGCATTGTTAATGTCAGGGAGTTCTTTATCAAGTGGGAATTTTACATCGACAACTGGGCCGATAACTTGAACGATTTCACCCTTACTCAAAACATCTACCTCCTTTTCATTATTCTAAGGCATTTGCACCACTAATAATTTCAGTAATTTCAGTAGTGATCTGTGCCTGTCTTGCACGATTCAATTTTGTAGTTAAAGTATCGACCAATTCATTTGCATTATCAGTAGCAGCTTGCATGGCAGTCATAGAGCTGGCATGTTCAGCTGTCTTAGCATCCAAAATCGCACCATAGATGGTTGAACGAGCATACTGTGGCAACAAGGATGTTAAAACGCTACTGATATCTGGTTCGATATCGTACTCTAAACGTTTATGTGCTTCAGCTTCTTTGATACCAATATCTAAGTCGACAATTGGCAACATTTTTTCAACACGAAAAGCTGATGATAAGGAGTTTACATGGTGAGTGTAGCAAACGTAAAGTTCGTCATAGACACCATTCATGTACATCTTGATAGCAGTTGAGACAATTGGCAACACTTGATCAAAAGTAGGTACATCTGAAATATCGTCATTTTCATATACGACATTCAAATTGTTCTTCTTGAAAAATTGTGCTCCAACAGAGCCAACAGCCAAGATTTTAACTTCCTTATCTTCGGCCTTGGAATCTTCAAATAATCCCATCATGTTTTTGATAACAGAACTATTGTAAGATCCAACCAAACCACGGTTACCAGTAACAACTAAATAACCAGTAGATTTGACATGTTTACGTTGTTGAATCAAATCAGCGGTAATTCCTAAGCCAAATACATTTGCATAATTCAACTTAGCAATATTTTTCTCATCAATTGCGATATTCTTTTCGCGAAGGTGATCTACCACTTGAGAACTCATCAAATTAGATAAAGTTTTTCTCACATGATCGTTATATATTGTATAACCTTTATCATGCTTTTCAGTTTGATTCAACTTAGATGCTGAAACCATTCTCATGGCTTCAGTAATCTTTCCAGTTTGCTTAACTGAAGCTATCTTCTTCTTCAACTCAAGTAAAGATGCAGGCATAATCTACCTCCTAATTATTACTTGGTGAAAAACTGTCGTTAAATTCTTTAAGAGCAGCTTGCAAGTCAGCTTCATCTGGCAATTGACCAGTTTCCCTGATGTGTTGAAGCAAATCATCATGACTATTGTCAAAGTTGTCATATAATTCAGATTCGTATCTTGCAATATCTTCAACTGGAATTGCATCAAGGTATCCGTGTGTCAAAGCGTACAAAATCAAGACTTGCTTTTCAACTGGAATTGGATCATGAAGTGGTTGCTTCAATACTTCTACAGTTCTACGACCACGGTTCAACTTAGCTTGGGTAGCTTGGTCTAAGTCACTACCAAATTGAGCAAAGCTTTCAAGTTCACGATAAGCAGCAAGGTCAGTACGCAAAGTACCAGCAACCTTCTTCATTGCCTTAATCTGTGCACTACCACCAACACGAGAAACTGAGTTACCCGCATCGATAGCTGGACGAGTACCAGCAAAGAACAAATCGCTCCGTAAGAAGATCTGTCCATCAGTGATTGAAATTACGTTGGTTGGAATATATGCAGAAATATCTCCGGCTTCAGTTTGGATAAATGGCAAAGCAGTCATTGAACCGCCACCTAATTTATCACTCAACTTGGCACTACGTTCTAGCAATCTTGAGTGCAAGTAGAAAACGTCACCAGGGTAAGCTTCACGACCAGGCGGACGACGGAGAAGCAAGGAAAGTTCACGGTAAGCGACAGCCTGCTTAGATAGGTCGTCGAATACGATTAATACATCCTTACCATTGTACATAAATTCTTCACCCATAGCTGTACCAGCATATGGAGCGATGTAAAGCATTGGTGCAGGTGATGAAGGACCAGCTTCAACAACAATGGTGTAATCCATTGCACCAAACCGCTTTAAAGTTTCAACTTGAGTTCTAACGGTTGACTCTTTTTGACCAATAGAAACGTAAATACAAATTACGTCCTTGCCCTTTTGATTCAAAATTGTATCAATAGCCAAGCTGGTCTTACCAGTCTTACGGTCACCGATAACCAATTCACGCTGACCACGACCAATTGGAACTAAGGCATCGATAGCCTTAATACCAGTTTGCAATGGTTCATTAACAGATTGACGATCCATTACACCTGGAGCTTGTGATTCAATTGGACGAGTCTTGTCAGTCTTAATTTCACCAAGACCATCGACAGGTTGTCCCAATGGGTTAACAACTCTACCTATCATTTGTTCGCCAACAGGAACTTCCATGATACGACCAGTTCTTTGGACACGGTCACCTTCACGGATGTTGTCGAATGGTCCTAAAATGATAATACCAACATCGTTGCTCTCAAGGTTTTGAGCAATACCGTATGAACCATTATCAAATTTTAAAAGCTCGTTGGAAAGAACATTGTCCAATCCGTGAGCACGGGCGATACCATCACCAACGTAAGTTATGATACCAACTTCATTTACATCAAGTTGATCATCATAATGTTCAAGTTGATGCTTGATCAAAGAGCTAATTTCTTCCGCTTTAATGCTCAATGGTTTCACCTCTTTTTATTCTTTATTCATTAATTGCGTCCGGATCTTTTGCAAACGGTTTTGAACCGAGCCATCGATCACTAAATCCTTAACTTGAAGGATTACGCCACCTAAAATACTAGGATCAACTTGATTCTCTAGACGTACACTGCTTAAGTTGTAGCGCTTAGCAAAACCTTGCCCCAATCTAGCCAATTGATCTTCATCAAGCTTAACTGCAGTAATTGCAGTTCCTCTTGCAATCAAATTCTTTTCATCATATAAATTGCAAAAATGTTCAATGATTTCGAGCAATTCGCTATAACGATTATAAGTCAACAATAAGTGCAAAAATTCTTTTGATTCAGCTGAGAAATTCTCGATAATTGCATCAAGGATATTTCTTTTTTCTGCACTATTAACTATTGGATCACTTAAAATCGTTATGAAATTAGGATTTTCTTTTATAGCTAAACGTAACTCACCTAATTCTTCATATACGGTGTCTAATGAACCCTTTTCTTTTGCAAAATCAAACAATGCTTGACCATATCGCATTGCAATATCTTCTCTACTTAAAGCCATTAATCATTCAGCCCCTTAATAAACTGATCGACCAAATCTTTTTGATCTTCAGCAGATAGATTCTTAGCGATAACTTTTTCTGCAATTGCAACTGAAATATTAGCAACTTCTTGTCTAGCATCTTCCAAGGCCTTGCTTTTGGCTACTTTGGCTTCAGCTTCAGCCTTCTTGCGAATAGAAACTGCTTCAGTATTTGCAGCAGTAACAATTTCAGTACTGGTCTTTTGCGCGTTTTCTTTTGCATCAGAGAGAATCTTAGTTGCCTCTTGTCTAGAGTTCTTCAAAGCTGCTTCACGTTCATTGGCTAGAATTTCAGCTTTTTTACGTGCATCGGCAGCAGAATCTAGATCTTCGATTACTTTTTGCCGCCGTTTTTCCATCATTTCGGAGACAGGTCCCCAAGCATAGTGCTTAACTAAAAGCATTAGGATGGCAAAGGTAATTAAATACCAAATGGTATTACCTAAGTAAATATCTGAGGCTGCAAATAATATGTTAAAAGTCATTTACTGCCCTTCTCTCTATACCTAATCTCTTAATTACAGGAATAGGATCAAGAAGGCAACAACGATAGCCAAAATTGGCACGGCTTCGATCAAACCAACACCAATAAACATAGTTGCTCTTAAGCTGCCAGCACTTTCAGGTTGACGAGCCATACCTTCAAGAGTCTTTGAAATAACCTTGCCGTTACCGATAGATGCAGCTAAGGCTGCTAAACCGGCTGCAAGAGAAGCAGCAAGATATTTTAAACCTTCTGACATAAATAAACCTCCAAAAATTATTCTTTAGTAACCTTCTTACCAATGTAAACCATTGAAAGTGTTACAAATACATATGCCTGGATAGAGCCAATGAAGACAGAGAAACCTTGCCAAATCATTGCCAACGGAGCTGCCAAAATCAATGTTGGAATACCAAGACTTGGAGCCAAGTTATTACCAATCAAAGTTAGCAGAACTTCACCAGCATAGATATTACCGTACAAACGTAGAGAAAGTGTTAAGAAATTGGTGAATTCTTCGATAATATTTACAGGTAGTAAAAATCCTACTGGAGCTGAATAATTCTTCAGATATCCACCCGCACCAAATCTTTGCACTCCGAACGTAAACGATAGAAGCAAAGTCATCATTGCAAACGACATAGTCGTTACTGGATCTGCTGTTGGTGATTTAATTAACATATTTTCGCCAACTTTGACTTCCAGGAACAATCCTAATTGGTTCATAAACCAAATGAACATGAATAATACAAAAGCATATAAAGATAAGTGCTTTTGTGCTGCTTCATCACTAACATTGTCTTTTACGATGCCATTAGTAAAATCTAGCAAGTATTCCAAGACGTTCTGCTTTTTGTTTGGTTTCATTTCAACTTTCCTTGATAGCCAAATACAAATAAACAAAACGGCCAATGCCATTAAAGTTGAACCTACGATGCCAACTAGGTCGAATTTCAAGCCAAATAGCTCGAATACCAATGGTTTCTCCACTACTTCGTGACCTCCCTTCTTTGTGTTGAATACTCGAACACGTACTTCATATTAACACTTAAATTCGGGTTTGTGAAAAAATGTAAGCGATTTTGCTAAATTCTTTTACAAAAAAATCTTACTTAGTACCAAATAAACGGTCACCAGCATCCCCAAGACCTGGGAAAATGTATCCATTGTCCATCAACTTGTCATCAAGTGATGCAGCGTAAATATCAACATCTGGGTGTTCAGCTTGGATTGCCTTAACGCCTTCTGGAGCAGCAACCAAAACTGCCAATCTAATATCCTTAACGCCACGCTTCTTCAAAGCTTCGATAGCCATGTTTGCAGAACCACCAGTTGCTAGCATTGGGTCAACAACCAAGCATTCACGTTCAGCAACATCTTTTGGCATCTTGCAGAAGTACTCATGTGGCTTTAAAGTTTCTTCGTCACGGTACATACCGATAACACCAACCTTAGCTGATGGGATCATTTCAAGCACACCGTTAACCATACCCATACCAGCTCTAAGAATTGGAACGATGGTCAACTTCTTACCGGCGATTTCCTTTTGTACAGTCTTGCCAATTGGAGTTTCAATTTCGACATCTTGCAATGGCAAATCTCTAGTAATTTCGTAGGTCATCAATCCACCAATTTCTCCGACGATACGACGAAATTCGTTTGAACCAGTTTCCTTACGACGGATAATAGTTAGTTTGTGTTGAATCAATGGGTGATCCAATACGACAAATTTTCCCATATTGTTACTGCCTCCTATATTTTAAACAAAGTAACATCATCAATATTCTATCAAAAAAGCCAGGAGATGAACCACCCCTGGCGCAATTTATTTTTCAAAATGATGTCCGGCTGCTGCCTTTGAAAGTCGATTCATATATGCAAGACTTGTTTGGCCTTCATCAAATCCTTGAACAAATATTTGTTTGATATTTGCCTTATCATCAAAATAGCGCAAGCCATTAAATAAATTATGATCTGCTTGAACCAAATTTTCGCCCAAGTTGAATTTGTTTTGCTCAGGCAAATCAATTTGCTTAAGAATTGATCCTAAAGCCATAACGCCAACTTGCTCAGTATATTCTACTTTTGCAAAATCATCTGGATCATCAACGATCACTACTGGAGCACTTGGTGCATAGTGGCGATATTTCATCCCTGGAGCCTTAGGTATATCTTTATCAGCTACCTTACCTGTATTGATTAAAACTTCTTCGCCCAAAGCTTCGCTTAATTGCTCAGGAGTAATTTCTCCCGGACGCAAAACAATTGGCGTTTCAACAGATAAATCAATAATTGTCGACTCTAGTCCCACACGAGTTGGACCACCATCAACAATTCCAGCAATCTTGCCCTTTAAATCGTGATATACATGCTGAGCAGTAGTTGGACTTGGCTTAGTCGAGGTATTGGCAGATGGACCGACAATTGGGAATTGTAATTTTGCAATCAAATCATGCGTCAATTGATCATCAGGGCATCTAAATGCTACGGTCTTCAATCCGCCTGTTACAGCTGTAGGCAAAGCTCCTTCTTTAGCAAAAAGCAAAATAGTCAATGGACCTGGCCAAAACTTTTCAATTAGCTTTTTTGCTCGCTGAGGTACTTCTTTGGCGTATTTTTCCATCATAGCTTCATCAGCTACCGTTACAATTAAAGGATTGTCGCTAGGTCTACCTTTAGCTGCGTAGACTCCTTTTACGGCTTTTTCATTAGTTGCAATTGCACCTAATCCATAGACAGTTTCAGTTGGAAAAGCTACTAATTCGCCTTTTGCAAGCAAATCAACCGCCTTATCGAGTTCAGACTTATCAAATATTTGCGTCTCCATTATTTTTGCCACCTTCCGTGAACCATTCTAGCATTGCCAGCCAAATCATCCTTGAACTTAATTTCAAAATCTGCTAGCTCTGTTGCAAATAATTCTGCTAGTGCCTCTTTTTGATTAAAGCCGAATTCTAAGAAAAATTCTCCGTGGCTATTCAAATGGTCACGAACCTGCTTAGCAAATTTGCGATAAAACTCTAAGCCATCTTTTCCGCCATAAAGAGCTTCTTCAGGCTCATTGCGAATTACATTCTTATCCATCAAATTCTTATCAGCAGGATCAATGTATGGTGGATTAGAAATGATCTTGTCAAATTTAGTCAAACCAATCAAAACATTAGCCTTACGAACAAGTGCATCAATTTCGTAAGTTAGCAAGTTTTCTTCTGCTATTCTCAAAGCGTTGTCAGAAACGTCAGAAATAGTCAAATTAAGCTCAAGACCACGTTTTTGGGCTTCTTTAGCTAAGGCAACAGTTATGCAGCCTGATCCTGTACCTAAGTCCAAAACTCGATCCTTATCCTTTAAACTAGTTAAAGCCCACTCTACTAACTCTTCAGTTTCAAATCTTGGAATTAGTACGCCCTTCTTGACCATGATCTTATAACCTAAAAACCAGGCATAGCCCAAGATATATTGTGGAGAATCACCTTTGACAAGCTTAGCAATATCTTTATTTGCCTGCTTTACTTGTTCATCAGTCAAGGTCATGTCTTGCTTAAGTTCAAACTCGCTAGGAGTCAAATCCAGTCTTTCTGCTAGAACATAATCAATATCTTCTTTAGCAATATCATCTGCTTGCTTATATGACCAAGCTCGAACTTCTTTTAATGTTTTAGGCATTATCAGCCAACTCCTCTAATTGCTTAGTTTGATTGTATAGAATGAGCGCATCAATGATTTCGTTCAATTCACCATTCATGATACGGTCAAGTTTATTCAAAGTTAAGCCAATTCTGTGGTCAGTTACACGGTTTTGAGGGTAGTTGTAAGTTCTAATTCTTTCTGATCTATCACCAGTACCTACAGCACTCTTTCTTTCGGCATCGTATTGATCACGGTTTTGACTTTCATAAAAATCATAAACACGAGACTTCAAAATTTGCATAGCCTTTTCACGGTTTTGTTGTTGACTACGTTGATCTTGCATAGCAACCACAATTCCAGTTGGAAGGTGAGTCATTCTAACAGCACTTGAAGTCTTGTTGATGTGCTGACCACCGGCACCTGAAGCGCGGTAAACATCGACACGAATATCCTTTGGATCTAATTCAATGTCAACTTGTTCATATTCAGGCATTACCGCAACAGTTGCAGTTGAAGTATGAACACGACCTTGAGATTCAGTTACTGGGATTCTTTGAACTCTGTGAGCTCCATTTTCATACTTAAGCTTTGAATAAACCTTGTCACCCGTAATCATTACGGCAACGCGCTTGTATCCACCTACTTCAGTTTCTTCTGAGTCAACTAAAGAAATCTTCCAGCCTTGTTGTTCTGCATACTTTTCATACATACGCAAAAGATCGCCAGCAAATAATGAAGCTTCATCTCCTCCGGCAGCACCACGGATTTCCATGATGATGTCTTTATCATCATTAGGGTCCTTTGGCAACATCAAGATCTTGATTTGATCTTCTAATTCAGCAACTTCTTTTTCAAGTTCGCTGTTTTCTTCCTTAGCCATTTCAACTAAATCGGCATCAGTTTCAGTAGAAATAATTTCGTTGTTGTCTTTAATGTCTTGTTGATCTGACTTGTATTGCTTGTACTTTTGGACAACTTCTCGAAGATCTGCTTCTTCTTTAGAAATTTCCATATAACGACTAGTATCACTAATAACTTCTGGGTCGGCCATCATTTCTTGAAGCTCTTCATAATGAGCAACCAAGCCTTCTAAGCGCGCCATAACTTTGTCCATCTATATAATTCTCCTTTTAAAAAACTAATTTTGTTTTGTGGGATTGAAATAATGAAAACGACACACTGGATAATAGCTTTCATCTCCACCAATTTGAACTTGTTCACCCTCATAAACTGGCTTGCCATTATTAATGCGTAAGTTCATTGTAGCCTTTCGACCACAATAATGACAAATAGTCTTCATCTCTTCAATTTTATCGGCATAGATTAAAAGATTCTCGCTACCCTCGAATAGATGATTTTGAAAATCGTTCTTTAATCCAAAGGTCATAACAGGGATTTTTAGTTCATCCACAATTTTAGCGCATTCCAATACATGATGCTTTTGTAAAAATTGTGCCTCATCAATTAAAACACAAGCCAAGGTACCATTACCAGAAGCAACATCTTGAGAATTCTTTTCTTTAACATAATCGAAAATATTCATCTCGCTGCTAACAGGTACTGCTTCACGTTGAATGCCAATTCTAGAAGCAATCGTCCCTACGCCATTCCGATTATCGACACCACTTGTCAACAAGACAATCTTACGATGTTGGGCCTCATAGTTGTGTGCTACCTTCAAAATTTCAATTGTCTTGCCACTACTCATTGCACCATAGCGAAAAAATAATTGCGCCATTTGAACTATTCTCTCCTTTATAAAAATATCCGTTTAATAGTATAAAGTAATTTTGCTTTTTATGCATTTAAACCTGTGAGAAAAACACTACTTTTGTACTTATGGATGTGCTATAGTAAAATTTGATTTAAAGTGAGGTATCAAAATGAGTTTAAATTCAACACTTGCGAAGGTTGCAGGAAAGACATCCTATTGGTTTCTGCACAATGTCTTAAAAGGGGGAACGAGTTTTCCTGGAAAGCTTGCCATGAAAATTGATCCCCAAGTTCTTAATACTCTTGCTAAGGACTATGAAACTATCATAGTAACTGGAACTAACGGCAAGACTATGACAACTGCTTTAATCGTTAGCGCCTTGAAGAAAAAATACGGTGACATCCTGACCAACCCTTCTGGTTCTAACATGCAACAAGGTATCGTAACGGCATTTTTGACACATAAACATAAACATGCCAAAAGAAAAATTGCCGTACTTGAAGTAGATGAAGCCAACGTAAAGATGGTTACGCAATTATTGCATCCTAAGACTTTCGTCTTGACTAATATTTTCCGTGATCAAATGGATCGATACGGGGAAATATATACTACTTACGAAAAAATCGTTAACGGCATCAAATTAGAACCTTCGGCTAAAATCATTGCCAATGGTGATGCCAGCATTTTTTCTTCAGTCGAATTGCCAAATCCAAAAGTTTTCTTTGGATTTAAATTGCCATCAGATCAACCAGATATCGACTTGAAAGCCTCAGTAAACACTGATGGCGTTTTATGTCCGGTTTGTGATCATATTTTGCACTATCACAGCATTATTTATGCTAACCTAGGCAACTTCTTCTGCCCTAATTGTGGCTACAAGCATCCGGAATTATCATATACGGTCAACCAAATTATTGAACGTACTCCAAATAGCTTGAAATTCAAAATGGGACAACGTGAATATGGCATCAACATTGGTGGTACTTACAACATCTACAATGCCCTAGCTGCCTACTCGGTAGCTAGAGAATACGGTTTAAGCGATGATGAAGTTGCTGAAGCTTTTGCTGAAAACAAGCGAATCTTTGGTCGACAAGAATTGATCAGCTATGCCGGAAAAGAAATAGATTTAATTTTAGTAAAGAATCCAGTTGGTTTGGACGAAGTTTTGCATATGCTTAATACCGAAAAAGACGATTATTCACTGATCACGCTTTTAAATGCTAACCACGCTGATGGTATTGATACTTCTTGGATTTGGGATGCCGATTACGAAGGTCTGGACAAAGATAAGATCAAGAAAGTCATCGTTGGTGGTCAACGCTGGCATGATATGGGATTTAGACTGGAAATAGCCGGATTTGAACCTGGCGATATGTTAACTAATCCTGATGATGACAGTTTGATTGAAGAAATTAAGAATTTGCCAACTAAGAAAGTTTATATTTTGTCAACCTACACTGCTATGCTTGCTTTAAGAAAGAAAATGGCAGAGAAAAAGATTATTAAGGGTGGCATGTAAAAAAGGACAGCTCGTAAGAGCTGCCCTTTTTATGTTTGCTAAATATCTAATATTAGCCCACTCGCTTAAAATTAGCTATACCAATTTCACGAATTTTGAACCGTTCAGCAAATTCAAAAAAGAATACACCGAATGTATACACCTAAAAACAAATTTTCAGCTAATTCCACGTAATCGCAAAAAACAAAAATGCCGTAATGTCGGGCTTTTAAGCTATCCCGCATTACGGCAAATTACTATAATTGGGATATTGGGAATCATACCAAGCCCCCTTAAATCGTTGTTATATCAAGGTTTAAAGAGTTAAATTAAAAATTTGGTCCCCGAATTTGGACCCCTTGACCCTAAAAACCCACATATTCAGCAAACTTTTCAGCTGTTTCACCCTTTTTGTCTTTTGTAACGTGGGTATAAATATTTAAAGTTGTTGCGGTGTCTGCGTGTCCTAGCCGTTCGCTAACTTCTTTTATTGTCCTACCAGCTTCAAAAAGTAATGAAGCGTGCGTATGCCTGAACCCGTGTATTTTAATTCTTCTAAGATTGTAAGCCTTACATATTGCACGGTTCCATTGGTCGGGCTTTGAAACTTGTGTAATACCATTGTTAGTATTAGCAAAAATAAAATTATTCTTGCTTAAAAAATTATATCCCAGCTGTAACATTTGTTTTTGCTGAATAGTCCGCCACTCTTTCAAGTAGTTCATTGTCTGCGTGTCCATGTCTATTAGTCTAATACTGCTTGCTGTTTTACCGTCTGATAAGTAAAGTCGGTTCTTTTCGCCAGTAGTAACCGACTTAGTAATATTGATAGTATTACTTTTAAAACTAATATCTGACCATTTGAGGGCTAGGCACTCACCTTTTCGCATCCCAGAAAATGCCAAAAGCCTAAAAAATACAAAGTATTTAAAATTATAGCTCTTAGCACATTCTAGAAACTTCTTTAATTCATCCTTTGAGTAAAAGTCATGAAAAGAATTTATGTTTTTAGGCGTTTTAGGTCTAACAACTTTACTCATTGGATTTTTTTCGATTACTTCTATATCTATTCCATAATTTAGCACATTGGATGCATACCGCAAAAAACGCTTATAAGTTCTAGGAGCTTCAATAAACCATTCATTAACTGCTTGTTGACACTTTAAAACGGTTAACTTATCAAGAAACACATTGCCCAGCTGTTTTAAAATGTGATCGTTGAAATATCTAACAGTTGTTACGTATGTGCTCTCTTTTACCGTGTTCTTATAGTTTTTAAGCCACATTGCGTAAAGGTCTTTGAATTGCATATTTTTGCTTCTTACTGGTTCATATTCACCCTTTACCACTTGCAATTTTAAGGCTAATAAACTTTCAAGCGCTTCTTGCTCTGTCAAAAAGCCAGTTTTTTTAATTCTAATAGACTCCCCCGTCTTATCATCTTTACCAACGTAAAGACGAAACATAAAACGTTGTTTTCCTTTACCTGTCTTATAAGGAACTATTTTTGTTTCATCTTTCATAATTAAAAGCCCTTCTAATAGCCCACACACCTTAAAATGGCTAGAAAAAACTTTTTACTATGAGGGATGCATTACTAATCTAAATACTTTTCAACCTTTTCAGCGTCAATATTTGGGTTATCTGGTAGCCCTTCAAGTGATTTAGAAAAGCTATTAATGGTATCAACTAACTTATTATTGAACTCCAAAACCTGCTTCTTAGTTCCATAAGTTGTAATTAAATCTGCTACATTCAAACATTGCTTAATATCTGGTTTAACTTCTGTGTTAAATCGCATATTAATTAGGGATGCATTACTATTTTTTTCAATTTCCTTACTAATCTTAATCATGAATTCAAATGTAAGCTTATAACGGCTAATAGTATCAAAATCAATTGTAAAATTTTCAGGGTGTTCGACCCCGAAAGCCTTTTTATAATTAGCATCAAAGATAAAACCAAAATATTTAAGCCAGTAATCTTTTACGCTGTCTGTTAATTCTTCTAATTGCTCAGCTGTAAATAATTGTTCTGGTTTAATTGCATTGATAAAGTCTAAATAATAAATGATTTTAGGTCTTAGCATTGAATTCTTATCCAAGTAGGAATTATTAAACACAGTTAGTAATTCTTTTTTGCTGTATGTGTTACCTTTTAAATAATCTATACTAGAATCAAGTATTTTAGATAATTTGGAATAAGAATTTTCATTTGGTTCCCGTTTGTCGTTCTCATATAAGCTTATAGCTTGTTGAGTTGTCCCTATTAACTCAGCGAGCTTTTTTTGGCTTATTTTTTTTGCTTTTCTAGCTTCTTTTATTCTATTCATGTTTTCACCACCTTTATTAAAAATATCGTATCATAGTTTCTAGCAAAAAGTTACACCTTTGCTGTTGTTTTTGCTGAAAATGTGTTCTATAATGTAAAAAACATCTAACGGAGGTGTAAAAAATGAAACTTAGCAATAAACAAGCAATTGCATTAAGACGTTTACGAGGTGAAAAGAATTTAACTATAACCGAATTAGCAAAAGAACTAGGCGTTAATGTCTATACTGCTAAAAAGGCGCTTGTAACTGATAATGCTAACTTTAACCCGACAACGGTTAATAAAATTACTAATTGGATTATTGACCAATACACACCAATTACAGTAAGCGAGGTGAAATAAATGAAGGCAGAACACAAGGAACAAAAAGAAAAAATTCAAATGGAATTTGATTTTCTAGCTCCTACCCCTATCAGTTTTAGGGATGAAATAACAAAGCTCACTAAATCAGAAAAGGCGCTTTATAAAATCATCCCTACGGGAAAAAAGAACGCTGTAAATACTAAGCAATTAGCAAAAACAATAGGCGTTGAATATAGGCGCATAACTGCGCTAATTCAACAAATAAGGCGCAAAAATATTGCTATTTGTTCAAGTCAAGAACCTAATTACAGTGGTATTTATAAGCCGGCTAATATTGTAGAGTTTGCGGAGTTCTTTAATCGTTACCAACGGGCAAACCGTGAGAGAAACAAAACGGAGACCGCTCTTAAATATTCCGAATATGGAATTAAACTTTTAACGTGTGGAACGACAAAAAAGCCACCTGATAAAAGCAATTGAATTGCTACAAGCACTAAAAAAGCCCGTTACACGGCTAATGTAACGAGCTTTAAACAATAATATTTATAAATTTTTTACAGTTACGATTATAGCCCACACACCTTAAAATGGCTATCAGAAAAAAGGACTTTTAACAATGGTAGAAAAGACAGAAAAGGAATTTATTATTTTCGATAAGTACGGAAATGTGCATTATACAAGCAATTTAAAAATTAAGAAAAGCGTTTCAAAGCCTTTAAACTCTTATATTTTGAAGTGTGATGCATCCCTATTCTTGGATTTAACGGAGGTGTTTTGTCTCTTTGTTCATGATTTAGATTTACATAAGTTTTATTCATGGTATGAGATAGATAATTCATTTGTCGAATCAGAGGACGGAACAAGTTTTTATAGAATGGCAAACATAGCTGTTAAACGCTATATAAAACATGAAGGATTGAAGGAGCTTAAATAATGCTATTTCAACTAGACAAAAACGAAGAAACAGAATTAAAAAAGTACGTTCTAACAATTGTAAAAGATGCTATTAAAAGCGGTATTGAAAACAATAAACCTTATCTAACTAGAAAAGAGGTAGCAAAGTTTTTGGGCGTTGCTGAATCAACTGTTACAAATTGGGTATCATTAGGGATGCCAGTTGCAATTATTGACGGGCGCAAACTTTACGGCAAACAAAGCATTTTAGAATGGCTTAAAAGTCATGAAGTAAGTTCTAAGCAATAGAAAAGCATCCCTAAAAGGGATGCTTATTTGTTTACGAACATGTGCAAGTTTATTAAAAGTATTCAAGTATAGGATAGTTCAAAAAATGGAAAAAAACAAGTTTATTATTTCCAGCTGGAATAGTAACAACCCAGTTAAAGGGTCAAAATTTGACCCCCACCAAAAAAGCCTTGAAGAAATTTGCTATATTTCCATTGATTGGATCACAATAACAGGGCTATTTTTAAAAAGCTCAGCAAAACAGGAATTAACTTCTATTGGTTGGGTTATTGCTAAGTCAGTAAATAGAGAGGTATTTAATTTAGAGTTGCAAGAAAAGAAAATCAATCATATTACTAACAAAGTCGATATAAATGTAAAAGCACGCATACAACCTAATGAGTATAGAGACACTTGGAGTCTAAGAACGTCTAATCATATCACTAAATCAGATAAAGAAAAGATTTTAAAAGCTGTCTCCTACTTCATAAAGCCTAAAATTACTAGAATCGATTTAGCATTTGACTTCATTAATTTCAATGATGCAGGGATGCATTATAGATTTTATAAGACAGGCACGAAGACAACAACAATAACTAATACCAGTGGTAAGGTTGAAACTATTTATTGCGGGTCGTCTAAATCTAATAGACAATACAGGTATTACAACAAATTGAGAGAACGCACGAACAATAAAGCGGAGGACATACCAAAAAGCTATTACAGTTGGGAACGGCTAGAATTAACCACCAAAAACAGGGATTTAGACCATGAAGTAAAAAGAATGTTAACATGTTTCAAGCGTCCTAAATATGCTAGCAATAATTTAAAAGGTACTGCGAAAATAGCATTTATAGGATTGTCGGAGCATCCCGAACTAATAAGCGTGCTATCTAAGAACACAAAGAAAAAATACAAGGAATATTTAGAAAAGTATCAAGGATATGATGCCAATTATTCCGAACTAGCTTTAAAGGTATTCAATGCAAACAAAACAGAGATAGTAAAAGAGATTGAATCATTTATCAAGGAATAGAAATGTTTTTTAAGTAGGGTCAAATATTTGAGCGTTTAACTGTCCCCACCAAAAGTATTTATTATGATAATAATAAATACAGAGATATAAACGGTCGGGCAAAAATAAAAAGCGTTTTTTCGCATCATGGCTGTAATTTATTGTTGGAGGGTCGGGCACTGGTTAACCCTATCAACTAATACAAATGGCTTTATATCAAGCTTTATTTAAAGCGACTAGGAATTATAATTCACTACCCACACGAAATACAGTTCATGGGATGCAATAATATTAGGGATATGAGGGCTAAAAGCCCTTTTTGTTTTACTTCAAGTTAAAAAACCAATCGAAGAAAATCGAATATAGGCGAAAATGCTATAATACAGGCGTTTTTTAAAGCTTGTAATAGTTATGTGCTTACAAATTGAACACATTAAAAAAGAAAATGTTTGCTTTATCCGGACAAATTGGACACATTAAAAAGAAAATACTTGCTTTATCCGGACAAATTGGACACCCTAAAAAAGAAAATGTTTGCTTTATCCGGACAAATTGGACACATTAAAAAGAAAATACTTGCTTTATCCGGACAAATTGGACACCCTAAAAAAGAAAATGTAAAGATATATGCTAATTTTCTTCTAAAAGGTCTGGTAACTCTGACACATTCCGTTTAATCCGCCAGTAATTCAAACGTTCAGCAAATTCAATGCATCCCTGATTTAATTGTTGTCTTAGCTTGTAATTTGAAAAGCTTAATTTAATTGCTGTTTGTTCCTGCGTCAATTGCTGAATGTACAAACTATATAAAATAGTCTTTCTTTTCTGATATTCAAAGTCGGAACAATCGTACAAGGCTAAAAGAATTGTAATTGCTATATATTGGGCTCTGTCTGCCTTATCGAGCGTGTTTATTACGTTTTCTTCTAACCCGTTTACATTGCTTGTATTGGTAGCTATTGCATCAAAATTAGCGCTTTTAAGCGTTGTCGGACGTATTCCGCCTAATTGGATATAATGCCAAAAGTCCCCCGTTAAAAATGATTTTACATTTGAAATAGTATTCTTTTCGTTTACTGTCATGATAATTATTCCCCCCTGCTAACATTATACAGGACGCAAAAAAGCACCCCTGTTAGGGATGCTTTAAGGTAGTACAATAAAATGTACTAAGTAAAGTAAAATGCTTTATCTAACCATTTTAAGGCGCTTTAAGGCTATAATAAATAATACAGTATACCAATTTTATAAAATTATTGATAACTAACAAATTTAAAAATTTGGTCCCCGAATTTGGACCCCTAAAAACAAATTTTCAGCTAATTCCACGTAATCGCAAAAAACAAAAATGCCGTAATGTCGGGCTTTTAAGCTATCCC
>NZ_CAKD01000020.1 GCF_000297025.1 Lactobacillus pasteurii DSM 23907 = CRBIP 24.76
AGTTGAATGACGGCTCAACTAAGGTTATCATTAACTCAAAGGGAGACTTTGCCGGCGAAAGCGATGAACTTAAGGAGCTGGCAAAACTCATGAACGATGAAGAAGTAAGCTTGAATGAGCAGTTTATCTGGGCTCAGAATAGAGTTGACGAACTAAACAAGGACAGGAGGTCGAATATCGTGAGCTACGAAAGAAACAAAAACGAATGGTTAATCGAAGGCGAAGGTCAAGGAATACTTAAAGGTCGAGCTCAAGGTAGAGCTGAAGGGCTCACAAATTTGATCATTATCTTAGGTGAGTCTGACTTTTCAGATGAGCAAATATTTGCCAAGGTTAAATCTAGATACGGTAAATACTTCACTGACGAACAGATCAAGCAGTTCATGGATGAAGCTAAGCTTGGCGTGTAAACGGAAAGGACGGGAATAATCTCGTCTTTTCTTTTTGCCCTTCATTTTCGCAAAGTTGAATGACGGCGCAACTAAGGTTATCATTTACTCAAGATGATGATGCTATCTTAAATAAGGTCAAATCTCAGTACGGCAACTACTTCAGCGATGATGAACTCAAAGAATTTATCGCCCAAGCCAAAGGCAAAACTTTGCAAGAGGTATAATTTATCAAACTAAAAAGATCCAAGATTCCTTAATCGGGAAATTGGATCTTTTCTTCTATAAGCGGATAGCGTGAATCGAACCCGCATCTTCAGCTTGGGAAGCTGACGTTCTACCATTTAACTATACCCGCATTACGCATCTTATTTTACCATGATTGTAATTTGAAAGCGAATTATTTTTCTACTTTGCTAACATCAAGTTCGATCTGACTGCGATCAATTAAAGCTGTGAAATTCTGAAATAGCCAGCGGCGCAATTCGCTAGGCTCTACTACTAGGGGCATACGCTGATGGATCGAAGCCATTGTACTATTAGGCTTAGTCGTTACCATCGAAAAGTGATCCTGCTCATAAATTCCGGCTAGCAAAGTCAGGGGTTGCTCTTTATTAGAAAATCGATACTGCTGACGGTAATAGCGACCGTTGGCTTTTTTGATGCGGTCAGATCCATATTCAAAAAATGACTGGCAAACAATCAAGCAGCGCTGGCGCTTGAAAGAATCATCCCAAATTGAGGGCTTACTTTCATAGAAGCGCTCGATTCTTGCATTAAACAAAAGCTTTTTATCGACAGGACTTGGATAGCCCCACTTTTTGTCGACTAGTTGCAATTTATCTTGGTCATACAGCAAGACCGGTGCTTGTTGTCCAGGAAAAATGTCCTTGCTTGCAAAATCTTCCCTATAATCAGAAAGTGGCAAAGCTAAGTCCTCTTGTAAATATTGTCTGATTTGAGCATAGTTTGGCAGGGTAAATTGATTACACATAGCGATCCTTTCAGAAACGGTTACAATTGTTTGTCCTTTATTCAATAATATGTCATAGTTTGATAAAATGAAAACAATAACATTAGATCAGTAAGATGATTGAAAAAGAAAGAGAGATTATTATGGCAAAGGAAATTTTGCTTACCGGAGATCGACCAACTGGCAAACTTCACATTGGTCACTATATTGGCTCTTTAAAGAACCGTGTTAAATTACAGAATTCAGATAAATACGAACCTTACATTATGATTGCTGATACGCAAGCTTTAACTGACAATGCGCGCAATCCAGAAAAGATTCGCAACTCCTTAGTCCAAGTTGCTCTTGACTACTTGGCTGTTGGTATTGATCCAGCTAAGTCAACGATTTTTGTTCAATCTCAAATTCCAGCCTTGTTTGAATTGACTGCTTACTATATGGACCTTGTTTCTGTAGCTCGTCTTGAAAGAAACCCAACTGTTAAGTCAGAAATTCAGCAAAAAGATTTCAAAGATTCAATTCCAGTTGGCTTTTTGAATTACCCAGTTTCACAAGCTGCTGACATTACTGCTTTTAAGGCAACTATCGTTCCTGTTGGAGATGACCAAGAACCAATGCTTGAACAAACTCGCGAAATCGTTCGTTCATTCAACCGCATCTATGGCAAGGAAGTTTTGGTTGAACCTAAGGGTTATTTCCCAGCTAAGGGACACGGTCGTCTTCCAGGGCTTGATGGTAATGCTAAGATGTCTAAGTCTTTAGGCAATGCAATTTACTTGGCTGACGATGCCGAAACAGTTAAGAAAAAGGTTATGTCAATGTATACTGACCCTAACCATATCCACGTTGAAGATCCAGGCCAAGTTGAAGGCAACACTGTCTTTACTTACTTGGATGTCTTTGATCCAGACAAGGATAAGGTAGCCGAACTTAAAGAAGCCTACCAAAAGGGTGGCCTTGGCGATGTTAAGATCAAGCGCTACTTGAACCAAGTTTTGGAAGCAGAACTTGCACCAATTCGCCAGCGCCGTGAAGAATATGCTCAAGACTTGGATAGCGTTTATGAAATGCTTTTGGAAGGCTCTAAGAAGGCAAACGAAAAGGCCAACCAAACCTTGCAAGAAGTTAGAAGTGCTATCGGCTTGAACTACTTTGATAGATAAGAGGTTAAGTTATGCGTGATCGAATTCCTTGGCGGCAGTATTTTATGATGCAGGCGCTAGTGATTGCTCAGCGCTCTACCTGTGATCGGGCTTTAGTCGGTAGCGTCTTAGTCAAAGACAACCGCATTATCGGCACAGGTTATAACGGAGCAGTTTCAGGACAGCCACACTGTGATGATGTCGGACATCAGATGGTTGATGGCCACTGCGTTAGAACGATCCATTCTGAGATGAATTCTTTGATGCAATGTGCCAAAAATGGCGTTTCAACTAGCGAGACGGAAATCTACGTTACTCATTTTCCGTGCTACAATTGTACAAAGGCTTTAATTCAGGCGGGAATCAAGCGAATAAATTATTATTTCGATTATCGCGACAACCCACTTGCAATACAACTTCTAAAGGATTGTGGGGTAGTATATGAACAAATTCATATTGACCGAAAATACGTTGAACAGTTGTCACATAAATTGGAAAGCGATGAAGAACATCATAAGTAGTTTCTTTTTGATGTTGATCTTTTTGACTCAGAGTGCTTTTGTTCAGCCAAATATCGATGATCAGTCCAAAATACTCAATCGAGAAACTAAAGAATTGATTCAAGCTAAGAACAATCGCTACTTGCAAACGCGCGAAAAGCCGCAGATTGTAGTAATGACGGTTAATCGAGCTGATAATTTGACGCCTAAGAAGTTGAATTCTTACAAGCGGACTTGTTTTATTGTCGTTGGTCAAAAAGGCAAAAAGCACAATGTACAGATTTTTTCTAGCAAGGACTTGCATGGTGCCTTTACCGCGGATTCGCGCATGAATATTCTTAGAGCTGCTAGCGATGATCTTCGCAGCAGCAACAAGCAGACTTTCAACAAGGGCCTGCGCTTTGTTTTCCGCGCTTGTGCCACTAGAATTGATCAGCAATATCAATATACCTTGGACAAGTACGATTTAACTAATGAAGAGCAAAACAAGATTAGCCACCCTAACCGCATTGCTTTGCCAGTAGCCATGGGAATTGTAGTGATTGTTTTGGCCTTGGCTTATTTGTTTAAGACCGTCAGAGCTGAGCAAAGAATTTCTAAAGATTAGCAAAAAAATTTGACGATTGGCTTTTTTGAGTTTAAACTCAATGCAGAAATAAAAAATAAATAGATCGCAAATGAACTGTTAGGTGAGACTCCTACGTGAACACACGCTATCGCCCAGAAACATCTAGAGATGCCAACGGGTTAAATAGGTGTCGTCGACTTAAGGCGAGATCCAGGTAGCTAGCATGTGCTTACGTCACGTAGTGTTAAAACTGAACGATTAGTTTAAACAAGCCTTATTTGGCATGGAGCTACCTTAGTGCATTTCTAAGGTAGCTTTTTTAGTTTGTTTGCCTCGTTGATTAAAAGCAAGGAGGAGTTTGCATGTTAAATGGAAGAACTAAACGAAATGACACTGTAAATTTGCAGTTGGTTCAGAAAATCGCTAAAGAGACCAAGGGTGAAACTTTAGCGAGGCTTCATGCAAGTGCAGATGGCTTGTCCAGCCAAAGAGCGGAGCAGAATCGGGCAGAATATGGCTCAAATGATATCGTCAGCAAGAGAAGAGATTCTCGGCTGAAATTTTTGGCCGAAGCCTTTTTGACGCCATTTACCATTGTATTGCTAATTTTGGCGACGATTTCGCTTTTTACTGATTATGTCTTTGCTTCAGCTGGCGAAAAAGACTTGAGCACAGTCATCATTATGATTGTGATGGTCTTTATCTCAGGTATTACTAGCTACATTCAAAATGTTCGTACCTCAAATGCTGTCGAAGACTTGCTTGGTCTGGTCTCAGTTACCACCAATATTCGCCGCGACGGCAAGAATCAAGAATTGCCAACTAGCGAAGTTGTCGTTGGGGATGTGATCAACTTGTCCGCTGGCGACATGGTGCCAGCTGATATGCGGCTTTTGACTAGCAAGGACTTGTTTTGTTCATCAAGTTCTTTGAACGGTGAATCAAATCCAGTCGAAAAGATTGCCAGCAAATTTCCTAAGATTGGCAGTGACAATGACTATCTTGATTATCCAAATATCCTTTACGAGGGAACAACAATTGTTTCTGGTTCAGGTCAAGGGGTAGTTTTTGCGACTGGAAATCAGACGATTTTTGGCAAACTTGCTCAAGACATTGCCAAAAACAAGATCAAGGAAACCGCCTTTGATACGGGAATCAAGGATATTTCTAAATTGTTGATCATCATGACGGCGGTAATTGCACCACTTGTTTTTGCCATTAATGGCTTGACTAAGGGCAACTGGATCGATGCATTGATTTTTGCGATTGCAACAGCAGTTGGTTTGACCCCAGAAATGTTGCCAGTAATCGTGACTTCTAACTTGGTTAAGGGATCGGTTGAAATGTCCAAGCACGGCACAATCGTCAAGAAGATGAACTCAATCCAAAACTTCGGCTCAGCTGATGTGCTCTGTACTGACAAGACCGGTACTTTAACTCAAGATCGAGTTGTTTTAGAGCGGCACTATGATTTGGATATGACCGAAACCAACCGTGTTTTGGAATTGTCTTACTTGAATTCTTACTACCAAACTGGAATGAAGGATTTGATCGACAAGGCCGTAATTGATGTGGCCGGGGATGAACTCAATGTTGACGATATTCAGCGCGACTACCACAAGATCGATGAAATTCCGTTTGACTTTAGTCGCCGGAGAATGAGCGTAGTTGTGGCTAATTCCGATCGTCATCACGGCCAACACCTCTTGGTAACTAAGGGAGCAGCTGAAGAAATGCTGGATATTTCAACCAGCATCGAAAAGGGCGGACAGATTCTGCCTTTGACCAATCAGCGCAAGGAAGAAATCTTAGATAATATCAACGAGATGAATGAAGATGGCTTGCGGGTGATCTTGATCGGCTACAAAGAAACTGATGCGCCAGTTGGAGAATTCTCTGTAGCTGATGAAAAAGAAATGATTCTAGTGGGCTACTTGGCCTTTCTTGATCCGCCAAAGGAGACCGCTAAGCAAGCTTTAGCCAAGCTAAAAGAAGACGGTATTACCGTTAAGATTTTGACTGGAGATAATGAAGCAGTTACTCGGGCAATTGGTTTGCAAGTGGGACTTAATGTCGACACGGTTTATACGGGTGGCGATTTAATCGATAAGAGCGATGAAGAATTAGCGCAAATGGTGGAAGAATGCAATATTTTTGTTAAGCTTTCGCCAGAACTCAAGACTAAGATTATCGAAGTCTTGAAAGAAAATGGCCACACTGTTGCCTACATGGGTGACGGGATCAATGATGCGCCAGCAATGAAAACGGCTGATGTTTCAATCTCCGTTGATACAGCGGTTGACATTGCCAAGGAATCCGCCGATATTATCTTGCTGCAAAAGGATTTAAACGTGCTTGAACACGGGGTTTTGATTGGTCGCAAGATCTTCGGCAATACGATGAAGTATATCAAGATTACTTTGTCATCTAACTTCGGCAATATCTTGTCGATTCTTGTCGCATCGTCATTTTTGCCATTCTTACCAATGCTTCCTTTGCAATTGCTGATTTTGGACTTGCTTTACGGAACTAGTTGCTTGTCCTTGCCATTTGACAGCATGTCGCAGGAATATCTAGAACAGCCAAGAACTTGGTCAACTAAGAAATTGCCTAAGTTTATGTTTTACTTTGGACCAACTTCCTCAATCTTTGACATCATCACTTTTGCAATTTTGTTCTTTGTCATTTGTCCACACTTAACTGGTGGTGACTACGCTAGTTTATCTCTAGCCCAAAAGGCCAGCTTTATTGCCATCTTCCACACTGGCTGGTTTGTGGAAAGTCTGTGGACGCAAGAAATGGTCATCCATGCCTTGCGCGACAAGGGATTGCCATTTGTTAAGCAGCGTGCTTCTTGGTCAGTGATGATGGCCACCTTTGGCGCTGGAGTGATTGGTACATTGCTTCCATTTTCTGGCTTGCGAGCAAGCTTAGACTTTGGCAAGTTGCCAATTGACTTTATTTGGATCGTCTTTGTTTTGCTGATTTTGTATATTATGCTGACAATGATCGTCAAGAAGTTCTACATGCGCAAAGAGAAGTTTTTAATTTAAATAGAATATTAAAATAGCCAGAATGCATTTTCCCTAGTAGTAGGGATGCATTCTGGCTTTTTGCTAATCTTTGCAAGGTGAGCAAGTCCTTCATATGTGCCACCTCCTTCTTAAATTTTACAAATACGAATATTTGTGTATCTAAATATAGAGCTTTTTATTATAAAAATTAAGATAAATGTTGAAAAAATATTATAAATGATTAAAATTATAAAGTGATAGGTGGTGGTACCATGAATTTCTTTAATTTTATAAAGAGAAATAGATTATTTTTATTTTTAACTTCGATTGCAATAATACTGATATCGATGTTAAGTTCGATTAATAATTATATTGCTATTCCAATGATATCGGCATTACAATACAGAAAATTGAATAAATTTTGGACTTTAATAATTATCAATATTTTTATTGGAATTACATATTATGTAGTTAAAGTATTATTGGACTATTTAATTGAAAGAAAAATTCAAAAGTACCTTCTTAGTCTAAGAATAAATATTTTATCAAATCTATATTTCTTAAGATCAACCGATGACATTTCAGAATTACAGAATGATTTGATTAATAAATTTCAGGAAATTGAAAATGGCTATTTTTTGCCTATTTTTAGTATTATTCAATCTATAGTAACGATCATAGTTATATTTTTAACGATTAGTAGAATAAATATTGGTTTAAGCTTTTTTTTGATTATAACGGCTACGTTAACTTTGATAACATCTAAGATATCTGGAAGAAGATTGGATGCAATAGTTAAAATTGTTGCTGATAAAAAAGAGGTATTAATCAAACAAATAGGAGAATGGTTTCCAACTTTGAATTTAGTTAGAGATTTTCATGTAGAAGCTGTTTTGTATGATGAAATTCTAGCTAAAAGTCAAGAACTAGAAAATGCAAAAATTGATAAAGCTAAAATAGAACAAGACAATGATTTCTTGATTGATAATTCAGCGAATTTGATAAAAGTCATTTTGCTCATGATAGTTGCGTTTTTGGTTTACAGGAATTATTTAACAATTGGAGTGTATTCTGCAATTGGTGGATTTTTATATAGCATCTTAGAATCGATGAGAACAATTACTAGTGGTTTGACTTTAATAAGAGGAACAAAAGATATTAGAAATCAAATCGATAAAAAATTGTCTGATCACAATCAGAGAGAAGAAATCAATAGTAGAGATTTTCAGATGCTCAAGGTTAGTGATTTAAAAGTTTACTTTAAGACTGGTGAAAACATTTCTTTTCCTGATTTTGAAATAAAAAAGGGAGAAAAAGTGTTACTTACAGGTGATTCGGGAGTAGGTAAGAGTACATTGCTGCGAGCTATATTAGGGCTTGAGAAAAATATTACAGGAAAAATTGAGTTTATAGCACCGGATCAGAGAATCGTGAAGTTCAATTCATATGATATAGGATATATACAACAAAATCCTGTTCTATTTCCGGGAACAATTAAAGACAACATATCGATGTTTGATGACGATAAACAGTTAATGTTGCGTATAAATAAAAAAATAGAACTAATGTGCTTTAATTCAGATCTTTTAACGTTTTCTCAAGGACTAAATACAAGAATTGAGTCATCGGATTCTTGGCTATCTGGTGGGCAAAAACAAAAAATTGTGCTAATCAGAAATAGTATTATAGAAAAACCAATTTTTTTAGTAGACGAAGCAACAAGCGCTATTGATGCAAAAGCAAGGGTAAAAATTATTCAAGAGTTTTTAAAAACAGATGCGACTGTAGTATGGATAGAACATAACTTGAATAAGCAGATAGTTAATTTATTTGATAGAGAGATAAATTTGAATAATGGGTAGGTGTGGTTGCTGTGAAAACTTTGCAAAACACAAAAGAATATAATCGTGTAGATATTCTACCAAGTTTTATAACAGATGTAGATTTGCTAAATATAGCAAGAGATGAAGGAGAAACATTTTTACAAATAAACCTCTCAGATTGCAAATTGCCAGATCAGGGTTTTAAAATACATATTTCGACAACTCTAGCTAATTATCAAAGAACATTAGATGCGGTTTTTAATTTTTGTTATTGACATGGCAGAAAGGTTAAAAATATGATTTCAATAAATAATATGTTGAGACAAAACCTAGTTAGATCTGCTACTATTCTTTTATCATGTATACTTTCAGCATTACTAACTGTTTTCGTACGATACAATCTAACTTGGCAGGCTAACCTGTTGCAAAAAAATGATTTTAAAGGATTTTTCTTTCTATCAATAATTAGTCTATTGGCATACATATTAGGAACTTTTTTAAACTATTTCGGTACATATTATTTACTTTCGAAAAATATTCAGCAATATTCTCATTCAATTCGAGCAGAACTATTAAAAAGGTATAGCAGTGATCTTGTTGTTAGCAAAGCTAAGAATGATATGGTTAACAATATTGAAATTATTGAAAATAGGTACTTTATTTTATTGGTAGCATTATTTGATAATTTTTGTTTACTAATATTCTCTATTTTAGCCATTTTGTCTTTACACTGGATAATTGTAATTACAACTTTAGCCTTAGCAATTATATTATTAAAATTACCAGATATATTTAAAAGAGTTTTGGAAGAGACAAGTTTCTCTACCTCAAATCAGACAAAAAATTATATTGAGTCCATTGCAAATTGGGTTAATGGGTTAGATATTTTGCGTAGATTTAATAAATATGATGTATATACTAGAAAATTGAGTATAGCTTCAAAACTATACACTGATGCATGTATAAAAAATATAAGAGTAGGCAAAAGTGCATCATTAGTAGTAATTGTAGGTAACGTTGTTGCTCAATTAATGATTTTAGCTTTAACAGGTATATTGATAATTAATAGCGCAGTGCCTTTTGGTGCGATTTTTAGCATAGGTACGCTCATTGGTTATACTTTTAGTTATGTTGTAATACTTGCTAATGGATTAATCCAGATGAAGAGTGGTGGAGCAGTTGTTAAACAACTTAACTCACAATTAAATCAAGGACCTGTAAAGGTGAATGAAGTTTCGGATTACCAAGTTGAAAAATATATAATTAAAGATGTAAGCATTAAGTTCGATAATGGTACTAAAATTTTATATCCAAATATAGATATTGACTATGGCGAAAAAATACTATTAACCGGGCAGTCGGGCACGGGAAAATCTAGCCTATTCAAGGTGTTGTTAGGTCAGTTGCAAACTGCAACTGGAGAAATTGAAGTTATTGATAAAAATGGAAAAACTTATCCATTAGAAAGCGCTAATATCGGTTATGTACCTCAAGATCCAATTTTATTACCCGCCTCGATTATTGATAATATTACGATGTTTTCTTCAAATTTACGAGCACAGGCTCTGGAGATAATTGAACAAGTAAAGCTGAAAAAAGATATAAATAAGTTTAGAGACGGTGTTGATAGCTTGATAAATGCGGCTGGTAGTAATTTATCAGGAGGACAAAAGCAAAAGATAATTTTAGCAAGGACATTACTTTATAAAAAGCCGTTAATTCTAATAGATGAGGGTACAAGTGCAATTGATGCGCGCAGTTCTGAAGAAATATTAAGAGTTGTAACTAATATTGATGCGACTGTTATTGTGATTGGACATAATTTATCAAGTAGTATGAAGAAACTATTTGATAAGGAGATTACATTACAACCCATTGATCCAGATCTAAAATAGCCAGAATGTATTTTCCCTAGTAGTAGGGATGCATTCTGGCTTTTTGCACTATTAATACTAGCCTAGCAAGTTTTGCATGGTGTATTATAGTAGATAAAGCAATTTTATTAAGGAGATTGGAAAATTTATGGCCGATAAAAAGACTTTTTATATTACAACACCAATTTACTATCCATCAGGCAAACTAACAATCGGAAATGCTTATACTAGTGTGGCAGCCGACTCAATGGCTCGCTACAAGCGTAGCCAAGGCTACGACACTTTCTTCTTGACTGGTGACGACGAACACGGCTTGAAGATTGAACAAAAGGCTCAAGAACAAGGCATCAAGCCACAAGAATATGTCGACAAGATGGCTGCTTCATACAAGGAATTATGGAAGCTGTTAGACATTTCATACGACAAGTTCATTCGTACAACTGATAAAGAACACGTTGAGGCTGTTCAAAAGATCTTCGAACGCCTATTGAAGCAAGGCGACATTTACCTTGGCGAATACACTGGTTGGTACTCAGTTGAAGATGAAGAATACTTCACTGAATCACAATTGGCCGAAGTATATAAGGATGATGAAGGTAACGTAATCGGCGGTAAGGCTCCATCTGGCCATGAAGTTCGCCTAGTTAAGGAACCTTCTTACTTCTTTAGAATGAGCAAGTATGCAGATCGCTTAGTTGAATACTACAAAGAGCACCCAGAATTTATCTTGCCACATTCTCGCGAAAAGGAAATGATCAACAACTTTATCAAGCCAGGTTTGGAAGATCTTTCTGTGACTAGAACAACCATTGACTGGGGTATTCCAGTTCCTAGCGATCCAAAGCACGTTGTTTACGTTTGGATTGATGCTTTATCAAACTATATCTCTGCTTTAGGCTATGCTTCAGATCATGATGAATTATTCAAGAAGTACTGGCCAGCTGATGTTCACTTAGTAGGTAAAGAAATTGTCCGCTTCCACACTATCTATTGGCCAATTATGTTGATGGCACTTGACTTGCCATTACCTAAGCAAATCTTCGGTCACGGCTGGGTTTTGATGAAAGACGGCAAGATGTCTAAGTCTAAGGGTAACGCAGTTTATCCAGAAATGATCGTTGGTCGCTATGGACTTGACGCTTTGCGCTACTACTTGATGAGAGCTATTCCATTTGGTTCAGATGGTATCTTTACGCCAGAAGACTTTGTCGAAAGAGTCAACTTCGACTTAGCTAACGACCTTGGCAACTTGCTCAACAGAACTGTCTCAATGATCAACCAATACCAACAAGGACAAGTTGCCCCAGTAGCTAGCGAGCAAGATGAATTTGGTCTTGATTTGCAAAAGACTGCTGCAGAAACTATTGCCGACTACAAGGCGCAAATGGACAACTTGCACTTCTCTCAAGCTTTAGATTCAATCTGGAAGTTGATCAGCCGTGCCAACAAGTACATCGATGAAACTACTCCTTGGATCTTAAATAAGGAAGAAAAGAAGGCTGAATTGTCACGCGTAATGACCAACTTGGCTGAAAGCTTGCGTTTGGTTGCAATCTTGATTTCACCAATTATGACTCAAAGTCCAGTTAAGATCTTCAAGCAATTGGGTCTTGATTGGGACAATGCGGCTCAAAAGGACTTGAATTTTGGCGGCTTTGGCTGGGATATCAAGGTAACTGAAAAGCCACAACCAATCTTCCCAAGATTGAAGAACGAAGAAGAAGTTAAGTACATCAAGGAAGAAATGAAGAAGGCTAAGCCAAAGAAGCAAAGCCGTCGTCAGCAACAAGCTCAAACTAGCGATAACTTCATCACTATTGATGATTTTGACAAGGTAAAGATTCAAGTAGGTCAAGTCTTGTCAGTAGAACCAGTTAAGGGCTCAAGTAAGCTGCTTTGCTTCCAATTAGACTTTGGCAATGGTCAAAAGCGCCAAATCTTATCTGGAATTAGAAAGTTCTACCCAGACGAAAGTCAATTGCTAGGCAAGAAGGTATTGGCTGTAGTTAACTTGAAGCCTAGAAAGATGCTTGGTATGGAAAGTCAAGGTATGCTTTTATCAAGTGAAAAAGACGGTCAAGTAAAATTGGCTATCGTTGGCGATGAACACGAACTTGGAGCTGATTTAGGCTAATGAAATTAATCGACAACCATACTCATTTAAATGATGAGCCATTCCGCGGAAAAGAATTGGCTTATTTGGAGCGGGCCGTTAGCTTGGGCGTTGATCAAGTAATTTGTGCTGGGCAAGATCCTGAATTCAACCAGCGCGCCATTGACCTAGCTGAACGTTTTGATGATGTATTTGCTACAGTTGGCTACTGCCCTGATGTGGCTAAGGACTACGACGACAAGGCAGAAGAGCTATTAATCAAGCAGCTTAAGCATCCTAAAGTCGTAGCCTTAGGAGAAGTGGGGCTAGACTATTATTGGGATGAGTCGCCAAGAGACGTGCAAAGGGCAGTCTTTGAAAGACAGGTTGAAATCGCTCATCAGATGCATTTGCCAGTTAACATCCATACTAGGGATGGTTTTGAAGATTGCTACGAAATCTTGAAGAAGGCTAACCTAGAATATGGCGCAATTTTGCACAACTTCAATGGAAATAAGGAGTGGCTGGAGAAGTTCTTGCCATTGAATATCAACTTTTCTTATTCTGGCGTTGTTTCCTTTACTAAGGCAACTGACGTGCATGAATCGGCTAAGCTAGTCCCACTTGACCGTATGCTAGTTGAAACCGATGCGCCATACTTAACGCCAAAGCCATATCGTGGCAAGCAAAATGAACCAGGCTATGTGCATTATGTTGCAAAAGCAATTGCAGACTTGCGCGGAATGACTTTGGAAGAAGTTGCCCAAGTAACTTATGACAATACAAAGAGGATATACAATCTTGATAAAGAAGAAGCAATTTAATGCTGTTGTCGTGGTTGAAGGCAAGGATGATACCATCAGATTGCAGCAATTTTTCCCAGGAATAGAGACAATTGAAACCAATGGTTCAGCTGTTTCTGCTCAGGTTCTAGCGCAAATTAAACAGCTCAGTCAAAGTCGCGAGATTATTGTCTTTACAGATCCGGACTTTAATGGCGAAAGAATCCGCCGAATCGTTACTGAAGCTGTGCCGACTGCTAAGCAAGCCTTCATCACTCGTAAAGAGGGCGAGCCAGACAAGGCGGGATCTTTAGGAGTAGAACATGCTTCTAAAGAGGCTTTGGAGCGGGCTTTATCTGATTTGCACGAAGAAAAAGCAAGCTCAAGCGATCTGACTGAAGCAGATTTTCGCGACTTGGGCTTAGCCGGTGGCGCAGAAGCAAGAAAGCTGCGCGAAGCAGTGGGGATTAAACTGGGAGTTGGCTATGGTAACGCCAAGACTTTTTATAAGCGCTTGCAGACCTTTGGAATTTCTAAAGAGCAGTTGCTAGCAGCAATTAAGGTGGTAAAGAATGCAGAATAGAATTGCAATTGATTCGCCAATTAGAACTCAAGCAATCGTTAATCGTTATTTTGTCAAAGCTAAAAAGAACCTTGGCCAAAACTTCTTGGTCGATCATGCAGCTATTATGGGAATTGTCGAAGCAGCTGAGGTCAAGCCAGGCGATCAAGTAATCGAAATCGGCCCTGGAATTGGGTCTTTGACTGAACAATTGCTTTTGGCTGGGGCTAAGGTTTTTGCTTATGAAGTGGACGATTCCTTGCCGGAAATTTTGCACAATGAACTTCCACAAAAAATTGGCGACGATGAACTAGCAGATCGTTTCAAGCTTTTGCTCAAGGATATCTTGCAGGCAGACTTTAGAAATGATATCGGCGATTTCTTTGACTTTGATCAGGAAATTAAGGTCGTAGCCAACTTGCCATACTACATTACAACTCCAATTATTTTTAGCTTGGCTAATTCCGACTTGAACTTTTCATCCTTGACTTTGATGATGCAAAAAGAAGTCGCAGAGCGCCTTGAAGCGGGTCCTAATAGCAAGGATTATGGTCCATTGACCATTGCCGTTCAAACGCAGATGCAGGTAGAGCTTGCCTTGACGGTTGGCCACAATTCCTTTATGCCAGCACCAAAAGTTGACTCTAGCGTAGTAGTGCTGAAGCCATTGGCCGAAAAGGTTGATGTTGGCGATGTGAAACATTTCAATCGAATTGTTAAAATTTGCTTTGCCCAAAGAAGAAAGACCTTGAACAACAACTTGAAGAATTTGGTTCAAGATGCAGATAAACGTGCGGAAATTATTGAAAAATTAGGTCTTAAACCAACAGTTCGTCCAGAGAACCTGACCATTCAGCAGTTTATTGATTTGGCTAAAATGATTCAATCATAATTTTTTCATGAAACATATTGCTATATAGCTTAAAATATGGTAAAATTGACTCCAAAGGAGTTGTTTTAATGCCAACATCTATTACTACAATTAAACATAAGCTGGATTCTCACTTGGGTGACCAAATTACTGTGGTGGCACAAGCGGGTCGTAAGAAGACTACGAAGCGCCGTGGAATTTTGAGAGAAACTTTCCCAGCAGTTTTTGTAGTTGATTTAGACCAAGATCAGAATAACTTTGAACATGTTTCTTACAGTTATACTGACTTGTTAACTAAGAACATCGCTTTAGAATTTGACGACGATGAACTAGAAGAAGCTGAAGCTTAATTAGGAAGATAAAAATAACACTAGCATTTTTAAAAATGTTAGTGCTTTTTTTTGGCTTTTAGAGTATATTGTATAAGACAAATACAAACATTAAGAAAGGAATTAACATGAAACGTTCAGAAAGACTTGTTGATATGACCAAATTTTTGATGGAACGTCCACATAAATTGATTTCATTGCCATTTTTTGCTCAACGCTACGACGCTGCCAAATCTTCGATTTCTGAAGACCTAGCCATCTTAAAGCACACTTTAGCCAGCAACCAAGATGGAATCCTTGAAACTGTTGCTGGTGCAGCCGGAGGAGTTCGCTATATTCCATATTTGGGCAAGAGTCATGCCGAAGAATATTTATCTGATCTAGCATCTAGAGTAGAAGACCCTAGCCGAATTTTGCCAGGAGGATTCGTCTATCTGTCAGATGTCTTATCAAACTCTCAAGACTTGCAACAGATCGGAAAGCTATTTGCGACTAGATATGCTTATTCCAACGTTGATGTCGTAATGACCGTTGAAACTAAGGGAATTTCGCTTGCTCAATCAGTTGCTAGATACTTGAACGTGCCATTTGTGATTGCCAGAAAGCGCTCAAAGGTAACTGAAGGCGCAACAGTTTCTGTAAACTACATCTCTTCATCTTTAGATCGCGTATCCAAGATGGAATTGCCTACTAGAGCCTTGAAGAAGGAATCTAACGTCTTGATTGTCGATGACTTCATGAAAGGCGGCGGCACTTTGACTGGAATGGAACAGCTTGCACACGAATTTGACTGCGACGTTGTGGGAATCTGCGTTCTTTGCGAAGCCGACTTTGACAAGGATAAATTGGTCGACGACTACATGTCTTTAGTCAAGATCAACAAGATCGATACCCAGAAGAAGATAATTTTAGCAGAACCTGGCAACTTCTTGACCGAAACCGACTTCTCCCATTTATAAAAAATGGTATACTTAAAGTTGATTTTGATAATAAGAGGTTACAAAAACAATGAAGAAATTTGTAGTTATCCTTGCTGCTGGTAAGGGGACCAGAATGAAGTCAAAACTTTACAAGGTTTTGCACCAAGTTTGCGGCAAAACAATGGTCGAACACGTAGTTGATGCTGCTAAGGGCACTGATCCTGAAAAGATCATCACAGTTGTAGGAACTGGTGCAGAAAAGGTTAAGGAAGTTTTGCAAGGTCAATCTGAGTTTGCCTTCCAAGAAAAGCAATTAGGTACAGGTCACGCAGTTTTGACCACTAAAGATATCCTAGGTGATTTAGAAGGCGAAACTTTGGTTGCAACTGGCGACACTCCTTTATTTACTAGCGAAACTTTCAACAATTTATTTGCCTACCACCAAGAAAAGGGCAATGCAGCTACTGTTTTGACAGCTGAAGCTCCAGACCCATTTGGCTATGGCCGAATCATTCGCGACGACCAAGGCAATGTGCTTAGAATCGTTGAACAAAAAGACGGCAAGCCAGAAGAATTGAAAGTTAAAGAAATCAACACTGGTATTTTCTGCTTTGACAACAAGAAGCTCTTTGAAGCTTTGTCACATGTTGGCAACAACAACTCTCAAGGTGAATACTACTTGACTGACGTTTTGGAAATCTTGCGCAATGAAGGTCAAAGAGTTGGCGCATACAAGATGCACGACTTTAGCCAAAGCCTTGGCGTCAACGACCGCGTTGCTTTAGCGCAAGCAAGCAAGATCATGCAAAAGCGTATCAACGAAGAACATATGCGTGAAGGCGTAACTTTCATTGACCCTGATACAGCTTATATCGATAGTGATGTAAAAATTGGCAATGACACGATCATCGAAGGCAACGTTGTAATCAAGGGCAGGAGCGAAATCGGCAGCGAATGCTACATCACTAGTGGATCAAGAATCGTTGATTCCAAGGTAGGCAACAAGGTTACTATTACCTCATCGACTTTAGTTGAAGCTGAAATGGATGATGAAAGCGACATCGGCCCTAACTCTCACCTTCGTCCACTTGCTAAGATCGGCAAGGGCGTTCATATCGGCAACTTTGTTGAAGTCAAGAAGGCAGAAATTGGCGAAAACACCAAGGTTGGTCATTTGACTTACATTGGGGATGCAACTTTAGGCAAGGATATCAATGTTGGTTGTGGTACCATCTTCTCTAACTTTGATGGCGTTAAGAAGTTCCACACTAACGTTGGCAACAAGTCCTTTGTTGGTGCAGGTTCAACTTTAATTGCCCCAATCAATGTGGCAGATCATGCCTTTATCGCAGCTGATACAACTGTAACTAAAGATGTTGGCCGCTACGAAATGGCAATTGGTCGTGGCCGTCAAGTCAACAAGGAAGACTACTGGCACAAGTTGCCTTTGTCAGAAGGTAAAGATTGGCAATAATCACGAAAGCTAGCAAAGCTGCTAGCTTTTTTGTTTCGGTTATAATGGTGGTAGATAGGCAGGTGATCGTAGTGAAAAAGTTTCTACTCCTTTTTTGTTTATTTTTGAGTCTAACTGCAAGCCCAGCTTTGGCTGACAGCAAGAAAACTAAGTCCAAGACTAGCAGTCCAGTTGTTAAAGTTAGCAATAAAGATATCAAAGTCGACAGCAAGCGCAGCTATGTAATTTTGCTAAAAGATCAAGCATATCTTACCAGCAAACTGAAGGCCAGCAAAAAGTTAATCAAGAAAAAGGCAATTTTTAGCGTGGCTTATGTGCGCTTTACCGATAAGCAGATTTACTATGCTAATAAGAATCATCAATGGATTCCAGCTGCAAGCACCCATGGTACGGTTTGGTATCAAGAAGATGCCCATACGATGATGGTTTTGTCGACTGACAAAAAGGGTAAATTAAGCTACATCCTTTATAATCCAGCTAAAGTAACGCGTCTTCTTTTGACCCATAATTCCTACGTTTACGATGCTCAAGGACAATTATTTTTATCCAAAAAATCAACCATTACCAACCTGAAAAAAGGACAAGTCCTGGACGGATATTCCTCCCAAACAGTTAGTGGAAAGAAATTTTACCTAACTAATAAGGGCTGGATCAAGGCAAGTAACGCTAAAGTAGTAAAGAAATAGTAAAATCGAAAAAATTGGCTACAATTTTTCCGAAAAAGGTCTACAATATTCAAGTAATCTGAGATACATATAAACGAGGTAAAAACTATGAAGTTAGATCGTAAATTGATGATGGTTTCTGTTGCAGCTTTGATGAGTGTTAGTCCTGTCTTGACTGTTGCAACTAATGCCACCAGCACAGTTCAGGCTGCTAGCGTTTATAAGACTTACGGCAAAAATAGCTCAGTTAAGACTGTTAAAGCTGGCTACTTTGTTGACAAAAATGGCAAGAAGACCAGCAAGAAGATGCCAAAGGGTGGCCAATACACTATTTGGGAAGTTGAACAAATCAAGGGTCAATACTACTTCAGCATTCAATCTGACTTGAAGTATTGGATGCCAGCTTCAGTAACTAAGGGCTCAGTTCAATACAAGTCTGGCAACAAGACCATCACCATTGTTACTGATGGCAAGGGTGGCGTTAAGACTAGCACAGCTCAAGCTAAGAGCAGTAAGAAAACTGTAGTTAAGACTACTAAGACTACCAAGAAGTCAACCAAGACTGCCAAGGCAACAACTAGTAAGCCAGTTACTTTAGTGACTATTAGAAAGGCCCAAGTTTTTGACCAAAACGGCAAGAAGGCTAAGTCTTACATGGGCAGCAAGAAGTGGACTGTCATTGGCAAGGGCGTAACTGTTAAGGGGTTAGGCACTAAGAAGATCAATGGCGAAGATTACTACGCTTTGCAACCAGGCAAGTACTACATCAAGGTTAGCGACGTAAAAGTTAAATAAATTACAAATATTAATATTTAGTCACAAAGACCGTTTCTTACTGAACGGTCTTTATTTTTGCGTTATAATGGTAGATGTTAAACTTAGCTAGATTTAGGTAAAATTTTAGCAATTATTTGATTTACGAGGTAAAAGTATACATGAAATTAAGTCATAAATTAGTGATGGTTTCGGCAGCTGTGTTAATGGGGGTTAGCCCACTTGTTGGGGCTAGCCAAGCAGTAGTAGAAGCTGCTCCCAAAAAGACCACTACTAGCGCTAAGAGCACAGGTACAATTGTTTTAGGACGCAATGCATATGTTTACTTTGCTAATGGTAAGCGCAACAAAAACTACAAATTCGACGGCAAGACTTGGCCAGTAATTGGCAAGGGCGCTAGCCTTAAGACTGCTGGTCTTAAGACAATTAATGGCGTTGATTACTACGATATTGGTGGTGGCAACTACATTAAGGCAGCTAATGTTGCTACTCTTAATGGCAAAAAGGTGACTGCTTCAACTTCAAGCACTACTAAAGTTAAGACTGTTAAGTTGACCAAGAATGCCTATGTTTATAGCAAAACTGGCGTGCGCATCAAGTCAGCAGCAACTTTGAAGAAGGGTACTACTATCAAGTACTACGGCACTAAGAAAATCAAGGGTAAGCAATACTTTAAACTTGCTAACAACCAATTTGTTAAAACTGCTAATGCCAAGGTAGCTACTGAAGAAGTTCAAGACGATATGACTATGATCAATATCGTGAAGAACTCAATCATTTACGATGGCAATGGTAGTGCTTATGAACCAAAACAAAAGATCATCAAGGGTGCACAATACGTAGCCTTGAAGGCTAAGCAAATCGACGGCAAGTGGTACTACATGATCGGCAACAGTGATGCTGGCGAACAATGGATCAAGGCGGTCAACACTACTTTAGCTTCAGGCAAGGCTTTGATTCCTGACACTACTCCAGACAATGTTAGCCAAGATGATGTTGATGCTGACTCAACGATTGCCATTTTGAGCCAAAAGACTAATACTTATGATGGCAACGGCGTAGCTACTTCAAACACTTTCAACGCTGGTCAAAGATTGAGAGTTAGCTCATTACGCTACATCTGGGTAGCTTCTGAAAACAAGGCGGAATTGTTCTACGAATTATCTAGTGCTCCTAAGGGTTACTTCATCAAGCAAAGCGCAGTTTCAAGCATTTCAGGCAAGCCATTGAATGCAACTAACACTGCTGATGAAGCTCGCTTGGGCGGCGTAGTAGCAACTGCTAACGACAAGGCAAACTTGAACACTGCTATCAAGGATAGCGCAACAGTTAAGGTTTCAGACAGCTATAAGCTTTCAGCTAAGACTGCCAGAGATGCATATGACGCAGCTATTACTGCTGGACAAGTTGCTGCTAACAGCGACAAGTCAAGCTTATTGCAAGTTAACAACGCTTTGTCTGCAATCAACAATGCCAAGGCAGCTTTGAATGGTGCTAAGATCAAGGTAGCTTCTTTAGCAAGCTTGACTACTAGCGAAGCAGATCAAATTATCAACTTGGCAGCTACTGTCAACGGCGTAGCTACTAGCCAAGTACAATTTGCTAACAACAACCAAAACTTGATCATTACTCAATCAAATGGTTTGGTTCAAACTCTCAACGTTAGCGACTATGCTGGCTAATTTGATTACAATTTGAATACAAAAGACACAACTGACTACTCGGTTGTGTTTTTTCTTTATAAAATAAATGCTTGGGGTAAGAATTTTGTAAAAAAGTATGTGAGGAAACTATGTTAGGTTTTTCAATATATCTTGACCATGCCATGACGGCTGAGGATTACAATTACTTGATTGCCATGCGAAATGCTGGCTTTAATCAGGTATTTGTCTCATTGCTCAGCCTTAAAGGCGTTGCTGAAGAAATAAAGCCGCGCCTGATGGAGCTTACGAAGTGGTGTGAGAATTTAAACTTAAAGGTCGAACTGTTTGCTTCGCCAGAAATTTTGACAGAAATTGGGGCCAGCTTAGATAATGTCGGCCAGATTCAGGCGCTGCATATTAACTGCTTGCGCTTGTCAGGCGAGGTTGCCATTGATGTTTTAGCAAGATTATCCAAGTCGCTAGAAGTGGCAATTAACGCTAACCAAATCGACCGCGAGATGGTCAATCAATTGCGCGAGTATAATGCAGCCTTTGATCATTTGATTGCTGGCTATGCCTATTATCCACAAGTTGAAACTGGAATTGATGAAGCTTGGTTCAAAAAGCGGAATAAATGGTTAAAGCACCAAGGTTTTAAGGTTGAAGTCTTTATAGCTAGCAGCAATAGCACAAGACAGGATGTAACTTTAGAATGTTTGCGCCAGCAAAATCCGCTATCTAGCATGCTTTATTTGAAAAAGTATTGTGAGCGCATAATCGTTAGCAGCCATTTAGATAGCAGCGAGATTTTGGTCTTCAATAATTATTTGCAAAAATCCGCCATTAGCCTGCACCTAGATAGTGAAGCAGATTGGCTGTATGATCGCCCTTGGATCAATGCAGATTATTTAGCTAGAGATATCGTGATGCTAGGAGAAGTTAGCGACAAACAATTTGATCAAGATAATGGCCTAGCTCGGCCTGCTGGCAGCGTCTGCGTGACCAATAGCAGCTATGAAGGCTTTAGCAATTATCTACAAATCAGCAAAAGAGATCTACCAGCCGATCCAAGAATTACCCTTTTAGGTCAGATCAAAGCTGAAGATTTGTCACTATTAAGGTTAATTGATCCAAAAAAGCCAGTATTTTTTGTTAAATAGACAATTTTTTTGCTAAAATAGAGGTTGTTAGCATATTTTTATGGAGGAAGCTATGTCTTATAAAGACGATTTAAAGATTTTTGCCCTTAATTCAAATGTTCCCTTGGCTAAGAAAATTGCTGATCGCGTTGGGGTTGAACTCAGCAAGTCAAGCGTAGAGCGTTTTAGCGATGGCGAAATTCAAATTAACATTGATGATTCTGTTCGTGGTAAGGATGTTTATCTGGTTCAATCAACTAGTGATCCAGTTAATGACAACTTGATGGAACTCTTGATTATGATCGATGCAGTTCGCCGTGCAAGTGCTAGAACGATTAACTTGGTAATTCCTTACTATGGTTATGCGCGTCAAGACCGCAAGACTCGTGCGCGTGAACCAATCACAGCTAAGTTAGTAGCAGACATGTTGCAAGCAGCTGGTGCTGATCGTGTCTTGTCACTTGACTTGCACGCACCACAAATTCAAGGATTCTTCGACATCCCTGTTGATAACTTGATGGGTGCACCATTACTAGCAGATTACTTCTTGAGCAATCACCTTGAAGAAAATGCCGTAGTTGTTTCACCTGACCACGGCGGTGTTACTAGAGCTAGAAAGTTAGCTGAATTCTTAGGTACCAATATTGCCATTGTTGACAAGCGTCGTCCTAAGGCTAATGTAGCTGAAGTTATGAACATTATCGGTGATGTTAAAGGCAAGCGTGCGATCATTATCGACGATATGATCGATACTGCTGGTACAATTACTTTGGCTGCTCAAGCTTTGATTGATGCTGGTGCAACTGAAGTTTACGCTTCAGCAACCCACGCAGTTTTGTCAGGTCCTGCAGTTGATCGTTTGAACAATTCAGTTATCAAGAACTTGGTCTTGACTGATTCAATCAACCAACCTGAAGAAAAGAAGCTTGATAAGATGTTGCTAGTAACGGTTGGCTCAATCATGGGGGATGCAATCAAGTGCATTCAAGAACACAAGCCACTTAGTCCTTTGTTCAATACTAGATACCAAGCTAATAAATAATAAAAAAGGAATTGATCAAAGTTGATCAATTCCTTTTTGCTTTATTCTGTCTTAAATTGAAGCTGGCCATTATGAACATATTTGGCAAATTCTTGATAGATTGGATCAAAAATTTGTGGGTCAATATTTTTGGCTAGCATGGTCTTAGGGAAGAAGAAGCGCTCATCCCCTTGGAAGGTACCGTTTAAGGCCTTAACTAAGGGACTCATTTCTGACAATTCAATCAAGGAGCCGTCGTCTTGCATAATTTCAATCTGGCTGTTGGCATTTTTGCCAGTTGGCTTGTAGGCATCATAAGGCTCATCAAAGGCGGAATTGACTTCGGTATAGTAAGTTGGGTCAAAGCCGGCTTCTTTGATCAACTGCTTCAATTTTGGCAAAAGTGGCTTAGTGCTATCGGTGATCTTGATGCTAGCTAATTGCTTTCTAAACAGATAGCGATTAGCTAAGTCAGCCAGAATCTCATCGCTAGAATCAGTCCACATTGAGAAGTTGGTCTCCATCACGCCGTCATCAAGCTTGAGATAATCAGCTAAAGTCCAATTTCCTTCAAGAAACTTAGCTAGTTCTGGCGTAACTAGAATTTTGCCTTCTTGATAGACATCTTTAGCTCTTTGCAAAAGGTGATGCAAGATAACTTCCATTGACCGGCCAACGCGGTGGAAGTAAACTTGTTGGTACATTTGGTAGCGAGAAACAATGTAGTCTTCAACGGCATGCATCCCATTGTTGTTAAAGCAAATGCCATCTTTATATGGACGAATTACGCGCAAGACCCGGGAAATATCAAAATGCCCATAGCTAACGCCAGTAAAGTAGGCGTCGCGCTGCAAGTAGTCCATTCGATCGGCATCGGCTTGACTGGAGATCATCTTGACGACTTGTGGGTTAGGGTAGGTCTTGGCAATAACGCTTGCGACAAGCCCAGGAAATTCTGGATCGACTTGTCTGAGGGCCTGATTGACTTCGGTATTTGGATTGGTAATGATTTCTTGGCCGATTTTTTCGTGATTGGTGCCAAATAAATGCTCGAAGGTGTGAGAATATGGGCCGTGACCAATATCATGCAAGATAGCTGCACATTCGACTAATAGCCGGTTATTGTCATCCCATAGGCCATCTGCTGGAGTTTGGCTTGGATATTTTTTAGCAAAAATATTGCAAATTTGTCTAGTCAATTCGTAAACGCCAAGATTATGTTCAAACCTTGTATGCGTTGCTCCAGGAAAGACATAGCTAACCGGACCTAATTGCTTGATGCGGCGCATGCGCTGGAATTCTTTTGATTTTAAAATATCTAGAATAACCTTATCCTCAATATGGATATAGCCGTGAACTGGGTCGCGCAGGACGACTTCGTTGTGCAATTTTTCGCTGGTAAATTTTTTCATAGTAATTCCTCGAATTTTTTCTTTATGTTTTTTTGCAAAAATGTCTTAAAATAGTATACAACTAACAAAATTATAACAAAAAAGGAAACGGTATGACGAAAATTAAGGTAGATTTAACCAGTACAATTATTCAAGACGACAATAGCGAAACTTTCCACCAGCAAGCTCCAGGCGAATTGACCATTCAGCAAGGAATAATTCGCGTGTCATATTTAGAAGATGAACAAATTCCGGTCAAGTTGCTGATTAAGGGAAAGGAAATGATTATTAGAAGAGGAGTTGATCATAGCAACTACTCGCAAATGCGCTTTGTTTTAGGCGAAAAGAGTGCTTGTCGCTACGTGGTTAGTGGCCGGCAGATGGATTTGACTAGCGTGACTAATTTATTTTCTGCAAGATTAGATCAATCAGGCAAAGGAAAAGTTCGGCTTGAATATGATCTCTTCAATGGTCTATACTTAGTAGGTAATTATGCTGTCACGTTGATTTTTGCTTAGATAATTAGTAAAATAAAGAGATTACATAAGAGAGGACGAACTACTGTGGGATTAGAAGACTTTAAAGACAAGAACCGCAATGAATTGTCAATGATCGAAGTTGCTCGTGCAATTTTGGAAGATAGTGGTAAGAGAATGCCTTTTGCAGACATCGTTAATGCAGTGCAAAAGTACCTAGAAAAGAGCGATGAAGAAATTCGCGAACGTTTGCCACAATTTTATACTGATATGAACACTGATGGTGAGTTCATTTCAATGGGTGACAACGTTTGGGCCCTTCGTTCATGGTTCCCATACGAATCAGTTGATGAAGAAGTTAACCACCCAGAAGATGAAGAAGAAGACGAAGATTCACAACGCAAGCACCACAAGAAGGTTAATGCCTTCTTGGCATCTGCTACTGGCAGTGACGACATTATCGACTACGACAACGATGACCCAGAAGACGAAGATCTTGAAGTAGACGACGATGATACTGAAGACTACGATGCAAGCGATGATGACGATTACGATGAAGATGATGATGAAGAGGATTCATTGCCAGACGGCATCGAAGGCCAATTGTCACAATTAAGCGATGATGACGAAGAGGAAGAAGAAGAGTAATTTGCTTGACTTAACTGTCAAAAGCAGTTAGTATGTTTTTTGGGCACCATTAGTGCGTTTCGCTCCCGTAAGGGAGCCTTTTTTATTTATTCAGTGAATGTTTTTTGAAGCGAGGCATGTAAATGACAAAATATATCTTTGTTACCGGTGGAGTTGTTTCATCATTAGGAAAAGGTATTACTGCATCAAGTTTGGGCCGTTTGCTTAAGAACCGCGGTCTTAAGGTTACTATGCAGAAATTCGATCCTTACATTAACATTGACCCAGGTACTATGAGCCCATACCAACACGGTGAAGTTTATGTAACCGATGATGGTACTGAAGCTGACCTTGACCTTGGACACTATGAAAGAATCGTTGACGTTAGAACAAGCAAGTACTCTAATGTAACTACTGGTAAGATTTATAAGGAAGTATTGGAAAAGGAACGTCGCGGCGACTACAATGGTTCGACTGTTCAAGTTATTCCACACATTACTGACATGATCAAGCAAAAGATCATGCGCGCAGCTTTGACGACTGATTCAGATGTAATTATTTCTGAAATCGGTGGTACTGTTGGTGATATCGAATCTACGCCATTCATGGAAGCAATTCGTCAAATGCGTCGTGAAGTTGGTTCAGACAATGTAATGTACATTCACTGTACTTTATTGCCATACTTGCATGCTGCACATGAAATGAAGACTAAGCCAACTCAACACTCAGTTGCTGAACTTCGCAGCATCGGTATTCAACCAAACATGATCGTTTTGCGTGCTGAACAACCAGTTGCACAAGAATTGAAGGACAAGATTTCTACTTTTACTGATGTGCCAGTTGAACGCATCATCGAATCAATCGACGCACCATCACTATTTGACTTGCCTTTGGCCTTCCAAGCTCAAGGCATGGACCAAAAGGTTTGCGACTTCTTGCACCTTGAAAGCCCACTTCCAGAAGCTGATATGGAAGCTTGGAAGAAGCTTGACGAACGTGCAAAGAACTTGAAGCACAAGACTAAGATCACTTTGGTTGGTAAGTATGTAGAACTTGAAGATGCTTATATCTCAGTAACTGATGCCTTGCAACACGCAGGTTACTTGTACAACACTAAGATCGAAGTTGAAAAGATCCAGGCTGAAGATATTACTGAAGACAACATTGCTGACTTGATGAAGGATTCAGCTGGTTTGATCGTTCCTGGTGGTTTTGGTGTTCGTGGTCTTGAAGGCATGATCACTGCAATCAAGTATGCCCGCGAAAACGATATCCCATTCTTGGGTATCTGCCTTGGTATGCAAATGGCCAGTGTTGAATTTGCTAGAAACGTGCTTGGCATGAAGGATGCACATTCAACTGAAGCTGATCCTAACACTACTCACGGCATCATCGACATCATGGCTGACAAGCGCGATGAAGAAAATATCGGTGGTACTTTGCGTTTAGGTCTTTACCCTGCAACTTTGAAGAAGGGTACTAAGACTAGAGCTGCCTACGATGATCAAGAAGTTATTCAAGAACGTCACCGCCACCGTTACGAATTCAACAACAAGTACCGTGAAGAATTTGAAAAGGCTGGCTTGGTCTTCTCAGGCGTTTCACCAGACAACCACTTGGTTGAAATTATTGAATTGCCAGACAAGAAGTTCTTTATCGCTGCTCAATACCATCCAGAATTTTTGAGTCGTCCTCAAAGACCTGAAGGCTTGTTCAAGGCCTTCATCGGTGCAGCTAGTGGTTTGCCAGCTGAAGAATTCTAAGTTTGATCATACAAAATCTTAAAAATACAAGACTTCCCATGGTGGAACTCTTGTATTTTTTTCGTTTTTCCTATAACATTATTATGATTATTGAAAAGTAGAAAAGGATTTGTTTTCGCCAATGAAGCAGATGATAATTCATGGTGGAAAGCCTCTGCAGGGTGATGTTTGGATAGGTGGAGCTAAGAATTCGACTGTTGCGTTGATCCCAGCGTCGATCTTATCGAGAACCAAGGTAACTTTGGAAGGCGTTCCAAGAATCGCTGATGTAGACAACTTGATGGACCTATTGTCCGAGATGGATGTACGATGCGATTTTAAAGAAACCACATTGCATATCAATCCAGAAGATATCAAGATGAGTCCATTGCCAGCAGGTAAGATCAAGAGTTTGCGTGCCTCATATTACTTTATGGGCGCTTTGCTAGGCCGTTTTGGTAGAGCGGTAGTAGGCTTTCCCGGTGGTGACGATATTGGCCCACGTCCCATCGATCAGCATATCAAGGGCTTTGAAGCTTTAGGTGCAACAGTAAAGAATGAAAATGATCAAATCATTATTACTGCACCTAGTGAAGGTTTGCATGGAGCAAAAATTCACTTAAAAATGCCATCAGTTGGCGCAACCATGAATATTATCATGGCTAGCGTAACTGCTCAAGGACAAACAATTATCGAAAATGCAGCTAAAGAGCCAGAAATTATTGATTTGGCTACATTTTTGAATAATATGGGTGCAACTATTCGTGGTGCTGGAACTGATACGATCAGGGTTGAAGGGGTAGCCGAATTGAGAGCCCAGATTCCTCACACGATTATTCCAGATCGAATTGAAGCCGGAACATATGTTTCTTTAGCAGCCTGCATAGGTAATGGTATTCGCATTCACAATATCATTGAAGAACACTTAGATGCATACCTAGCTAAGGTAGAAGAAATGGGCGTGGTCATCGATGCTGATGAGGATTCCCTTTATGTTTACCCAGCAGGGGATTTGAAGATGGTGCAAGTGAGAACCGATGTTTATCCAGGCTTTGCGACTGACTTGCAACAACCAATTACGCCACTTTTGTTAACAGCTAAGACAGGCGAGGGCGTAGTTATCGATAATATCTATCCTAAGCGCGTGGGACATATTGCCCAATTGCAGAAGATGGGTGCAGATATTAAGGTTGAAGACAATATTATTTTGGCTCATCCAACTACTAAGTTGCATGGTGCAGAAGTAACTGCAGGGGAAATTCGAGCAGGTGCTTGTTTGATGATCGCTGGTTTGATGGCTGAGGGTAAGACAGTCATCAACAAGGCTGGCAACATCTTGCGTGGATATGACCGCGTAGAGCAGAAATTGCGCCAACTTGGTGCGGATGTCGAGATTGTTGATGATCCTGACGTACCGGGAATTTTTGATATTTAAATCTAAAACAAAAAAACTGATAGATTGCTTTTTAAAAGCATCCTATCAGTTTTTATTTTGCTCAAATTAATCTAGCAAATCGTATTTCAAAGTCATCAAGCCGTGGCCTTCATTGACCATTGAGCCAAGCAAATCAACGGTGTTTTGATATACTAATTCAGCCATTTGCTTGTTTGCTTCTTCAAGCTTAGCCACTAATTCATCGCCACTAAGGCCTTTTACTGCACGATCAGTTTCGTGTTGAATCTTGTGGCATTGAGCTAGGCTCTTTTGTTCGAAGTCGTTTTCTAATTCGCCATAAACGCGGTAATTAGTGTCACCAAGTTGAGCAGCTAATTTGTTAACCCAAAAAATTTGCTTCAAGTCAAACTTGCTACCAGTCTTAAAGCAAGTTGGGGTGTCGGTGATGTTGGTGTAGAATGGCACCATTGTGTTAAAGGTATTAGGGCCAAAAGCTAACCATTGAACGCCGGCTAGTTCTGCTGGTACATCATTTCTAAGTTGCAAGATGTGAGTTTCGAAGTTACGGTTGATACCTACTGGACGGAAGGTCTTCTTTTGTTCAGGAGTACCTTGGTCGCCGTATGCATCGTATGGAGTATCTTGGTAGTGTGAGCTTTCAGCCCATTTGATATCTTCAATACTGATCCTGCGGTTAGCGTAACAAATAAATGGTTGATCTTGATCGCCAGGTTGGCCGCCAAATTCTGGATTGAAGAAGTTGTGCAAGTACCAAGCACGAGGATTGTTGTAGTGAGCGTCTTTAATGGTTGAAGAACCAAAAATGTGACGCATGTTGTAGCCTTCCTTATCAGGATTCAAGTGATAAGTTTCAATCAATTCCTTAAGGTCGCTGCTTGCCATGAAATCAGGATCGTCAAACTTGAATTCGTCGATGTTCAAGCGGTTAGGTGCAACAACGTAGGCGTCATCTGGAATACGACGAGCGATCCAGTGGTGACCACCGATAGTTTCTAGGTACCAGATATGGTCATTGTCAGAAAAGGCCATGCCGTTCATTTCGTAGGTACCATATTTTTCTAGAAGGTAACCAACGCGCTTAACGCCTTCTTCAGGAGTGTGGATGTAAGGCAAAGTCAAAGTGACGAAATCTTCTTCGCCAAGGCCCCCTTCACTTGGATCAAGCACAGGATCTACACCCTGGATTCTAGCGTTAGTGGTGATAGTTTCAGTTGCAGTCATTGCGATGTTAGCTGAATTGATTCCAGCTGCTGCCCAGATACCTTTTTCGCGGGTAGCGTCTGGTGCACTAGTATAGCGCAAAACTTCGCCAGCCAAGTCTTCATCATCGATCTTTTGCTTGCTGATGACGCTAGTGTAGTGTCTTGGTTGGTCAGCTGGGTTAACAACTTCAAAGCTCTCAGGGATGATTACGCGTCCACCATCTTCGCTTCGAGCAATCATGGTTGAACCGTCAATTGTGGCATTTTTTCCCACAAGGATAGTAGTACATTCAGTTTGTTTCATAAACATTGTCCTTTCTTTATTTATATCTATTGTAGAGAAAATTTGTGCAAAAGAAAACCTGATCAAGTAAGATCAGGCTAGGAAAAAATATTGCAATTACAAGTAGGAAACTTGTTTAGATAGAGATTGTAAGTAACATTGAGTTTTTTTCAGGGAATTAGTGTTTATCACCCCTTCCCCTAAGCAAGAGGTTAAGAATTGTTGATGATAGAGAAGCAATTACGATTCCGTTGCTCAAGAACAATTGAACGGTTTGTGGTAATTTTTGGAAAATTTGTGGGTAGACGGTAACCCCTAAGCCCAAACCGATTGAGATTGCCACAACTAAAATGTTGCGGTTGTCTTCAAAGTCGACTTTAGCAAGCATCTTGATACCTTGAACGGCAATCATCGTAAACATAACTAGCATGGCCCCGCCCAAAACTGGGGTAGGGATGATGGTTACTAGGGCACCAACTTTAGGAAGTAATCCCATTCCCATCAACAAGCCAGCTGCCCAGAAGATTGGACGCTTGGTCTTGATGCCTGACAATTGAAGCAAACCAACGTTTTGTGAGAAGGTAGTGTAAGGGAAGGTGTTGAATAGTCCACCTAAAACTTGCGCCAAACCTTCGGCGCGGTAACCTTTTTTGAGGTCTTCTTCGGTGATGTCTTTTTGCAATAAGTCACCAATGGCAAAGAAGACACCAGTTGATTCAACCATGGAAACTAAGGCGATGATGATCATGGTTAAACAAGATGACCATTCGAATTCAGGCATTCCAAAGTAGAAAAATTGTGGCAAGTGGAACCATGCAGCTTCTTTAACTGGTGCAGTAGAAACCATGCCCATCATGGCAGCAACTAAACTTCCGCCGATCAAACCGAACAAAACAGCAATTGAACGGATGAAGCCTTTAGTAAAGATTTCTACTAAAAGAATAATCGCAATCGTAAGAAAGCCGAGGATCAAGTTTTGGCTACTACCAAACGCCTTGTCGGCCGCATTTCCGCCGCCGATATTTTGAATGGCAACAGGAATCAAGGATAAACCAATGACAGTAATCAAAGTCCCTGTAACTACTGGTGGAAAAAGCTTTTTGATCTTAGAGAACCAGCCGGCAACTAAAAAGACGAAAATTCCGGCGACAATGATTGCACCATACATGGCATTGATTGAGAACTTTTGTCCAATCAAGATCAAAGGCGCAACTGCTTGAATGGCACAACCAAGCACGACTGGCAAGCCAATACCGAAGTACTTGTTTCTGAACAATTGTACCAAGGTGGCTAACCCGCACATGAAAATATCGATTGAAACTAAGTAAGTCATGTGGGTAGCGTTGAATTTCAAGGCAGTCCCGATCAATAATGGCACAGTAACTGCACCAGAGTACATGGCTAATAGGTGTTGTAAACCTAAAACGGCAGCTTTCTTATGATTGACTTCTTGCATTATTCCTCTCCTACAAAGTGGACTTGACCATCTTTAAAACTATCGATTTCTGCTAAAGCTTCAAAACGCAAACCGGCATCCTTGATCCAGTCGCTGCCTCCTTGGAAGATCTTGGCAACTACACCGCCCACGCCGACGATTTCGCAGCCAGCTTGCTTTGCGATGTTGACCATACCCTTGACAGCCTCGCCGTGAGCAATGAAGTCATCAATGATTAAAATTTTATCGTTTTTATCGAGGAACTTTTCTTCTACGCAAATCTTGTTGTTAACTTTCTTGGTGTAGGAGAAAACATCAGCCCAGTAGACCGCATCATTCAAAGTGGATGGCTTTTTCTTTCTAGCAAAAACCATTGGCACCTTCAATTGATAAGCAACCATCACCCCTGGAGCAATTCCAGAAGCTTCACAGGTCAAGACCTTGGTTACCCCACTATCAGCAAATAGACGGGCAAATTCCTTGCCGATTTCCATCATTAATTCAGGATCGACTTGATGGTTCAAGAAAGAGTTGATCTTTAAGACATCTCCATCTAGAACTTCCCCATCTCGTCTAATGCGCTCTTCTAATAACTTCACTTTTTCCTCCTGTTGAAACAAAATAGGCCTCTTCTACCCAAAATAGAGTAAAAGAGGCCCTTAAGCGTATAAAACGCAACTGACTTCCAATTACCTATAGTCCAGAATTAACGGTTCTGGGTAGAGACTGTTGACCATATTACAACGATATATAGATATTTTGACTTGATGTTTGTATTCTAGCAGAAAAAATTACCGAACACAAGGCAATAATTTTTTGAAAACGTTCGCTAAATAAAAAGTTTCTAGTTGACCAAAATTCTTTTTCTTAGTAAAGTAGATGAAAAAGTGTAGAAGAAAAAAGGAGTTGCGAACGTGGCTAATAAAAATCTAGATGATTTTGATAAGATTATTGTCCTTGACTTTGGTAGTCAATACAACCAACTAATCACTCGTCGTTTACGTGATTTTGGTATTTACTCAGAGTTATTGTCTCATGATCTTGATTTAGACAAGATCCGCCAAATGAAGCCAAAGGGTATTATCTTTTCAGGTGGTCCAAACAGTGTTTATGAAGATGGCGCATTGAGAGTTGATCCGGAAATCTTTGAATTAGGTATTCCGATTTTGGGGATTTGTTACGGAATGCAATTGATGGCCCATGATCTTGGCGGCAAGGTTGAAAGTGCTGATAATTCAGAATATGGCCGAGCAGACATTGAAGTTACTGATCCTGAAGCTAAGCTATTTGCTGACTTGCCAAAAGAGCAATATGTTTGGATGAGTCATGGAGATTTGGTTACTAAGGTTCCAGAAGGCTTTTCAGTTATTGCTTCAAGTGCCAACTGCCCAATTTCTGCAATGGCTAACGATGAAAAGAAGTTGTACGGCGTACAATTCCATACTGAAGTTCGCAACAGTGAATACGGCTTAGACATCTTGAAGAACTTCGCCTTTGGCATTTGTCAGGCTGAAGCTAACTGGACTATGGACGACTTTATCGAAATGCAAGTCGCTGAAATTAGAGAAAAAGTTGGCGACAAGAAGGTTATCTTAGGACTTTCTGGTGGGGTTGACTCCAGTGTAACGGCAACACTTCTACATAAGGCAATTGGTGACCAATTGACAGCGATTTTTGTTGATCATGGTATGCTTCGTAAAGACGAAGGCGACCAAGTAATGCAAGCTTTAAACCGCGACTTGGGTGTTAACATCATCCGCGTCAATGCGCAAAAGCGCTTCTTAGATAAGCTTAAAGGTGTTACTGAACCAGAAAAGAAGCGTAAGATTATCGGCCGTGAATTTATCGAAGTCTTCAACGAAGAAGCAATGAAGCTTAAGGATGTTGATTTCTTGGCTCAAGGTACGCTTTATACTGACGTAATCGAAAGTGGTACTAACACCGCTCAAACAATCAAGTCACACCACAATGTTGGGGGCTTGCCAGAAGACATGCACTTTGAATTGATTGAACCACTTAGAAAATTATTCAAAGACGAAGTTCGCGTCTTAGGTGAAAAGTTGGGTATTCCACATGACTTAGTTTGGCGTCAACCATTCCCAGGCCCAGGTCTTGGCATCAGAGTAATCGGCGAAGTAACTGAAGACAAGTTGAAGATCGTGCGCGAATCAGATGCGATTTTGCGTGAAGAAATCAAGAAGGCCGGCTTGCAAGAAGATATTTGGCAATACTTTACTGTTTTGCCAGGCATCAGATCAGTTGGCGTTATGGGCGATGGCCGAACTTACGACTACACAATTGGTATCAGAGCTGTTACTTCAATTGATGGAATGACTGCAGATTTTGCGCATATTCCATGGGATGTGATGAGCAAAATTTCAACTAGAATCATTGATGAATGCGACCACATCAACCGCGTAGTTTACGATGTAACCAGTAAGCCACCTGCAACTATTGAATGGGAATAATAAAATTAACGTTGGAAAAATTTCCAGCGTTTTTTATTTTGCAAAAATGGCGTTTTGTTAATAATTATCGTGGATTGAAGAGCTGATTATTGACAAAAGTAGGGTTTTGTTAATAATTAATTGAAACAGCGGTTATGATTATTAACAAAAGACAGTTTTGTTAACAAAAAAGCAAAAGTTCTTAGTACGTTGAAACTAAGGACTTTTTGCTATGGTGATTATTTTTTATTCAGTCGATAGCGATTAATGAGATAAGAAATAATGGGTGCTACTATCCCTCCTAATGAGCCTAATCTATAATGACCAAAGCCGATTAGGGTAAATGAGACGATTCCGATGACAAGGAAAACTATTAGAACTACAAAAAGTCCTGTTTTATCAACTTTTATTGTTTTTTCACTGCCTTTCTAAATTACCGGCTTTTCTTGTCTTAATTATATAATTTTGAGGCAAAAATAACCTAGTAGAACACCTGACTGATGAAAAGTTTACTCAATCCACGCTACATATCAAGATGGTGCATGAGGGCTTGAGCAAAATATCTCAATAGCAAAAGTGGCTGTTTTGATCTAGAATAGAATGATGACTTTGTTGAAAGGATTATGTCTATTGAAAAATCAACAACATAAAATCAGCTTATTTTCAGCCGTGATGCTAGCCTTGAACTCATTGATTGGGTCAGGCTGGCTCTTTGGATCAGGTTCAGCTGCTAAGATTGCTGGACCTGCTGCGATTATTTCTTGGATACTTGGTGCGGTAATTATTATTGCAATAGCGATCAATTATATTGAACTTGGCGCCATGTTCCCAGAAAGTGGCGGGATGAGCCGCTATGCGCAATATAGCCATGGACCTTTGCTCGGCTTTATCGCAGCTTGGGCAAACTGGATTTCTTTAGTTACCTTGGTTCCCATGGAAGCTGTTGCTGCTGTCCAATATATGTCGACTTGGCCCTGGAGCTGGGCGAATTGGACCAAGCACTTTATGGCTAATGGCGATATTACGACTGCCGGACTAGGGATCGTTTTATTATTTATGATTATCTTCACCTTGATCAATTTTTGGTCAATTAGAGTGATGACTAGGTTCACTAACTTGATTTCTGTTTTTAAAATCCTGCTTCCAACTTTAACCATTATGACTTTGCTGTGTACCGGCTTTCACTCATCGAACTTTGGCAGCAATTTGCATGAGTTCATGCCATATGGGTCAAGAGCGATTTTTGAAGCGACGTCGATTTCAGGAATTATCATGTCCTATGATGCCTTTCAGACTATCATCAATATGGGTGGAGAATTGGAAAATCCGCGCAAGAACATTGTTCGTGGAGTTTTAATTTCGATGCTAATCACGGCAGCGATTTATATTCTCTTGCAGGTAACCTTTATCGGAGCAGTTGATCCACAAATTTTGGCTAAAACTGGTTGGCATGGAATTAACTTTACTTCGCCATTTGCGGATCTAGCAATTTTATTAGGCTTAAATTGGTTAGTAATTTTGCTTTATCTAGATGCTTTTGTATCACCATTTGGAACAGGGGTGGCATTTGTAGCTACTGCTTCTAGAGCCTTGGCAGCGATGACTTATACCAAGCACTTGCCTAAATGGCTAGGCAAATTGAATCGCACTTATCTAACGCCAAGATATGCGATGATCTTTGATTTGGGCTTAGCTATGATTTTAGTTAGCGTCTTTAGAAACTGGAACTTGCTAGCAACAGTCATTGCGACAGCAACTTTGATTGCTTATCTAACTGGACCAGTAACGGTTATTGCACTAAGAAAACTAGCCCCTAATCTTAATCGGCCATTTGCACCTAACTATATGAAATGGCTAGCGCCAATGGCTTTTGTTTTGACTAGTTTAGCCATTTATTGGTCAATGTGGCCAACAACGATTGAGGTGATTTTGGTAATTGCAATCGGTTTGCCCGTTTATTTATACTACGAATTTAGACTTAAAGATGGGCAGATGAAGAAGCATGTTTATCAAGCTTTATGGCTGTTAGTCTATTTAGTATTCTTGTCAGTAATTTCTTATGTCGGAAGTACCGGTTTTGGCGGACAAGATTGGATCAAGTATCCATGGGACTTTGTTTTGATAATTGTAATTAGCTTAGCCTTTTATTCTTGGGGTGTTAGAAGTGCATCACTAGATCATCTTAAGAAGGATAAAAATAGCAGATAGTTTTCTATCTGCTTTTTTTGTTGTATGAATTTTTATTCGATATAACTGATAAAATATAAAAAATATAATTTTTGTTCAGTATATCTGATAAAATTAGAATGAGGTGGTAACAATGATTCAACGAGAAACATACATTAATCAAATTCGACCATACTTTAACACTGACCTAGTTAAGGTGTTGACGGGGATTAGAAGATCGGGTAAGTCGGTTATGCTTAAATTGATTCAGGATGAATTAGAGAAAGAAGGAATCGATCGCTCACGATTTATTAGCTTTAATTTTGAATCTTTGAGATATGCCAAATTAAGAGATGGAATGGCCCTGTATGAGGCAATTTCTTCTAAGATTGAACATATGACTGATAAAGCCTATATTTTTATTGATGAAATTCAAGAGGTTACGGATTGGGAAAAGGTAATTAACTCGCTTAGAGTTGACTATGATTGCGATATTTACATTACAGGATCTAATGCAAAGTTGTTGTCTGGAGAATTAGCAACATATTTGGCAGGACGCTATGTGAGTTTTGAAGTTTATCCATTTTCATTTAAAGAATTTTTGAATGTTTTAGATAAAAGCCCAGCAGATCCTGCTTTGCAACAGGACTTCAATCAATACATTCAATTTGGTGGGATGCCTGAAATTGCAAATATTAAAGACTATCAAACTAATGCAGATAAGTATCTGCAAGATGTATATTCGACAATCATGTTGAAGGATATTATTCAGCGTAATAACATTCGTAATGTTGATTTACTAGAAAGAATTATTCAATACGTCTTAGCAAATGTGGGACACACGTTTAGCTCGAATAGTCTGGCTAAATACTTTAAGTCAGAGTATCGTTCAGGATCAACAGAGACGATTCTAAATTATTTAAAGGCATGTTGCGATGCATTTCTATTTTATAAAGTTAAACGAGAAGATGTGGCAAGCAAGCGACTTTTATCAGTCAATGAGAAATATTACATAGCTGATCATGGTATTAGACACGCTATCTTAGGTAATAATCAGGCAAATATTGACCAAATTTTAGAAAATATCGTTTTTTTAGAATTAAAAAGACGAGGCTATCAAGTGAGAGTCGGCAAAGTTGGAAATCTAGAAATTGATTTTGTTGCAGTAAAAGCAGATAAAAAGATTTATGTTCAAGTTTCGTATTTACTAGCTAGCGAAAAAACAATTCAAAGGGAATTTGAGCCACTTTTAGAAGTTAGAGATAATTATCCTAAATATGTGATTACAATGGATCAGTTGAATTTTAGCCGAGATGGAGTTATTCATCAGAATATCGTTGATTTTTTGCTGTCCGATCAGTATTAATAAAAAAGCAGATAGTTTTCTATCTGCTTTTTTGTTGCATGAATTTTCATTCGATATAACTGATAAAATATAAAAAACATATTTTTTGTTCAGTATATCTGATAGATTTTGTGGAAATAATTCAACCGAATTTTCGCTTAAACCAATTACTTATCCTTTGGCTAAGCTGATGCTTGTCCCACCAGTAGAAGATTATAAATTCGATGATTATTACTAACAATAGTATTAACGACCAAGTTAGATCTCTATATTTGAAGTAAAAGAAAATGTCTAAAGCTAGAGCGGTAACAAGTCCAATGATGTTTTTGCGCCAGAATGACTTCATTTTGTGCCTCCATCAGTTCATACTATTGCAAAGTGTAAAGCCAAATGCTAAGGGCAACAGCAAGGATAATAACGCAAATTATTAGAAAAATTTTCAAAGGGCCTTTTGGCAAATGTTCTGATAGTAGATAACCGATAAAACCACCGATGTAGATGGGGAAACCTTTGAACCAAAAAGATAATGATTTGCTAGTTATCTGCGTGAGAATGAGTGTTCCAATTAGTAAGAGCAAAAAGTAAATCAGATCTTTAAATATGAGGTTGCTTTTTTTCATATTTGGTCACTTTCTAAAAGTTTATTCTACCGTTATTTGGATATGCGTCGTGTTCATCCCAATATTTTGCAATTTGATAGCCTGGGCTAGCATAATTTAGCGCATACTCTATTGCAGTTGCAGGGACACTACTTCCTAAAACTTTTATTACAGCCTTTTTTACTATACTTTTTGCTGCTGATTTAGACATTGAACCTAATGCAGCTTTAATACCAGCGGCAGCAATTCCACCTAAAGCAATTGAAATTGCTGTATCGATTGCTGCTCCCATTTGTGACACGGTAATTCCTTTCCATCCTCCTTGAACAGCGAAGCTTACAAATGGAGAGGTACTCGTAGCGTTCTCTAGTGGTGGAATTTTATAATCGCCATTCAATTGGGCCACAACCATTTTCTTTAGATAGGAGCGTCCTAAATCTGAATAATTCTTTTGAAGCTGATCAACTAGTGACTCAATTTTATCTTCTGACCATCCTTGATTCGTTTTAGTTATTCGGGTAACTTCAGATGAATGTATTTCATCAGCCATAACTTTACCAGGCATAATAGATGCAGAGCAACTCAAAAGAGTCATAAAAGTAACGGAATATGCTATAGATTTACTGATTTTCATGATTTTTCCTCCTATCATGAATTCTAACAATGACAAAGCAAATCAAGCAAAGTCTCCTACCGAACGAATCTTACTATGACTAGGCTTTAAACTATCATCACTTAATAAAGCTACTTGCTTTATCTGCTTACATTTTACAACCGCTTACAATCGTAGAAATAATTATGCCAATATATTGGCATAATTTTAAAATGAGGCGAAATTCAACTATGCTAATTATGCAATCCAAGATGATTATCTATTCGTCCTAATGCAAATCTTAATCCCTCTTCTAGATCGGATAAATTGAAGAGATTAAGGCTTTCAAGCATTTCTTTGATTATTTGTCTATTTTGTTTACTTGGATTTTTAGAGTAGATGATGAACTCTTTGATGAATGCAAGGCGAATTTTTTCATTAGCGTATAGATCGCTGAACTTATTTTTATTGCTGTCCAGTAATTTATAAAGGGATTCCGCCTTTTTAAGATCTTTGACAATCAATATGAAATTTGCATTCAGAAGCGAACTTATAATAGCTACTTTCCACTCTTTAGATTGATACTTATGTTCAAGTCCATCAAAAACTAGAGAGTAGGAAAGACTGTAAATTTCACTTGAAGACATCATGTGTTGGGTGTTGCCGAAGACATAGACATCTTTCATAGTCCAATTGCGCTCACCGGAATCAATATTACTGAAAAATGATCGAAGTCGAACTTTATCTTGCTTAGATGAAATATCTTTTTGAGTTAATTCATAATAGAAGTTACAGGCGATTATTCCTTTAAGAAAGCGATCTTTATCAGTTAAATGACCCTGTGCTTGGGTCAAAGTATCAGATGCATAATTCTTTAAATAAGCCGTGTCGTTATTGATATATGCGGATTTTATCTCAGATGTTAAATCATAGAATTTAAGTGACGAATCGATAAATTCAGTTGGATTGATTTCGAAATATTTGAGTAGTTGAATAACTTCTTCAAAGCCTAGATTACCTCTGCCATTTTCCCAATTTCCTAGTCTTTGTCTAGAGGTGTTGATTACTTGAGCTGCTGTTTTAAGGCTGATATTTCGCTGCTTGCGTAATTGCTTGAATTTTTGCCCGTAATCGTAGTATTTCATAAAAAGGGGGGCCTCCTAACATGAAGCATAAGATAATAAAAATTTTGACAGGAATATTAATTAGTGGTGGCATTATTGTAGTAGATGCAGTGGCAAAATACTTACTATAATTCACAATTTATTATACCACCTTACCGGGTTTATCAAAGCAAGACTGGCTGCAAGCTAGCCTTGCTTGTTTTTGTTATCGATAACAATTTGTTTAGCCTTGTAAAGCGTTTCCATAAGACTGATAATAAATAATGTTATTTGATATTTTATGGAGGTTTTTTGCTTATGACTCCTTGGTGGAAGAGCGCAGTTGTTTATCAAGTTTATCCTAAATCATTCCAAGATAGTAACGGTGATGGAATTGGTGATTTAAAGGGTATTACTTCAAGATTGGACTATTTAGAAAAATTAGGCATCGATGCTATCTGGTTATCGCCAGTATACCAATCTCCAGGCGTTGACAATGGCTATGATATTTCAGACTATCAAGCAATTGATCCACAATATGGCACGATGGAAGATATGGAAGAATTGATTGCCAAGGCAAAAGAGCACCATATTAGAATTGTGATGGATTTGGTAGTTAACCACACTTCGGATCAACACAAGTGGTTTATCGAAGCTAAGAAGAGCAAGGACAATCCTTACCGCGATTACTATGTTTGGCGCGATCCGGTTGATGGACATGAACCTAATGATCTTGAATCTACTTTCTCAGGTTCTGCTTGGAAGTACGATGAAACAACTGGTCAATACTACTTGCACTTGTTTGCGGATGCTCAGCCCGACCTTAACTGGGAAAATGCTGACTTGCGTCAAAAGATCTACGATATGATGAACTTCTGGATCGATAAGGGTATCGGCGGCTTTAGAATGGACGTAATCGATTTGATCGGCAAAAAGCCCGACCAAAAGATCACCAACAACGGTCCAATGCTTCACCCATACTTGCAAGAAATGAACCGTGCAACTTTTGGTGGCAAGGATTTGATGACTGTTGGCGAAACTTGGGGTGCGACTATTCCAATTGCTAAGGAATATTCCGATCCAGACCGAGATGAATTATCAATGGTCTTCCAATTTGAAAATCAAGGTTTGGATCAACAAGCAGGCAAGTCTAAGTGGGACTTGCGTAAGCTTGATTTGGGCGAACTAAAGCAAGTCTTAGTCAAATGGCAAACAGAACTTGACTTCAATCATGCTTGGAACAGTTTGTTCTGGGAAAACCATGACATCCCTCGCGTAATTTCTCGCTGGGGCAACGATCAAGAATACCGCGTTCAATCAGCTAAGCTCTTTGCGATTGTCTTGCACTTGATGCACGGTACCCCATATGTTTATAACGGCGAAGAAATCGGCATGACTAACTACCCAGTTAGCGATATTAGCGAAGTGTCCGATATCGAAAGTCTCAACATGTATCATGAACGCATCGCCCAAGGCTATGATCCAAAAGAATTGATCAAGGCAATCAACACCAAGGGCCGCGACAATGCTAGAACGCCAATGCAATGGACTGCTGGTAAGGAAGCTGACTTTACCACTGGCACGCCATGGCTTCACGTCAACCCTAACCATGACAAGATTAACGTAGAAGCAGCTTTGGCAGATCCAGATTCAATTTTCTACACTTATCAAAAATTGATTAAGCTTCGTCATGAACATGACATTGTCGTTAATGGCGCCTTTGAACTTATTCCTAGCCAAGACGAAGTTTTGGCATATTACCGCATCCTTGGCGATGAAAAGTGGCTAGTAGTTGCCAACTTCTCTGATCAAGAGCAATCCTTGTCACTAGCTGATGAAATTGATTCTGCATTGGTTTACAATTATCAAGCACCAAGAGATTTATCCGCTTTAACTCTTAAGCCATACGAAGCTTTTGCAGTCATTGTCAAATAAGTTCAAGTTTATATTGAATTTTTTGCTTGAAGATGGTATCATAGCTAACGTTAATCGATTAATCTATGGTCTGAAAGATGACTATGGCAAAAGGAGAAATGAATTATGCAACAAGGTATTCACCCAGACTATCAAAAAGTAGTTTTCATGGACTCAGCAACTGGTGCTAAGTTTTTAGCAGGTTCAACTTTGAGCTCAAAGGAAACTGTAGATTTCGAAGGTAATACTTACCCATTAATTCGTGTTGAAATTTCTTCAGATTCTCACCCATTCTACACTGGTAAGCAAAAGTTTGCTGCTGCAGATGGTCGAATCGAAAAGTTCAACAAGAAGTATGGTTTGAAGAAGTAAAACCGGCGATCTGGTGGAAGGCAGTCCCATTAGGGGCTGCCTTTTTTTGCAAGTTTATTTGGCAGATAGATTGAAAGAACGTATAATAATTTCTGTAAAATTTTGTTAATGGGAGTTAAGACTAATGAAAATGCAACTGGCAGAAATTGCCAAAGCTTTAGATATTACGTGTGAAGGCAATAAGGAGCTAGAAGTTACTTCAGTTGCCTTCGACTCTAGAAAAATTTCAGCCGGCGGCCTCTTTGTTCCGCTTGAAGGTGAGCGTGATGGACATGATTTCGTTGCTAGTGCCATCGGTAATGGCGCAGTAGCCACTTTCTGGAAACAGGGACACCCTAACAAGCCTAAGAATATTGCAGTATTGGAAGTTAAGGATCCGCTTAATGCGATGCAAGAACTTGCTCGCTACTATTTGCAAAAAGTTAACCCTACTGTAGTAGGAATTACTGGCTCTAACGGCAAGACTACCACCAAGGATATGGTGGCGGCTGTTTTGGCTAAGAGATTCAATGTTCATAAGACTCAAGCTAACTTCAACAATGATATCGGTGTACCTCTAACGATCTTAGAGATGAAGCCGAATACTGAAATTTTGGTTTTGGAAATGGGAATGGATCGTTCAGGCCAGTTGCACCACTTAAGCGAATTAACTCATCCAGATGTCACAGTGATCACTATGATTGGGGAAGCTCACATCGAATTCTTTGGCAGCCGCGATAAGATTGCAGATGCCAAGATGGAAATTACTGATTTCTTACGCGAAGATGGCGAGTTTATCTATAATGGGGATGAACCATTATTAGCAGAAAGAGCCCAAAAATTAACCCAATCAAAGGCAACTTTTGGCTTTAACAATAACGACACTGTGTATGCAACTGATTTTAGAAGCTACAAGCACCATGCAACTTTTAAAGTAAATAACTCTGACCAGAAGTTCTCAATTCCAATGATCGGCAAGCACAACATTTCCAATGCCATGGCAGCTTTGAGCGTTGGTCGTCATTTTGGCGAAAGCGACGAAGAAATTGCTGCTTCACTGGCTAACTTCACGCCAACTGCTAACCGAATGGAATGGGAAAAAGGCGATGTCGGCGAAGATATCATGAGCGATGTCTACAACTCAAACCCAACTGCCGTAAGAGCTGTACTTACTAGTTTTGGTCAAATTGAAATGCCTAACGGCGGCCAAAGAATTGCCGTTTTGGGCGATATGCTTGAATTAGGCGAGCAAAGTGCAAGCTTGCATGCAGGCTTAGCTGATAGCTTGGACCCACAAGTAATCAATGACGTTTACTTGTTTGGCGACGAGATGAAGAATTTGTACGAAGTTTTACAAGCTAAATATGATCAGGCACATTTGCACTACTACGATCCTGACCATATGGAATTAATGATTAATGATTTGAAAAATGAAATTAAGCCGGATGACATCGTGGTTTTGAAGGGCTCCCACGGCATGCACTTAGAAAAAGTAGTTGACCGACTTAGATAGGGGATAATTGAGTGAAATTTTCTGAATTAGGATTAAATGATGCGTTGTTAAAGGCAATTAAGCGATCAGGGTTTGAAGAAGCAACTCCGATCCAAGCCGAAACTATCCCGCTAGCTCTAGCTGGCAAGGATGTAATTGGCCAAGCCCAGACTGGTACGGGTAAGACAGCAGCTTTTGGTTTGCCAATTTTGCAACAACTTGAAAAGCACAATAAGTCAATTCAAGCAATTGTTGTTGAACCAACTAGAGAATTGGCAATTCAGACTCAAGAAGAGCTATTTCGTCTAGGACGTGACCAACATGCTCACGTTCAAGTAGTTTACGGTGGGGCTGATATTGGTCGTCAAATCAAGGCCTTAAAGCATGCACCAGCAATTTTGGTTGGTACTCCAGGTCGTTTGCTTGACCACTTGAAGCGCAAGACCATCGATTTAAGCGGAGTTAAGACTGTTGTCTTGGACGAAGCTGACGAAATGTTAGACATGGGCTTTATTCAAGATATCGAAAGTATCTTTGAATATGCAGAAAACCGCAAGCACACGCTTTTGTTCAGTGCAACCATGCCTAAGCCAATTTTGAAGATTGGCGAAAAGTTTATGCACGATCCTGAGATTGTTCGCATCAAGGCTAAGGAATTAACTGCCGACTTGATCGATCAATACTTTGTTCGTGCTAAAGAAGCAGAAAAATTCGACATTATGTGCCGTTTGATTGACGTACAAGGTCCAGAACTTGCGGTGGTCTTTGGACGAACTAAGCGTAGAGTTGATGAATTGACTCACGGCTTGCAAGCTCGCGGCTACAATGCTGCCGGTATTCACGGCGACTTGTCGCAAGCTAGAAGAATGAGCGTATTGAAACGCTTCAAGTCAAGCAAGCTTGATATTTTGGTTGCAACTGATGTGGCTGCGCGTGGACTAGATATTTCTGGCGTAACGCACGTTTATAACTACGACATTCCACAAGATCCAGATTCATACGTTCACCGGATTGGTCGTACCGGTCGTGCCGGACAAAATGGTATTTCCGTAACTTTTGTTACGCCAAATGAAATTGGCTACATGCGGACAATTGAACAATTAACTAAGAAAAAGATGTCACCACTTCGTCCACCAACAGATGATCAAGCCTTGCATGGCCAATTGAAGATTGCCAAGGCTGAAATTGAAAAGTTGCTTGGTGGCGATTTGAGCAAGTATGAAGAAGATGCCAATGAATTGCTAGACAATTATTCAGCAGTAGATTTAGTAGCAGCCTTCTTGAAGAACTTGTCCAAGGACTCAACTGAAGTCAAGGTTAAGATTACGCCAGAAAAGCCTTTGCCTTACAAGGGAACTGGACGAAATCACCGCGGCGGCCGAGGAGGACGCGACAACAATCGTCGTCATGGTCGCTTTAACCGCAATTTTGATCGCAACGAACGTCCAAGAACTAGACGCGGTCACGGCAATGGACACGACTTTGTGATCAAGAACAAGAAATAGTTGAATAAAATTTGATTTAAGATGAGGGATTGTAAGTTTTACAATCCCTTTTTTGTACTATAATGCTTAACAGTGAGGTGAAAGGGATTGATTAAAGGTGTTGGAATTGATGCAGTTGAAGTTGACCGCATCAAGAAGATAGTTGATCGGGGCGATAGTTTTGCTAAGAAGGTCTTAACTGAAGCCGAATTTGAGCAATATCAAAAGTTGACTGGCAAACGCAAAGTCGAATATCTAGGTGGCCGTTTTTCTTTGAAAGAATCATTTTCTAAGGCAATGGGCACAGGCTTAGGCAAGTATATCGGCTTTCAAGATGTTGAGACGCTCTGGGATGACTTGGGACACCCGGTTATGACCTCGACTAAGTTTGATGGGAAGATTTTTCCAAGTATTACTCACGATAATCACGAAATAATTACATTCGTTGTGTTGGAGGAAAATTAATGATAGCAGGAATTCATCGACCAGCTGAAGTTCACGTAAACTTGGCAGCTATTGAAGCCAATATTACTAACGAAATGAAGCATTTGGAGCCAGATCAAAAGCTCTTCGCCGTAGTTAAGGCTAATGCCTATGGGCACGGAGCAGTTGAAGTGGCTAAAGTGGCTTTGAAGGCTGGGGCAAGTGGCTTTTGCGTGGCAATTTTGGATGAAGCTTTAGAGTTAAGACAAGCAGGAATTGTTAAGCCAATCTTGGTTTTAGGGGTAGTATCGCCAGAATATGCTGATTTAGCCAGCGTTAACGATATTTCTTTGACTGTGCCAAATCTCGACTGGCTAAAAGAAGCAGAAAAAGTCTTGCAAAAAGAAGATTTGCAATTGAAGATTCATCTTGGCATTGATTCAGGCATGGGCAGAATTGGCTTTAATGAGGATGAAGAATTTATTGCAGCCAATAAGTTTTTGGAAAGCAATCCTAACTTCTTTGTGGAAGGGATGTTTGCGCACTTTGCTTCTGCAGATAGCAACGATGATACTTACTTTAAAAAGCAAGTAGCCAAGTTTGAACATATGAAGAGTTTGTTGACGCTTAAGCCAAAATGGATTCATGTCGATAACACTGCAGCCAGCATTTTCAACAAAAAAATCCACAGCGATTTGGTTCGCTATGGAATTGGTATTTATGGCTTGAATCCATCTTCAAATCCAGCTAGTCCAGACCTTGAGCCAGCTTTTGAATTAAAGCCAGCTTTATCATTTGTCAGTGAATTGACTCACGTCAAGACAATCCATGCTGGCGATGGGGTAGGCTATGGTTCAACTTTTGTGGCTGATCAAGATACGATTATTGGAACAGTTCCAGTGGGCTATGCCGATGGTTGGATTAGAAAGTTCCAAGGCTTCAAGGTCAAGGTTGGCGATGAATATTGTCCGATTGTTGGCCGAGTTTGCATGGATCAATTTATGGTCAAATTGCCTTACAAGATGCCAGTTGGCAGCAAAGTGGTCCTTATTTCAGATGATCCAGCTGCACCTAACAGCATTAAAAAGGCAGCTGATTATGTCGACACGATTCATTATGAAGTTGCGTGCCTCTTAGATGATCGCTTGCCAAGAAAATATTTCTACAAGTAGAAAAAACGACTAGATTGCACATTGCTGTGATCTAGTCGCTTTTTATATCTTTAATTATTCAGCTTCTTCTTCAGGCTTTTTGATAAAGACGCCAGGATTTTCATCGCTCATGATGTTCATTCCAGCTTGCAAGTCTTCAATTTCAGAAACAACAAAGCCCTTCTTTTGCAAACGGTCAACGACTGTGTGTAAAGTTTCTTCAGAAACGCCAGCTGGCAAAGTGAACAGTGTGCGACGAACGAAGTCGCCGTTAAGTTCGCCAGCTGCAGCATCCAAAGTCATAACGCTTGCCATGTTGGTGTATTTAGAAATAGTCTTAGACATTTTTACCAAGTTACCACGAGTGTTGTCTGACAAAACAGTCAAAACGTATGAACCGTTTCTGATGTTCCAAGCATCTGACAACATGTCCAACAAGCGTGAGTGAGTTAAGATACCGTAGAACTTGTTTTCTTCGTCAAGCACTGAAATGTAAGGCAAGTCCTTGATGTTGAAGAAAACTTTGAAGAATGGAGAATTAACCTTGATAGTCTTGGTTGCGTTCTTCAATAGGTAAGTTACAGGTAAAGTCATATCCCCACCTTGTGACTTGTGACGATAAATGTGCATCTTGTAGATGTTGCCGCGGAAAATTGTTCCAGTGTCGTCGAGGATTGGCACACAACGGTAGCCAGAATCTTCAAGCACTTGCAAAGCTTCTTCAAGAGTAGCTTTTTCATTGACAGTTGTTAGATAATCCTTCTTACGAACTAATGATTTGATTAGCATGAGCTTGCCTCCATAAATGAATTTTTATCAAGTAATTATAGCATAAAAACGGCGTAAATTAAATATAAATTAAATTGATTGACACAACTATATTCTAGCAGGAAGTCGACTAAGTTAAAAGTCCAAGCAATTAACAGCCTCAGAATCTATAAAAGAGTCAACTTGTGTTAGAATTAATGAGATTAACTAGAAAGAGAGTAATTAATTCAATGAAAATTATTGCAGGTCTTGGAAATCCAGGTGCAAAGTATGATCGCACCAAGCATAATACGGGTTTTATGGCTTTAGAAACCTACTTAAAGAAGAATAGTTTAACTTTAGATAAAAATAAATTTGAGGGTCTTTGGACCAAATTCCGAGTAAATGGCGAAGATGTCGTTTTGCTTGAACCACAAACTTTTATGAATGAATCTGGTCGCTCAATTTCGCAAGTGGCTAATTTTTTTAAAGTGGACCCAGAAGATATTTTGGTCATTCACGATGATATGGACATGCCAATTGGCAAGATTCGCATCAGAGCTAATGGTAAGTCTGGTGGTCATAACGGCATCAAGAGCATCATTCGCGATTTAGGAACAGAGAAGTTCAATCGTTTGAAGATCGGTATCCGTCACCCAGAAAAAGTTAGCGTAGTATCTTGGGTATTGACTCCATTTAACAAGGAGCAACAAGAGTTGATGGATCAAGCTTTTGAAGCTAGCGTAAACATTATTGATGATTTTATTGCTGGCCGCGATAGTCAGTATTTGATGAACAAGTATAACTAAAATGCAATTACAAGATTTTCTGGAAAAAGATCAAGAACTGATCAATTTCATTAGTCAAAGCAAACAATACAAAAACTCAATGATCACTGGCGCCAACGCCGGTGCTTTTAGTCTGCTCTTAAAAAGCTTGGTTGAAAATAATCAAGCGGTGATTCTGCTAGAAGAAAACGAACATAAGGCCCAAAACCGCTATGCAGAGTTGAGCAATCTGCTAGCAGATGATCAGGTGGAGATTTTTTCAATTGATAGCACCTTGGCAACGCAGAGTGCCGTGGCTTCAGCTGATGAATTAAGCAATCGAATCAAGAGTTTGAATCTATTGCTTACTCGCAAGGCGGGAATTGTGATTACTACCCCGCAAGGCTTGCAGTATCCCTTATCGAATCCAGAGAATTTTAGCCAGGCCAAGCGCAAATTTAGCGTGGGGATGGAGTATGAGCTAAGTGAATTGACTCAGTGGCTAGTTCGAGTGGGCTATCATAAGGAAGCTCTGGTTGCTAAAGCAGGCGAGTTTGCTTTAAGAGGTGATATCCTTGATATTTACCCACTAGACTCAGAAAATCCAGTTAGAATTGAATTTTTTGGCGATGAGATTGATACAGTCAAAGAATTCGACCTAGCTACTCAACTGTCCAAGCGAGAAATTGATGATATTTGGGTTGGTCCTGCCTTGGACCGGGTCTTTTCAAAGGAAAGCATCTCTCAAGCTGCTAAGCAAATTGCTAAAGAAGTAGCCGAAGCTGAAAACGTGGACGCAGCCAAGAAGCATTTTACCCAGACAATTGACTTGCTTAATACTGGTGCTTTGCCAGATGATTATGCCTTTTTGGTTGACTATCTGCTCAAAGATCCAAGCAACTTGCTAGCATATTTGGCTGGACCGGGTTTGATTTTTATTGATGATTTGCCTTTGATTAGACAGGCAGTTGAAGCAGTCGACAAGCAAAATGGCGCCTTTATTGCCGAAGAGCAAAAGCTCGGCGCTATGCTTGCTAGTCAAAAGTTGCGCCTAGATTTTAATCAGGTGATAAATGCGGACAACCACCACCGAATCTATTATTCAGTCTTTCAGCGCAGCTTAGGCCGGGTTAGACTAGGCCAGCTATTTAATTGGAATACCCGCGAGCCGGAACAATTTTTTAGTCAGATGCCACTAATTAAGGCTGAGATTGATTCTTATTTGCAAGCTGGACAAACCGTGATCGTGCAAGCCGATAATGAAAAAAGGGCCAGCCAAATGAAAGAAACGCTGGCAGATTTTGACTTAGTTGCTCCAATCGTTTCTTCAGATCAGCTTTTAGCTGGGCAATGCCAGATCCTAGTAGGAAACTTTAGCCAAGGTTTTAATTTGCCAGCTAGCAAGTTGATCTACTTGACTGAGCGAGAACTATTCAATAAGCGCGTTCAGCGCAAGAAGGCAATCCGCACCTTAGAAAATGCCCAGCGCTTGCGCAATTATACTGAATTGAAGCCTGGCGACTATGTAGTTCACGTCAACCACGGAATTGGTCGTTTTGAAGGAATTCAGACTTTAGAAAATAACGGAGTAAAGCGCGACTACATTACCATTACTTATCAAAAAGGCGACCAGCTCTTTGTTCCAGCTGATCATTTGCGCTTGGTGCAAAAGTATGTCGGCTCTGAAAGCAAAACGCCCAAAATTAACAAACTTGGTGGTAGCGAATGGGCTAAAACTAAGCGCAAGGTTCAATCCAAGGTAGAAGATATTGCCGATGAATTGATTCAGCTTTATGCCAAAAGAGAAGCTGAAAAAGGTTTTGCTTTTTCGCCAGATGACGACCTTCAAAGACAATTCGAAGACGCCTTTCCATATGTCGAAACTAATGACCAACTGCGCTCAGTCAGAGAAATCAAGGCCGATATGGAAAAGCCAAGGCCAATGGACCGACTAGTGGTTGGAGATGTTGGCTTTGGCAAGACTGAAGTGGCGCTTAGAGCAGCCTTTAAGGCGGTGCAAGACAACAAGCAAGTTGCCTTTTTGGTGCCAACGACTATCTTGGCCCAGCAACACTATGAAACGATTTTGGACCGCTTCAAGGACTTCCCAGTCAATGCGGCCTTGCTGTCAAGATTCCAATCAGCTAGCGAGTCCAAGAAGATTATTGAAGGCTTGAAAACTGGCAAAATCGATGTCGTAGTTGGTACGCACCGAATTTTATCAAAAGACGTTAAGTTCAAAAACTTGGGCTTATTGATTGTTGATGAAGAGCAGCGCTTTGGCGTTAAGCATAAAGAACGACTCAAGCAGCTTAGAGCCAATATTGACGTTTTGACCTTGACGGCTACGCCAATTCCGCGGACTTTGAACATGTCGATGGTTGGAGTTAGAGATTTGTCAGTGATGGAAACTCCGCCTAAGAACCGCTATCCAATCCAAACTTACGTAATGGAAGAAACTGAAAGCGTGGTTAGGGATGCCTGCTTAAGAGAAATGCAGCGCGATGGCCAGATCTTCTTTTTGCATAACCGGATTGGAGATTTGGATGATGTGGTTTTGCGCTTGCAAAAATTGCTCCCAACGGCCCGGATTGCTTCAGCTCACGGCCGAATGAGTCAGCATCAGCTAGAAGATGTCTTGTATCGCTTTTTGAATCGGGAGTTTGATATTTTGGTAACGACTACCATTATTGAAACGGGTATCGATATGCCAAATACTAACACCATGATCATTGAAGATGCAGATCATTACGGCTTAAGTCAGCTCTATCAGCTTAGAGGACGAATTGGCCGTAGTGCCAGATTAGCTTATGCATATTTTCTTTATCAGCCAAACAAGGTGCTGACAGAAGTCAGCGAAAAAAGGCTGGAAGCTATCCGCGACTTTACTGAACTTGGGTCAGGCTTTAAGATTGCGATGCGAGATTTGTCCATTCGCGGTGCCGGCAATATGCTCGGAGCCCAGCAGCATGGCTTTATTGATAGCGTTGGGTATGATCTTTACTCTCAAATGCTTGAAGACGCGATCAAGGAGCGCAAAGGCAAAAAGAAATTGCGCCAAACTGACACCCAGCTTGATCTTGGCTTAGAAGCCTATATTCCAGAGTCTTATATTGCCGATCAAGAAGAAAAAATCGAGTTTTACAAAAGAATTAAGAGTATTGATAATCAGTCCGAACTTGATAAAATTGAGGATGAGTTAATCGATCGTTTTGGAGATTATCCAAAGGCAGTAGAGATGCTACTTCAGCTAGCCAAGATTAAATTAGAGGCAAATTACGCTCAAGTGAAGTTGATCTCTAAGCTAGCAAAAGATCGAATTAAGGTCGAATTTGATGGACCAGCTTCGCGCGAATTAGAAGGGCCGAATATTTTTAAGGCATTGGAACACGTTAACTTAAAGGCTAGAATCAATCTTGCGCCAAACAAGGACTTGATTGTCTTGCTCGATGTTCCAGATAAGGTTAACAGTCGCATGCTCTTTAAAGAGCTTAATACCTTTTTAGAAGCAGCAAGCGACATTATACAAAGGTAGGTAAGAGATGAGAGTTGATAAGTTTTTAAAGATTTCCCGATTAGTCAAAAGAAGAACCGTTGCTAAGGAAATGGCTGATCAAGGTAGAATTAAAGTTAATGGTCGAGTAGTTAAATCAAGCTATGATGTCAAGATTGATGATATCATTGAAGTAGGTTATGGAACTCGTCAAGTTAAGGCTAAGGTCTTGGATTTGCGCGAGACCACGAAAAAGGCTGAAGCAAGCGATTTATACGAGCTCGTTGATTAATTTTTAAGTAATTGTGAGTAGGGGGGATGCAAATGAGCAAATTGAGAGTTGTCAGACAAAATGAATACGGTGCCCCTAGAAGGTTTGATGACGAAGAGCGGATGCGTTTGCGTCAAAAGCAAATCGAAAAACGCAAGCATAAGGCGCGTCGTGCCAAGATAATTGGCTTTTTCTCCATCCTCTTCGTTATCTTGGGGATTCAAATCGCCATCAAAACGGCTCAAACAAACCGGATCAGACAAGAAGTTCAAGCTTCTAAAGTCACTTTAGCTAAGCTAAACAAAGAAAAAGAAAAGTTAAATGACAAGTATGTGGACTTGAAGGATCCAGATTATGTGGCGAAGTTGATCAGATACCGCTTCTATTACTCTAAGCCAAACGAAACAATTTATAACGTACCCGAGGGCAAGTAAATGGCGAAATATCAAGTTGGAGAAAGGGTTACGGGAGTAATCAACAATATAACTGATTTAGGAATCTTTGTGACTTTGGATGCTAGAAAGTCAGGCTTGATTCATCATAGCGACTGGGACGGTAGTTGGCCTAGCCAAAGGGGACGCTACCGGATTGGGGATGAGATTAGAAGCGTGATCGTTCATGTCAATAAAGGCAAGCTAGGTTTATCGCTTGCTAGAATCAATGATCCGGATTTGATCGATCCGACTAATCAATACACCCAAGTAAAAGCAGCCGATTTTGCCAAAGTCTTGAATCAAACTTCTGCTAAGGCAAAAAAGGCTATTTCAGACTTAGAGCAAGTTTTAGAAGAATATAGATAGGCAAAAGGCAGACTAGTCAAAAGATTAGCTGCCTTTGTTTTTAGGAAAGAAATGGATTTAAAGAAGTTTTTTCAAATGCATAATTTGCCATTAGCGCATAAGAAGCTAGTGGTTGCTAGTAGCGGTGGGCCAGATTCGATGGCTTTGACGCATTTATTAATTGAATTAAAAAAAGACGTGCAGTTTGATCTTTTCGTGGCGCATTTTGACCATCAATTGCGCCAAGATTCTATGAAAGAATCAGATTTATTGCAGGCATATTGCCAAAGTCAGAACTTGCCCTTGATTGAGGGCAGATGGCAGCACGGTCAAATAACTAGCGGCCTTGAATCAAGGGCAAGAGCTGCTAGATACGACTTTTTAAAGCGGGTCATAGATCAAGTTCAAGGCGATTATTTATTAACGGCCCATCATAATGATGATCTGTTGGAAAATATATTGATCAAGCTAATTAGATCAGGCAATCCAGCCGAGATGAACTCCTTGCAGGCTGTCAGCAACTGGCAGGGGGTTAAATTGCTTAGGCCATTGCTGGCTTTTGTCAAAGATGATTTGCTAATGTATGACCAGCAGCATCATTTGCCTTATATCGAAGACGAAACTAACAAAGAAGACGATATCTTGCGCAATCGCTTAAGACATCATGTTTTGCCACTGCTAAAAAAAGAAAATCCGCTTTTAGCTGACAACGTTTTGCGCTTTAGCCAGCAGATGAATCTGTTGACTGATTTAGCCAAAAAGCAAATTGATCATTTACCACTAAGTCAGCCATTTTTAGGTAGCTTTCGCATTAAAGAGGATGCCTTAGCCAATCTTTTGCCGAATGAAAAAAGCTACTACTGGCAAAGGCAAGTCTGGTATTATCGAAAAAGGCATATCGGCTTTGATCTGCGCGGCTGGCAGCTTTATTCTTACCAAGGATATGAATATTTGCTTGCTGGAGGGCAAAATCTGCCCCAAGAAAAGGCAATGATTAAGTTGAATGAAAAATTTGAATTTTGCAATGAGCAGTTTGTCTTAACTAGTGAGATAATGGAAGGAGAGCTGGTTGATAGCTTCTATGCAGAAGGCGAATGTTTTTGGGTTGGATCTTTGCCATCTGGCAGCAAATTGCCATTGAAAAATGGCCAGCATGCCAAGGCTAAGAAGATGTTTGCTCGAGCAGCTATCCCGCTTCAATTAAGAAATCGCTGCTTGAGCGTATTTGATGAAGATGATCAGGTGCTTTTTGTTCAGTATGCTTATCGCAACCAGAGAATTACTGCTGCAAGCCGAAAAATCTACCTTTATCGAATTTTTTCTTAGATCTTGTTAAAATATTAGAGCTAAACGCGTATTTGTGTTAAACTTTTAGGCGTATATCTTATATAAACTTTGCGGAGGTTTTATATGAAAAATAACCGGAATCGGCTATTGTCAAATGGCCTTTTCTATATAGTTGTGTTCCTTTTACTCCTATGGGGAATCAACTGGGCACTAGGCGGAAGTGGCAACTCATCAGGTAGTCAAAGTATTTCCTACTCTGAATTTGTCAGTGACTTGCGCCAAGGCAAAGTTAAAAACTTTAGTGTTCAGCCTGCAAATGGCGTTTATGTTGTTTCAGGTAGTTACAAGAAAGCACAAACAACAAAGAGTCAAAAGAACAGCAATTTCGACTTCTTTAATGGTAGCACTAGCCAAAGCGTGACACGTTTTACTACAACGATGTTACAAAATGATTCTAGCGTATCAACTGTGCAAGACTTGGCACAAAAAAATGATGCTCGGATGACTACCCAAGGAGAGTCGCAATCAGGCAATTGGATTTCGACCATTGTCATGCTCGTTCCAACTATCCTGTTTATTGTGATGCTTTGGATGATGATGAACCAAGGCGGAGGTGCTCGCGGCAATGGCGGCATCATGAACTTTGGTCGTTCACACGTCAAGCCTGAGGATCCAGCTAAGAACAAGGTACGTTTCTCAGATGTTGCCGGTGAAGAAGAAGAAAAACAAGAATTAGTCGAAGTAGTTGAATTTTTGAAGAATCCATCCAAATACACTAAATTGGGTGCAAAGATTCCATCAGGTGTCTTATTGGAAGGCCCTCCCGGAACAGGTAAGACTTTGCTTGCTCGTGCCGTAGCTGGTGAAGCTAACGTTCCATTCTATTCAATTTCTGGTTCAGATTTCGTGGAAATGTTCGTCGGTGTTGGTGCTAGTCGTGTACGTGACTTGTTTACTAATGCTAAGAAGAACGCTCCAAGTATTATCTTTATCGATGAAATTGATGCCATCGGTCGCCGTCGTGGCAACGGTATGGGCGGAGGAAACGACGAACGCGAACAAACTTTGAACCAATTGCTAGTTGAAATGGATGGTTTCCAAGGCGATGAAGGCGTAATCGTTATTGCCGCTACTAACCGTTCAGACGTTTTGGACCCTGCTTTGCTTCGTCCAGGTCGTTTTGACCGTAAGGTTTTGGTTGGTCGTCCAGATGTTCGCGGCCGTGAAGCTATCTTGAAGGTTCACGCTCGCAACAAGCCTTTGGCTAGCGATGTTGACTTGAAGGAAGTTGCTCGTCAAACGCCAGGTTTCGTTGGTGCCGATTTGGCCAACGTTTTGAACGAAGCTGCTTTGGTAGCTGCTCGCAGAAACGGTAGCGAAATCACTGCTTCAGATATCGATGAAGCTCAAGACCGCGTCATTGCTGGTCCTGCTAAGACAGATCGAATTATTTCTGAACAAGAAAGAAAGAGAGTCGCTTTCCACGAAGCAGGTCACTCAATCTGTGGTTTGGTTCTAAGCGATTCAAGAACTGTCCGCAAGGTTACCATCGTTCCTCGTGGCCGTGCTGGTGGATACAACATCATGCTTCCTAAGGATGATCAATTCATTTTGACTAAGAACCAATTGTTTGAACAAATTGTTGGTTTGATGGGTGGTCGTGCCGGTGAAGAAGCAACTATTGGCGACAAGTCAACTGGTGCTTCAAACGACTTCGAACAAGCAACAGCTATTGCTCATAGCATGGTAGTCAACTACGGTATGACTGATGCTTTGGGTATGGTTGAACTTGAAAAAGAAGGCGAAAACCAATACGGTATGAAGCCATACAGTGAAGCAACTGCAGCCAAGATCGACGAAGAAGTTCGCAAGATCTTGGATGAAGCTCACGAAAAGGCGCTTGAAATTGTTCGCGACAACAAGGAAAAGCACAAGTTAATTGCGGATGCTTTGCTCAAGTACGAAACTTTGAACGAAAAGCAAATTTTAGCTTTGTACCAAACTGGCAAGATGCCTGAAAAAGACGATGAAGAATATCCTAGCGAATCAAAGGCTTCAACTTACGAAGAAGCTAAAGCTGCTGCTGAGAAGAAGGAAATTCAAAAGGCTGAAAAGAAAGAAGAACCAGTTGAACCAGAAATTACTAGTTCTTCATCAGAAGACTTGGATGAACCTGATACTCAAGTAAAGCCAAATGAAGATGACACTAAGGACGAATAAGAAAATAGAGCCTAGTTGGGCTCTATTTTTATAGGTGAGAATATATATGACAGATTATTTAATTAAAGCAATTGATAAAACAAAGAATTTACGACTTTTGACAGTTTATGCTAAGGACATGGTAGCTGAAGCTCAACGTCGGCACGACACTTGGTCAGCTTCATCTGCTGTATTAGGCAGAACAATGATTGGTGGTGTTTTGCTAGCAGCAGCTGGCCTAACTGAAGGCCAAGAATTGACGGTTCGCTTGCTTGGTGATGGTCCAGTTGGTCCAACTGTTGTAACAGCTAAGGCGGATTTGACAGTTAAGGGTTACTTGAGAAACCCACATATTGCCTTGCCACCTAAGCCAAATGGCCACATCGATGTCAAAAAAGCCGTCGGTCAAGGCTGGCTTGAAGTAACTAAGGATATTGGCTTAAAGCAGCCTTACACTGGCGAAGTGCCAATCACTTCAGGCGAAATCGGCGAAGACTTCACTTATTATTTAGCTAAGTCTGAACAAATTCCTTCTGCAGTTGGGGTATCGGTTTTTGTTAACCCTAACAATACGATCGCAACGGCTGGTGGTTTTATGCTTCAAGCCTTGCCAGGAGCTAGCGATAGCTTAATTGAAGAAGTGACTAAGAGAATCAATGACTTGCCTGCTTTGTCAACCGCCTTTATGGATGGTATGACGCCAGAAGATTTGGCCAAAAAGATTTTGGGCGATGATTGCAAGATCCTTGAAAAAGATGACGTGGCCTTTAAGTGCGATTGTTCAAAAGAAAAGTACAAGAACATTATGGCAACTTTGGATCGCGCCCAGCTTAAGGAAATGATCGAGGAAGATCATGGAGCAGAACTTACTTGCAACTTCTGCGGCCAAAAGTATAATTTCAGCCAAGCAGAATTGGAAGAAATTTTGAAGAATCGTTAAAAGAGGATAATCAAATAAGCAATTATTTTGTGATAAGCAGCTTTTTTGTTACAATGTTTAGGTATTTGAAAGGATGATTTGGTGGATAACAGTTGGAAGATTCGCGAAATCACCATTCCTAATCGAGTTGTTGTCGCTCCAATGGCTGGGGTTTCGAATTCAGCCTTTAGAGTTGTCTGCAAAGAATTTGGTGCTGGTTTGGTAGTTTGCGAAATGATCTCTGATCATGGAATTATTTATCAGAATAAAAAAACCTTGGAAATGTTGAAAGTTGATCCTAGTGAACACCCAATGAGCATTCAAATTTTTGGTGGGACAGAGGAAACTTTGCTTCAAGCTGCTCAGTATATCGATCAACATACCCAAGCAGATATTATTGATATCAACATGGGATGCCCAGTTCCTAAAGTAACCAAGACTGATTCTGGTTCAAAATGGCTACTTGATGCCAACAAGATTTATCAAATGGTGCACACAGTTGTGCAAAACGTATCTAAGCCAGTTTCAGTTAAGATGCGTTTAGGCTGGGATACCAAGCATATTTTTGCTGTGGAAAATGCCTTGGCTGCTCAAGAAGCAGGAGCATCAATGCTAGCAATGCACGGCCGAACAAGAAAGCAAATGTACCAAGGCCAAGCTGACTGGGAAACTTTGCATGATGTAGCTAATGCCTTGGATATTCCTTTTGTAGCTAATGGCGATATTACAACGCCAGAATTAGCCAAAAAGGCCCTAGACGAGATTGGCGCAACTGCGGTAATGGTTGGCCGCGCTGCTTTAGGTAATCCTTGGATGCTTAAGGACATGGTGCATTATCTTGAAACAGGCGAAAAGTTGCCAGAACAAACAATTCGTGAAAAAATTGAAACAGCTAAGCATCAGCTTGATGGCCTAGTTGAACTTAAGGGCGAAAGAATTGCTGTACCTGAATTTAGACAACAAGCTGCTTATTATTTAAAGGGAGTTCCCCGTTCTGCGCGTACTCGTGCTAAAATAAATGAGGTTTGGACGCGACAAGAAGTTTTCGATTTGTTGGATAATTTTGCTGACGAATATGAAAAGCATCAAAAAGAGCGTGAGGCTATGAAGGCAGCCTTAAACAAGTAATGGAGGAAGAAAACATTGGCAAAGAACGAATTAAATGACCAATTGATTGCTCGCCGTCAAAAGATGGAAGAGCTTCGTGAAGATGGTATTGAACCATTTGGTGTTAGAAAGTACGACCGTACTGATTTAGCAAGCACTTTAGACGAAAAGTACTTAGCTGAAGACAAGGATGAATTGAACGAAGATATGCCTAAGACCAAGGTAGCAGGTAGAATGCTTGCTAAGCGTGGTAAGGGTAAGGTTGGTTTTGCAGATATTTACGACCGTACTGGCAAGATTCAAATCTACGTACGTAAGGATATCGTTGGCGAAGATAACTACAAGATCTTCAAGAAATCAGATATTGGTGACTTCTTGGGTATCGAAGGCGAAGTGATGAAGACCGACACTGGCGAATTGACTATTCGTGCACAACACGTTACTTTCTTGTCAAAGGCTCTTCGTCCATTGCCAGATAAGTACCACGGCTTGAAGAATGTTGAACAAATTTACCGTCAACGTTACCTTGACTTAATCACTAACCGTGAAAGCTACATGCGTTTTGTTCACCGTACGCAAATTATTCAAGCTATCCGCGACTACTTGAACAAGCGCGACTTCTTAGAAGTTGAAACTCCAGTTTTGCACAACATCCCTGGTGGTGCTGAAGCTCGTCCATTTATTACTCACCACAACGCTTTGGATATTAGCTTGTACATGCGTATTGCTTTGGAATTGCCTTTGAAGCGTTTGATCGTTGGTGACATGGAACGTGTTTATGAAATTGGTCGTGTCTTCAGAAACGAAGGTTTGGACACTCGTCACAACCCAGAATTTACTGAACTTGAAACTTATGCAGCTTACTGGGACTTCCATGATGTAATGGATGAAGCAGAAGGCATTATTAAGGCAGCTGCTAAGGTTGTTTCTGACGATGCTAAGGTTGTTTACCAAGGTACTGAAATTGATTTAGGCAAGCCATACCGCCGCGTACACATGGTTGACTTGATCAAGGAAAAGACCGGTGTAGACTTCTGGAAGGAAATGACTGACGAAGAAGCTAAGAAGATTGCTGAAGAACACGGCATTCACTGCGAATCATTCTGGAAGGTTGGACATGTAATCAACGCCTTCTTTGAAGAATTCTGTGAACACACTATTGTTGACCCAACTTTCGTTTACGGTCACCCAGTAGAAGTTTCACCACTTGCTAAGAAGAATGCGGATGACCCACGCTTTACTGACCGTTTTGAAATCTTCATCATGGGTTCAGAATACGGCAATGCCTTCTCAGAATTGAATGATCCAGATGATCAACGTGAACGTTTCGAAGCACAAATGGCTGAACGTGAAGCTGGTAACGATGAAGCAGATATGATCGATGAAGATTACCTTCGCGCAATGGAATTCGGTATGCCTCCTACAGGTGGTTTGGGTATCGGAATTGACCGTTTGGTAATGCTTTTGACTGATGCTCCAGCTATTAGAGATGTTTTGTTGTTCCCAACAATGCGTCCTGAGAACTTTGATAACGAATAATTTTGAAAATCCCTTGCTTTGGCAGGGGATTTTTTGTAGGTAAGAAAAATGGAATTAGTGACTCTGACTGTTATTGGACTTAACTTCATAATTAGCGTGATTTTTGACTATAGCTGCTTTTATACGATTTCAAGAGTGCATTTTAAGAGTAAGGATCTATGGCTGCTGGTATATTTTATTTTTGGTTTAGAAACTGAGCAGATAAACAAGTGATTTTAGGGGCTGTTTTGCTAATTGCTAGCATTGAATGAACTGATCAATTTGTTAATTAGTATCTTGCAAATAGGGCAGGCATATTCGACAAGCGGGATATTAATCTCTGAAATAAGCAATATGGTTTTGCTAGCAATAGTCATGACAGTGATTTATTGGAAAAAAGATACTATCTTTAGACTATTGTCAGATAAGGTAGATAAGAGTGCATTTTTTATTGTTGCTTATTTTTATCTTTCGATTGAACTTTTTTCGTTAAGAAATGGTAATGATAAATGTAAAATGATTGAAATGTTTTTGTAATAAGAACTATAATACTTGCAGTAAGTTGAAAAAGCGGGGGGAGTGAGCTGTATAAGTTTTAGGCTCGAAAAAATATCTATAAAGATGAATTTATTATATTCATCAAGAGATTTTCAATGGATTATAGACTTATAATTTCAATTGAGTGAAGATGATTATCTTTCTTGATAAAATATTTGATCGAGATTATCAATGTTGGTATAAAATAATGAAAGATAAAAAGAAAAAGGTGTGGATTATGATAAGCGGTAAAATGTTGAATAAAATTGTAGTGGCATCTGTAAGCACTGCCTTATTTATGGATATGAGTATTCTTCCGGTGCAAGCAGCGGTTAGCCAAGAAGCTATTGATCAAACAAAAATCTCAAGTACTTTGGCTAATAGATTGGATAGCTATGTAAAAATCGAAGAAGGTAAGTTTGTATTAGATATCCCATCGAATAGCGGTTTAGATCAGACTCAAATAGATCAAGCAAAAGATATCATTGAAAAAGCTAATTCTAAACTACAGGAAGAAAATGTTGAAGTTGAATCTGAATCCTTAGACGATTCAAATCAGGATTTAGATAATCAAGATCAAGCTCATTCTGTTTTTGGAAATATATTTATGGCAAGATCCAAGAAAAAACATCATAAATCAAGTTCGAGTTCGATGCCAAAATATATTATTCCGGAAGCTAATGGATATGGTTATAGAAGTAAAAATGGCAAGTGGCATTATGTTGTAACCAAGAGTCCATTTGAAGCAGCTTTTGGTGTTGCGCTTCATGGCTGGGAATCAGCCTTGGGCGGAGGATGGATCTCGGGACAAGAAAATGCACCAGCGTATAAAAACTTTATTAATGGAAAATATAGGTAATATTCAAATAAGTTTTAATACCTAATTATGGAGGTTAACGAAATGTTTTTTGAACATAAAAAAGAAAATCAAGATGACGATGGTAGAACTCTTTTACTTTCGCAACTAATCGATGCAATTTATGAAGATATGCCAGATGATGAAAGACAAGTTGTGCTAGATGCAAAGAGAGACCTTGAATCAGGTGCATATCTTGGAAAGGTTATGCGTGATATTCGAATAGGACTTGAACCATATGCAATTAAAGGTCAATTATCACCTACAACTAAGTTGATTTTTAACAATATTACTAAGGCAGCCAACCAATCCTCAACCACTGGTTCAGGTATTGGAATGGTCTTTGGCACAATGCTTGGCGGGGGTCATTAATTAAATTGAAAAAAATCACAAAAAATGTTTGCAATCTCAAAAATGTTTGCTATAATATTTTTTGTATTGCGGAAGTAGTTCAGTGGTAGAACACAACCTTGCCATGGTTGGGGTCGCGGGTTCGAATCCCGTCTTCCGCTTAGGATTTGTTTTCAATCCTAAGCTTTAAAAAAGGGCTTGCAATCTATAAGTTGTTTGCTATAATAATATCTGTATCGCGGAAGTAGTTCAGTGGTAGAACACAACCTTGCCATGGTTGGGGTCGCGGGTTCGAATCCCGTCTTCCGCTTAAGAAAGAAAAAACTCGCCTGATGGTGAGTTTTTTTGTTATCGGGAAATGGCTCAGCTTGGTAGAGCGCTGCGTTCGGGACGCAGAGGCCACGGGTTCAAATCCCGTTTTCCCGACTGCTAGTCTGCGATGGCAAATGCTGTCGTGGACTTTTTCTTTGGTTGTAATTAATAGCCAAGTAGCCGATGGTTTGTTATAATTGATCAAACTTGAAGAAAGGATCAGGCAAATGACAGCAATGAACGAAGAAGATTATAAGTTGTTGGTTAAGCAGGTTGAGAGTTTATTAGATGGAGAAAGCGATTGGATTGCTAATACCGCTAATGTTTCAGCCTTGCTTTTTGATCAATTGAGCAATGTCAATTTTGCTGGCTTTTACCGTTTTGAAAATGGTGAATTGATTTTAGGACCCTTCCAAGGCAAGCCAGCCTGTGTGCACATTGCTTTAGGAAAAGGTGTCTGTGGAACGGCAGCTCAAAATGAAGCAACAGTCATTGTACCTAACGTACATGAATTTGCTGGTCATATTGCCTGCGATAGTGCTTCTAATTCAGAGATTGTTGTCCCAGTTTTTAAAGATGATAAATTATGGGGAGTTTTAGATATTGATTCTCCTAAGCTTGAAAATTTTGCTCAAGTAGACAAAAAATATTTAGAACAAATTAGTAAGTTATTGTTTGCATAAATTAGATATATTAGTTAAAGGTCATAAGGTGGGATTTGTTTGGATATTTCATACAGTAATAGTGCAAATCAAGTATTAGAGATTGCTCGTCAGCAAGCACAATATTTTCAACATCGAATGATTGGAACAGAGCACGTGCTCTTGGCGATGATCATTGAGTCAGATGGGGATGCTGGCAAGGCGCTTCGTTCATGGGGACTTACTCCTTCTGCGGTAAGCGACGAGATTGAGCGTTATACTGGCTACGGTTCAGCTGCTAAGGCCAATTACATCGAAATGTCTCCTAGATTAGCGATGGTGCTAGATTTTGCTAGAAGAAGTGCCAATGAATCTTCCAGCGATGAGATTACGACCAGTCATATCTTGCTGGGCTTGATTGCTAATGAGCAGATTTTGTCAGCTAAGATTTTGCTTAACTTTAATGTTGACCTAGATCAATTGAGATCAGACTTAGAGGAAAACATCAACTTTTTCCAAGCTGGCCAAGAAGATAATGCTCCGCAAAGATCTAGATATGGTCAAGCTGGTGGTCCTACTAGAAACACGGGCAAGCGTTCTACAACGCCAACTTTGGACCGGGTAGCGATTGACTTGAATCAACGGGTAAAAAATGGCGAAGTTGATCCAGTGATTGGTCGCGATAAGGAAATTAAGCGTGTAATTCAAATTTTGTCTCGCCGCACAAAGAATAATCCAATGCTTATTGGTGAGCCAGGTGTTGGTAAGACTGCGGTAGCAGAAGCAATTGCAACTGAAATCGTCAACAAGAGAGTACCGGCAGATTTGCGTAATAAACGAGTAATGACCCTGAACATCGCTAACATGGTAGCTGGAACCAAGTTCAGAGGCGAGTTTGAAGATCGCATGCGCAAGATGCTGCAAGAAATTGCTCGCGATGGCAAGGTGATTTTGTTTATCGATGAAATGCACACCTTGATCGGTGCCGGCGGGGCAGAAGGGGCAATTGATGCCTCCAATATTTTAAAGCCCGCTCTAGCTCGAGGCGATTTACAAATGATTGGGGCTACGACTTTTGACGAATATCAAAAATATGTCGAAAAAGATCAAGCCTTGGCTAGACGCTTCCAGCAAGTGCGCTTGAATGAACCAAGCACTAAGGATACTTTGAACATTTTAACCGGTTTGCGTCCAAAATACGAAGAATATCACCACGTAACAATTAGCGACGAAAGTTTGCAAGCAGCGGTCAATTTATCAACGCGCTACATTGCAAGTCGCTATTTGCCAGATAAGGCAATCGACTTGATCGATGAAGCTAGTGCAGCCGTTAAAATTAAAAACAATGCCGGCAGAAGCGACCGTCTAGATCAATTCAATGATCAATTAAAGAAAATCATCGAGAAGAAGAATGCTGCAGCAGCTAGTCAAAACTTTGTCGAAGCAGCTAAGTTGCAAGAAATGCAGAACAATTTGAATTTGCAACGCAATGATTTAGCTGAAAAATTGCACCAAAAAGATGCCGGCAAGGCAGTTGTGACTCCTGAAGATATTGCTGTGGTCGTTTCATCTTGGACTGGCGTGCCAGTAACGCAAATGAAAACTAGTGAAACCAAGCGTTTAGCTCAACTGGAAGAGATTTTGCATCAAAGAGTCATTGGCCAATCAAAAGCTGTGTCAGCTGTGGCTAAAGCAATTAGACGTAGTAGAAGTGGCATTAAAGATGAACGCCGGCCAATTGGTTCATTCTTATTCTTAGGACCAACTGGTGTTGGTAAGACTGAATTAGCTAAGGCAGTTGCTCATGCAGTCTTTGGCTCAGATGCCAACATGATCAGAATCGACATGTCAGAATACATGGATTCTATTGCCAGCAGCAAGTTAATCGGTTCAGCTCCTGGATATGTTGGCTATGAAGAAGGCGGTCAATTATCCGAACAAGTTCGTCGTCATCCTTACTCAGTTATTTTGCTTGATGAGGTTGAAAAGGCGCACCCAGATGTCTTCAATTTGCTATTGCAGGTTTTAGATGAAGGATTTTTGACAGATTCCAAGGGTCGAAAGGTAGACTTTAGAAATACAATCATTATCATGACTTCTAACTTGGGCTCAAGAAGCTTATTTGAGACTAAGGCAGTCGGCTTTACCGCTGACAGCAATGCTCAAGCAAACTTGCGCGAAGACAAGGTTAAGCAAGCTTTGAAGCAATTCTTCAGGCCGGAATTTTTGAACAGAATTGATGGTACGATTGTCTTTGATCAATTATCAGAAAAAGAGTTGCGCGAAATTGTAACCTTGTTGACCAAACGTTTGGTTGATCGCTTGGAGGCTAAGGGCATTACTTTGAAGATTTCAAGAGCAGCCTTAGATAAGATTGCTAAAGATGGCTATGATCCAGAAAATGGTGCTAGACCGCTTAGAAGAACAATTCAAAACGAAATCGAAGACGAAATCGCCAGTATGCTGATCGATGGTGCCGTAAGTAAGGGCGACATCATTAAGATTGGTGCTAGTCGCGACAAGTTGAAGTTCGATCTTGTCAAAAAACAAAGCAAAATCAAGGAAGCTGTAGAAGTTTAACCTTGACGTCAAAGCTTATAAATAGTATAATATTGCCTGATTTAAAAGGCTGAATTTCAGAATTCTGCTGATCTATTGTCCAGCAGAATAATAAAGACAAAAATGACCAGGTCATTTTTGTCTTTTTTGTACTCAAAAATCCAGCTTTTGAAATTTGTAACACAAATGTAATATTTGCTTTCTCTAACAGAAAGGATGTTTTCCTTGTTAAACGGACATGTAGTTAATTATGGTAAGCATCGTACAAGACGTAGTTTTTCAAAGATTAAAGAAGTTTTGAAACTACCTAACTTGACCGATGTTCAAACACAATCATATCAATGGTTCCTTGATAAAGGTATCAAAGAAGTTTTCGATGACATTATGCCTATCGGCGACTTCTCAGGTAAGCTTTCATTAGAATATGTTGGCTACAAATTACAAAAGCCAAAATATACTGTAGATGAATCACGTGACCACGATGCAACTTATGCTGCACCTATGCACGTGACTTTGAAGTTGACCAACCAAGAAACTGGCGAAATCAAGACTCAAGATGTTTTCTTCGGTGATTTGCCTTTGATGACTGAATCAGGTTCATTCATTATCAACGGTGCCGAAAGAGTTATCGTTTCACAGTTAGTTAGATCACCTGGTGTTTACTATTCAGGCGAATTTGACAAAAATGGTCGTCAAACTTTTGGTGCCACTGTTATTCCTAACCGTGGTGCTTGGCTTGAATATGAAACTGATGCTAAGAATGTTTCCTACGTTCGCGTTGACCGTACTCGTAAGTTACCTTTGACTGTTTTGGTTAGAGCTATGGGTTTGGGTTCAGATGGCGAAATCTTGGATATGTTTGGCAAGAGCGACACTTTGCAATTCACTCTTGAAAAGGATGTTCACAAAAACCCAGCTGACTCACGCGTAGCTGAAGCTCTTAAGGACATTTACGAACGTTTGCGTCCAGGTGAACCAAAGACTACTGATACTTCTAGATCATTGCTTTACGCACGTTTCTTTGATCCACGTCGTTACGACTTAGCACCAGTTGGCCGTTACAAGATTAACAAGAAACTTTCACTTAAGAATCGTTTATACGGTCAAACCTTGGCAGAAACCTTGGCAGATCCAGATACTGGTGAAATTATTGTCAAGAAGGGTACTGTAGTTACTCATGAAATTATGGATACTTTGGAAAAGTATCTTGATCGTGATGACTTCAAGATGGTAACTTACGAACCATCAAGCGAAGCTGTTGTACCTGACCCAATTACAGTTCAAGAAATCAAGGTATTCTCAAAGGTTGATCCAGAAAGAGAAATCAAGTTGATTTCTAATGGTCACATCGGCGAAGACGTTAAGCACTTAACTCCAGCTGATGTTTTGGCTTCAATCAACTACTTCTTTGCTCTTCAAGATCAATTAGGCAACACTGATGACATCGACCACTTGGGTAACCGTCGTATTCGTCGTGTTGGTGAATTGCTTCAAAACCAATTCAGAATTGGTTTGGCTAGAATGGAACGTGTTGTACGCGAAAGAATGTCAATTCAAGACCCTACAACTGTAACTCCTCAACAATTGATCAACATTCGTCCAATTGTTGCCAGCTTGAAGGAATTCTTCGGTTCATCACAACTTTCACAGTTCATGGACCAACACAACCCACTCGGTGAATTGACTCACAAGCGTCGTATGTCAGCCCTTGGACCTGGTGGTTTGACTCGTGACCGTGCCGGTTATGAAGTTCGTGACGTTCACTATACTCACTATGGTCGTCTTTGTCCTATCGAAACTCCAGAAGGACCTAACATCGGTTTGATCAACTCACTTGCTTCATACGCAGTGATCAACAAGTATGGTTTTATTGAGACTCCATACCGCCGTGTTTCTTGGAAGACTCACAAGGTTACTGACAAGATCGACTACTTGACTGCCGATGTTGAAGATAACTACATCATCGCCGGTGCCAACACTCGTTTGAATCCAGATGGATCATTCAAGGACGACATTATCTTGGCTAGATTTAAGGAAGATAACGTCGAAGTTACTCCTGACAAGATCGACTACATGGACGTTATTCCAAAGCAAGTCGTTTCTGTTGCTTCAGCATGTATCCCATTCCTTGAAAACGACGACTCTAACCGTGCTTTGATGGGTGCCAACCAGCAACGTCAGGCTGCCCCACTTATCAACCCACACAGTTCATTAGTTGGTACTGGTATGGAATACCGTGCAGCCCACGACTCCGGTGATGCTTTGCTTGCTAAAGAAGCTGGTGTAGTTGAATACGTTGATGGTAACGAAATTAGAATTAGACGCGAAGATGGTACTTTAGATAAGTACGTACTTGAAAAGTACCGTCGTTCAAACAACTCTAAGTCATACAACCAAACTCCTAACGTTAAGCAAGGCGACAAGGTTGACGCAAGCGATGTAATTGCTAACGGTCCAACTATGAGCCATGGTGAATTGGCCTTAGGTCAAAACCCATTGATCGCCTTCATGACTTGGAACATGTACAACTTCGAAGACTCAATCATGTTGTCAGAACGTTTGGTAAAGGATGACGTTTACACTTCAATCAGTATTGAAGACTTCGAATCAGAAGCTCGTGACACTAAGCTTGGGCCTGAAGAAATCACTCGTGAACTTCCTAACGTTGGTGAAGATGCCCTTAAGGATCTTGACGCTGATGGTATTATCCGTATTGGTGCCGAAGTTCATGACGGTGATATCTTAGTTGGTAAGGTTACTCCAAAGGGTGTGACTGAATTATCAGCTGAAGAAAGATTATTGCACGCAATCTTTGGTGAAAAGGCTCGCGAAGTTCGTGATACTTCACTTCACGTACCACATGGTGGTGGCGGTATTGTTCAAGACGTTAAGGTTTACACTCGCGAAGGCGGAGATGAACTTGCTCCAGGTGTAAATACTATGGTTCGTGTTTACATCGCTCAAAAGAGAAAGATCCAAGTCGGTGACAAGATGTCTGGTCGTCACGGAAACAAGGGTACTGTAGCCGTTGTTATGCCTGAAGAAGATATGCCATTCTTGCCAGACGGTACTCCAGTTGATATCTGCTTGAACCCAATGGGTGTGCCTTCACGTATGAACATTGGACAGATTTTGGAATTGCACCTAGGTGCTGCTGCTCGTCAATTAGGTATCCACGTTGCTACTCCAGTATTCGATGGTGCCGATGAAAAGGATGTTTGGGACACTGTACACCAAGCTGGTATTGACCGCGATGGTAAGACTGTAATTTACGATGGACGTACCGGTGAACCATTCCACAACCGTGTTTCTGTTGGTGTCATGCACTACTTGAAGTTGACTCACATGGTTGATGACAAGATCCATGCACGTTCAATTGGGCCTTACTCATTGGTTACTCAACAACCTTTGGGTGGTAAGGCACAATTCGGTGGACAGCGTTTCGGTGAAATGGAAGTTTGGGCCCTTGAAGCATATGGTGCTGCTTACACCTTGCAAGAAATTTTGACTTACAAGTCAGATGACGTTGTTGGACGTGTAAGAGCTTATGAAGCTATTGTTAAGGGCGAAAGAATTCCTAAGCCAGGTGTTCCTGAATCATTCCGCGTTCTTGTTAAGGAATTGCAATCATTAGGATTGGATATCCGCGTGCTTGACATGAACAAGCAAGAAATTGAACTTCGCGATATGGACGATGACTCAAATGAACATTTGAACATCGATACTTTGTCACGAATGGCAGAAGAACAACAAAAGAAGAAGTTAGCCAAGGAAACTAGCGAAACAGTTGACGCCACTGAAACTGAAGAAGTTCCAGTAGATGACGCTGATGATAAGGTTTCAAAGTAAGTAGGGGGTTAAACTCTTGATCGACGTAAATAAGTTCGAAAGTATGCAGATTGGTCTTGCTTCACCTAACAAGATTAGAAGCTGGTCTTATGGTGAAGTTAAAAAACCAGAAACGATCAATTATCGTACTTTAAAACCAGAAAAAGATGGCTTATTTGATGAAAGAATTTTCGGACCAACTAAAGATTGGTCTTGTACTTGTGGTAAGTACAAGGGTGTAAGATACCGCGGTATCGTTTGTGACCGTTGTGGTGTTGAAGTTACTTCAGCCAAGGTAAGAAGAGAAAGAATGGGCCACATTGAATTGGCTGCCCCTGTAACTCATATTTGGTACTTCAAGGGAATTCCTTCAAGAATGGGTCTAGTATTAGATATTTCTCCAAGATTGCTTGAAGAAGTTATCTATTTTGCTGCTTATATTGTTATTGATGCTGGTGATACTGATCTTGAACCAAAGCAACTTTTAACTGAAGCAGAATACCGTGAACAAAAGCAAAAGTACGGCAATAGATTTGTTGCTAAGATGGGTGCTGAAGCTATCCGCGACTTATTGAGACAAGTAGATCTTGATAAGGAAGTTAAGGATTTGAAGCAAGAACTTCAATCAGCAACTGGTCAAAAGCGTACTCGTGCAATTAGAAGATTGGATATTTTGGATGCCTTCAGAAACTCAGGCAACAAGCCTGAATGGATGGTTATGGATGCTGTTCCAGTTATTCCACCAGACTTGCGTCCAATGGTTCAACTTGAAGGTGGCCGTTTTGCTACTTCAGACTTGAACGATTTGTACCGTAGAGTAATCAACCGTAACAATCGTTTGAAGAGATTGCTTGACTTAAATGCACCAAACATCATCGTTCAAAACGAAAAGAGAATGTTGCAAGAAGCTGTTGATGCCTTGATCGACAACGGTCGTCGTGGTCGTCCAGTTGTAGGACCAGGTAATCGTCCACTTAAGTCACTTTCACACATGCTTAAGGGTAAGCAGGGTCGTTTCCGTCAAAACCTTTTGGGTAAGCGTGTTGACTACTCAGGTCGTTCAGTTATCGACGTTTCACCTAAGTTGAAGCTTTACCAATGTGGTGTCCCACGTCCAATGGCTCTTGAATTGTTCAAGCCATTCGTAATGCACGAATTAGTTAAGCGCGGTATTGCATCTAACATCAAGAATGCTAAGCGTAAGATTGATCGTGAAGATGACGACATCTGGGATGTACTTGAAGATGTAATTAAGGAACGCCCAGTTCTTTTGAACAGAGCACCTACTCTTCACCGTTTGAGTATCCAAGCCTTTGAACCTGTTTTGGTTCCTGGTAAATCAATCAGATTGCATCCATTGACATGTGAAGCCTACAACGCCGACTTCGACGGTGACCAGATGGCCATTCACGTACCTTTGTCAGATGAAGCTGTTGCTGAATCAAGATTATTGATGCTTGCAGCTCACCACATTTTGGCACCTAAGGATGGTAAGCCAATCGTAACTCCTTCACAGGACGTCGTTTTGGGTAACTACTGGTTGACTCAAGCTGAACGCGGTCGTGAAGGCGAAGGCATGATCTTTACTTCACCTGCAGAAGCAACTGTAGCATATGAAAATGGCGACATTCACTACCACACCATTATTGGTATGGCTGCTGATTCAATGCCAGAAAAGTCATGGCCTAAGGGTTGCGAACACAAGATTTTCGTAACTACTTATGGTAAGATCGTCTTCAACCAAGTGTTCCCAGACGACTACTTCTACATTAACGAACCAACTGAAGCTAACTTGAACAATCCTTTGGATGAAAAGTACTTCTTGAAGGATGGAGAAGACATTCAATCTAAGATTGATGAAGTTGCTGATGACTTGATCGCAACTCCATTCAAGAGTGGTTTCTTGTCAGACTCAATCGCAACTATTTACAAGTACTACAAGGTACAAAGAACTTCAGAATACCTTGACGACTTGAAGCAATTGGGTTACGAAAGCTCTACTACTTCAGGTATCACTATCGGTATGATCGACGTTCCTGAAATTGCCGATAAGGATGAAAAGGTAGAAAAGGCCCACAAGCAAGTTGATGTTGTTTCTAAGCAATTTAGACGTGGTTTGATCACTGAACAAGAACGTCACGACCGAGTAATTAGCATTTGGAACGCATGTAAGGATGAAGTTCAAAATGAAATTGCTCAAATCTATGACCCAAGAAACCCAATCACTATCATGGCCGACTCCGGTGCCCGTGGTAACATCTCAAACTTTACTCAGTTAGCTGGTATGCGTGGTTTGATGGCCACTCCTAACGGTGGTTTGTTCGAAATTCCAGTTACCTCAAACTTTAAGGAAGGTTTGTCAGTATTGGAACTATTCATGTCAACTCACGGTGCTCGTAAGGGTATGACTGATACTGCCTTGAAGACTGCTCAGTCAGGTTACTTAACTCGTCGTTTGGTTGACGTTGCCCAAGACGTTATTATTCGTGAAGATGACTGTGGTACTGACCGTGGAATTACTGTTCACTCAATTATGGAAGGCGACGAATTGATCGAACCATTATTCGATCGTTTGCTTGGTCGTTTCACTGGCGAAACAGTTAAGGATCCAGCTACAGGCGAAGTTATCGTTGGTAGAAATGTAATGATGGACGAAAATCTTGCCCACAAGATCGTTGATGCTGGCGTAACTCACGTTAAGATTAGATCAATCCTTACTTGTGACACTCCACACGGTGTTTGCCGCAAGTGTTATGGTATGAACTTGGCAACTGGTGAAGAAGTTGAAGTTGGTGAAGCAGTTGGTACTGTTGCTGCTCAATCAATCGGTGAACCTGGTACTCAGCTTACTTTGAGAACTTTCCACAACGGTGGTGTTGCCGGTGCCGAAGATATTACTCAGGGTCTTCCTCGTGTTCAAGAATTGTTCGAAGCACGTAACCCTAAGGGTCGTGCTACTATCTCAGAAGTTGATGGTATCGTAGATTCAATCCAAGAAAACCCAGCAGACCACACTAGAGAAATTACCATTAAGGGTAAGATCGATGAAAGAACTTATAGCGTTGCTTACACTGCATCTGTTGCAGTTAGCGAAGGCGATGAAGTTCGTCGTGGTGACAAGTTGACTTTGGGTTCTGTTGACCCTAAGGAATTGATCCAAGTTACTGATACTTTGACTACTGAAAAGTACATCCTTGCCGAAGTTCAAAAGGCTTATAGAATGCAGGGTGTAGACATTTCCGATAAGCACGTTGAAGTATTGACTCGTCAAATGTTGCAAAAGGTCCGCGTACTTGATCCAGGTGAAACTGACATCTTGCCAGGTGAAATCATGGATATCGGTCAATTTAGAGACCGCAACAAACAAGTAATTATTTCTGGAGGAATCCCAGCAACTGCTCAAAGCATTATCTTGGGTATTACTAAGGCTGCCCTTGAAACTAACAGTTTCTTGTCAGCTGCTTCATTCCAGGAAACTACTCGTGTTCTTACTGATGCATCTATTAGAGGTAAGAACGATCCATTACTCGGTCTTAAGGAAAACGTCATTATCGGTAAGATTATTCCTGCTGGTACTGGTATGCCTGTTTACAGAAACATGGAGCCAAAGGCAGACGTTGATCCTAAGAAGGTTGAACAAAATAACAAGTCAGTTTACTCAATCGCCGACATTGAAAAGCAAATGAAGGACGAAGAACCTGCAAAGTAAATTTGACAATTTAATCTGTTAGAGAAAGAAAAACTCGGAAAAATTTCCGAGTTTTTTCTTTAGTTGATAATTTGAAATAGTTGATAATTATTAAACAAAATTGTCGCAGCATAAATATATGGGACAAAAGGAAGAGCTTGATGGCTCTTCTTTTTTGTTATCGGAAAAACTACCAAACATAAAATGCAGGCAAGCAGCATGATGAGATTGGCGCTTTGCGCTGAAAAAAATCCGACCAGCAGCAAATAGATTAATAAATCGCCTTCTCCAAGCTTTTCTTTTTTGATCATTAGCCCAAAAGCTATTATCATTGGCAGAAAATTCAATAAGCTCAAACTATCGAGCTTTAAGGGGAAAAGCAGGCGCTTGCCGATTAATGCAAGCAGCGGACAAAATAATAGGTAAATTGGAAATTCTTGCTCAAAATAATCGAATAGGCTGATTATCAAAAGAAAAAATAATAAAATTGCCAAAAAGTAGCTATTGATTTTACTAAAATCTAGCAAAACAAAAGAAAATCCTCCGATTAATTCAATCAGTAGATGCTCCGCAGAAATTTTTGTCTGGCAATAATGGCATTTTCCTCTCAAATAGAGATAGGAAATAATTGGCAAAGTATCCCAGAATCTCAGCTGCTTTTTGCAAGCAAAACAATAGGATCGCGATAAGATTAGCTGATAATTGTCGATCTGCAGGCGATTGAATACCAAATTGGCGTGTGAAGCTACACAAGCTCCAATAAAAAAGTTGCTTAAGTAATAAATCATAAAAAGTCCTCCTATATATTAGATACGCAAAAAAAGCGCATTTTTATTTTTTAAGACAAAAAAATATTGGATTTTTTGGAAAAAGGGTGTAAACTAACTCTTGTATGTTTTGAACAAGATGTTCGTGAGAAAAAAGAAACTCCCGGATGTGTGAACAAAATAATTATTTTTAGGAGGAAAATTTAATGCCAACCATTAACCAATTGGTAAGAAAAGGCCGTCATTCAAAGACTACTAAATCAAAGTCACCAGCTTTGAACTACGGTTACAACAGTATGAAGAAGGAATTAGTGCTTAACCCAGCACCACAAATGCGTGGAGTTGCTACTCGTGTAGGTACTATGACCCCTAAGAAGCCTAACTCAGCTTTGCGTAAGTATGCTCGTGTTCGTCTTTCAAACTTGATCGAAGTTACTGCATACATTCCAGGTGAAGGCCACAACCTTCAAGAACACTCAGTTGTTTTGATCCGTGGTGGTCGTGTAAAGGACCTTCCTGGTGTACGTTACCACATTATCCGTGGTGCGCTTGATACTGCTGGTGTTGATGGCAGAAAGCAAGCACGTTCTAAGTACGGTACTAAGAAAGGTTAAAGGAGGATTTAAATAATGCCTAGAAAAGGTCACGTAGCTAAGAGAGACGTTTTAGCAGATCCAGTTTACAACTCAAAGCTTGTTACTAAGTTGATTAACCACTTGATGCTTGACGGTAAGAAGGCAAAGGCTTCAACTATTCTTTACGACGCTTTTGACATCGTTAAGGAAAAGACTGGTAAGGAACCTCTTGACGTATTTGAAGAAGCAATGAACAACATTATGCCAGTATTGGAAGTTAGAGCTCGTCGTATCGGTGGTTCTAACTACCAAATCCCAGTTGAAGTTCGTCCTGAAAGAAGAACTACTTTGGGCTTAAGATGGCTTGTATCATACGCTCGTTTACGTAATGAACACACCATGGATGAACGTTTAGCTAATGAAATCATCGACGCTTCAAACAACACTGGTTCAGCAGTTAAGAAGCGTGAAGATGTACACCGTATGGCAGAAGCTAACCGTGCATTTGCACACTACCGCTTCTAATAGTCAGTTGCTGGTTTTATTTTAAGGAGAGAATAATCTATGGCTAACAAACGTGAATTTCCATTAGAAAAGACACGTAACATCGGTATCATGGCCCACATCGATGCGGGTAAGACTACCACTACTGAACGTATCCTTTACTACACTGGTAAGATCCACAAGATTGGTGAAACTCACGAAGGTGATTCACAAATGGACTGGATGGAAGAAGAAAAGGAACGTGGTATCACTATTACTTCTGCAGCCACTACTGCCCAATGGAATGACTACAGAATTAACATCATCGATACCCCAGGACACGTTGACTTCACTATCGAAGTAGAACGTTCACTTCGTGTTCTTGATGGTGCCGTAACTGTTTTGGACGCACAATCCGGTGTTGAACCACAAACTGAAAACGTATGGCGTCAAGCTGAAACTTACGGTGTTCCAAGAATTGTTTTCGTTAACAAGATGGACAAGATCGGTGCAAACTTCGACTTCTCAGTTAAGACTTTGCACGAAAGATTAAACGCTAACGCTCACGCAGTTCAAATGCCTATCGGTGCTGAAGATCAATTTGAAGGTGTTATCGACTTGATCGACATGGTTGCCGACGTTTACGACGAAGACAAGTTGGGTGCTAAGTGGGAAACTATTCCAGTTCCTGAAGAATACAAGGCTGACGCTGAAGCTCGTCGTGCAGAATTGATCGAAGCTGTTGCTGACGTTGATGACGACATCATGGAAAAATACCTTGGTGGTGAAGAAATCAGCAATGAAGAATTGAAGAAGGCTATCCGTAAGGCTACCTTGCAACTTAAGTTCTTCCCAGTATTCGCTGGTTCTGCCTTCAAGAACAAGGGTGTTCAAATGATGCTTGACGGTGTTGTTGACTACTTGCCATCACCATTAGACGTTAAGCCATACGTTGCTCACGAACCAAAGACTGGTGAAGAAGTTGAATTGCTTGCAGATGACAAGAAGCCATTTGCTGCTTTGGCATTCAAGATTGCTACTGACCCATTCGTAGGTCGTTTGACTTTCATTCGTGTCTACACTGGTTCATTACAATCTGGTTCATACGTGTTGAACGCTTCAAAGAACAGTCGTGAACGTGTTGGTCGTTTGCTTCAAATGCACGCCAACTCAAGAACTGAAATCCCAGAAGTCTTCTCAGGTGATATCGCTGGTGCCATCGGTTTGAAGAATACTACTACTGGTGACTCATTGACTGATCCAGACCACCCACTTATTTTGGAAAGTTTGCAAGTTCCAGATCCAGTTATCCAAGTTTCTGTTGAACCTAAGTCAAAGGCTGACCGTGATAAGATGGACGTTGCTTTGCAAAAGCTTACTGAAGAAGACCCAACTTTCAAGGCTGAAACTAACCCTGAAACTGGTCAAACTTTGATCGCCGGAATGGGTGAACTTCACCTTGACATCATGGTTGAAAGAATGAAGCGTGAATTTAACGTTGAAGCTGAAATCGGTCAACCACAAGTTGCTTACCGTGAAACCTTCACCAAGGCTACTCAAGCTCAAGGTAAGTTCGTTCGTCAATCTGGTGGTAAGGGTCAATACGGTGACGTATGGATTGAATTTACTCCTAACGAAGAAGGTAAGGGTTACGAATTTGAAGATGCCATCGTTGGTGGTGTTGTTCCTCGTGAATACATTCCTTCAGTAGATCAAGGTTTACAAGAAGCTATGCAAAATGGTGTTCTTGCAGGTTACCCATTGATCGACGTTAAGGCTAAGCTTTACGATGGTAGTTACCACGAAGTCGACTCATCAGAAGCTGCCTTCAAGGTTGCTGCTTCACTTGCCTTAAGAAACGCTGCTCCTAAGGCTGGCGCTGTAATTCTTGAACCAATCATGAAAGTTCAAGTTATTACTCCAGAAGAATACTTGGGTGATGTAATGGGTTCAGTTACTGCACGTCGTGGTAACATGGAAGGTATGGAAGACCGTTCAGGTGCTAAGGTATTGAATGCTATGGTTCCACTTGCTGAAATGTTTGGTTACGCAACTACTTTGCGTTCATCAACTCAAGGTCGTGGTACTTTCACTATGGTATTTGACCACTACGCACCAACTCCTAAGTCAATCCAAGAAGAAATTATTAAGAAGCGCGGCGGAAACAACGCTGAATAATTAATAATTTAAATAAATAAAGAAGCGACTCGATGATTAATCGGGTCGCTTTTTTTGTAGCAAATTACGAAAACATTTTCAAAAATTTTTTTTGAGAAACAGTAGTGAAACGCTTGATATTTCTAGCAAGAGCAAGTATACTAGTCTTTGTGCATTTGGGCAGGATATTGCTCTAGCACTTGTTTTTTGTTGTAAGCTTTGATGCAAAAGGTTGCGGCACACCAGGCTGCATTGCCACAGTGGCGAGCCGGGAATTTTTGCTGAGCTAGTCATCTTTTAAAGAAGACGCCAAGGAGGTAATTTAATGGCAAGTCAATCAATTCGTATTAGACTTAAGTCATACGAACACGGTATTCTCGATGAATCCGCTGCTAAGATCGTAGCTAGCGCTAAGAGAACTGGTGCAGAAATCTCAGGTCCAGTTCCTCTTCCAACTGAAAGAACTTTGTTTACTGTTCTTCGTTCACCACACAAGAACAAGGACTCACGTGAACAATTCGAAATGCGTACTCACAAGCGCTTAATCGACATTTTGAATCCAACTCCAAAGACTGTTGATTCATTAATGAAGCTTGATCTACCAAGCGGTGTAGACATCGAAATCAAATTATAATTTATAGATAGAAAGAGGTGTAAACATGACCAAAGGAATCTTAGGAAGAAAAGTTGGTATGACTCAAATCTTCACTAAAGATGGTATCCTTGTTCCAGTAACTGTTATTGAAGCAACTCCTAACGTTGTTATGCAAGTTAAGACTGTTGAATCAGACGGTTACGAAGCAGTTCAATTGGGTTACCAAGACAAGCGTGAAGTATTGAGCAACAAACCAGAAAAAGGTCATGCTGATAAGGCTAAGACTTCACCTAAGCGCTTCATTCGGGAAATCCGCGGTGTTGAGCTTAGTGAATACGAAGTAGGCTCAGAAGTTACTGTGGATACATTTAAGGAAGGTGACGTCGTAGACGTTACTGGTACTACAAGAGGTCATGGATACCAAGGTAACATTAAGCGTTGGGGCCAATCAAGAGGACCAGAAACTCACGGTTCAAGATACCACAGAATTCCTGGTTCAATGGGCTCAATCATTAACCGTGTACCAAAGGGCAAGAAGTTGCCAGGACACATGGGTGTAAAGCAAGTTACCATTGAAAACCTAGTAATTGAAAAAGTTGTAGCTGATAAGAACGTATTGATGGTTAAGGGTAACGTACCAGGTGCTAAGAACTCATTGATCGTTGTTAAATCTGCAGCTAAGGCTGTAGAAGCTGATAAGTAGGAAGGAGGACTAGAATGGCTAATTTAAAGGTTATCGATCAAAACGGTAAGGACTCTGGTGAAATTACCTTAAACGATAAGGTTTTCGGTATTGAACCTAACGAAAACGTTGTTTTCGATGCAATCATCAGACAAAGAGCTGGCAAGCGTCAAGGTACTTCAAAGGTTAAGAATAGATCTGCTGTTCGCGGTGGTGGTAAAAAGCCTTGGAGACAAAAAGGTACTGGTCGTGCTCGTCAAGGTTCTATCAGAGCTCCACAATGGCGTGGCGGTGGTATCGTATTTGGACCAACTCCACGTTCATACGCTTACTCAATGCCAAGAAAGCAACGTCGTTTGGCTATTAAGTCAGTTCTTTCCCAAAAGTTAATTGACGAAGACTTAATCGTTTTAGACAAGTTGACTATGTCAGCTCCTAAGACTAAGGAATTTGTTTCATTATTGGCTAGTTTAAATGTTGAAGGTAAGGTTTTGGTTGTTTCAGATGACAAGAACGTACAACTTTCAGCAAGAAACTTACCAAAGGTTAAGGTTGTTCCAGTTAATGGATTAAATGTTGAAGATGCCGTTAACTACCAGAAGTTAATCTTAACTCAAGATGCTGTTAAGAAGATTGAGGAGGTTTTGGCTTAATGGATGCACGCGATATCATTTTAAGACCTGTCATTACTGAAAAGTCTACGAACTTAATGGATGATAAGAAGTACACTTTCGACGTGCTTTTAACTGCAACCAAGACTCAAGTTCGCAACGCAGTTGAAGAAATCTTCGATGTCAAGGTTAAGAGCGTTAACATTATGAACGTTCGTGGCAAGGACAAGCGAGTAGGTCGCTACTTCGGTAAGACTGCTCGTCGTAGAAAGGCAATTGTTACTTTAACTAACGATTCAAACGACATCAAGATTTTCGATACTCAAGATAACACTGAAGAAAAGTAATAGGAGGTCAGTCAATTGGCTATTAAGATTTACAAGCCAACCACAAATGGTCGCCGTAATATGACTTCTTCCGACTTTGCTGAGATTACTAAGAGCAAACCAGAACGTACTTTGCTTGAATCACAATCACACACTGCAGGTCGTAACTCATACGGTCATATTACTATTAGACACCGTGGTGGTGGTCACAAGCAAAAATACCGTATCATCGACTTTAAGCGTAACAAGGATGATGTAAAGGCAGTTGTTAAGGCAATCGAATACGATCCAAACAGAACTGCTAACATCGCTTTACTTCACTACACTGACGGTATTAAAGCTTACATTTTAGCACCTAAGGGTCTTGAAGTAGGTACTGTAATTGAATCTGGTGAAAACGTAGATATCAAGCCAGGTAACGCTTTACCATTGAAGAACATTCCTACTGGTACTGAAATTCACAACATCGAATTAAGACCAGGCAAGGGTGGCCAACTTGTAAGAAGTGCTGGTGCATCTGCTCAAGTTTTAGGTTTTGATGGTGATTACGCATTAGTAAGATTGCAAAGTGGTGAAGTTCGTAAGATCTTAGCTGCTTGCCGTGCAACTATCGGTACTGTTGGTAACGAACAACACTCATTGATCCAATTGGGTAAGGCCGGTAGAAAGCGTTGGTTGGGCAAGCGTCCACAATCACGTGGTTCTGTAATGAACCCTAACGATCACCCACACGGTGGTGGTGAAGGTAAGGCTCCTGTTGGTCGTCCACAACCTATGACTCCTTGGGGTAAGAAGGCTCGTGGTATCAAGACTAGAAATGTCAAGAAGGCTAGCGAGAAGTTAATTATTCGTCACCGTAAGGGTAGCAAGTAATAGAAGGAGGGTTAATTAATGAGCCGTAGTATTAAAAAAGGTCCTTTTGCTGATGCTTCACTATTGAAGAAGGTTGATGCACAACAAGAAGCTGAAAAGAAGCAAGTCATTAAGACTTGGTCACGTCGTTCAACTATTTTCCCTTCCTTTGTTGGTTTGACTATAGCTGTTTACGATGGTAGAAAGCATGTCCCAGTTTATGTTACTGAAGACATGGTTGGTCACAAGCTTGGTGAGTTTGTTCCAACTAGAACTTTCCGTGGTCACAAGGCTGACGACAAGGCAACTGGTAAATAGAGGAAGGAGAAACATCTAAATGGCAGAACAAATTAGTTCAGCTATGGCTGAAGCAAGAACTGTTCGTATCGCTCCAAGAAAAGCACGTTTGGTTATTGACTTAATCCGTGGCAAGAGCGTTGCAGAAGCATTAGCAATCTTACAATTTACGCCTAAAGCTGCTTCCCCAATCGTTGAAAAGGTTTTACGTTCAGCTATTGCTAACGCAGAACACAACTACGATCTTGAAAGTGCAAACCTTTACGTTTCAGAAGCATACGTAAACGAAGGTGCTACTTTGAAGAGATTCCGTCCACGCGCTAAGGGTATGGCTTCTCCAATTAACAAGAGAACAAGTCACGTAGTTGTTGTAGTTTCAGAAAAGAACGATTAGGAGGTATATTAATGGGTCAAAAGATCAACCCAAATGGTTTCCGTCTTGGCGTTATCCGCGGATGGGAATCAAAATGGTATGCTGACAGAGGATACAAGGAAACTTTGAATGAAGACCTTCGCGTAAGAAAGTTCATTTCAGAAAAGTTGAAGGATGCTTCAGTATCAACTGTTGAAATCGAACGTGCTGCTAACAGAATCAACGTTTCAATCCATACTTCAAAGCCAGGTATGGTTATTGGTAAGGGTGGTTCTGAAGTTGAAGCTTTAAGAAAGCAATTGAGCAACTTAACCAACAAGCAAGTTCACATTAACATTGTAGAAATTAAGAAGCCAGATCTTGATGCAGAATTAGTTGCTGATAGTATCGCTCGTCAATTGGAAGCTCGTGTAGCCTTCAGACGTGCTATGCGTCAAGCTACTCAAAGATCAATGCGTGCTGGAGCTAAGGGTATCAAGGTACAAGTTTCAGGTCGTTTGAACGGTGCCGACATGGCAAGAAGAGAATGGCACACTGAAGGACGTGTTCCATTACAAACATTAAGAGCTGACATTGATTACACTTGGTTGAACGCATTCACTACTTATGGTGAAATTGGTGTTCAAGTATGGGTAAACCGTGGTGAAATCTTACCTAGCCGTAAGAGTAAGCCTTCTAAACCAGCGAGAGGAGGAAACAAATAATGCCTTTAGTACCAAAACGAGTAAAACACCGTCGTGAATTCCGTGGTAAGATGCGTGGTGCTGCTAAAGGTGGTAAGACCGTAGCCTTTGGTGAATACGGCTTACAAGCCCTCGAATCACACTGGATTTCAAACCGTCAAATTGAAGCTGCCCGTGTTGCAATGACTCGTTACATGAAGCGTGGCGGTAAGGTTTGGATTAGAATTTTCCCACAAAAGTCATACACTGCTAAAGGTGTTGGTGTACGTATGGGTTCCGGTAAGGGTGCACCAGCAGGTTGGGTAGCAGTAGTTAAGAGAGAAAAGGTTATGTTCGAAATTGGTGGCGTATCTGAAGAAGTAGCTCGCGAAGCTTTAAGACTTGCTTCAACTAAGTTACCAATCAAGACTAAATTTGTAACTAGAAGTTCGGAAGTAGGTGGCAATTCTAATGAAGGCTAAAGATATCAGAGCATTAACCACTGATCAAATGTTAGAAAAGGAAAAGCAATACAAGGAAGAACTCTTCAACTTGCGTTTCCAACAAGCAACGGGTCAATTAGAAAATACCGCTCGCTTAAGAAAAGTCCGTAAGAACATCGCTAGAATTAAGACAATCCTTAGCGAAAAGGCTTTAGAAGAGAATTAATGGAAGGGAGCTATTAACTTGAGCGAATCAAACGAAAGAAATCGTCGTCACGTATATCAAGGTCGTGTAGTTTCTGACAAGATGGACAAGACAATCACTGTCGTTGTTGATACTTACAAGAACCACCCTGTTTATAACAAGCGTTTTAAATACTCAAAGAAGTTTTACGCACAAGACGAAAATAACGAAGCTAAAGTTGGCGATACTGTTCGTATCATGGAAACCCGTCCATTATCTCGTACAAAGCGTTTCCGTTTAGTTAAGATTGTTAAGAGATCTGTTTAGTTTTAACGGATTTCTCGAGGGGAGGATTATACAGTGATTCAAAACGAATCTCGTTTAAAAGTTGCTGATAACTCTGGTGCAAGAGAACTTTTGGTTATTAGAGTTTTAGGCGGTTCAAAGCGTAAAACTGGTAACATTGGTGACATTGTAGTAGCTACTGTTAAGCAAGCAACACCAGGTGGCGTTGTCAAAAAGGGTGACGTCGTAAAAGCAGTTATTGTTAGAACAAAATCAGGTGCACGTCGTGAAGATGGTTCATACATCAAATTTGACGAAAATGCCGGCGTAATTATCAACGCTGACAAGAGCCCACGTGGTACTCGTATCTTTGGGCCAGTTGCACGTGAGTTGCGTGAGAACGACTTTATGAAGATCGTTTCTCTTGCTCCAGAAGTCTTATAATTGTTAGTGAGGTGCACTGATGTTTGTTAAAACTGGTGACAAAGTAAAAGTTATTGCCGGAAAAGAAAAGGGCAAAGAAGGTACTGTTTTATCTGTAGATGTTAAGAAGAACCGTGTTGTGGTTAAGGGTCTTAACAAGATTAAGAAACACCAAAAGCCTTCACAAGCCAACGCAAATGGTGGTGTAGTTGAACTTGAAGGTTCAATCCACGCATCAAACGTTAAGGTTATTTCTAAGGCTGAAAAGAACTAGGAAGGAGGACGCAAATGGCAAGTATTTTAGAACAAGAATACAAGGAAAAGGTTATGCCTGCACTTCAAGAAAAGTTTGACTACAAGTCAGTAATGCAGGTTCCAAAGATTGAAAAGATCGTCTTGAACATGGGTGTTGGTGACGCTGTTTCCAACGCTAAGAACTTAGACGAAGCTGTTGAAGAATTAAGCTTGATCTCAGGTCAAAAGCCATTGATTACTAAAGCTAAGAAGTCAATCGCTAACTTCCGTTTACGTGAAGGTATGTCAATCGGTGCTAAGGTTACTCTTAGAGGAGACAAGATGTACGACTTCTTGTACAAGTTAATCAACGTTTCTCTTCCTCGTGTTCGTGACTTCCGTGGTGTTTCAAGTCGTTCATTTGATGGACGTGGTAATTACACTTTGGGTGTCAAGGAACAATTGATTTTCCCTGAAATCGATTTTGATAAGGTGAACCGTACTAGAGGTTTGGACATCGTTATTGTTACTACTGCTAACACTGACGAAGAAGCTCGTGAACTTCTAGGTCAATTCGGTATGCCATTTACTAAATAATGGAGGACATTAATGGCTAAAACATCATTAAAAATTAAGAATCGTCGTCCTGCTAAGTTCTCTTCACGTGAATATACACGTTGTGAGAGATGTGGTCGTCCACATTCCGTATACCGTAAATTCGGCCTTTGCCGTATTTGCTTAAAGGATTTAGCTCACAAGGGTCAAATTCCTGGTCTTAAAAAGGCTAGTTGGTAGGATACGGTTAGGAGGATAGCATAAATGGTTATGACAGATCCAATCGCAGATTACTTAACTAGAATCAGAAATGCTAACATTGCAAAGCATGATTCAGTTGAAATTCCTGCGTCAAATATTAAGAAGTCAATTTCTGAAATTTTAAAGCGTGAAGGCTTTATTCGTGATTACGAAGTTGCTGATGACAACAAGCAAGGCGTTATTAAGATTTTCTTGAAATTCGGTCCTAACGGCGAACGCGTAATTTCAGGCCTTAAGCGTATTTCAAAGCCAGGTCTTAGAAACTACGTAAGCGCTGAAGAATTACCAAAGGTTCTTAACGGACTTGGTATTGCCATCGTTTCAACTTCTGCAGGTGTTATTACCGATAAAGAAGCAAGACAAAAGGGTATCGGTGGCGAAGTTATTGCTTACATTTGGTAATACTGACAGAAAGGAGAAAATTCAATGAGCCGTATCGGTTTTAAGACTATTGAAGTACCTGACAGTGTTACTGTTACCAAGGAAGGCGACAACATCACTGTTAAGGGCCCTAAGGGTGAATTAACTAGACATTTTGATCCAAAGATCAAGTTTGAACAAAAGGATGGAGAAATTACTGTTTCTCGTTCAAGTGAAAGCGACAAAGCTCTTCACGGAACTTCAAGAGCAAACTTGGCAAATATGATCGAAGGTGTAGTTAACGGCTACAAGAAGACTTTGAAGTTAATCGGTGTTGGTTACCGTGCTCAAGCTCAAGGTAGCAAGCTTACTTTGAACGTTGGTTACTCACACCCTGTTGTTTTAACTGCTCCAGAAGGCGTAACTGTTAAAACTCCTTCAGCAACTGATGTTGAAGTTGAAGGTATTTCAAAGCAAGATGTTGGTCAATTCGCTGCTGAAATCCGTGCTGTACGTTCACCTGAACCATACAAGGGTAAGGGTATTCGTTACACTGACGAAAACGTACGTCGCAAGGAAGGTAAGACAGGTAAGTAATAAATAATTTTTTGAGGTGAAATTGTGATTTCTAAACCAGATAAAAACAAATTACGCTTAAAGCGTCATAAACGTATTCGTGGTAAAATTTCTGGTACCGCTGAGCGCCCACGCTTAAGTATTTTCCGCTCTAACAAAAACATCTACGCTCAATTAATTGATGACGTAGCGGGTGTAACGCTTGCAAGTGCCTCAACTTTGGACAGTTCTGTTTCATCAGAAGGAACCAAAGTAGAACAAGCTCAAGCTGTTGGTAAGGCTATTGCTGAAGCAGCTAAGGCTAAGAACATTACAAACGTTGTATTCGATAGAAGTGGTTACTTATACCACGGCCGTATTTCAGCTTTGGCAGATGCCGCACGTGAAAACGGATTAGTATTCTAGGAAAGGAGAATTAACAGATGGCAAACCACAACGATTCTCGCAACAATCGCAAGAACAAGGACGATATCGAAGATCAATTAGTCGCTGTCAACCGTATTACTAAGGTTGTAAAAGGTGGACGTCGGATGAGATTTGCTGCCCTTGTTGTCGTTGGTGACAAGAAAGGCCGTGTAGGTTTCGGTACTGGTAAGGCTCAAGAAGTCCCAGAAGCAATCCGTAAGGCTGTTGAAGACGGTAAGAAGAACATGATCAGTGTAGCAACTGTAGGAACTACTATTCCTCACGAAGTAATTGGTCATTACGGTTCAGGTAACATTTTATTGAAGCCTGCCGAAGCTGGTTCAGGTGTTGCTGCTGGTGGTGCCGTTCGTATCGTTATGGATATGGCAGGTATCGCAGACGTTACTTCAAAGTCACTTGGTTCAAACACTCCAATCAACGTAGTTCGTGCAACTATTGATGGTTTGAAGAAACTTAAGACTAGTGAAGAAGTAAGTAAACTTCGTCAAATCGAGAGCTTAGATTAGGGAGATATTTAAAATGACTGATTTAAAAGTTACTTTAATTAGAAGTGCTGCACACCGTCTACCTAACCAAAAGAAGATCGTTAAGGCTCTTGGTTTAGGCAGAGTTAACAGTAGTGCAGTTCTTCCAGACAACGCTGCTACTCGTGGCGCATTATTGAAGATTGCTCACTTGATCTCTGTTGAAGAGATTAATAAATAATTTTTGAGGAGGTGCTGAAGTAAATGAAGCTTCATGAATTACATGCTGCTGAAGGATCACGTCGTTCAAGAAAACGTGTAGGTCGTGGTACCTCAAGTGGTTACGGTAAAACTTCTGGCCGTGGTCAAAAGGGTCAATTAGCTCGTCAAGGTGGCCACACTCGTTTGGGCTTTGAAGGTGGTCAAATGCCATTGTTCAGAACTATGCCAAAGCGTGGTTTTAAGAACATTAACCGTAAGGAATACTCCGTTGTAAACTTGAGCGATTTGAACAAGTTTGCTGATGGAAGCGAAGTAACAATCGAAAGCCTAAAGGAAAACGGCTTAATCAAGAAAGAATTATCAGGCGTAAAATTGCTTGCTAAAGGTGAATTGAAGGTTAAGTTAACTGTTAAGGTTAACAAGGTTTCCGCAGCTGCTAAGGAAGCAGTTGAAGCTGCTGGCGGAACTGTTGAGGTGATCTAATGTTTTCAACCTTGAAGAACGCCTTTAAGGATAAAGAAATCAGAAATAAAATCTGGTTTACACTCTTTATCCTTTTGCTTTATCGGATCGGTTCTAATATTACTGTTCCTGGTGTAAATGCAAAGGCGATCACTCAAGTTGCGCAAACTGGACTAGTCCCAATGCTGGATACAGTAACCGGTGGTGGACTTGATAATTATTCTATTTTCTCATTAGGTGTTTCTCCTTACATTACCGCACAAATCGTTATTCAACTGCTACAGATGGATATCGTTCCAACTTTGGTTGAGTGGGGTAAGCAAGGTGAGGTTGGTCGGCGAAAGACTAATCAAGTTACTCGTTGGCTAACATTGGTGATTGCTTTTGTTCAAAGTATCGGAATTACATTAGGTTTCAACGCTTTGACACAAATGGGATTGGTTAAGAACCAAACGCCACAAACTTATATTGAAATTGCCATTATCATGACTGGTGGAACAATGTTATTAAACTGGCTTGGTGATGAGATTACCGACAAAGGTTTAGGTAACGGAGTTTCGGTTATTATCTTTGCCGGAATAATCGCTCGTTTCCCAGCAGGAATGTGGCAAATTTATAATGAAGAAATTATCAATACCAGCGCAAGCGATCGTTGGCAAGGTATTTTGTTCTTCATTGCAGTGATAGTTGCGATTTTAATTGTTGTGCAACTTGTCACTTGGGTTGAGCAAGCTGATCGTCGCATACCTATTCAATACACTAGAAGAGCGACAATTAGTGGTTCTGAAAGTTTTCTACCATTGAAAGTTAACGTATCAGGAGTTATCCCTGTTATCTTTGCCAGTTCATTCATTATTACACCGGCAACTATTTTAATGGCCTTTCAGAGAACACAAGGTGACCAGCAATGGTATAAAGTGATGACTAACATCTTTAGTATGCAAACAACTCCTGGTGTTATCATTTACACTCTTTTAATTATTTTATTTACATTCTTCTACGCTTTCGTTCAGGTTAACCCAGAGAAGCTAGCAGAAAACTTACAAAAACAGGGTGCATACATTCCTAGCGTATGGCCAGGGAAAGATACTCAGGATTATGTTTCAAAACTATTAATTAGACTATCGACCGTAGGGTCTGTTTTCTTAGGTTTGGTTGCACTTTTACCACAGTTAGCAACTAACATCTGGGATCTTCCTAGTTCAATTGGATTAGGTGGAACTAGTTTGTTGATTGTTATTGGAGTTGTCTTGGAACTTTCTCGCCAAATCAACGGTTTGTTGATGAAGAGAGAATATGTAGGATTCATCAGATAGGAACGAATATGATTAACTTAATTCTTTTAGGTTTGCCGGGTGCGGGCAAAGGAACAGCATCAGAAAAAATTGTTGATAAATATCACCTAACTCATATTTCAACTGGGGATATGTTTAGGGAAGCTATGGCTAACCAAACTAAGGTTGGTCTTGAAGCTAAGAGTTATATCGATAAGGGTAACTTGGTACCAGACGAAGTTACTGCTAAGTTAGTTGAGGAACGTTTATCTCAACCTGATATTAAAGAAGGTTTTATTTTAGACGGATTTCCTAGAACTACTAACCAAGCAGAATTGTTGGATGGTATTACTGAACGCTTGAATAAACCTTTGACTAGCGTAATTTCTCTTGAAGTTGCAGAAGAAACATTAGTTGAACGTTTATCAGCCCGCTTCATGTGTAAAGATTGTGGCGCTACTTACAACAAGTTAACCAAGAAGCCTAAGGTTGAAGGTACTTGTGATCGTTGTGGTGGACATGATTTCTATCAACGTGAAGATGACAAGCCAGAAGTAGTTAAGAATCGTCTTGAAGTTAATGAAAAGATGAATGCACCTTTGAAAGACTTTTACGAAAAGAAAGGTTTGTTAACTGTAATTAATGGTGAACAAACTCCGGAAAAAGTTTTTGAGGATGTTGATGCGGTTTTAAGTAAGAACAAGTAGATCATTCTTGTATATTTATTTTTCCGTGTTATAATTTCAAAGTATGACTGTTTAATTGCGGAGGAACAACTTTGGCAAAAGATGATGTCATTGAAGTAGAAGGTAAGGTAGTTGATACCTTACCTAATGCTATGTTTAAAGTTGAATTGGAGAATGGAGCAACTATTTTAGCTCATGTATCTGGTAAGATTAGAATGCACTACATTCGTATCCTTCCAGGTGATCGTGTAACAGTGGAACTTTCTCCATATGATTTAACTAAAGGTAGAATTACGTATCGTTTTATTAAGTAATAACGGAGGGAAACATGAAGGTTAGACCATCTGTTAAACCAATGTGTGAACATTGTAAAGTTATCAAGAGACATGGCCGTGTTATGGTTATTTGCCCTGCAAATCCTAAGCACAAGCAACGTCAAGGTTAATAAAGAAATAGGAGGTGCAATAAATGGCACGTATTGCTGGTGTTGACTTACCAAGAGATAAGCGAGTTGTTGTCGCTTTAACATATATTTATGGTATCGGTGAACCAACTGCTAAGAAAATTTGTGAAGCTGCAGGTGTTTCCGAAGATATTCGTTCAAGAGATTTAACTCCTGAAGATCAAGAAAAGCTTCGTGCAGAAGTTGATAAGTACCGTGTTGAAGGTGATTTGCGTCGTCAAATCAGCATGAACATTAAGCGTTTAGTTGATATTGGTTCATACCGTGGTATTCGTCACCGTCGTGGACTTCCAGTTCGCGGTCAAAATACTAAGAATAACGCTCGTACCCGTAAGGGTTCTAAGAGAAGTCGTTAATTGATTTTTAAGGAGGTTTATTGATGCCTAAAACAGCACGCAAGCGTCGTGTGAAGAAGCATGTCGAAAGTGGCGTTGCTCACATTCACTCTACGTTTAATAACACTTTAGTCATGATTACTGACGTTCAAGGTAACGCAGTTGCTTGGTCTTCAGCTGGTGCATTGGGCTTTAAGGGTAGCCGTAAGTCTACTCCATTTGCAGCTCAAATGGCTGCAGAAGCTGCAGCTAAGAGTGCTATGGACCAAGGTATGAAGCATGTAGAAGTTTCTGTTAAGGGTCCTGGTGCTGGTCGTGAATCTGCAATTAGATCACTTCAAGCAACTGGTCTTGAAATTACTGCAATTCGTGACGTTACTCCAGTTCCCCACAATGGTTCTAGACCACCAAAACGTCGTCGTGTTTAATTTTGTCCTTAATGTGGGACGTAACGTTTTGAAAGGGGCCTAGTAATGATTGAATTTGAAAAACCAAATATTACCGTTGTTGAACAAGAAGATTCTTACGGTAAATTTGTTGTAGAGCCACTAGAACGAGGCTTTGGTACAACTTTAGGTAACTCTCTACGTAGAGTATTACTTACATCTATTCCTGGTACTGGACTTGTTTACGTTCAAATCGATGGCGTTTTACACGAGTTCTCAACAGTTCCTGGTGTTCGTGAAGATGTAACCAAGATTATTCTTAACTTAAAGAAACTTGAATTGAAGTCTCTTTCAGATGAACAAAAGGTTATTGAATTGGACGTCGAAGGACCAGCTACAGTAACTGCTGATGATCTTAAGGTCGATTCAGATGTTCAAGTCTTAAATCCAGATCAATATATTTGTACCATTGCTGAAGGTGGACACTTGCACATGCAAATCGCCGTGAAGAATGGTCGCGGTTATGTTGCTGCAAGTGACAATAAGAGTGATGACATGCCAATTGGTGTTATTCCAGTTGATTCTCTATTCTCACCAATCAAGAAGGTTAACTACCAAGTTGAATCTACTCGTGTTGGTAAGAGAGATGATTTTGACAAGCTCACTTTTGAGATTTGGACAGACGGTTCAATCAAGCCTAATGACGCCCTTAGCTTCGCTGCTAAAATCTTGGTAGAACACTTCAAGGTCTTTGAATCTGCTGATGCAAATGCTAAGTTCAGCGAAGTAATGGTGGAAAAGGAAGACGACAAGAAAGAAAAGAGACTCGAGATGACTATCGAAGAGTTAGATCTTTCAGTTCGTTCATACAACTGCCTTAAGCGTGCAGGAATTAATACTCTTCAAGAATTGACTGATAAGTCAGAAGCAGATATGATGCGTGTACGCAATTTAGGGCGTAAATCATTGGAAGAAGTTAAAAATAAATTGTCAGATTTGGGTCTTTCACTTCGTCAAGAAGACTAATCCAAAGAGACAAATAAAGGAGGCAAACTCATGGCATACCGTAAATTAGGTCGCGATAGTGCACATAGAAAAGCAATGCTTAGAGAAATGACTACCCAATTAATCATTAACGAACGCATTGTTACTACAGAAACTCGTGCAAAGGAAATCCGCAAAACTACTGAAAAGATGATCACTTTAGGTAAGCGCGGTGACTTGGCTGCTAGAAGACAAGCTGCTCGTTTTGTACGTAACGAAATTGCTGATGTTCGCGAAGAAGGCGAATCAGTTGTTGTTAAGTCAGCATTGCAAAAGCTTTTCAGTGACATTGCTCCTCGTTACAAGGACCGTAATGGTGGCTACACTAGAATTATGAAGTTAGCTACTGCACGTAAGGGTGACGGTGCTCCTATGGTAATTATTGAATTAGTATAATTCAAGCCATAACTTAATAGCTATTAAGAATTATCCATGAAAGTGAGAATAAGCGTGATGATGATGGCGAAAGCTTAGTCTAGCTTAGATGTGTTTTATCTCATCCCTCTTCATGGATGATTTTTTTTATGCAATTTTTTTGATAGAATAGGGAATAAAGTTTATGAGGTGGTGAAAGCATGGAAAAAAAGAAAATTATTTCCTTTAAAAACGTATCTCTTACATATCCAGAAACCAAAAAGCCAGCGGTTGACAATGTTAGCTTCGATATTGCTGAAGGTTCATGGACAGCAATTATTGGACACAATGGTAGTGGAAAATCGACTATTACCAGACTAATTAATGGCTTATTGGTGCCAGATAATAACCCTGATACAAGCATAATTGTTGACGGAATTACATTGACCGATGATACAATTTGGGATGTTCGCGATCGAGTAGGAATAGTTTTTCAAAATCCTGATAACCAATTTGTTGGTGCGACTGTTGCAGATGATGTTGCTTTCGGCTTAGAAAATCGTGGCATTCCAAGATCAGAGATGCTAGATATTGTTGAAGAATCAGTTAGAAAAGTTGGTATGGCAAGTTATATGAATGCCGAGCCTGCTAATTTATCCGGTGGTCAAAAACAACGTGTGGCGATTGCAGGAATTTTAGCCGTTAAGCCAAAAATAATTATTTTGGATGAAGCCACCTCAATGCTGGATCCCAATGGTCGTGATTCAATCTTAAGCCTAGTGCGCGAAATGAAAGCCGAAAATAATTTAACGGTTATTTCAATTACTCACGATATTGATGAGGCTGATGAGGCTGATGATGTAATTGTTTTGGATGATGGTGTGATTATCGACCAAGGTAGTCCGGAGAAGATTTTCAATCAACCAGAAATGATTGAAAGAATAGGATTGGAAGAACCATTTATTTTTAAATTAAAGCAAAAGTTAATTGAGGCAGGAATAGAAATTCCAGACTCAGTTAATAAGCAGGAAGAGTTACTGGAAGTCTTATGGCAATTGAATTCAAACATGTAAATTATATTTATTCACCAGGTTCACCGCTTGAGAAAAAGGGTCTGGATGATATTTCATTTAAACTAGAAGAGAATAAATTTATTACCCTAGTTGGACATACGGGTAGTGGCAAGTCTACTTTAATGCAGCATTTCAATGCTCTGTTGAAGCCAACTAGTGGGGAAATTGACATCGCTGGCATGACAATTGATTCCCATAGCAATAACCGTCAGTTAAAGGAATTGCGCCGCCATGTAAGTATTGTTTTTCAATTTCCTGAATCACAATTATTTGAAAATACTGTTTTGGATGATATAGCATTTGGACCAAAAAACTTTGGCTATTCAGAAAAAGAAGCCTTGGATTTGGCCGAGGAATGGTTGATCAAAGTTGGTCTAGATCCAGAGGTGGGCAAAAAGTCGCCATTTGATTTATCAGGTGGTCAAATGAGACGAGTAGCTATTGCTGGTGTATTAGCTTATCAACCGGATATACTCTGTTTGGATGAACCAGCAGCTGGCTTAGATCCCAATGCCAAAAAACAAATGATGCAGCTATTTTCTGATTATCAAAAAGCAGGCCATACTGTAATATTAGTCACTCACAACATGAATGATGTGGCAGATTATGCAGATGATGTTTTGGTATTGGAACAAGGCAAGTTAGTCAAGCAGGCCACACCAAGAGAGCTATTTTCTGATCCTCAGTGGCTTAAGGATCATTATTTGGATATGCCAACAGCTGGTCAATTTGCAATGCAGCTTAAAAATTACAAGTTCGGAGAAAATCCATTGAGCTTAGATGAATTGGTTGCTGGTATCAGAAAAAATCTAAAGAGGTGAGTTTGTGAGTAAAATAATTATTGGTCGATATATACCTGGGGACTCGATTATTTACAAGATGGATCCGCGGGGTAAATTGCTGGCGACAATCTTATTTATCTTTTTTATTTTTCTGGCTAATAACTGGCTGACCTATACAATTACTGTCGCCTTCTCACTTGTGGCTATTTTAGCAACAAAATTAAAAGCCAAAGTTCTATGGGATGGCGTTAAGCCGTTGATTTGGCTGATCTTTTTCACATCTTTGTTGCAGTTGTTTTTTACAACAGGTGGAAAAACATACTGGAGCTGGACAATTTTTACAATTTCTAGCTATGGACTAACCAATGCGACTTACGTATTTATCAGATTTACCTTGATTATTTTAATTTCGACAGTAATGACGGTAACTACAATGCCACTAGAAATTGCCGATGCGATGGAGTGGCTATTAACGCCTCTGAAGCTATTTAAAGTTCCAGTAGATAAGATTGCCTTGGTTATGTCAATTGCCCTGAGATTTGTTCCTACGCTCTTTGATGAGGTTTTAAAAATTATGAACGCGCAAAGATCTCGTGGTGCAGACTTTAATAGCGGTGGCTTGATCAAGCGGGCAAAGGCGATTGCTCCGCTTTTGGTGCCATTATTCATCAGTTCATTGCAGACAGCGATAGACCTTTCAACTGCGATGGAATCACGCGGCTATCGTGGCAGTGAAGGCAGAAGCAGATATCGTGTTTTAAAATGGTCAAAATATGATTTGGCCAATTTGTTTTTCTTTGTAATATTAGTAGCATTATTATTGATATTTAGGACTCATTAATGACAATTAGATACAAAATGAAGTTGGCTTATGATGGCCACTTATTTCATGGCTTTCAGATTCAGCCAGACCAAAGAACTATCCAAGGTACTATTGAAAATGCCTTGAAAAAAATGACTAAAGGTCAACGAATCATTGTAGAAGGATCAGGTAGAACTGATGCTGGAGTGCATGCCTTAGAGCAGGTTATCCACTTTGACTATCCTGGAAAAGAAATCCCAGCTGATCATATGATCATGGCGATGAATTCGATGATGCCAACAGATATCATTTTTAAAGACTGCGAAATTGTTACCGAAGATTTTCATGCTCGCTATAGCATCAAGGGCAAATGGTACAGATACCGAGTTAGCTTGGATCATTTTGTGAATCCATTCAAGCGCTATTATACTGGCCACTTTGCTTATCCGGTTGATGTGGAAAAAATGCAAACAGCAGCTAAGGATCTTTTGGGAACACATGATTTTACTAGCTTTGCTGCTAGTGGCGGACAAATAATAGATAAAGTAAGAACGATGTATTATGTCAACGTTGAAAAAAATGAAGCGGAAAACGAAATAATTTTCGACTTTATTTGTTCGGGTTTTTTGTACAACATGGTTCGAATTATGGTAGCTACACTATTAGAAATCGGTAATGGCCGCAGACCTGTTCATGACTTAACTCGAGTAATTGAGGCTAAGGATAGACAAGAAGTTAGAATGACTGCAGAAGGCAGCGGACTATATTTATATCATGTCTTCTACGATGAAATTCCGGAAAAATATCGTCTCGATAAACATTTATAATTGACTTTTTGTCAAAAAGGACGTACTCTAGTAGAGTATGTTTGTCCACGATAGGCCCCGGAAACTTATTGTTTTCAAACTGCAAAATAACGGAGGAATTTTAAATTGCGTACTACACCATTAGCTAAATCTAGTGAAATTGAACGTAAGTGGTATGTTATCGATGCAACTGACGTATCTTTAGGTCGTCTTTCTGCAGCCGTAGCCACTATTTTAAGAGGTAAGAACAAGCCTCAATACACACCAAATGTTGACACTGGCGACAATGTTATTATTATTAATGCATCAAAGCTTAAGTTAACTGGTAAGAAGGCTACTGACAAGATTTACTACCATCACTCTGATTACCGTGGTGGCTTGAAGGCCATCTCAGCTGGTGAATTACTTGCTAATAACCCAGTTAGATTAGTTGAATTGTCAGTTAAGGGTATGCTTCCAAAGAACACTCTTGGTCACCAAGAATTCTTAAAGATGCATGTTTACGCTGGTGCTGAACACAAGCACGAAGCTCAAAAGCCTGTAGAATTAGACATTAACAAATTAATCTAGGAGGTTACATAGATGGCACAACAAGCTGCATACATTGGTACTGGTCGCCGTAAGAATTCAGTTGCGCGTGTTCGCTTAGTACCTGGTAACGGTAAGATCACTGTTAACGGAAAAGATGTTGATGAATACATCCCATTCCCTAACTTAGTTAAGGACTTGAAGCAACCATTGACTTTGACTGAAACTGACGGTCAATACGATGTGAACGTAAACGTAAATGGTGGTGGTTTCTCAGGTCAAGCTGGAGCTATCCGTCATGGTATCGCTCGTGCACTTCTTGATGTTGACCCAGATTTCCGTGGCCCATTGAAGAAGGCTGGTTTCTTGACTCGTGATCCAAGAATGAAGGAAAGAAAGAAGCCAGGTTTGAAGAAGGCCCGCAAGGCTTCACAATTCTCAAAGCGTTAATATTTACAACAACTGTTGTTTATCAACGTTTTGCTTATATCAAAAAAGCATCCGCATTGCGGATGCTTTTTCTTTAGCTAAAATTTGTTACTTAGCAATCTTTTCAGCTAAATAATCATAGAGCATAGCTTTTTTCAATTCGCTTGTATCAACACCGACTGCTTCAGCAATTTCATAGGCAAAAGCCCAAGCAGTAGCAGGTCCACGACTAGTGATGATTTTTCTTTGTGGATCAACTACAGTTATCTCGTCATGGTAAATTCCTGTCGGAGCTTCAGCTTTGGTAGTTTGGTCAATTCCAGGATAGCTTGTATAATTACTATCAGCTAAAAGTCCAAATCTTGCAAGTGCAATTGGAGCTGCACACATAGCAGCATTCCACTTGCTTTCTTCATTTCTTTGAACCATCAGCTTTTTGAGTTGCTCGCTATCACGAAGGTTTTCAGCTCCGACGCTACCACCTGGCAAAGCGACTAAATCATAGTCTGCTAAGGAGTCATCTAAAACCTTGTCACAAGTGAGTTTAATTTGGTGAGCTCCCATAATCGTCAACTTATCAAGTCCGACCATGTCGGTTTTGATATTTAATCTTCTTAATACATCGACAATGCTCAAGCCTTCGACTTCTTCACAACCATCAGCAAAAACAACAGCAACTGTTGGCATAATAAAATCTGCTATATAAAATGTGAACAAATGTAATTTTATGCTTTATTTGATTACATTCGAGAAAGAAATATATTTTCCTTTCTATATTTTACTTACTACCGTCTTCACTAGTATTCCCATATCCCAACTAGGGGGTAATGACATTGACCGGCTCTGATAGCTTTAGGGTATAGCCCACCCCTTCTTTTTATTTTCTTGTTTACTTTATTAGTGCCAAAAGATTGGCTACGGCATTCTCGTCTCTGTCTGCTTGGTAGCCGCATTCATAACAAATATACTCGCTATGCTTGGTTCCATGCTTGGCATTGCCCATCGAGCGCCTTTTTCATGGTTTGATTGGGATATAGCCACACTTTCTGCACTCTGATCATGGACATAATATTCACCTCACATTTTACCTTTCTGTGAATATTATATCGTAATCGACTATGTTAGTTTATATTTTTGATAACAGTTATATCACTCCTTTTTTGTAATTTTTTCTTTTATTATACAGTAGTTTGATTCATGATAGAGAAGATAAGAATTACAAATTGAAAAGTGATAGATATAGGTGAGAAAATGACTATTTCAGTTTTTGTTTTTTTGATTATAGCAGGAATTTTAGCGGGAATTGTCTCGGCAGTTGCAAGTATGGCATCCTTGGTATCTTATCCGGCATTGCTTTTGGTAGGAACGGCGCCAGTTGTTGCCAATGTAACTAATACATCCGCTTTGATATTTACTGGTGTTGGATCGACTTTGTCGTCATTGAAAGAGATGAGCGGACATTGGAAAGAATTGCTAAAGTACGCGATTTTTATGGTAATAGGTGCTATTATTGGTGGCAGCCTATTAATTCGATTTCCGGGCAAAATTTTTGAGAAAATAGTTCCGTTTTTGGTACTTATTTCAGCTGGATTATTATTGCTTAGTGGTAGTAAAAAATTTGGATCAATTCGCCAAAGCCAAGATAAAAAGCACAAGATTGTGGCCTATTTAGGAATGGTAATTTGCGGGATCTATACTGGCTATTTTGGTGCCGCAGCTGGAGTAATCAATTTAATTGTCTTATCGTATTTGAGTGATGCAAAATTTATTGCGATCAATGCGATGAAAAATATCTTGGGTTCCTTAGGCAATCTTGTTGCTTTGTGCATTTTTATTTTTGATGGGAAAGTCAACTGGGCAATGACTGTTCCGCTTGCCATCGGCTTATTTATCGGTGGATTTTTAGGACAGAAATCTATCAAGTATTTGTCTCCTAAGGCAGTTCGCTGGATTACTGCGATTTTCTCCGTATTTTTGGCAGGCTATCTTTACTATTCGGCACAGCACTGATAATCTGATAAAATTACTATAACTAATTTTTATAAATCAAAGGGGTGTTAGTTTGACAACAGAAGTTTATCTAGTTCGTCATGGTGAAACCATGTTTAATCAATTAAATAAGGTACAAGGATGGTGTGATGCGCCATTAACAGTTAAGGGAATCGATGACTTGAAGCGGACAGCTGATGCTTTGGCTCAGGTGCACTTTGACAATATGTATTCATCCGACCTTAAGCGAGCAATCGATACCGTTCACTTAATAAAAAATGCCAACGTAGTTTCCAATATTGGCAAGATTCGAAAATTGCCAGAATTTAGAGAAGTCTTTTTTGGTAGTTTTGAGGGCGATGATATTGACCAAACTTGGGACCTAATTGCTCAAACTGCTGGAATGGGGCATGAAACCAATGTCCAAAAGATTATTAATCATCTTGGCTTAAGAGAATTTAGAGCTGCAACCAAAAAAGCAGACCCTCGTCACTTAGCCGAAGATATGCCAGAACTTGATGAACGGATGGCCAATGCGATTAAAGTTTTAGCCAAAATAACCAAAAACGAAAGACGCGTTTTGGTAGTTTCTCATGGTGATTTTATCAAGACTTTGGCGATTAAGTATTGGAACCAAAGCGATGGCCAACATGATATCATTTTTCCAAATAATGGTAGCGTAACCCGGGGACTTTTGCACGACGATGGCAAGTTTGAAATTGTCGACTATAATTTGGATCCAGAAGATCTTTAAAAAATAGTCAAGTCATGAACCCTAACTCAATTCATAAGAAGCAAGAGGTGGTAATTTGGAAAAAGATAGTTTGACCAAAAGATATATGTGGGTCACAACTTTAAATGTTATAGTTACGTTTGCGGAATTTGTTGGTGGCCTTCTTTCAGGCTCGCTAGCTTTACTTTCAGATGCAGTTCACAACTTGAGCGATGTGGGAGCAATCGTCATCTCATTTATTGCCCATTTAATTAGCAAGCGAAGCCGAAATCGCAAAAAAACTTTTGGCTACGAAAGAATCGAAATTTTGGCCGCCTTTACTAACGGGATAATTTTAATCGTTATTAGCTTATATTTATTCTTTGAAGCAATTGGTCGCTTTTGGCATCCAGAGCCTGTACATGGGACTTTGATGCTGAGTGTGGCAATAATTGGTTTAATCGCCAATGTTGTTTCAATGCTAACTTTGCACAAAAGATCAGAACATAACTTAAATGCCAAATCTACGATGCTTCATATGATGAGCGATGCCTTATCAAGTTTAGTCGTGGTAGTTGGCGGAGTTGTGATCATGCTATTTAAGATTAATTGGCTTGATCCAGTTTTAACGATTTTGGTTTCAATCTTCGTCTTGCATGAAGCACTTGAGATCACGGAAAAAGCTGCCAACATTTTGATGGAATCTAATCCTAACATCGACTTAGACCAAGTTAATGAAATTGTATTGGGTTTTCCGGAAATAAAGCATATTCACCATGTTCATGTTTGGCGCTACAGCGATGATATTATTATGCTCGATGCACACTTAAATGTTGATCCCAACTTAACAGCGGGCGAATTTGAACAACTGTGTCATCAAATTTCGAAAAAATTGAAGGTTTTAGGAATAAACCATATCAATTTGCAAGCTGAATGTGAGCGTGGCAGGGATGAAAAAATGATTATTGAACAGAAGTATGGAAAATAGAGGTAATTGAATGTCTGGTAAGGTAAATATTTTTACAGCAATTATTGTGATTATCGTTGGATTATATGATATTTCAATTGCAATCAATCGTCGTCATCAGCCGAATAATCGCAAGGGTATTAAGGCCTACGCAATTTTGGGCGGAATTTTTACAGTTTTTGGAATCGGCTTATTAATTAGCTTATTGATTCAAAAATAGGAAAGTTCAATGGTCAAATTAGTACTTGTTAGACATGGAGAAAGTACAGCTAACGCTAGCAATGTTTTTACTGGATGGAATGATGTTCCTCTAACAGATCAAGGCATTTTTCAGGCCAAAGAAGCTGGAAACTTGATCGCGCAACTAACGGATTTTTATCCAACGCATATTCATACTTCGCTTTTATCTAGGGCAATCGTGACGGCTAATATAGTGGCTGAATGTTGCAATCTGCTATATCTGCCGATTACTAAGACTTGGCGTTTAAACGAGCGCCATTACGGGGCTTTAAGAGGTTTAAATAAAGTTCATGCCCGCGATATGTATGGAATCGATCAAATTTTGCGCTGGAGAAGGGGATTTGATGAAGTCCCACCAAAATTAGCCAAGCCAATGCAAGATCGGCGCTATCAAAACTTGGATCCAAAGTTGATCCCGCGGGCAGAAAGCCTGCATCAAACTCAGGCTAGATTGATGCCATATTATTATGCAGAAATTGCTTCGCGCCTATTGAATGGCGAAGATCAATTAGTCGTGGCGCATGGATCAAGTTTGCGGGCATTGATCAAGAAGCTAGAAAAAATTGACAATCAAGAGATTATTCACTTAGAGGTTCCAAATGCTGAACCAATAGTCTATACAATGGATCAGCATTTGAATATTCTTGATAAGAAAATCTTAAAATAGCTGATTGTTTCCGTTTTTTTCAAAAGTCTAAATAAGATTTCCGTTACTTATGGTAAAATTTATTACGATATTAAGTATTTAATTTTGAATTTGGAGTTTTAGGCATGCGTAAAATATTTTTGCTACGGGGTGCACCTGGCTCCGGAAAATCTTCTTTTATTGCACGTCATCATTTACAGCCTTATGCTATTAGTCGAGATCAAATTAGGCTTTTATTGGCGGACTTAACAGTTTATTACTCAGAAGAAGAAGATTACTTACATCAGGTGATTCCGCGTCATGTTACTGTACAGACGCAAAAAATGGTGGATAATCTTGTCGAACACAAGATGTCCTATGGGGAAACAGTGATCGTCGATGGGACACACGTTTTGCCAAGTGCAATCGAGCACTTTAAGCCAATGGTTGATAAGTATCATTATGAGTTATTTGTAGTAGATTTGATGCAGCACAATACTTTGGAGAATTTATTGAAGCGAAATCAAACTAGAATGCACTACGACTGGGTTAAACCAGAAGTAGTAAAGCAGATGTACTACGAATATGAAGCTCATCCAGAAGTTCCAGAGTGGGCACATAAGATTTTGCCTAATCAAATGGACAAGGCCTTGTCACAAAGAGAAAGCAACTTAGACAAGTATTCACATGTTATTGCCGTACCAGATAAGGTGGATGAAAAAGATTTTCCACATGTGCATATTTCTAACTTCTACTTCTCGTTTAACAACAAGTTTAGCGAGAAGTACGGTACTTACCGTAATGTTGTAACGATCGCCAAAAACAAAGAAGAGGCAGTTGAAGAATTCAAGTTGCCATATTTTGCTTTTAAGTTCCATCACAAGCACTTCATCATTTCGGCATACCCAATTAGAAATGAAATGTTGGATCCTATTCGTAAAGTCAAAGGCGTATGGACTTACTCGACTGGTTTGTTTAACGTTGCAGATTATGTGCGAGAATTTCCAGAAAACCAGCAGCAACATGTTCATCAGTTCAATTTGAGCAAGCTAGATCCGACGCGTTTATTACATATTTGGTAAAAGAAAAAAACTTAGAGTTTTTCGACTCTAAGTTTTTTTGTGTCTTGATAAATATTAAGATTAATAGTTAAAAGCAAGAGCTCCCATTGGGTCCCATGGTTGCAATTCAATAGGGTTATCCTTGCCATCTTCATATGCCTTCTTCAAGTCTTCTGGCAAGATAGCGGTGTTGATAACTGCTTGGTAAACAAAAGTTTCAAACCACTTGTCGCTCATTACGAAGTAGCCCTTAAATCCAGCTTTTTCACCCCATGAGTTTTCGATCTTCCACTTAGTTGGCTTGCCATCGACTAAGTCAACGCCAGTAATAACCATAGCGTGGTCCATCATGCTTTCACCAGATACTAATCTTTCAGCCTTAGTCATTGAGAAGTCAACGTCAAATAATTCATCGCGCTTGTATAATTCAGTATCTAATAAACCAGCTTTGCGTTCAGAATCTTTAACAACGTTTGAACCAAACCAAACAACTTCGCCAGATTGCAATTGCTTGATGATCAAGTCCTTCATTTCGTCCACAGTTAAGTTAAGGTGACGAACTTGACGACCGCCTTGAACATTACCAAGGTATTCAACTGAGAATACCTTGTGGAAAGGCTTGTCTTCAGTAGGTGCGTTGATAGTTGAAATATGGTTGTCTAAGTCCATGTTGACATATTTCTTGAAGAATTCTTGTGGAGTGATGTCCTTGTCAATGTGGTAAACATTGTCATCATCACGGTATTCAAAGTTGAATTTCTTTGGTGGTACGCCTAAAGAAATAGCCAAGATTCTGAAGACATCGTTAAGCATTTCAAGCTTGCGAGCTTCAACTTCTTCAGCTGATTTTCCTTCGTTAACTAACTTGCGCAATTCAAGACCATCCTTGCGAAGCAAAGTGTTAAGAGTGTCGTTTAAAGCAGCAGAGCTAGTTGCGTTGAAAGTTTCTGGGTAAACGCTCTTAGGAACGATACCATACTTTTCGATAAGTCCGCAAAGCATGTCCCATTGTCCACCATCTTGTTGAGGAGTAGTGAATAAGAAAGCAACCTTACGGTCATCTAAAGGCTTGTCAGCACTTGCAATAACATTTTCAAAGAACCAGTTTGACTTTTCGAACTTGTCCCAGAAGTTAGTGTAGTTTTGAGATAATTCAAAGTCTTTGATCTTGTAGTTCTTTTGCAAAGGATGTCTCATGGTGTTAAGAGCTGAGAACATCCAGCAACGACCTGATTGCTTTTGGTCAGAAGGCTTGCCAGTTTCGATTTCAACTGAAAAAGTTGGAGTCAAATCGATTGTGGCTTGCAAGTTTTGACTAGCTTTAAAAATACCGTTTTCTTGAGCAGCACGGCTAGCTACGTTAAAAGCAGAGTGATTTGATAAATCTGCTTTAAAGTTATCGATAGTTTCAGATGTAATTTCTTTTACCATGTTAAAAACCTTACCTTTTTAATATTATTATAAATATTTTATAGCATAATAGAGCTTTAGTCTATCGAATTTCCGACTATTATTATTCTGAAGCTGGTGATTGATACCAAATTTCCTTGGAATTTGGTCGAGTTTTAAAATCTGAAATCACTCTAGGGTCTAAAGGCCAAACTTTTGTTTGAGTGCTTTTTGCTAGCTCTAACACCTTGTCAAAGGCTATATCTAACGCAGTTTGTGCTTGAAAGTCTGGGTTGATAAAAAGATGATTCATCACCCAGACCGCTTGTGTGCGATGATTAATTAAATCCATACTCCAGCGATAGAGTAGTTGATGATTTTGATCATATTTTTCGAAAATTTGTTTGTTTTCATTAAGGTTTTTCATAAAGCCAACTTTCTAGAAAAAATTATTTCGGTGTATTTTGTGCAAATTAATTGTAGAATAGAGATCTGATAAAAACAAAATCAAATGGAGATTTTTTATGAAAACACGCGGGTTTGAAATTGTTTCAAAATATAAAGATAAGGGCATTAACTTGCCTAGACGCCAAACAATTGCTAGTGCAGGCTATGATATTGAAGCTGCCGAAGATATTGTTATTCCAAGCATTTGGCGCTTAAATTTTGTCCGGATTTTTAGATTGATTAGAAACGGACATCAACTTTATGAGCGCGATTATGAGATGAGTGACGATATCTTAAAGCCAATCTTGGTACCAACTGGGATCAAAGTTTATATGCCAGAAGATGAAGTCTTGATCTTGGCTAATAGATCCTCCAATACTTTCAAAAAGAATTTGGCTTTGCCTAATGGAATTGGAGTAATCGATGCTGATTATTACAATAACGAAAAAAATGAAGGCGAATTATTCGTTCAAGTTTTGAATTATGGAGTTCGTCCATTGAAGATTCGTAAAGGAGATCGGATTGCTCAAGGAATTTTTATTAAGTATTTAAAGACCGATGACGATCTTCCGATTGCTAGAGAAAGAGTAAGTGGCTTCGGCTCAACTAATGGGAAGGAAAGTTAAGAGTGGCTGTTAGAACACAATATAAGTGCCGATCATGTGGATATATTTCTGCGAGTTATTTAGGCCGGTGTCCAAATTGTGGAGCTTGGAACCAATTTGAAAAGGAAACGCAAGAAGTTCAAAGAAGATCTAGCAAACAATCTGCTAGTCAATTGATCCAAAAAGTTGGTGGCAATGAACCAGTAAAATTAGCAGAAGTAAAAGCCCAAAAAGAAGAAAGAATTACCAGCAAAATCGGCGAACTAGATCGAGTTTTGGGCGGAGGAATTGTTCCAGGATCTTTAGTTTTGATTGGTGGCGATCCAGGAATTGGAAAATCCACCCTGATGTTGCAAGTAATGGGTACCTTGGCTAAAGAGCACACTGTTTTGTATGTGTCAGGAGAAGAATCAGCTAGCCAGATTAAATTGCGCGCTGATCGACTAGGAATAGCTGCTGACAAGATGCTGCTTTATCCTGAAACTGATATGCAACATATTCGAGAACAAATCGATGAAATTAAGCCAGACTTTTTGGTAATTGACTCAATTCAAACAATGCATGAACCAAGCTTGGATTCAATGACCGGCTCAGCTTCACAGGTTCGCGAAGTAACCAATGAGTTGATGAAGATTGCCAAGATGGATTTGATCACTGTCTTTGTAATTGGACATGTAACTAAGGAAGGTGCAATTGCTGGACCTAAGATATTAGAACACATGGTTGATACAGTGCTTTATTTTGAAGGGGATGAGCACCATTCTTACCGAATTTTGCACTCAGTGAAAAACCGTTTTGGTGCGGCTAATGAAATTGGCATGTTCGAAATGGTGAACGATGGCTTAAAAGAAGTATCTAATCCATCAGCGATCTTCTTAGATGAGCGCTTACCTCAATCAACAGGATCGGCAATTGCAGTTTCGCTTGAAGGAACTAGACCCCTTCTTGCCGAAATTCAAGCTTTAGTTACTCCAACTGCTTTTGGCTATGCTAAGCGAACTACTTCAGGACTGGACTATAATCGAGCTTCCTTGCTCTTAGCAGTTCTAGAAAAAAGGGGCAACTTAATGCTCCAAAATCAGGATGTCTATTTGACGACTACTGGTGGAATTAAGCTTAATGAACCAGCCATTGATTTGGCGATTATGATGTCAGTGGCTTCTAGCTACCGCAACAAAGAAATTTTGCCGACTGATTGCTTTGTTGGAGAAGTTGGATTGACGGGGGAAATTCGCCGGGTCAATAAAATTGATTCCAGGGTCAATGAAGCTGCTAAGATTGGTTTTAAACGGATTTTTATTCCTAAGCATAACTATTACCCAGACTTAGCTAGCTCCGGCATTGAGGTAATTCCGGTGGCCAGCATCGCACAAGCTTTAAAATTAGTTTTCGGCTAAGAATTGAACTTTTTATGTATTACGGTTAAACTAAGAATGTTTATATTTAGTATTTTTGAAAGAGGCATGAATATTGGCTAAAGAAAAGATTCGTGTAAGATATGCTCCAAGTCCAACTGGACACTTACACATTGGGAACGCACGTACTGCACTTTTTAACTATTTATTTGCACGCCACAACAAGGGCGTAATGGTTTTGAGAATTGAAGATACTGACCAAAAGCGTAACGTTGAAGGTGGTTCAGAATCACAAATGCGTAATCTTCACTGGTTAGGTATCGATTGGGATGAAGGTCCAGACAAAGGCGGAAATTACGGCCCATACCGCCAATCAGAAAGAAAAGATATTTACAACAAGTACATTCAACAATTGCTTGATGAAGGCAAGGCTTACTATTCATACAAGACTGAAGAAGAACTTGAAGCTCAACGTGAAGAACAACGCGCTATGGGTATTGCTCCTCACTACACTTATGAATACGAAGGCATGACTGCTGATGAAATTAAGCAAAAGCAAGAAGAAGCAAAGGCCAAGGGCTTAAAGCCAGTTGTAAGAATTCACATTCCAGAAATGAGAACTTACGAATGGGATGACATGGTTAAGGGTCATTTGAGCTTTGAATCAGATACTATTGGTGGCGACTTCGTTATCCAAAAACGTGATGGTATGCCAACTTACAACTTTGCCGTTGTAATCGACGACCACTTGATGGAAATCACTCACGTTCTTCGTGGTGACGACCACGTATCAAACACGCCAAAGCAATTGGTAGTTTACGAAGCATTTGGCTGGGAGCCACCTAAGTTTGCTCACATGACTTTGATTATCAACGCAGCTACTGGTAAGAAGTTATCTAAGCGTGATGAATCAGTCTTGCAATTTATCGAACAATATCGTGATCTTGGTTACTTGCCAGATGCAATGTTCAACTTCATTACTTTGCTTGGTTGGTCACCTGTTGGTGAAAACGAAATTTACTCACAACGCGAATTTATCAAGCAATTTGATCCAAAGCGTTTGTCTAAGTCACCAGCTGCCTTTGACCAAAAGAAGTTGGAGTGGGTAAATAACCAATACATTAAAGAAGCTGACCGCGATCAATTGCTTGACCTTGCTTTGAACAACTTACAAGAAGCTGGTTTGATTGAAAAAGATCCTACTCCAGCTAAGATGGAATGGGTTCGTCAATTGGTTAACATTTACTCAGTTCAAATGTCATACACTCAACAAATCGTTGAATTGACTAAGATTTTCTTTGAAGCTCCTAAGAAGCTTACTGAAGAAGAATTGAACGAATTGACTACTGACAACGCTCGTCCAGTAATTGAAGAATTCAAGAAGCAATTAGATCTATTGCCTAGATTTACTGCAATTCAAGTTATGAATGCAATTCAAGCCACTCGTAAAGAAACTGGCGTAAAGGGTAGAAAGTTATTTATGCCAATCAGAATTGCAACTACCAGATCAATGGTTGGACCTGGTATCGGCGAAGCTGTAGAATTATTGGGTAAAGACCGAGTTGTAGAACACATTGATTTAACCCTAAAGGAAATGGCAGAAAATAATTTATAATATTGCTGTTGACAGAGAACTAGAAAGCAGACTGCAATCTGTTTTCTAGTTTTTTGTATTTACGGTGTTTTTCTTGTTAAAATTAGAATGAATTTTTAGAAAGGAAGAGTTCAAATCGTGCAAGTCTATAATACATTGACCCGAAAAAAAGAAGAATTTAAACCGTTAGTACCTGGCAAGATTAGTATGTATGTTTGTGGCCCTACGGTATATAACTATATCCATATTGGAAATGCGCGTAGTGCGATTGCTTTTGACACGATTAGACGCTATTTTGAATATCGCGGATACGAGGTTAAATACGTCTCTAACTTCACTGATGTTGACGACAAAATGATCAATCAAGCTCGTCAAGAGAAGATCACGGTTGCTCAATTAGCTAAAAGATATATTGAGGCTTATACAGAAGATACTCGCGCATTGAATGTTGAACCTGCTAGTTTGCATCCGCGCGCTACTGAAGAAATCGACTCGATTATTGATTTTATTCAAGATTTAATTGCCAAAGGCTTTGCTTATGAAGTCGATGGAGATGTCTATTATCGAACTAAGAAGTTTGCGGACTATGGCAAGTTAAGCGATCAAAATATTGCTCAGCTTGAAGAAGGCGCTTCTGAACACGTTAAAGACGAAGAACAACAAAGAAAAGAAGATCCAATTGATTTTGCTTTATGGAAGGCTCAAAAACAAGCTGATGAAATTGCTTGGGATTCTCCATGGGGCAAGGGTCGACCAGGTTGGCATATCGAATGTTCAGTCATGTCAACCAAGTATTTGGGCAATACTATCGATATTCACGCCGGTGGACAAGACTTGGAATTTCCACACCATGAAAATGAAATTGCTCAAAGTGAAGCAAAAACTGGTCAAAAGTTTGTCAATTACTGGCTCCACAATGGCTTTGTCACCGTGGGCAAGGATCAAGAAAAGATGTCTAAGTCACTCCACAACTTTGTTACGGTTCATGACATTATTCAAAAGATTGATCCACAAATTTTGCGCTTCTTCATGGCTAGCGTGCAATATCGCCGTCAAATCAATTATTCAGAAGAAAACTTGAGTCAAGCAGCCAACATTATTGATAAATTCAAAAATACTTTGCTTAATGTGGCTTTTCGTTTGGAAGATCAAACTGAATCACAAGCTGACAGCGAACTTGCAGCAGCAATTGAAATGACTGAAAAGAAGTTTGTGGAAGCAATGGATGACGATTTCAATGTTCAAAACGCTTTAGCAGCTATTTACGATTTGTTGCCATTAGTCAATGCCAATGCCAACGCAGAAAAAAGCGATAAGTCAGCTTTGAAGCAATTCGATCATGCTTTCAAAGCTTGGATAGAAGTCTTTGGTTTGGATGCTAGCCAATTAGTAAAGCAAGAAGCAAGCGATGATGATGCTCAAATTGATGAATTGGTAAAAGAAAGAGACTTGGCTCGAAAGAATAAAGATTGGGCTAGAAGTGACGAAATTCGTGATCAATTGAAAGAAATGGGGATTATTATTCAAGATACCCCTCAAGGAACTAGGTGGACACGTGAATAAAGCAAAAGTATTAGTTGAACAAACCGTTAATCCCAATACTCTGAGTGGACAGACTTTAGCTTATATTGGGGATGCAGTTTATGAGATTTACATTCGTCGTCACCTTTTGCGCGGTGGAATTGTAAAGCCCCAAGTATTGCAAAGAGAAGCTACGTATTACGTTTCAGCCAAGGCTCAAGCTGCCTTGATTACTAAATTGCAAGATGAGCAACTTTTGACAGAAGAAGAAACAGCTGCTTTTAAGCGCGGACGCAATGCTAAAACTCATACTAAGGCCAAGAATACTAGTTTGAAGACTTACCAGCTTTCAACTGGTTTTGAGGCGATGATTGGCTATTTAGACTTAGCTGATGAAAAAGATCGAGTAGAAGAGCTTTGCCTTTGGTGTATTGAAAATGTAGAAAATGGTGGAATAGATAAATATGACTTCAGTTAATAGTGACTTTGTATTTGGTCGACATGCTGGAATTGATTTTTTAAAAACGCAAGATGTTGGTCGAATCAACAAGATATTTTTGCAACAAGGTGTGCAGGCAGACTTTGCCAGCCAAGTTGTTTATTTAGCTAAGAAAAAGGGACTAATTATTCAAAACGTTCCTAAGAATAAACTTGACCGCTTGGTTCAAGGCGGCAACCACCAAGGATTGGTTTTAGCAGTATCAAGCTTTGAATATGCTGATCTTGATCAACTGTTAAATAAATTTGAAGCCGAAAATCATGATGCCTTTTTGCTGATGCTTGACTCAATCGAGGATCCACATAATTTAGGCTCAATTTTGCGTTCAGCTGATGCAACAGGAGTAGATGCAATTATTATTCCTAAGCGTCATGCAACAGGCTTGACCTCGGTTGTAGCTAAAACTTCTACTGGTGCCATTGATTACGTGCCGGTTGCTCGCGTCAATAATTTGGTTCAGACAACTAAAGAATTGAAAAAGCGTGGCTACTGGATCTTTGGAACAGACATGGAAGGTACAGATTACCGCAAGTGGGATGCCAAAGGCAAGACTGTCTTAGTAATCGGTAATGAAGGAAAGGGGATTTCTCCATTGCTTAAAAAGCAAATGGATCAAACTTTAACTTTGCCGATGGTAGGCCACGTTCAATCCCTTAATGCCTCAGTTGCCACAGGCGTATTGCTTTATCAAATGTTAACCAGCCGTCAAGGCTAATTGAACGATTTAGTCAAAATTGCCAAAATCTTTAGGATATTTAGGCTTGAATTGTATTCCAAGCAGACTGTGCATATTTTGTTTTAAAAACTGTCTCTGTATGATTAATACGTATATCAAGTGCGGAGGTAGTTAGAATATGCATAAACAAGAACAGGAAGCAGAGAAACTAGTCGAGGCCTTTTTATCTGGAGATGAAGATGCTTTATGCAAATTGGTTAATCTATATAAGCCGATGATTTGTGCTATAAAAAGTAGAATATATTTAAAGAACTTAGACGATGAAGATTGGTATCAAGAGGCGATGATTTCTTGTCATGAAGCCATTATGGCCCATGATAAAAACAAAGGAACTTTCGGTACGATCTATAAAAATTATTTCTATAATCGGATAATGACCCTTTTGAGATTCGAAATGGCAGTTCGGCGTAGAATAGATCGGAATATGGTTCCTTGGACTGAAGATATCGATGATTTAGTGCAAGAGCCTGATAATTTATACTGCACGATTAATGAAGTGGGATCTAAAGTATGTCAAAAATTAACTAATGTGGAAATGAATGCTATCTTGGTAATGCTGGGCAAAGCGTCAGTTGATGATGTGCTGCGCGATTGCAACATAACTTTGCGCCAATTAAATAGTGCCCGAGCGAGAGCTCGTAGAAAACTATATGAAATTTTATTTAGTACGTGATATATTTTTGATATATGGTTGTATAATAATTATGTAGAGTTTTTTAGGAGGTATTTTAAGATGGCAGATGTTATGAAGACTGCAGTATTAGACCGTCACATGAATGAAGTTTTTGATTGGAGCGACTCTGATCTTCCTGTTAGAGATGCCCTTTGGGACTATTTCATGGAAAAGAATGGTAGAGATACCGACAAGACGGAGGAAGATATGCTTCCGTTCTTAAAGGACTCTGACGAAAAGGTTGAAGAATTCGTCAGCGCAAATCTTAAGAAGTAATTCCTTAAAAATATTCTACGCACAATGGTCACGCTTTTTTGACCATCAAGACAGCTATTGCAAAGATAGCTGTCTTTTCTTATAATTGCGTTTATTTTTAAATCCTGGTAAAATTAACAGAAGTTTGGAAGTGAAATTATGGCAGTAAAAAAAGCAGCATTAGCTTGTACAGTTTGTGGATCACGCAATTATTCAATCACCGCAAACAATAACCGTACTCAAAGACTTGAACTTAACAAGTTCTGCAAACATTGTGGTAAGAAGACTTTACATAAGGAAACGAGGTAAGAATTAAATGATTAAGTTCTTTAAGAGCGTAGGAAAGGAAATGAAATTGGTCACTTGGCCAACTTTCAAGAAGAATCGTCGCGATACTGCAATCGTGATTGGCAGCTCAATTTTGTTTGCTGCATATTTGGGTTTGCTTGATTGGGCATTTAGTTCTTTAACTCAATTAATGATGTAATTAAATCTATTAATGATAGGCAAAGATGGATTGTTCGTGGTATAATCTGTCGTAACGAAGGAAAAACCTCAGCATCGAGGTTTTTTTGTTTGCCAAAAAGGAGAAAACAATGGTAGAAACAGCCGAAAAGAAATGGTACGTATTGCATACTTATTCAGGATATGAAGACAAGGTTAAGTCCGACCTTCTTTCACGTGCGCAAAGCATGGGGATGCAAGACTTTATCTTCAGAGTAATGGTTCCTGAAGAAAAGAAGACTGAAACTGTTCGTGGAAAAGAGCAAGCTATTGAAGAAAAGATTTTCCCAGGATATGTTTTAGTAGAAATGGTCATGACTGACGAGAGTTGGTTTGTGGTACGTAACACACCAAACGTTACTGGATTCGTAGGTTCTCACGGTGGTGGTTCTAAGCCATCTCCATTACTTGAAGAAGAAGTTGAAAGATTGCTCAACTTAGAAAATGAAGACCTTTCTAAGCCAACTATCGACTTTGAAATTGGTGATACAGTAACTATTACCGAAGGACCATTTAGTGGAATGGCTGGTAAGATTACCGATATTCAAGAAGACAAGGCTAAGGTTTATGTATCGATCGATATGTTTGGTCGTGCAACTACAGCTGAACTTGATTACGACCAAGTAAAAGATTATGAATAAATAGAATAATTTTGTCTTGTAATTGTTGTTGTTTGATGCTAAGATAGTTGACGTATCTTTATTATTGTGGGAGGGGAATTAGGTAAATTCTCCATTTTAACCGCATCACGGAATCAAGGAGGTTTTGACCGTGGCAAAGAAAGTTATTAACGTTGTTAAATTACAAATCCCAGCTGGTGCTGCAACACCTGCACCACCTGTTGGTCCTGCATTGGGTCAAGCTGGTATTAACATTGTAGGTTTTACTAAGGACTTCAATGCTAGAACTGCTGACCAAAAGGGCATGATTATCCCTGTAGTTATTACTGTATATGAAGATCGTTCATTCGAATTCATTACTAAGACTCCACCAGCACCAGTATTGCTTAAGCAAGCTGCTAAGATCGATAAGGCTTCAGGTGAACCTAACACCAAGAAGGTTGGTAAGGTAACCAAGGCTCAAGTCAAGGAAATTGCCGAGACTAAGATGAAAGACCTTAACGCTGCTGATATCGAAGCTGCTATGCGCATGGTTGAAGGTACCGCTAGAAGTATGGGTATCGAAGTCGAAGACTAATCCTGTTATTTAGTTAACATATTAGGTGGGAGAGCTTAGAGAGAGCTCGTTTGACCACATTACAAGGAGGAAATCACATGCCAAAGCATGGTAAGAAATATTTAGAAGCTGCAAAGAAAGTAGATTCAACTAAGTTATACACTATTGACGAAGCTATGAAGCTTGTTAAGGAAACTTCATACGCAAACTTTGATGCTTCAGTTGAAGTATCATACAATTTGAGCGTTGACCCAAAGCAAGCTGATCAACAAATCCGTGGATCACTTGTTTTACCTAACGGTACTGGTAAGACCTCAAAGGTTATCGTTTTTGCTGAAGGTCCTCAAGCTGAACAAGCTAAGGCAGCAGGTGCTGACGAAGTTGGTTCAGATGAATTGGTAGAAAAGGTTCAAAACGGTTACTTAGACTTTGACGTTGTTGTTGCTACACCAATGATGATGGCTAAGGTTGGTCGTTTGGGTCGTGTACTTGGTCCTAAAGGTTTGATGCCAAACCCTAAGACTGGTACTGTAACCATGGACGTTGAAAAGGCTGTTAAGAACGTTAAGGCTGGTCAAGTAGAATACCGTGTTGACCGTCAAGCTGCTATCCACGCTGCTATCGGTAAGGTTTCATTTACTGAAGAACAATTAGCAGAAAACTTCAAGGCATTGCGCGATGTTATCGTTCGTGCACGTCCTGCAGCTGCTAAGGGTCAATACATCAAGAGTGTTGCTGTTGCTGCAACTTTCGGCCCTGGTATTAAGCTTAACCCATTAGACTTAAACTAATAAAAGCAGACAAAATCAAAAGAGATCAGGAAATTTCCTGATCTCTTTTTTTGTTTAATTTACTTCTTGTCCATGCAAGGTTAAGATATAGCCCCAACCTCTAACTGTTTTAAGAATTTGCGGATGCCTTGGGTCTTTTTCGATTTTATCGCGCAAATGGCTGATATGAATATCAACGATTCTGGTTGAATTTAACGATTCATCATATTGCCAGACGCCTTTTAACAGTTGATCTCGAGATAAAACTTGTCCTTCGTGTTCAAACAAGTATTCCAATAATTTAAACTCTTTGGTTGTAAGGGCAAGTTTTTTGCCATTTAATTTTGCTGGGTAACTAGATAAGTCTAAGTTGTATTTTTTCTCAGTTATAAAATAGTCATGAATGCCCTTGTGCCGCAAGGGTCTAGTTGAAATATCATGCTGGGCAGTTAGCCAGGCTAAACTATCTAATTGAGCCAAGATAAGAGAAGGATTGTAAGCTACTAGAACAGAATTTACATTTAGTTTTAGTAGTTTTTTTGCTAAATGACTGTCAAAGGTTTTAGTCAAACAAATAAGTGGACCGTGAAATTTTTGACGAATTTCACTAATTGCAGCAATAACCTCGTTTATATCCAAGTGATGAAGATCAAGCACGATTCCCTTAACATCAGGATCTTCGGCGTGAGTGACCACCTTTTTCAGAGTTATGGCGTTATACAAATTCATGTTTGCTTTATTTGTTTCGTTATTTAGTCCGCTAAATAGCAGTAAATTTTGGCTCAATAAGATTATAGTTTGCATGATGAATCCTTTCATTCTCTAATTAATAGTATAAGTAAAAAGTGCCTACTTTTGCACGTAGCAAGCAAGAATTTACATAAAATTTACATAAGCAATGATCAGGCTTTACACTCGCTTTTTATACTGAAATCGAGAGGTAAAGAAGATGAAAAAGACAAAAATAGCTTTATTGTTAATTTTATTACTCGTTCCATTCTTAGGAGCATGTTCACATAATAAAAATCAACTGACAATTGTGGGTTCTACAGCTTTGCAGCCACTAGCTGAAGAAGCAGGATATCAATATGGAATTAAACACAATGTCACTATTAACGTACAAGGTGGCGGAACTGGTACAGGTTTAAGTCAAGTCTCGGAAAAAGCCGTAAATATCGGCAATTCTGATCTTTTTGCACAGCAAAAACAAGGCATTGATTCTAAAAAATTGCTCGACTATAAAGTAGCAGTAGTTGGCATTGCGGTTATCACCAACTCTACTAGTGGTGTAAAAAATGTAACTATGGATCAATTGCGGAATATTTTTGCCGGCAAGATTACTAACTGGAAGCAAGTGGGAGGCAAAGATTTGCCAATCGTTTTGATTCACCGCAGCAAGGGTTCAGGTACGAGATTTACCTTTGAACAAGATGTAATGCATGGTCAGCCAGTTGCTGGCGGACAGGAACAGGATTCAAATGGTTCCGTTCAAAAAATCGTGGCAGCAACTCCAGGTGCAATTTCCTATTTAGCCTTTGCTTATGCCAATAAGAAAAATCTAGTTAAGCTGGAAATTGACGGAGTTAAGCCGACTAAGGCTAACGTTACAAACAACAATTGGAAAATTTGGTCATACGAACACATGTATTTGAATAAAAAGGCCAACAATCAATTAGCGAAAAAGTTTATCAATTATATCGAATCGCCTAAAATTCAAACCAGCATTATTGAAGAACTTGGATATATCAGCATTCATCAAATGAAGGTTTCAAAAGATATCAATGGGAAAGTTCATCAACTAAAAGGGGAGTAAAGCATGAAAGCTAAAGCAAAAAATCAATTGTTAAAAGCTAGTAAGGCGACTAAGGAAAATGTAATCGGACAAGTAATTACCTTCCTATGCGCAACTATCATTGTTACTTTGACGCTAGCGATTATTTTCTTTGTTGCTAGTCGCGGAATCAGAGCTTTTGTAGTTGACCACATCAGTTTGGGGCAATTTTTAACAGGCAGTGAGTGGAATCCTGGGACAAAAAATGCCCAAGGCCAACCGATAGCAGGATCCTTGCCTATGATTATTGGATCATTTGGAGTAACTCTGTTGGCTGCTTTAATTGCGACACCATTTAGCTTGGCAATCGGAATTTATATGACAGAATATGCCAGCAAGAGAATGCGTCGCTTGATTCAGCCAATGATTGAACTATTTACTGGAGTGCCATCAGTAGTTTACGGATTTACTGGATTGATGGTAATTGTGCCAATAACTAGAAAGCTTTTTGGTGGGACGGGTTTTGGTATTTTGCCAGGAGCTTTAGTCTTGTTCGTTATGATTTTGCCAACTATTACTTCGATGGTAGTTGATACTTTGCAAAGAATTCCAGTAAGTTTTCGTCAGGCTGCTTTAGCGCTAGGAGCAACTAAATGGCAATCGATTTATCTGATCGTTTTGCGAGCAAGCATTCCAGGAATTTTGACAGCGATAATTTTCGGAATGGCAAGAGCCTTTGGCGAGGCGCTAGCAGTACAAATGGTAATCGGAAACTCTCCTTTGCTTCCGACTAATTTGGTATCACCAACAGCAACCTTGACTAGTCAATTGACTTCTCAAATTGGAAACACAATTATGAATTCGGTCGAAAATGATGCCTTGTGGGCATTAGCATTAGTCTTACTATTAATGTCATTGGTCTTTAACCTAGTAGCTAAGTGGATTGGAAAAAGAGGAGAATTGAAATAATGAATGCAAAACGAATTGATAAAATTGCGCGCTATGCAATTCAAACAATGGTAGCCATTGTAGCTCTTATTCTACTTGCTCTATTGTCATATATTCTGATCAATGGTTTGCCCAATGCTTCAATAGACTTTATCTTTAAGCCATCTGAAGCAATTAAGGCTGGGGGCGGTATCAGAGATCAGTTGTTTAATTCGATTTATTTATTGGTTTTAAGCATGGTGATTTCTCTGCCACTAGCTTTAGGAGCCGGGATTTACTTAGCCGAATTTGCACCTAATAATTGGCTAACGCGCTTAGTTAAGACTTTAATTGAAATTTTGAGCTCATTGCCATCGATCGTCGTTGGTCTATTTATCTATTTGCTAGTTGTAATTAAATGGCAAGTTGGATTTTCGATTTTGTCAGGAGCCATTGCCTTAACGGTTTTCAATTTGCCTTTATTGACCAGCAGTATTCAAAATGCCTTTGAAGCAGTTGATCATAAGCAATTAGAGGCAGGGCTAGCTTTAGGGATGTCACCTTGGAAAACGATCAAGGGTGTAATTTTGCCAATTACAGTTCCTTCAGTTGTAATGGCAATCATCTTGGCATCGGGAAGAATTTTTGGTGAAGCTGCAGCTTTGATCTACACTTCAGGTCAAAGCGCCCCTAGACTTGACTATGGTAATTTAAACCCATTTTCGCCAACTAGCCCCTTAAACGTAATGAGACCAGCTGAAACTTTGGCAGTTCATATCTGGAAATTAAATACTGAAGGCTTAACCGCTGATAGCGATGCAGTCTCAGCTGCTGCTTCTGCAGTCTTAATTATCGTTGTATTGTTGTTCAACTTGATGGCCCATTATTTAGGCAATAAGTTAGAAAGAAAATTAACGGGAAAGAAGTAAAATGAAAGAAACAAATATCGTAATTCCTAGCCAAGAAATTGCTCTAAAAACTATTGATATGACAGTTAACTATGGCAAAGTTGAGGCCTTACATAAAACCAACTTATCTTTTCCAAAAAATCAAATTTCCGCTCTGATTGGTGCATCTGGCTCAGGCAAATCGACTTTCTTGAGATCACTCAATCGAATGAATGATAAAGTTGCGACGGTGAACGGACAAATTATTTTTGATGGAATTAATATCAACAATCCCAAGATTAATGTCTATGAACTTAGAAAACATATCGGCATGGTTTTTCAAATGCCTAATCCATTTGCTAAGTCAATTTATGACAATATCACTTACGCCTTGCGCTATCATGGCGTAAAAGATAAGCAAAAACTCGATGAAATTGTCGAAACTAGTTTGAAAAAGGCAGCCTTGTGGGATCAAGTTAAAGATGACCTTGCTAAAAGCGCCCTAGATCTGTCAGGTGGGCAGCAGCAACGCCTTTGTATTGCTCGTGCAATTGCCCTAAAGCCAGAAATTTTGTTACTGGACGAGCCAACAAGTGCCTTAGATCCAATTTCAACTGCTAAGTTTGAAGAAACGATTATGGAATTGAAGGAAAATTACACGATCATCATGGTAACGCACAATATGCAGCAGGCGGCCAGATCTAGCGATTACACGGCATTCTTTCATTTAGGCAAGGTCTATGAATTCGATCAAAGCAGCAACATCTTCCAAAATCCACAAGTTGAGTTGACGCAAAATTACGTAGAAGGAAGATTTGGTTAGGTGATAGCGATGAAATCAATCATTAAAACAGAAAATTTACGTTTGTACTATGGCAAAAAAGAAGCACTTCATGGGATTTCTTTAGAGATTCCAGAAAAACAAATCACGGCCTTGATTGGCCCATCTGGTTGCGGTAAGTCGACTTTCTTAAGATCGCTCAATCGAATGAATGACTTGATTGACAACGTTACGATTACAGGTACAGTCAAGATCAATGATCATGATATTTATGCTCCTAAAACTGACATTGTCAAGCTTCGCCAAGATGTTGGCATGGTTTTTCAACAGCCTAATCCTTTTAGCTTTTCGATCTATGAGAATGTTAGCTTTGGCTTGAAGCTAGCTGGAATTACTGATAAAGAGGAAATTGATGCTCGAGTAGAAGAATCTTTAAAACAAGCAGCTATTTGGGAAGTAGTTAAAGATCGACTAAATGACAATGCTCAAGGATTGTCAGGTGGTCAACAACAGAGAATTTGCATTGCAAGAGTTTTGGCAACTAGACCAGAAGTTATCTTGATGGATGAGCCAACAAGTGCCTTAGATCCAATTTCAGCCTCACAAATCGAAGAAACTATGATTAAATTAAGTCAGGATTATACAATCGTAACTGTAACCCATAATATGCAGCAGGCTTCTAGAATAAGCGATATGACAGCACTCTTTGTAGCTGGGAAAGTTGTTGAATACGATGAAACTAGTACGATTTTTATGAATCCTAAGGAACAAGTTACCAGCGACTACATTAATGGAATATTTGGATAGGTGACAAAAATGCGCGGAATTTTTCTTGATGAGATGAAAAAGTTGAACCTTCGTTACATTACGATGGGAATCAATGTTAATGAACAGATATATCTAGCAACCAAGTCTTATATCGAACATGACAAGCAACTAGCTAAAGAAGTTATTGCTGGAGATGAAAAGATCAACGATGAAGAAGTTCAATTGGAAAAAGATTCTTTGCAATTGATGGCTTTAAAACAACCAATGGCTTCTGACTTTCGGATGATTATTTCAGCCTTAAAGTCTTCAAGCGACTTAGAGCGAATCGGTGATCATGCAGCTTCAATTGCCGTAGAAACAATCAGAGTTAAGGGCAACGAACGGGTTCCTAAAATCGAAAAGTTGATTGCTGAAATGACTGACTTGGTTCGCAATATGATGGAAAAAGTTTTAGACGCTTATGCTAAAGACGATATTGAAATTGCTAAGTCAGCTGCCAAGATAGATTTAGAAATTGATATCAAGTTTGTTGAAGCAAGAAAAGAAATAATTGCTGAAATGGCTAAAGAAACAGAAGTAGCTGTAGCTAATGCCTCATACCTGACAGTAATCAGATTGCTTGAGCGAATTGGCGATCACATTGTTAACTTAGCTGAATGGGTAGTTTACCGCAATACTAATAAGTTAGTTGAATTAAACCCTGGCAAGCTAGATCGCGATGTAGCTGAAAAGGTGGTTGATGGCGAAAAACTTGACCAAGATGAAATGAAATTGGTCAAGGAGGCAGAAGCTTGCGCGCAACCAGACGAAAATTTATAATTTCTGCTTGCATCTATTTGTTAGAGTTGCTATACTAGTTAGAGTAAATTCTACCTAAGACTCGGGTGGCATGACGCCTTAATATCCCGCCGAGGCCAGAAGATAATGAAGAATTCAAACGCTCCATGTCTTTTTGGCATGGAGTTTCTATTTAAACAGGCCTACATAGAATTTATTAATGTAATTGTGGAGGTGAAATCGAGTGAGTAAAGCTGCTATTGCTGAAAAGGAAAAGTTTGTTAATGCTTTTGCTGAAGAACTTAAGGCTGCCAAGGCTATCTTAGTTATTGACTACTTAGGTTTGACTGTTGATGAAGTTACTAACATGCGTAAGGACCTTCGTGAAAAAGATGTTAAGATGAAGGTTGTTAAGAACACTTACTTGAGACGTGCTGCTGCTAAGGCTGGTATTGAAGGTCTTGACGATGCTTTTGTTGGACCAACTGCTGTTATCTACACTGATAACGCTGATGACATTACCGAACCTGCACGTATCGTATCTAAGTACGAAGATGATTTTGATGTTATCGAAATCAAGGGTGGTGTACTTGAAGGCAAGTTGACTTCTAAGGAAGAAATCAAAGAACTTGCTGCTATCCCAGGTCGTGAAGGCTTGCTTTCAATGCTTGTTTCTGTATTGCAAGCTCCTGTACGCGACTTCGCTTATGCTGTTAAGGCTGTTGCTGAAAAGGGCGAAGCCTCAGCTGAATAGTTTTATTGTTATTGATATCTAAATTCTAATTTTTCGGAGGATACTTAAATGGCTTTAGATACTGCTAAGATTATTGAAGACTTAAAGGGCGCTACAATCCTTGAATTGAACGACCTTGTAAAGGCTATTGAAGAAGAATTTGACGTTACTGCTGCTGCTCCTGTAGCTGCTGCTGGTGCTGCTGGTGCTGCTGAAGCTAAGACTTCATTTGATGTAGAATTGACTGAAGCAGGTCAAGAAAAGGTTAAGGTTATTAAGGCTGTTCGTGAAATCACTGGTCTTGGCCTTAAGGACTCAAAGGACCTTGTTGATGGTGCTCCTAAGAACATCAAGGAAGGCGTTTCAGAAGACGAAGCTAACGAAATCAAGGCTAAGCTTGAAGAAGTTGGCGCTACTGTAACTGTTAAATAGTTATTGCCAATAGGCAAATATAGAGAACAGGCTGGAAAAATCCAACCTGTTTTTTTATTTTAATTTTGAGAGCAAAAATGACAGAAGAAAAAAATCAAATGTACTATGCTGCTAACCCTAATGCAGCTCATGATGAACATCATATTTCATATAATTTTGCAAATTTTACTCTACAATTGACGACTGATGCCGGCGTTTTTTCAAAAATGCGCGTTGATTATGGCTCAAGCGTATTAATTAAGGCAATGGCTGAAGTGGACTTTCCACAGGTAGGAATTTTGGATGTTGGGACCGGTTATGGCCCAATTGGTTTAACTGCTGCAAAGTTATGGCCTAATCAGACAGTCGACATGATTGGTGTCAATGAACGAGGCCTAGCTTTAGCCCAAAGAAATGCAGCTGCCAACAAGATTTCTAATGTGAATATCTATGCTTCTGATATCTATCAGAATGTGGATAAGAAATACGGCTTAATCTTGACCAATCCACCAATTAGGGCTGGCAAGAAGGTAGTCTCAGAAATTTTAGCTAAAGCATTTGAACATTTAGTGCCAGGTGGTACTCTATTAGTAGTTATTCAGAAAAAGCAGGGTGAACCAAGCGCTCGCAAATTGATGCAAGAGGTCTATGGCAACTGTGAAATTGTAACTCGCGATAAAGGTTATTACATCCTGAAGTCAGTAAAAAGCGAGGATGAGTAAGTGTTATCGAGTGAGGACAAGAAGAAATATATGTTGCTAGCTTTTGAGCAAGCTAAAAAGGCTCAAGAGCAAGATGAAGTTCCTATCGGTGCAATAGTAGTTTCCCCTGATGGAGAAGTGATTGGCGAGGGCTATAATCGCCGAGAGCTTGATCAAGATGCAACTCAACATGCAGAAATGATTGCGATAAAACAAGCTTGTCAAAAAATTGGCAGTTGGCGTCTAATTGACTGCAGTCTTTTTGTCACTTTAGAGCCATGCCCAATGTGTGCAGGGGCAATTATCAATGCCAGATTGAAAGAAGTCTATTTCGGTGCAATGGATCCAAAAGCTGGAGCTGCTGGAAGCGTTGTTGATCTGTTTGCAGTAGAAAAATTCAATCACCATCCATTAGTGATTCGTGGACTTTTTAGGCAAGAAGCTGGACAAATGCTAACTAACTTTTTTAGAGCGATTCGCCAAAAGCAAAAAAAGCAAAAATTGATGGCGCAAGATAGTGGAAATAATTCAGAAAATACGCTATTATAGTTGTTGGGCAATGTTTAACCTCTGAATTGTGTCAGGATCGGAAGATAGCAGCACTAAGGTTGTTTAGGCATGTGCCCTTTCTAAGACAATTACAAACTCTTAACTCTTTTAAAGAGTTGAGAGTTTTTTTACATTATTAGGAATGAGAATTGATGGCTTATCAAGCACTATATAGAAAATGGCGACCACGCACTTTTGACAGTATAGTTGGTCAGGAAGCCATAACGGAAACTTTAAAGAATTCAATCAAACGCAATAAAATTTCGCATGCGTTTTTATTTGCTGGGCCTAGAGGTACTGGTAAGACTTCTTGTGCCAAGATTTTTGCTAAGGCATTAAATTGTACTAACTTGCAAGATGGCGAGCCCTGCAACGAATGCGCAAATTGTATAGCTGCCGACAAAGGCGCTTTGGCTGATATTATTGAAATCGATGCCGCTTCTAACAATGGTGTTGATGAAATTAGAGAGATTCGCGATAAGGTAAAGTATGCGCCAACTGAGGGTAAATATAAGGTCTACATTATCGATGAGGTCCATATGCTTTCAATCGGAGCTTTCAATGCCTTGCTTAAGACCCTAGAAGAGCCACCTGCTCATGTGGTCTTTATCTTAGCAACAACTGAATTGCAAAAAGTTCCAGCTACGATTATTTCTCGAACTCAGCGCTATAACTTCAAACGAATTTCCAAGCAAGACTTGATGGACAGAATGGTTTTCATCTTGGATCAAGAAAAGATTGCTTATGAAGATCAAGCTATTTCAGTGATTGCTCAAGTTGCTGACGGGGGAATGAGAGATGCTTTAAGTATCTTGGATCAACTGCTGAGCTATGAACAAGATAGTGTTACTTATCAAGATGCTTTGCAGATTACCGGTTTTGCAGCTAAAGAAAAAATCGAACAAGTTTTAATTGACCTCTTGCTGGATCAAACCAGTCAGGCCTTAGCAAAAGCGGAGCAGCTTTTGAAAGATGGTGCAACTGCCAAAAATATTTTGGATGAGCTGATCGATTTAGCCAGCAAAGTCTTGATCAATCAAAAGATGGGCTCTAGCGATCAAACAGAATTTGTCACCGAAAACTTCGGCCAAACAGTTGCATCAATTGATCCGCAAAAGATTTTCAAGTTGATCGATTTAGCTAATGGCGCGCTAAATGATTTGCGCTATACTAATCAGCAACAAATACCACTAGAAGTATTTTTGGTTCAAAGCTCAACTTCAGCTGCAATTACAACTGAAGCTGCATCTCCAGTAGTCGCTGTTGATGATGGCTTAGCTAGTCAAATAAAAATGCTGCAAGAAGAAGTCAAAAAGTTGACTAAAAAGGTCCAAGACTTGCAGGCAAATCCTCCTCAGCCAGCTTCAGAAAAAACTACTAACAAGCCAGCTCCAACAACTAGAATTGCATCAACATCTACCAATAATCGCAAGCAGGTTTACGAAGTACTTAAGCATGCAACTAAGGAAGATTTGGCAACTATTAAGGATATTTGGCCAGACTTGCAATCGGTCTTGGAAGTATCAGAGCGGGCCTTATTAGATGTTTTAGAACCAGTAGCTGCAAGTCCAGACAAGGTGGTAATGAAATGCAAGTACACCTTATGGTTTGAAAAAGCTAGCTCAGATGGCGATTTGTTAGGAAAATTGACAGGATATATTGAACAATTTTCTAAACATTCGTATGATATAGTTTTAGTACCAGATGATGATTGGCTAGATGTAAGACAAGAATTCGTCAAGACGCATAAGCAAGAATTGATTGCCAAAAAGCGCCAGCGACTGGAGAATTTCGAAGAAAATGAACCAGAAGAAGCGCAGGGGGATTTAGAAGTTGTCACCAAGGCCAAGGATCTATTTGGCGAATTAGTAAATATAAAGGATTAAGAGAGGCAAAAAATTATGAGTAGAAGACCTAATTTCGGCGGTATGGGCATGGGCGGAATGAACATGCAACAAATGATGAAGCAAGCTAAGAAGCTTCAACAACAAATGCAAGAAGAACAAGAAAACTTAACCAAGCAAGAATTTGTTGGCAAGTCAGCCGATGATTTAGTAGTTGTTACTTTTACTGGTGATCGCAAGCTCAAGGAAATCAAGATTAACCCAGAAGCAATCGATCCAGAAGATCCAGATATGTTACAAGACCTGATTATTGATGCCGTAAACAAGGGTATGACTGAAATTGACAAGAGTACCCAGGCAAGTCTTGGCAAGTATACGAAAGGTTTGATTTAGTTGGAATATCCATTACCAATTGCTCAACTAATTGATTCTTATATGAAATTACCCGGTATTGGCGAAAAGACAGCTACTCGGTTAGCTTTTTATACTTTGGATATGCCAATGCAGGACGTGAGTGATTTTGCTCAGGCCTTGACCAATGTCAAAAGCAAGCTCCATCAATGTTCAATCTGTGGAAATATTACTGAACAAGATCCATGTTCAATTTGTTCTAATCCTTCAAGAGACCAGACTATGATTATGGTTGTCGAACAACCTAAGGATGTGATGGCTTTTGAAGATATGGGTGAGTATGATGGCCTGTATCATGTCTTACATGGAGTTTTATCGCCAATGGATGGCATGGGACCAGAAGAGATCAACATTAAATCATTGATCACTCGTTTGCAAAAGCAAGATCAAGTCAAAGAAATAATCATTGCACTAAATTCAACTCCAGAAGGTGAATCGACTGCAATGTATATCAGTAAGTTAATCAAGCCTGCTGGCATTAAAGTTACTAGATTAGCAGCTGGACTTGCAGTAGGCAGCGATATTGAATATGCTAACTCCATTACCTTGAAGCGAGCAGTACAAGGGAGAACATCATTATAATGGCAAAAAGAAAAAGAGATAAGATCAAAGAGGATGGGGATCAGAAATTAATCGCCTTAGTCGAAAAATTGCAAAATCAGATTTCTTTTCAACAAAATCTCGATCAAACAACTCTAGACATGTCTGATGATAATGTAGTTGCCAGCAAAATTTTGCGGGCAAAGTATAGTTTTTTGTATAATGAAGCTCGTTATCGACACACAAGATTTAGTGGCATAACCAATGCTATCACTCAATAAAAAAAGCCCGGATGGGCTTTTTTATTTTTCATAAAACTATCTAGGCTGAAACACTGTTAATCTAAGTGGAAGTTCTGTAGAATAGACACATGGAGGGTTTTATGAAGGGTACATTTATTAGCTTTGAAGGGCCTGATGGGGCAGGAAAAAGTACAGTCTTAAAGGAAATTTTGGAGAAAGTCGGCCAAGAGATCAAACCACAATATATAGTAACTAGAGAACCTGGTGGATCGAAGATTGCGGAGAAGATTCGAAAAATTATCTTAGATCCGGAAAATAAGCAAATGGCCGATCGAACAGAAGCCTTGCTATATGCAGCTTCAAGAAGTCAATTGGTTGAAGAAGTGATCAAGCCAGCCTTGGAAGCCGGAAAATTAGTCTTATCAGATCGATTTATCGACAGTTCTTTAGCTTATCAAGGCGTAGGTAGATCTTTAGGAATTGACAATGTTTATGAAATAAACAAATTTGCGACAGACGGAATTATGCCTGATTTAACGTTGTTTTTTGATTTAGACCCAGAAATTGGACTGCAAAGAATCAAATTGGAAAGACCAGATCATGAGGATCGTTTGGAACAAGAGAAAATAAATTTCCATTATAAGGTTTATAATGGCTATCAGGAGATCAATCAAAAATATGCAAACAGAATAGCAGTAATTAATGCCAATCAAGAGCTTGATCAAGTGGTTGAGGATGCAATTGCTGTTATTAAGACTCGTTTGCCTGAATTATTTGATGAGAGGTAATTTTTATGAAATTAATTGTTGCGATTGTTCAAAAAGAAGATTCCAATAAACTCCAAAGAGCATTTGTCGAAAATAATGTTAGAGCGACTAAATTAGCTACAACAGGTGGTTTTTTGAGTCAAGGCAACACCACTTTTTTGATTGGTATTGATGATGAACAAGTGGACAAGGTGCTAGAGATTATCAAAGACAAGTCACAAGCACGTGAAGAATATGTTCAACCAAACTTAATTTCATCTGGCTTAGAAATGAGCCAATTTGTAAAAGTTACCGTTGGTGGAGCAACTTGCTTTGTTCTTCCAGTAGATCAATTTGAGCAATTCTAATGATAGATATAAAGAAAATAGATCAAGCCCAAGCAGAGATTTTAAAGCGGGCTTACAGTAATAAACAATTGGCGCATAGTTTTCTTTTTGTAGCTAATGATCAAACAATTGCGATTAATACGGCTTTTTGGCTGGCTTGTTTGTATAATTGCCAAGGAGAAAACAAACCTGATGGCACATGCCAAAATTGCCAACAAATTTTATCTGGCAATCATCCAGATGTTTTGACGGTTCAATTAGATGATCGGCAAAGTTTAAGTATTGATCAAATTCGTCCTTTGAAAGAAGAATTGGCCAAAAGTCCGGTTGAAAGCCAGATTCGCTTTTTTATTATCGAGCAAGCTCAAACTTTGACCTTATCTGCAGCTAATGCTTTATTGAATCTATTAGAAGAGCCAATAGCCCCAGTGGTTACGATTTTGATTACCAATAATTTGGATCAAATCTTGCCAACTATTCGCTCAAGAACGCAAATTTTCAAGTTTGCCAGCGAAGCTAGTTTATCTGGATCTAAAGATAGTCTCTTAGACAGTGGCTTTTCAGCCGATGAAATTGATAATTTAGGCGATTTGACCAAATTGAATCAAAGCATTAAGTACTTTTATGAGGAAATATGCGAACAAAATGACCTGGCGATAGTTAGTGCTTATAAATTAGCATCGCAAAGTCAAAGTCCAGAATTGCGAAAGTATATCCTATTTCGTTTAAAATATTTAGCAGAACAAGATTTGCATCATGACGATAAGAGAATAACTGGGATGCATATGCTAAAATATTTGATGGATGTTGACAAAATGAATTTGAGTAATGTAAGTTTCAAAAATTTATTGATGTATCTTGCTTTACAGGGGAAAAGGTAGGTGCCAAGAGTGGATCCATATTCAAAGTTGCAACAACTTCACAACTCAATGGAAAAGATGACTAAGACGATCGAAAGCTTAGACAATGATATTTTAGAAATCTTAAAAGAAAATACTGAACTTAAGGTTGAGAACCAGTTATTGCGCGAAAAGCTAGATAAAATTACAGCTAGAAAAGGGCCAGAAGTAGTTAAGACCCAAAGCGGCCTGGAGTCGCTAAAGCAGATTTACAATTCAGGCTATCATATCTGCAATATGTATTATGGATCTCATCGAGACTTGAACTCTGACTGTATGTTTTGTATTGATATTTTGGATAATTTTGGAAATAAGAAAAATAAAAGGAATTAGAGATGCAGCAACAAAGTAGTTATGCGAATGAACAAGGAAAATTATATCTAGTGCCCACGCCAATTGGAAATCTAGAAGATATTACTATTCGTGCCAAGAATATCTTGAGCCAGGCTGATTATATTGCTGCTGAAGATACGAGAACCAGTGGGATTTTGCTAGAAAAACTGGGAATCCACAATCAAATGATTTCTTTCCACAAGTACAATTCCAAGCAAAGAGCACCAGAATTGATCGAATTAATGCAAAAAGGGGCAACGATTGCTGAAATAAGCGATGCAGGGATGCCTGTTATTTCCGATCCTGGTTTTGTATTAGTGCAAGAATGTATCAAAAATGATATTCCGGTTGTTCCTTTGCCAGGACCATCTGCTTTTGCGACGGCCTTGATTGCATCTGGCTTTGATGCTCAGCCTTTTACTTATTATGGCTTTATTCCTAGAAAGAATTCCGAGCAAAAAGAATTTTTGCAAGAAATAAAACTTTCACATGCAACTTCGATTTTTTATGAAGCTCCACATCGCTTAGTCAAAACCCTAAAAGTGATGCAGGAGTGTTTAGGTGGTAATCGTCAAATTGTTGCAGCTAGAGAATTAACAAAAATTCATGAAGAATTTGTTCGAGGCAGCGTTGATGAACTTGTGGATCATTTTACCCAGACGGCTCCAAGGGGAGAATTCGTAATTTTGGTTTCGCCAAATGAAGATGAACCAGAACAATTGTCCTGGGAAGAATTAGTCAAGTTGGTTGATCAAGAGGTTGTCCGCGGAATTAGCAAAAAAGATGCGATTAAACAAGTGGCCAAGGTAAATCGCGTTTCCAAAAATGAGTTATACGACCACTATCATCAGGATTAGTTTATGAAGTATACAGAAGAACATACAATTGAATATGGCGAATGTGACGAAAACCAACATTTGAAGTTGACGTCAATGATGGATTTATTGATGCAAGTTTCTGAGCATCAATTGGATGAACATAATATCGGTACTAATGATTTATTAGACCAAGGTTTAGGCTGGGTTGTGACGCAATATCATATGCAAATAACTAGATTGCCTAAGCCAGCTGAAAAAGTCATCTTAACGACCACGGCTAGTGGCTATAATCGCTTTTTGTCATATCGAGATTTTTCAATTGAGGATAAGGCTGGCAATGCATTAGTCAGTGTTCATAGTCAGTGGGTACTATTCAACCTCAAGGAGCGTAAATTAGTTCCAAGTGACGAGAAGATCATGGAAAAAATTGATGCACCCAAACTTAAAAAGATGCCACGTTTTCCACGGATCAGACCGCTTGAAAGTTATGAGCAAAAAAAGCAATATAGCGTAGCTTATTACGATCTTGATACCAATCATCACCTAACCAATAGTCATTACTTCAATTGGTTGATTGATGTTTTGGGGCGTGAATTCATGAGCAAGCACCGAATTTGTGAGATTGATTTGAAATTCGATCAAGAATTCCAATATGGCGAAGAGCCCTATTCATGTGTAAGCTATGATCGAGTCGATCAGACTACGCTGACTCACCATGCCTTAATGGATGAAACGGGCAGCAAGCGAGCTGTTTGTGAAATGAAATGGCAGAATAAATAATCGATAAGCATGACACTAGTGGTCGTGCTTTTGAATTTAACAGCAAGAAGGATAATTTAGAATGAAAATTTTAAGTATAACTACCGCTACTAATCATTTGAGCGTGGCTTTGAATGATGATGATCAAGTGATTAGCGAAAAAAATGAACAGGATCAAAGAAATCACAGCGAGCATTTGGATCCGATGATTCAGGATATTCTAACTGAAAACAGGTTATCGCTTCAAGACATTGATCGTTTTGCAGTGGCTATTGGACCAGGCTCATATACTGGTTTAAGAATTGGCATTACTACGGTTAAGATGTTTGCCAGCATTTTGGAAAAAGAAGTTGTTGGAATTTCAACTCTTAAGTCTTTAGCCAAAGGAATTGATCAAAAAGACAGTTTGATTATTGCTATGCTTGATGCTAGAAACGACAACTACTTTGCTGGTGGATATTTTGGACAAGCTTTAACTAACGTAATTCCTGATGGCCATTACCATATTGATCAATTGCTTGAAGAAATTAAGAAGTTCAGCCAAGAAAATAACATTGACCAAGTTGTTTTTGTAGGTAGCGGCATTGATAAACATGATGAACTTGTTCAAAAGTTAGGCCTAAACTACACTTATGGATCAGAAAGTCAAAATGAATTGCACGCAGGCTTAATTGGAAAATTAGCAGTAAACGAAGAAGCTATTGATCCTGACAAGCTGTTGCCACGCTACTTGAGAAGAACTCAAGCCGAAGTAGACTGGCATAAGCGGACAGGAAAGCCATTTGCTCCTGATAGTGATTATGTTGAAGAAGTTTAAACGCTTTAGTGATTTTTTTCACCCTCAAAAAAATAAAATATCAATGAATTTTGAACCAGTTGCGATGGTAATCAATGAAAAAGTCTATCAATTGATGCCTGCAACCCAGGCCGATGTTCCAAGCTTGCTTAATTTAGAAAAGGCAGTCTATCATGGCAAGACGCCATGGAGCGGGCAAACCTTCTACTCTGAATTAAAAAAGCACAATCGAATCTATTTGGTGGTTTATCATGAATCGACTTTGGTAGGGATGATTGGTGCTAGATTCCATCCGCGAGAAACACATATTACTAATTTGGCGGTGAATCCGGCTTATCAGGGGCAAAAAATTGGAACTTGGCTATTAAAAGTAGTAATTGAACTAGCCAAACAAAATGCTAGCGAACTCGTTAGCTTAGAGGTTAATATTAATAATACGGTTGCTAAAAAGCTCTACCAATCATTAGGCTTTGAATCAACCTTTATCCGAAAAAATTATTATCGTGATACGCATACAGATGCAATAAATATGATTCTCTGGTTGGAGAAGGGAAAGAAAGAAGTTTAATTGTGACTGAAAAAAAAGATATTCGAATTCTAGCTTATGAAAGTTCTTGTGATGAGACTTCAACTGCTGTAATTAAAAATGGACGAGAAATCGAAAGCTTGATCGTGGCTACGCAAATCAAGAGTCATCAACGCTTTGGCGGGGTTGTTCCAGAAGTTGCCAGCAGACACCATATCGAAGTTATTAGTCAAATAACCAAAGAAGCTTTAGCTGAAGCTAAGGTTGATTGGAAAGATATTGATGCAATTGCAGTAACATCAGGACCAGGATTAGTTGGAGCATTGCTTATTGGAGTTAGTGCAGCTAAGGCTGCTTCAATGGCAACAGGCTTGCCTTTGATTGGAGTTGACCATATCATGGGCCACATTATGGCAGCTCAACTTAAAGATGAAATTGAATATCCAGCTTTGGCCTTGCAGGTATCTGGTGGCCATACTGAGATCGTTTTGATGAAAGATCCAGTTCATTTTGAAATTATTGGCGATACGCGAGATGATGCAGCTGGAGAAGCTTATGACAAGATCGGCCGAGTTTTAGGAGTAAATTATCCAGCAGGAAAGACCATCGATCAATGGGCTCATCAAGGAAAAGATACCTTCAACTTCCCTAGAGCAATGATGGAAGATGATGATTATGATTTTTCATTCTCAGGTTTAAAGTCAGCCTTTATCAACACTTGCCACCATGCTGATCAAATTCACCAAGAATTAAATAAGTATGATTTGGCAGCCAGTTTTCAAGCTGCAGTTGTCGATGTGTTAGCTCACAAGACAATTCGCGCAATTAAGGCTTACCAACCTAAAACTTTTATTTTGGGTGGAGGAGTAGCTGCTAACCAAGGCTTGAGAGAGCGAATGAGTTTGGAAATTGATCGCCTTAAGAACAAGCCTAAGGTAATTTTGCCAGAATTAAAGTTGTGTGGCGACAATGCAGCCATGATTGGTGCAGCAGCCTACAATCTTTACCAAGCTGGCAAGTTTAGCGACTTAAGCTTGAATGCAGATCCATCAATGGAATTGCCATATGCACAAGAAATGTTGCAATAACTAAAAAAGATGATTATCACTTGCATATTTGATGCAGATTGATAATCATCTTTTTTATTATTCGAAATCATCTAAAGCAAGCATTGCTTCTTCCCAATCATTGTTTGTTTGATCTAGTTTTGACTGAATTTCAGATAGCTCTTCTTGTAGCGGCCCTAATTTGTCAAAATTAGTAGCAATTTCAGGTTTAGCCATTTCAGTTTGAATTCTTTCGATTTCTTGTTCATATTCGCTGATTTGTTTTTCAGCAGTTTCAACAGCTCGCTCCAACTTGCGCTTTTGTGAATCGCGTTGCTTTTGTTGCTGGTAGGATAATTTTTGTTGCGAAACGTTCTCTTTGACAGGGGCTTCTTCAGGAGCATCTTGGCTAGGAGTTAGGCCAGCAGCTTCTTTAGCCTTTTCGTCAAAGTAGTATGAATAGTTGCCTTCATATATCTTGGCATGCTTGTTTCTAACAGACACGATCTTGTTAGCCAGTTTATTGATAAAGTAACGGTCGTGTGAGACGAACAAAATCGTTCCATCATAATCTTGCAAGGCAGCTTCCAAAACTTCCTTTGCTTCAATATCCAAGTGGTTGGTTGGTTCGTCCATGAGCAAGAAATTATTGTGCTCAAGCGATAGAACAGTCAAAGTAAGACGGGCTTTTTGTCCACCAGATAATTGTCCAACTGTCTTATCAATATCTTTAGCCGTAAATAAGAAACTTGCTAAAATAGACCGAACTTCGCGCTCAGGCATGGTCTTGTGCCGATTCCAAATAGTATCAAGTACTGTTTGACTAGGATCTAAACGTTGGAGTTCTTGATCGTAATAACCAATATCTAATGAAGCACCATATTTTATGTTTCCATCTTTAGGAGTCAATTGCTTCATGATCGTTTTAAGTAAAGTCGACTTACCGATACCATTTGGTCCGATAATAGCTACGCGGTCGCCTTTATTGACTTGGAAGGAAATATTTTCGATCATATTCTTGTCAGGGTAACCGACAGTTAGATCCTTTAAAATCAAGACTTCTTTGCCAGAAGGATGATCGCTTGAAAAATGAATCTTTACCTTGCTTGAGTGCTTAGGCGGATCAATTCGTTCAAGTTTTTCGAGTTTCTTTCTGCGACTCTGTGCACGATTGGTTGTAGAAGCTCGCATGAGATTCTTTTGAATAAATTCTTCTTCTCGTTTGATTTCTTCTTGTTGCTTTTCATAAGCTGCTTCTTGTTGACGATCGCGCAATTCCCGTTCTGCTTGATAAGCGGAATAATTTCCCTTGAAGGCGGTCAACTTGCCAAATTGCAATTCATAAATTTGCGTTGCCAAATGATCCAAGAAGTATTGGTCGTGGGAAACTACCAAAATAGCACCTGGGTAGGTCTTCAAGAAACTTTCTAGCCAATCTAATGTATCCATATCCAAATAGTTGGTTGGTTCGTCCAAAAGAAGTAGCGGTGGTTTTTGCAAAAGCAACTTAACAAAGGCCAATCTGGTTTTTTCTCCTCCAGAAAGACTGGAAATTTGCTTAGTCCAAGTAGCTTCAGGAAACTTGAATCCGTTTAAAATACTCTTGATTTCAGCTTGATAAGTGTAACCACCAGCTTGTTCAAAATCAAATTGAAGTTGATCATACTGTTTGAGCAATTCTTCATTTTCAGGATGATCAGCAATTTGCTCTTGTAAATGGATTAACTTGTTGCTTTTAGCAATTAGGGGAGCGAACACATTGTTCATTTCATCCCAAATACTCTTATCATCGCTTAAAGCATTTTCCTGGGCAATGTAGCCTACTTTAATTCCGCGGTTGACAATAAATTCACCCTTAGTGGCTTCTTCAAGCCCCATCATGATTTTTAGTAGGGTGGTTTTGCCGACACCGTTAGGTCCAACTAAACCAATTCTGGCGTTGGAATCAATTGAAAAGTTTACGTCTTTAAATAATGTAGTGGTACCAAATTGTTTTTCTAAACTGTGTCCTTGTGCAATAATCATAATTCTTCACCTAGCCTTTATTTTACCAAGTTTGAAGCTTAGGCGAAACCAAGACTTTAAGTAAATCTAAAGATCTTGTGATTGTGAAAAAAGTACTTGCAAAAACCAACTAATTATAGGTACGATATATGTGTATGATTGTACAATCACAAGAAGAAAATATTTGGGGGCAAAAAATGGATAAAATAAAAATACCAAAGGCAACTGCTAAGCGTTTGCCACTTTATTATCGCTACCTCATGATTCTTAATGAAGAAGGAAAGGAAAAGGTTTCTTCGACTGAACTATCTGAAGCTGTTCAAGTAGATAGTGCATCGATTAGACGCGACTTCTCTTACTTTGGTGCTTTAGGCAAGAGAGGCTACGGTTATGATGTCAAGAATTTGCTGTCTTTCTTTAAAAAGATTCTAAATCAAGATACATTGACCAATGTAGCATTGGTTGGGGTGGGTAACTTGGGACGCGCATTATTGAATTATAACTTCAAACGCAGCAACAATATTAGAATTTCTTGCGCATTTGATATCAATGAAGAGATTACTGGACGTATCTTAAGTGGCGTACCAGTATATGACATGAGCGAATTAAAGAAGCAACTTAGCGATCAACAAATCACAATTGCGATTTTAACAGTTCCATCTTCTCAAGCACAAGACACGACCAATGAAATGATTGAGGCTGGAATTAAGGGAATTATGAATTTTACACCAATTCGTTTGTCCGCTCCTTCTAGTGTAAGAGTTCAAAATGTCGATTTAGCAACAGAATTGCAAACTTTGATTTACTTCTTGGACTCAGAAAAATTGAGCGATGAAGACTTATAATTAAGTTCTTTGACAAGATAAGGGTTTAACCAACTTAGGCTAGGCCCTTATTTTTTCCTCTTAGTTAGCAAAAAATACCGCTTAGTAAAAAGTACTATAAATTTGTATGATTTTTTGATTAAATTAAGTTAATCAAAAAAAAGAGGTGACTAAGTTGAAAATCAAATTGGAAATCGATCCAGCTTGTAGTGAACCGGAAATCGTGCTAAAGGCTGCGCAAATGTCTGATGAAGTCGAAAACATCTATAAGAAGCTTCTGGCTCAACAAACTACCATCTTGCAACTAAAAGCCGAAAAGGACAACACTACTTATTATTTGAAACTTAGCGAGATCCTCTTTTTTGAAACTGATAGCAAAATGGTGATGGCTCATACGAAAAGTGAAGCTTTTAAGGTTGATTACAAGTTGTATGAGCTTGAAGAGCTTCTGGGATCGAATTTTCTGAGAATTGCAAAATCGACCATTATTAATTTGAATCAGATCTATTCTTTGACCAGATCGATTTCAAACTGTCAGGTTACTTTTCAAAATTCATATAAAAAAGTCTATGTTTCTAGACGGTATTATCGAACATTAAGAAACAAGTTGGACGAAAGAAGGCAAATATTATGAAAAAGATATTCTCAAGAGTTTTGTGGGCAATCTTCTTCTTTGCTTGTGCTGGAGTGTTAGTTGCTAGCCAAATGGGGTTAATTCCAATTCAAATTGGTTTTTGGACAATTGCAGGAAGTATAATTTTGGCAATTTGCTTGGTTTATAATTTAGCCAACTTAAATATAACGGGAATAGTTTTCTCGATTGCCTTTTTATTGATTCTGTATGCTAGACCCTTAGGTATTCAAAGGCTAAGTCCCTGGACTATCTTGCTGGCTGCTGTTTTGGTAGGAATTGGGCTTAATTTATTGTTGGGCTATAAAAGGCACTCTTACATTTCGGTAGTCCGAAATTTTGGCGATAGCACCAAAAGCAAAGTAATTGATGGAACTTTCTCTCGCAATGCCGGCGATACTGATTCACATATCGAGATTAATCAAAGCATGTCAGATGTCTCACGCTACATTCATTCAAAGAATCTTGAAACCATTGATTTAACTTCTAAATTAAGCGACATTTCGCTTTATTTAGATGATGCTCAGGCAGCTGGAGATATAGTTCATTTAAATGTAAATGTGATGCTGGCAGATGTGACGATTTACTTGCCACTGTCATGGCAAGTGGAAAATAACTTGTCCCCATTCTTAAGCGAATTGGATATCAAGGGAACTTCCAATGGGGGAGGACCTACGCTAGTGGTTGGCGGACAGGCTTCTATTTCTGAAATAGAAATCAAATATGTTTAAGATAAATCAAAAATTAGCACTTTTTTTCTTTGAGTGCTAATTTTTTCTTGCAATTTTTCTGGAAAGAGGTTATTATCATACATGTAAGTTAGCACTTGGTACTAATGAGTGCTAATAATGATTATTGAAATTAAAGATTTAAAAATTACAGGAGGGACAAACGTGTTACAACCAATTGGTGATCGCGTGATCGTAAAAGTTAAAGATGAAGAAGAAAAGACTGTTGGTGGCATCGTCCTTGCTTCAAACGCTAAGGAAAAGCCTACTGAAGGTGAAGTAGTAGCAGTTGGCGAAGGTGCTTTTGCTACAAACGGCGAAAAGTTGCCAATGACTGTTAAAGTCGGCGACACAGTCTTGTACGATAAGTACTCTGGCACTAATGTTAAATACGAAGATCAAAAGTACTTAGTCCTTCATGAAAAAGACATTTTAGCAATCGTTAAGTAATTAGTTCGAATAAGGAGCATAGATAATCTATGGCTAAAGATATTAAGTTTTCAGAAAATGCAAGACGCTCATTGATTAAGGGTGTCGACAAGTTAGCAGATACTGTTAAGACTACTATTGGTCCTAAGGGTAGAAATGTTGTTTTGGAACAAACTTACGGCAATCCAGATATTACCAACGACGGTGTTACTATCGCCAAGGCAATTGAATTAAAAGACCACTTTGAAAACATGGGTGCTAAGTTAGTTGCTGAAGCTGCACAAAAGACTAATGACATTGCTGGTGACGGCACTACTACTGCTACTGTTTTGACTCAAGCAATCGTTAAGGAAGGTATGAAGAACGTTACTGCTGGTGCTAACCCTGTTGGCATTCGTCGCGGTATTGAAAAGGCTACTAAGGCTGCTGTTGAAGGCTTGCACAAGATTAGCCACAACGTTTCATCAAAGGCACAAATTGCTCAAGTAGCTGCTGTTTCATCTGCATCAACTGAAGTTGGTGAATTGATCGCTGACGCAATGGAAAAGGTTGGCAATGACGGTGTTATTACTATTGAAGATTCACGTGGTATCAACACTGAGTTGTCAGTAGTTGAAGGTATGCAATTTGATCGTGGTTACTTGTCACAATACATGGTAACTGACAACGACAAGATGGAAGCAGATCTTGACAACCCATACATTTTGATCACTGACAAGAAGATTTCTAACATTCAAGACATCTTGCCTTTATTGCAAGAAATCGTTCAACAAGGCAAGGCATTGTTGATCATTGCTGACGATGTTACCGGTGAAGCTCTTCCAACTCTTGTTTTGAACAAGATTCGTGGTACTTTCAACGTTGTAGCTGTTAAGGCACCTGGCTTTGGTGATCGTCGTAAGGCTCAACTAGAAGATATCGCTGCTTTGACTGGTGGTACAGTTATTACTGATGACTTAGGTCTTGAATTGAAGGACACTAAGCTTGAACAATTAGGTCAAGCACGTCGCGTAACTGTAACTAAGGACTCAACTACTATCGTTGATGGTGCTGGTTCAAAGGATGCAATCAAGGATCGCGAAGATTCAATCAGAAAGCAAATCGAAGAAACTACTTCAGACTTTGACAAGAAGAAGTTGCAAGAACGTCTTGCTAAGTTGACAGGTGGTGTAGCTGTAATTCACGTTGGTGCTGCTACTGAAACTGAATTGAAGGAACGTCGCTACAGAATCGAAGACGCATTGAACGCTACTCGCGCTGCTGTTGATGAAGGTTACGTTGCTGGTGGTGGTACTGCTTTAGTAAACGTTGAAAGCGCAGTTCGTGAACTTAAGGGTGAAACTCCAGATGAACAAACTGGTATCAATATCGTTCTTAAGGCTTTGAGCGCACCAGTTCGTCAAATTGCTGAAAACGCTGGTAAAGATGGCTCAGTTATCTTAGACAAGCTTGAACATCAAGATACAGAAGTTGGTTACAACGCTGCTACTGACAAGTGGGAAAACATGGTTGAAGCCGGAATTATCGACCCAACCAAGGTAACTAGAACTGCTTTGCAAAACGCTGCTTCAATTGCTGCTTTGCTTCTTACAACTGAAGCTGTAGTTGCAGATATTCCAGAAGATAAGCCTGAAAACCCAGCTGCAGGTGCTGGCGCTCCAGGTATGATGTAATTATAAATTAGCAAATAAAACTATAAGATATACAGAAAATGGCGATGTCTAATGGACGTCGTCGTTTTTTTTACCGCCTTGTTTGTCGTATAATAAATTAAAAAAGTAAGAAAGTGGTAACGTTTTGGCAAAAGCTAGCACGACTCCAATGATGGAGCAATATTATGAAATAAAACAACAATATCCAGACGCATTTTTATTTTATCGAGTTGGAGATTTTTATGAATTATTTGAAGATGATGCAGTAAAAGGAGCACAGATTCTTGAACTCACTTTGACTCATCGCTCAAATAAGAGTGAAAATCCAATTCCAATGGCTGGTGTTCCACATCATGCTGTGGATAGCTATGTGAATACTTTAGTTGAAAAAGGCTACAAGGTGGCAATTTGTGAACAACTTGAAGATCCACGAAAAGCTCAAGGAATGGTTAAAAGAGGAATCGTTCAATTGGTTACCCCAGGAACAATGATGAATGGGGATCCAAGCGAAAGCCGGGACTTCAACTATTTAACTTCAGTTGTGATCCGGGATAAAGGCTTTGGCTTATCATACAGCGACTTATCCACTGGGGAAGTTTATGCGACTCATTTGAAGAAATTCACAGATGTGACTAACGAATTATTGTCATTAAGAACTAAAGAAGTCGTTTTAGACGGATTGCTTGGCGAGCAAGAGAAGGAATTTTTTCAAAAGGCCAATATCGTAATTTCAGAGCCGATTCCATTAGAGGGACAGCATGCCGAAATTTCTTATGTTGGACAAAACTTGACCAACAACTTGGAAATCGCTGCTACTAAGCAACTAGTTATTTACTTATTATCAACTCAAAAAAGAAGCCTAGCCCACCTGCAAATTGCTAAAAGTTATGAGGTAAGCCAGTACTTGCAAATGTCGCACACTGTGCAAAACAATTTGGAACTGATTGCTTCAGCTAAAACTGGCAAGAAGATGGGATCTTTATTTTGGGTAATCGATCATACTCATACTGCTATGGGGGGACGCTTGCTTAAGCAGTGGATTGCTAGACCATTGATCAATCATGATGAGATTCATTACCGCCAAGAAATGGTTCAGGCCTTGCTAGACAACTATTTTACCCGTGAAAATATCATTGATGCACTAAAAGGCGTCTATGACCTAGAAAGATTGACTGGGCGAATTTCTTTTGGCAATGTTAACGGACGAGAACTGTTGCAGCTAGCTCGTTCGCTTAATTCGGTACCGGATATTTTGCAGGCGATGATGGATTCGGATAAAGAAGAATTGATTGATTTTGCCAAAAAGATCGATCCATTGACAGGCGTTGCTGAGCTAATTTCTTCAACGATTGTTTCAGATCCTCCGATCACAACCACCGAAGGTGGATTGATTCAAGCTGGAGTTGATCCACAACTCGATCGCTACCGGGATGCAATGAACAATGGTAAAAAGTGGCTAGCTGACATGGAAAGTAGCGAGCGGGAAAAGACAGGAATCGATAACTTGAAGGTAGGCTACAATAAGGTCTTTGGCTACTATATTCAAGTTACTAACGGCAATAAAGATAAAGTTCCGCTTGATCGTTATACTCGCAAGCAAACTCTAACTAATGCCGAACGTTATATTACGCCAGAATTGAAAGAGCACGAAAATCTAATTCTAGAAGCCCAAACCAAGTCAACAGACCTAGAACATGATATTTTTGTCAAATTAAGAGATGAAATTAAGCAATATATCCCTGCTTTGCAAAATTTGGGCAACCAGCTTGCGGCTTTGGATGTTTATGCAGGCTTTGCCAGCGTAGCAGAAGAAAATAACTACTGCCGTCCAAGCTTTCAAAATGAAGATCGCCAGATCAAGATTGTTGCTGGCCGACACCCTGTTGTGGAAAAGGTTTTGCCAGCTGGATCATATATTCCAAACAATCTAGTAATGGATGATGAAACCGACGTTTATCTAATTACTGGTCCGAACATGTCTGGTAAAAGTACTTACATGCGGCAGTTTGCGCTGATTGTGATTATGGCTCAGATTGGCTGCTTTGTTCCAGCAGATCAGGCTAGCCTTCCAATCTTTGATCAAGTCTTTACTAGAATTGGGGCAGCTGATGATCTTATTTCTGGCCAAAGTACCTTCATGGTGGAAATGAGCGAAGCAAACGATGCCTTGCAACATGCAACTGACCATAGTTTGATCTTATTTGATGAAATCGGGCGTGGGACAGCGACTTACGATGGTATGGCGCTAGCTGGAGCAATTGTCAAATATCTTCATGATAAAGTTGGAGCTAAGACCTTGTTTGCGACTCACTACCATGAATTAACAGGACTAGAGCATAGTTTGGCTCATTTGAAAAATATTCACGTTGGGGCAAGCGAAGAAAATGGCAAGTTGATTTTCTTGCATAAAATTTTGCCAGGAGCAGCTGACCAAAGTTACGGTATTCACGTTGCCAAATTAGCCGGCCTTCCTTCAGCCGTTTTGCGAGAGGCTAACAAGTTGTTGAAGCGCCTTGAAGCACAAGGAGCCAGCGAATTAGATGAAGCTAGTCAGCAATTGAATCTATTTATGCCAGTAGAAGATTCAGCTATTGAAGAAAAGCCCGCTTCAGCAGTTTCTGAAGTAAAGCAGAATATTTTAGACGAACTTAAAAAAATCTACTTGGCAGACAAGACTCCACTTGAAGTGATGCAACTAGTTGCAAATTGGCAACAAGACTTAAAGGATGACGAAAAGACAAATGGCTAAAATTCATGAATTATCGGAGACTCTGTCCAATCAAATAGCAGCTGGGGAAGTAATTGAGCGACCAGCCAGCGTGGTTAAAGAATTAATCGAAAATGCAATTGATGCAGGCTCTGATAGAATTAGGGTCGACTTTATTGATGCCGGACTGAGGCAAATTACGGTGCAGGACAATGGTACGGGCATTGAAGCTGATCAACTTGATCTAGCTTTTACTCGTCATGCAACTAGCAAGATCAGCAATGAGCGCGATTTGTTTAAGGTGGCAACCTTGGGCTTTAGAGGAGAGGCTTTGGCTTCAATTGCGGCAGTTAGTCATGTCGAAATTCTGACTAGTACTGATGATATCTCTGGAACAAGGGCCCTTTTTTCAGCTGGTGGCAAAAAAAGCCAAGAAGAAGCTGCTGCTAGAAAAGGAACGCAGATAACCGTCAGCGATCTGTTCTTCAATACGCCTGCGCGATTAAAATACTTGAAAAGCCCTAGAACCGAAGCAATGAAAATTGTGGATATCGTCAATCGAATTGCTTTAGGTCATCCGGATATTTCTTTTACTTTATCTAATCAGAGCAAGATCTTGCTAAAGACTGCCGGTAATAATAATTTAAAGCAAACAGTTGCCAGTATTTATGGCAGACCAATTGCGGAAAAGATGGTTGAAATTCAAAAATCCGATAGCGATTTTGAAGTGACTGGCCTAGTTTCTAAGCCCGAATTGACCAGATCCAATCGGAATTTTATTTCTATTTTGCTCAATGGTCGCTACATCAAGAATTTTCAGCTTAATACGGCAATTATGGATGGCTATGGCAATAAGCTAGCTGCTAAGCATTATCCAGTTGCCGTAATTGACATAAAGGTTGATCCATTGCTAGTTGATGTCAATGTTCACCCAACTAAGCAGGAAGTTCGCCTGTCAAAGGAAAAAGAGCTTGGTCGCCTAATCGTTCAAGCAATTTCAGAAATAATGCTTGAGCAAAATGAAGAAGGCGGCTTTGACAATCTTGCAACTAACCAAAAGCCTAGCATTGTTGACCAATTGCAATTTAATTTAAACAAAAATGTAGTCGATACTAGTCGAAAAGCTGCCCCTGAAGTCCGCGAAATCAAGCCCAAACTTTCAGTGCCCTTATCTTACGTTGATTTGAGCAAGCCAAGGCAGGATAAGAAGTACTTCATTACGGAATCTTGGCGAGGTAATGTTGCTAAACAAGTAAAGCTTTCGCCTTTTCCAAGTCAAAAAGTCGGCAATATTGTTTCTAGCGCTGATGAAAAGCTGCAGAAAAATTTGCCAGACTTAAATTACCTGGGTCAGAGTCAGAGATATCTGCTAGCAGAGGATAAAGAAGATTTATATTTAATTGATCAATTAATGGCTCAAAGGCAAATAAGCTACTTAAAGATCTATCAGCAATTGCAACAAAAAATCGTCAAGCAAACTTTATTAACGCCAGTAGTTTTAGAATTTGGCAAGTTGGACTTTTTGCAATTGCAAAGTCAAAGTAAGCGCCTAGCAAAATTAGGCATCAGTTTAGAAGAGTTTGGTCAAAATAGTTTTATCATTCATAGTTATCCAACTTGGATTAAGGGCGATGTTGAACAGAGCTTGCGAAAGGCTTTTGATCAATTGTTGAATTCAGAAAAAAATTCTGATCAAGATATCTTCAAGCAGTTAGCAATAAATGAGGCTAAAATGCAGGTGAGCGGGCGCAAGAAATTGACAGAGCTAGAAGCAGTTGATTTAATAAATGAATTAAGTAAGCAACTAGATCCCTACTACGATGCTAGTGGCAATAAGATTATCGTTAAGCTTAGTCAAAGCGACCTAAGAAAGATGTTTAAGAGGAATTAAAGTATGTACGAATATTTATCTGGCACGATTGCAGAAGTTAAGCCAGGGTATATTGTTGTTGATATCAATGGCGTAGGCTACAAGGTGCTAAGCCCAACTCCTTATGCTTATCAAGCAGGACAAGAAGCCAAGGTTTATGTTGAACAAATTTTTAGCGAAAATAACGGCTTCACCCTTTATGGCTTTGAAAGCAGAATGGCTAAGGGACTATTCTTGAAGCTTTTGAGCGTTAGCGGAATTGGACCAAAGTCCGCCTTGGCCATTATGGCAGCTGAAGATAGCGATTCATTAGCTGAAGCAATTGAACAAGGCGAAGTTAAATATTTGACTCGCTTTCCTGGAGTTGGCAAGAAGACTGCTTCACAAATTGTTTTGGACTTGAGAGGAAAATTGGGTGACTACGTTCAAAGACTAGATCAAACCGAAACAGGCGAAAGTATAAATCCGTCCTTGCACGACGCCTTGCTAGCCTTGTTAGCTCTAGGCTACACCAAAAAGGAAGTTGATCGAATTACTCCAAGTTTGGCTAAATTGGAACTGGATTCAGCCGACTTATATATCAAGAAGGGCTTGTCCTTATTGTTGAAAAAATAATTTTTAGAAAGGGATTAATTGATGGTAGATCAAGAAGAAATTACTTCTAGCCAAGCTGAAGACGCAACTGAAGAAGCGATGGAATTATCCTTGCGTCCGCAAAGATTGGCTGAATATCTAGGTCAAAGCAAGGTTAAGTCTGAACTTGCTGTTTACATCAAAGCTGCTAAAAAGCGTGATGAAGCACTAGACCACGTCTTGCTTTACGGGCCACCTGGTTTAGGTAAAACTACTTTAGCTTTTGTAATTGCTAATGAGCTCGGCGTAAATCTTAAGAGTACAAGTGGACCAGCAATTGAAAAAGCGGGCGACTTGGTGGCTTTGCTATCTGATTTGGATCCGGGGGATGTTTTATTTATTGATGAAATTCACCGTTTAGCTAAGCCAATCGAAGAAGTCTTGTATTCAGCTATGGAAGACTACTATGTCGACATTATTATTGGCGAAGGCGAGACCACTCATGCAGTTCATGTGCCGCTTCCACCATTTACTTTAATTGGGGCAACTACTTTAGCTGGACAATTGTCAGCGCCTTTGCGGGATCGCTTTGGGATTGTTGAACATATGCAGTATTATACTGTCGATGAATTAGAAGAGATTGTTCAGCGATCAAGCGAGGTTTTTCATACCTCAATTTCAACTGAAGCTGCTCATGAATTAGCTCGCCGCTCCCGGGGAACTCCAAGAGTCGCTAACCGCTTGCTGAAGCGGGTGAGAGACTTTGCGGAAGTCAAAGGTGAAGAGACTATCTCGCTGACAACTACGCAAAATGCCTTGAAGCAGTTGCAAGTTGATGGCGAAGGATTAAATCAAACCGACCGAAAACTACTTAGAACAATGATTGAAGGCTACGGCGGAGGTCCGGTAGGAATTAGGACTCTAGCTGCCAATGTCGGCGAAGATATGGAAACAATCGGCTCACTCTATGAACCATATTTATTGCAAAACGGTTTTATCTTGTTAACCCCAAGAGGCAGAATGGTAACTGACAAAGCTTACTTGCAATTAGGTTATCCACTTCCAAAGCGAGATTAATCTTGTGTACATGCTTTAGTTTTGAGTATAATTAGATTACTAGTTATTTTTATGAGGTGAAAGATTTGAACATTTTATTTTTAGCAACTCAAGCTGCTGCAGGCAGTGCAAACAATATCATGATGATTGCATTATTGATTTTTGCTGGTGCCTTCATGTACTTCGGTGCAATTAGACCGCAAAAGAAGCAACAACAAAAGAGAATGGAAATGATGGGCAAATTGCAAAAGGGCGACAAGGTTGTCTTAGTTGATGGTTTGCATGCCAAGATCGATTCTATCAATGAACAAGACAAGACTGTTGTTGTTGACGCAGATGGTATTTACTTGACTTTCAGTCGTATGGCTGTGCGTGAAGTATTAGAACCTGCTAGTTCAGCTTCTGAGCAAGCAAGCGCTTCAGAAGAAAAGACTGAAGAAGCAGAATCAGTTCCTGAATCAACTGAAACTAAAGAAAATAAATAATTTTAAAAAGCGTCGCAAGGCGTTTTTTCTTTTGCAGAAAATCTTTTGAATGTATTAGAATGTTACTAGTAGTCTATTTAGGAGAAAAATTATGGCAAAAAATATTCCAGCAATTATGATCATTTTTGGTGGTAGTGGCGATTTGGCCCATCGAAAATTGTATCCTTCACTTTTTAATTTATATCGTCAGAACTTGATCCATGATAATTTCGCAGTTATTGGTACAGCCAGAAGGCCATGGTCGCACGAATATTTCCGCGAACAAGTTAGCGATGCAATCCACGAGTTTTTCGATGAAGTCGATGAAAATGACGTAAAGAACTTCTGCACGCACTTTTATTACCAATCTCATGACGTTACTAGCGTTGAACACTATGTAACTTTAAAAGAACTAGCTCAAGAATTAGATGATCGCTACAGCGCTCAAGGCAACCGTCTATTTTACATGGCAATGGCACCAAAATTCTTTGGCACTATTGCAACTCATATCAATGATCAAAAATTAGTCGGCAGCGGCTTCAACCGTATTGTTGTTGAAAAGCCATTTGGCCGTGATTTAGCTACAGCTGAAGAACTCAATCGTCAAATTACTGCTAGTTTTGATGAAGAAGACATCTTTAGAATTGACCACTATCTTGGCAAAGAAATGGTCCAAAACATTATGCCTTTGCGCTTTAGTAATCCATTGATTAAGAGCATTTGGAACAGCGACCACATTAAAAACATTCAAATTACTTTAGCAGAACGCTTGGGTGTCGAAGCACGTGGTGGCTACTACGAAACTTCGGGTGCTTTAAGAGATATGGTTCAAAATCACATTTTCCAAATCATCACCTTGCTAGCAATGGATGAACCAAAAGACATTTCATCATCAAGCGTTCACCAAGCTAAAAAGGAATTGCTCGATAGCTTGGTCATTCCTTCTGAAGAAGATTTGAAAAAGCATTTTGTGCGTGCCCAATATGCAGGAAGCGACACGACTTTTGCTTATCGCAATGAACCAAATGTTGCAGAAGATTCTAAGACAGAAACTTTCGTAGCTGGTGAAGTTAAGTTCCAAAAGGGTCCTTTAAAGGACGTGCCAATTTACTTTAGAACTGGTAAGGAATTTAGAGAAAAGATGAGCCGCATCGATATTGTGCTTAAGCACAGCTCCAATCCTTATGGCTTTGCTCATTCAAACAACATTACAATCGAAATTGATCCAAAGAGTAGAATTTATATCACTTTGAATGGCAAGAAGATTTCTGAACCAGGTATCAGACGCGAAGACTTAGTTTACGGTCTAACTGATCAAGAATTGGCCCAATTGCCTGATGGATATGAAAAGTTATTGCGGGACGTTATCTTGAATGATTCAACTAACTTTACTCATTGGAGCGAATTGAAGCGATTCTGGGAATATATTGATACAATCGAAGACTATTGGACTAAAGAAAATGCTGAGATAGAGGAATTGCCTCAATATGCTCCTTATCGAATGGGACCTAAGGAAGCAAACCACATTTTTGAAAGCCCAACTGAACGTTGGATTTATGAATAGAGAAGAAAATCTCTTACCTAAACAGGATACTAGCCGGCGCATTATTCACTTAGATATGGATGCTTTTTATGCATCAGTTGAAATGCATGATCATCCTGAATATCGTGATAAGGCACTAGTAGTTGCTAGTGACCCGCGCAAACATCATGGTCACGGCGTAATTACAACTGCCAACTACCTTGCTCGGCAATACGGGGTAGGTAGTGCTATGCCAGCCATCCGCGCAGTCAAGCAAATTCCTGAAGACAAACTAGTTTTTGCCGAGCCAAATTTCGCTAGGTATCGCCAGGTTTCTGATCAAATTCACCAATTTATGTATGAGTTGACTGACCAAGTAGAGTCTATTTCTTTAGACGAAGCCTATTTAGATGTAACCAAAAATAAAATGGGCAACTATTCGGCAATTTATTTGGCAAATTGGCTGCAAGAGACAATTTATCGCGAAACTGGTTTAACATCTTCTTTTGGAATCAGTTATAATAAATTTCTGGCCAAAATTGGTTCCGATTATGCCAAGCCTTTTGGCAAAACCTTGATCTTGCCAGAAGAAGCGATAGATTTCTTGGCTAAGCAGGATATCAGCAAGTTTCCAGGTATTGGTAAAAAGACGCAAGAGTCTTTTAGAAAAATGGGAATCAATACTGGTGCAGATTTGCAAAAGCAAAGCGTCAGTTTTCTAGTCGATAACTTCAAAAAGTTCGGCTATGCAATTGCCATGCATGCTCATGGCATTGACCTTAGCAGGGTAAACGGTCATCGCCAGCGCAAGTCGATCGGCAAGGAGCGGACCTTTGAGCCGCCAATTTATGACCAGCAGCAGGCTTTATCTTTGCTGAGAAAATATAGCCTGGATTTGGCTAGAGAATTGAAAAAGCGTAATTTAAAGACAAAATGCGTAGTTTTAAAAATTAGGGATAGAGACTTTTCCACTTTGACTAGAAGGCGAATGTTGAAATTGCCAACTCAAGATGGACTAGAAATTTATCAAGAAGTTAGTCAGATTTTTGAAACAGTAGATAAATTTTTAATGCGAGGAATCCGCTTGTTAGGAGTTTCACTGACTAATTTGCAGGACCAGGTTTATCAAGAAACTAGTTTGTTTGAAACCGAAAACTTTGACTAAATCCCTAATTGAAATAGCTTAAAGGAGAAAATATGAAAAACACTTTTGATGAAATTTACCAAAAGATTCAAGAATATGACACGATTATTCTTCACCGTCACACCAGTCCAGACCCAGATGCAATTGGATCTCAAGCTGGTTTGGCTAGATCTTTGAGATTGCAATTCCCAGACAAGAAGATTTTATGTGCTGGCGAAAACGATGAAGGCGATCTTGATTGGATCAACACAATGGATGAAGTTAATGTGGATGACTACAAGGGCGCCCTGGTAATTACGACTGATACAGCCAATACGCCAAGAATTTCTAATAAAAATTATGACAAGGGCGATTTCCTAATTAAGATTGACCACCACCCAGACGTTGACCCATACGCAGACATGAGCTATGTTGATCCAGATGCTCCAGCAGCTTCAGCTTTGATCGTTGACTTCATCAACGCTGAACATTTGCCAATGACTAAAGAAGTAGCTTACGCTTTATACGCTGGTATTGTTGGCGATACTGGACGCTTTATGTACCCTGAAACTTCAGCTCATACTTTTGAAATTGCAGCTCAATTAGCTTCTACTGGCATCAACATCAATGAAATTGCCCGTAACATTAGTGACGTAACCTTTGCTCAAGCTAAGTTGCAAGCATCCGTTTTGGATTACATGACTGTTGACCCATGCGGGGCAGCATATGCTGTTTTGATGCAAGCAGATTTGAAGAATTTAGGCATTAGCGACGATCAAGCTTCTGTAACTGTTTCAACTCCTGGCCGAATTAAAGATATTAAGGCTTGGAATGTATTTGTTGAAAAGCCAGACGGCACATTCAGAGTACATTACCGCTCAAAGGGACCAATCATCAACCAATTAGCTGAAAAGCACGATGGTGGTGGACATGCTTTGGCTTCAGGTGCTAATGCCAAGGATATGGATGAGGTAAAAGAAATTTTTGCCGAAGTAGTTGAAGTAACTAAAGAATACAACAAGAATAATGATTAATACTTTTAAAGATTCACGAATTAGACCAGAATTGCAGGCAGGTTTGGAAAAGATTGGCTTTGTTAAGCCAACAGAAGTTCAAACCAAAGTAATTCCAGCCATGCTTTCAAAGATCAACGTAGTAGTTCAAGCAGCTACTGGTTCAGGTAAAACTCATGCCTTTTTGGTACCAGTGTTGAATGAAATTGATCCGGATGCCAGCTACGTTCAAGCAATTGTTACTGCGCCAAGTAGAGAATTAGCTGATCAATTGTTTAAAGTAGCTAAGACTCTTTGCAAGGCCAGCCATTTAGACATTAATATTGCTCATTTAGCTGGTGGAATCGATCGAGATCGCCAATTAGCCAAGATTCAGAGCAATAAGCCACAACTAATTATCGCTACGCCAGGACGGTTACTTGACTTTGCTGAAAAGAAGATCTTTGTAATCGATCAAGTTAAGACATTTGTCATTGACGAAGCTGATATGACCCTTGATATGGGCTTTTTGGCTGATATTGATAAAGTTGCGGCTCGGTTGCCTAAGGATGTTTTATTTGCGGCCTTTTCTGCAACTATTCCAGTAAAATTATCAAACTTTTTGAGAAAGTACATGGCTCACCCTGATGAAATTATTGTTGATAATCCAGCAATTATTAGTCCGACAGTCAAAAACGACTTGCTTGATGTGGGTTCAAAGAGCAAAAAGCAAATTGTTTACCGCTTGCTAACAATGGGACAACCATATTTGGCTTTGATTTTTGCTAATACTAAGCAAATGGTTGATGAGTTGACTGAATACTTGCAAAACCAAAATCTAAAGGTTGCCAAGATTCACGGCAGTATTACTGAACGCGAGCGTAAGCGAACAATCCGCCAAATTAGTCAAGGACAATACCAATATGTCGTAGCTAGTGACTTGGCAGCGCGCGGATTAGATATTGAAGGCGTAAGTTTGGTAATCAATTACGAAATTCCGCGTGATTTGGAATTCGTAGTTCACCGAATTGGCCGAACAGGTAGAAATGGCTTGCCAGGTCATGCAATTACTTTGATTCGCGAAGAAGAAATGGACCGAATTGAAGCACTTGAAAATTTAGGCATTCATTTTGACTTTGTCGAAATCAAAAACGACCAATTAGTTGAAAGAAAGCACTACAGAAGCCGTGATAACCGCAAGGCTAGTCAGCGCAAGCTAGACGGAAGAATGGTCGGCTACGTAAGAAAAGAAAAGAAAAAGAAAAAGCCAGGCTACAAGAAGAAGATCAAGCGTGCCATTCAAGAAGACAATCGCAAGAAGCGTATTATTGAACAAAGACACGAAGTTCGCAAGGCAAAACGACTCCGTAAGAGGAAACGCGAGCAAGGTCGTTGACAAACTGCCAACAAGTAGTAAAATTATTTTCAGCTTAAGATATGTTTTTTAACGCAGATATTCTTAGAGAGGGTCCGTTGCTGGAAGAGACCTAATATCGGTTAGAGAATGCTCCTTGAGCTTATTAAGTAAAGATAATAAAGAGGTAACAAGCACTGTTGCAATCAAGGTGGTACCGCGTGTATAGCGTCCTTGAATTTTGCAATGGTGTTTTTGTTTTTTTAAGGAGATATTTTGAATGAAGAAACTATCAAGTTCAGAGTTTCGTCAAATGTTCCTCGACTTCTTTGAGGAACATGGTCACATGGTTATGCCATCAGCTTCATTAGTACCACAAGATGACCCTACGCTTTTGTGGATCAACTCTGGTGTTGCAACAATGAAGAAGTATTTCGATGGTTCAGTAGTTCCTAAGAACCGTCGAATCACTAGTTCACAAAAGTCAATCAGAACCAACGATATTGAAAACGTTGGTAAGACTGCTCGTCACCAAACTTTCTTTGAAATGCTTGGTAATTTCTCAGTTGGTGACTACTTCAGAGAAGATGCTATTCCTTGGGCTTGGGAATTCTTGACTAGTCCAAAGTGGCTTGGTCTTGAAAAGGAAAAGCTTTACTGTACTGTATATCCAAAAGACACTGATTCATACAGAATTTGGCAAGAAGCAGGTATGCCTGCTGACCACATCGTTAAGCTAGAAGACAACTTCTGGGATATCGGTGAAGGTCCTTGTGGCCCTGATACTGAAATTTTCTACGACCGTGGTCAAGAAAACAACGACGTTGCTGAAGACGATCCAGAAAACTACCCTGGTGGTGAAAACGCTCGTTACCTTGAAATTTGGAATATCGTATTTTCACAATACAACCACTTGCCAGATGGTACTTATGTTGATCAACCACACAAGAACATCGATACTGGTATGGGATTAGAGCGTGTTGTTTCAATCTTACAAGATGCTCCAACTAACTTCGAAACTGACTTGTTCATGCCAATCATCAAGGCTACTGCTGAAATGACTGATGGCAAGAAGTATGCTGACAACACTGCTGATGACACTTCATTCAAGATCATCGCTGATCACGTACGTGCGGTAAGTTTCGCAATTAGTGATGGTGCATTGCCATCAAACTCAGGTCGTGGCTATGTTTTGAGAAGATTGATCCGTCGTGCAGACTTGAACGGTCAACGTTTAGGCATCAAGGGAGCATTCTTATACAAGCTTGTTAAGGTTGTTGGCGAAATTATGAAGAGCCACTACCCAGAAGTTTTGAACCAAGAAAAATTCATTGCTAAGGTAATCAAGAACGAAGAAGATCGCTTCCAAGCAACTCTTGATAGTGGTTTGACATTGCTTGATGAATTGATCGACCGTGCTAAGAATTCAGACGAAAAGACCATCGCTGGTAAGGATGCCTTCAAGTTGTTTGACACTTACGGCTTCCCACTAGAATTGACTGTTGAATCTGCCGAAGATGCTGGTTTGAGCGTTGATAAGACTGGATTTGATGCTGAAATGCAAGCTCAAAAGGAAAGAGCTAGAAATGCGCGTGGCGACTTGCAATCAATGGGTTCACAAGACGAAACTTTGATGAACTTGAAGGATGCATCAGAATTTGAATACGGCGTTTATGAAGAAGATCATGCTAAATTGATCGACATCATTGTCAACGACCAACTAGTTGATAAGGCTGAAGGCGAAGAAGCAATCTTGGTCTTTGACAAGACTCCATTTTACGCTGAACGTGGTGGACAAGTTGCTGACCACGGTAACATCTACAACCAAGATGGCGAATTAGTTGCTACTGTATACGACGTACAACACGCACCAAACGATCAAAACCTTCACTATGTTGAAGTAATCTTGCCACTTGAAAAGGGTCAAGAATACGTCTTGAAGATTGACCGCGAACGTCGTGAAGGCTTGCGTCACTCTCACTCAGCCACTCACTTGTTGCACTCAGCATTGAGAGAAATTTTGGGCGAACACACTCACCAAGCCGGTTCATTAGTAGATCCAGACTTCTTGAGATTCGACTTTACTGCAATTGACCCAATGACTCCAGCTGAACTTAAGAGCGTTGAAAGATTGGTAAACCAAAAGATCTGGGATGCAATTGATGTTGAAACTACAATCACTGACCCAGAAACTGGTTTGAAGATGGGTGCTTTGGCCTTGTTCAACGGCAAGTACGGCGATCAAGTCCGTGTTGTTCAAATGGGCGACTTTTCAACTGAATTCTGTGGTGGTACTCACTGTGCTAACACTAACCAAATTGGTATCTTCAAGATCATCTCAGAATCCGCAATTGGGGCTGGTATGAGAAGAATTGAAGCCGTAACTTCTAAGAAGGCTTATGAATTCTTGGCAAACCGTTCAGCATTAGTTGATGAAATCCAAAGCAAGGTTAAGGCAACTAAGGCAGAAGAAATCCTTACTAAGATTGATTCAATTGAAACTGACCTTCACGCTAGTCAAAAGCACGTTGAAGAATTGAACAACCAAATTAACCAAGCTAAGTCTAAGGAACTCTTCAATGATGTTAAGACTATTGGCAATTTGTCAGTTATCGCTACTGTTGCTAACGTTGAAGGTATGAAGGACTTGCGTGAATTAGCCGACAACTGGAAGAGCCAAGCTAAGTCAGACGTATTGGTTTTAGCAGCTAAGAGCGAAGATAAGGCTAACATGATCATCAGCCTTAACGATACTGCGATGAATGAAGGCCTTAAAGCTGGTGATTTGATTAAAATTGCTGCCCCAATCTTTGGTGGTGGCGGTGGTGGCCGTCCAAACATGGCCCAAGCCGGTGGTAAGAACCCAGCAGGAATTGAAGATGCGATCAAGGCTGTCCTTGAAAAAATTTCTAATAAATAATTAATTGAGTTTAGCTCTTTTTTCAAGTAAAATTGTGTCAGGAGGAATAATTATGAGTTCGTTAGATAAGACGATGCATTTTGACTTTAATGATAATAAAGGCAAGAATGTGTATGATACTCTGCAAGATGTATACAATGCTCTCGAAGAAAAGGGCTATAACCCAACAAACCAGATTGTAGGTTACTTGCTTTCTGGAGACCCTGCTTATATTCCACGGCATAATGATGCTCGCAATTTGATTCTTAAGCATGAGCGCGACGAGATCATTGAAGAACTTGTCAAGAGCTATCTTGGTAAAGATAAGTAATGAGACTTATTGGTTTAGATGTAGGCAGTAAAACTGTCGGTGTTGCAATTAGCGATGAGCTCGGAATTATAGCACAAAGGTTAATGACGATTGAGATTGATGAATCACGCCATAATTTTGGCATGCGAACATTGAAGAAGCTTGTCCGCGAGTATGAACCAGAAGCATTTGTGCTGGGTTTACCAAAAAATATGGATGGCAGTTCAGGCGAATCAGTTCAAAGAAGCCAAAACTTTGGTGAAAAATTGACTGCAAAGTTTGGTTTGCCAGTTCATTATTGCGATGAACGGTTGACTACAATTGAGTCTCAAAGAATCTTAGTTGAAGAAGCCGGAATGCACGATCGCAAAAAACGCAAAGAAGTCGTTGACCAGATGGCTGCGGTTCTAATTTTGCAAAGCTACTTAGATTCCAACCGAAAGGATTAAATATGTCAGAGCAAATTTATGGTGATGATGATATGGATCGTCAAATCACTTTAGTCGACGAAAACGGTAACGAAGAATTATACGAAATCTTGTTTACCTTCCATTCAGATGATTATGATAAATCTTACGTTTTGCTTTACCCAGCTGCTGTAGGTGAAGATGAAGAAATCGAAGTACAAGCCTTCAGCTACGACGCAGATGAAGACGGTGAAGTAATCAGTAGCGACTTACATGAAATTACTTCAGATGAAGAATGGGACATGGTTGATGGCGTGTTGAACACATTCTTTGAAGATGACCGTTTGAGTGGCAATTAAGTTAACTAGAATAAACTTCTAAAAGCAGAGATAGGACAAAAGTATTGCTCTAGATTGAACATTAGTTTTGTACCTAGTTCTGCTTTTTCTATCTTAAAAATAGCTGATCGATAGAAGGTGAAGAAATGAACGGAAAAATTTTAAAAATACTAGAATTTGAGCGAATACAAGAGCAATTAGCTGCCTTGGCAATTACTAAGCCTGCTCATGATCTTGCGCAGAATTTAAAGCCCAATAGTGACTATGACCAAGTTCAAAAAAGTTTGAAGCAAACTTTAGCTTTGACCAATATGCTCAGACTTAAAGGACAATTGCCTTTGACTGACTTCAATTCCGTTGAAGAAAGTACCAAAAGGCTTAAAGTTAAGGCAAACTTGAATGCGGAAGAATTGGGCAATATTTTGCTTGTATTGACCTTGGCCAATGAAGTGAATCATTATGTGCAAGACTTAGAGGAAAAGATGGATTTAGGTCCGGTCGAAGCGATCTTGAACCAGCTAGACGTTCCTTTGACTTTGTTTAATGAATTGAAAAAGGCCTTCGACTTTGATGGAACAGTACTAGATTCTGCTTCAAGCGAGTTAGCAAGATTGCGTCATGACATGAGAAGTAATGAGCTAGAAATCAAGGCCAAAATGGAATCTTACGTTAGAACTAGCGCTAAGTACTTGTCTGAAGCGATTGTAACCATTAGAGATGATCGATACGTTATTCCGGTAAAGCAGGAATATCGTGGTAAATTTGGTGGTATTGTTCACGATCAAAGTGCTTCTGGTCAGACTTTGTTTGTCGAACCTGAAGCTGTGCTAAATTTGAACAACCGTCAGCAAAACTTGCTAGCCCAAGAGCGACAAGAAATTAGACGAATTTTGAAAAATTTGTCTGCCTTAGCTAGAGAAGAGATTGAGCCATTGAATCAAATTTCAGATTCTTTGACCAAATTGGACTTCATTCAAGCCAAGGCTAAATTAGCCAAGCAAATGAAGGCAACAGAGCCTAAATTAAGCGATAATCAATCAATTTCTCTACTTAAAGCTCGCCATCCATTAATTGATCCAGAAAAAGTTGTGGCTAACGATATATATTTAGGCAATGACTTTGATACGATGCTAATTACTGGTCCTAACACTGGTGGTAAGACTATTACTTTGAAGACAGCGGGACTACTTCAATTAATGGCTCAGTCTGGATTGTTCATTCCAGCCCAAGAAGGCAGCAAGGTTGGAGTCTTTAATGAGATCTTTGCGGATATTGGGGATGAACAGTCAATCGAACAATCTTTGAGTACATTTTCATCGCATATCAATGATATCGTGGAAATTATGAAAAGAGCCCAAGGCGACACTTTAGTCTTGATCGATGAAATTGGTGCCGGAACGGACCCAGAAGAAGGTGCTAGTCTGGCCATTAGTATCTTAGACTACTTGCAAAGCCGCAATTCAAAGATTATGGTTACTACGCACTATCCTGAATTGAAGCTTTATGGCTACAACCGCCCAAGAACGACCAACGCATCAATGGAATTTGATTTAAAGAGTCTATCTCCAACTTATCGCTTGCAAATTGGTATTCCAGGCCACAGTAATGCCTTTGCTATTGCTCGCAGACTAGGGATGCGCGAAGATGTAGTCAAAAGCGCTGAGCAATTGATGGATGATACAGATTCTGATATCAATAAGATGATCGAGCAATTGAATTTCCAAACTAAAAAGGCCACAGAAGCCAAGACCAAGCTAGAAAGCAGTCTTGCTCGTAGCCGTCAATTGGAAAAGAAATTGCAAGATGCTTTAGACTGGTACAACCAACGCGTTCAAAAGCAATTAGAATTTGCACAAGAGCGTGCCAATGAAGTAGTTGCCAAAAAGCGCAAAAAGGCTGATCAGATTATCAAACAGCTTGAAGAACAACAGAAAAATGGTGCTTTGATCAAACAGAATAAGATTATCGATGCCAAGGGCGAGCTTAATTCGCTTGAAAAAGAAGCCAATAATTTGGCTAATAATAAGGTCTTGCAGCGAGAAAAGCGTCGTCATCATGTCAATGTAGGCGACCAAGTCAAAGTTTTGTCATACGGCCAAACAGGCGTGGTTACTAAGAAATTGACTGAACACAATTACGAAGTTCAAATGGGGATTGTTAAAGTCAAAGTAACAGATCGCGACATTGAAAGAATCGATAGCTCCAATCAAGGCCAAAAAGCTGCTAAAAAGGTTCGTGCTACTAGTGCGGTTAGAAGAAGCAATGCCCACAGCGAGCTTGATCTGCGCGGAGAACGCTATGATGATGCTATGACAGATTTGGATCGCTACATTGACTCAGTTTTGCTTGCAGGCCTTGATACGGTTACGATTATTCACGGAATTGGAACCGGAGCAATCCGCAAGGGCGTTTGGGATTACTTAAGAAGCAGTCGTCATGTCAAAGCCTTCAACTACGCTCCGGCCAACGAAGGTGGAAACGGAGCAACAATCGTTCGATTGAAGTAAGCATTTAACTTGTAAAAAGTAAGTATATCTGCTATATTTATCTTCATAAAATGATTTTTGAATCAAAGGAGAACAAACATGGTTGATGCAATTACAGATCAAAACTTTGAAGAAGAAACTAGTACTGGTGTCGTTTTAACTGACTTTTGGGCAACTTGGTGTGGTCCATGTAAGATGCAATCTCCAGTAATCGATCAATTGGCTGAAGAACGCCAAGATGTTAGATTTACTAAGATGGACGTTGACCAAAACCAAGAAACTGCTAAGAATTTAGGCATCATGGCTATTCCTACTTTGATCATCAAGAAGGATGGTCAAATCGTTGACCGCTTGACTGGCTACACTCCAAAGGCTAAGTTAAGCCAAATCTTAGACCAATACACTGATTAATCAGTAACAAAAAACCGTTGGAATTAATTTTTCCAACGGTTTTTGTTTGCCATAATTAGCGATTATTTTTCTTGCGCTTTCAAGATATCGCGAATTTCTTTTAAGTAGTCTTCTGCACTAGGGCCCTTAGGTGCAGGAGCTTCTTCCTTGGTCTTGATAACCTTGTTGACTGCCTTAATCAATAAGAAGACGATAAACGCAATGATGAAGAAATTGATTACGGCATTGATAAATTCACCATATTTGAAGTTCGCGCCAGCAACCTTCAATACTAAATTAGAAAGGTCAATCTTACCAATAAACAAACCAAGCAAAGGGTTGATCAAGTTGGTTACTAAAGAGTTAACAATAGCAGTAAAAGCACCACCAATGATCACACCGACAGCTAGATCCATAACGTTTCCGCGAGCAATAAATTCCTTAAACTCTTTGATCATTATTTTTCCCACTTTCTTTAACTTAAACGTGCGATAAATTGTACTTTCTTTTCTTTATCGATAATGGAAAACTCGCACTCAGTAGTTCGACCGAATTCTTTTTCTACTGCTTCGGCGATCATTCCACTCTCTAGACTGAAAGTATTATCGCTATTTATTCTATCGGTTACTGTTTGTCCGTTCAAGGAAAAAGTAATTGAAGTGCGTTTTTCTTTCTTTTTTTCTAGATTGCCGAATTCTGCAACTTCAAAAAATTCCTTCAAATCGTCAAACGAGCTGATATTGTAATGACGCGAGATTCGCTTGCCAGCCCAGTAAAGAATCGTAGCGGTGTCTTCTCCGAGAATTTCAGGCAATAAAAAGTCGCGGTATAGCTGATTTAAAAAGTAAACATGTTCATTGACTTGTTCAAGATTTTCTTGCATATAACCCTCATCCCTTTTATTCTTATTTATTTTACCGTAAACTAGTAAAAGTAGAAAATAAAAATTTTCAGGAAGTGGAATTTAATGAATAATCATGCAATCGGCCTTTTAGATTCTGGGGTTGGTGGTTTCAGTGTCGTAAAAAAGGTCATTCAAAAATTGCCGAACGAATCGACGATTTTTATTGGTGATAGCGCAAATATGCCTTATGGCGATAAAACAACGCAAGAGGTTATTGAATTAACTAGAAGAAGCGTCAATTTTCTTTTGAGCAAGAATGTTAAGTTGATAATTTTTGCCTGCAATACTGCAACAGCTGCAGCGATGGATATTCTGCAAAAAGAAGTTGACCCACAAATAATCGGTGTCATTCAATCAGGCGCCTTAGCAGCAGCTCGCATTACCAATAATAAAAAAGTAGCCGTAGTGGCAACTAAGGTGACGATTGATTCGCATGCTTATCGCGATCAATTGCAATTTAGAGATCCAGATATTCAAGTAACAGAACTAGCTACTCCGCGTTTAGCGCCATTAATCGAAAAGCGCGAAGATAATTTAGCAGAAGTTAAAGCTAGCCTAGCACCATTAGCAGGCAAAGACTTTGACACTTTAGTTTTGGGTTGCACGCACTATCCATTAGCTCAAGCTGAATTTGAAGCAGCCGTTGGTAAAAACGTTCAAGTTGTTGACCCAGCTGATCAAGTAGCTCAATATACATACAATGTAATGAAGCGCGACCACTTATTTTCTGATCCAGCGCATGAAGCCACTCACGAATATTATACGACTGGCGATCCAGTGAAATTTGCCAATTTAGGCAAATCATTTTTGGAAGTTGATGAATTGCCAGTAAAGCAGGTTAATACGGAGAATTTGTGATGAAAGAAATACTATTTGCAACTAACAATCAAGGCAAGGTTAGAGAACTTAAAGAAGCCTTCAAAACTGCCGGCGTTGATTTAATCGTTAAAACTAATGCGGATTTGGATCAAGTTCCTTATGTTGCCGAAACTGGCTTTACTTTTGAAGCTAATGCCAAATTAAAGGCTCATGCCCTTGCCGAATATGCTGGTATGCCGACAATTGCGGATGACTCTGGTTTAATGGTTGATGCCTTAAATGGTGAGCCAGGAGTAAGAAGTGCCCGCTATGCAGGAGAAGAACATAATGATGCTCACAACAATGCTAAGTTATTAGCAGAACTTGGAGGAACTCCTGAAGAAAAGAGAACAGCTAAATTTAATACAACGATCGTAGTTTCAATGCCAGGACATTTTGATCGGGATTTGGTTGTTTCTGGTCAGTGCGAAGGACGAATTCTATCAGTTCCACGCGGTCAAGACGGCTTTGGCTATGATCCATTATTCTATGTTCCAGATAAGCAAAAGACTTTTGCCCAAATGACTACCGACGAAAAGAATGAAATTTCTCACCGCGGTAGAGCTATTGTAGCCTTGCTTGAGCAGTTGCCAAGCTGGCTAGCTCAATTTGAATAAGACTTAAACTTCTTGTTAGATGCAAGAAGTTTTTTTATCTTGCTATTATACGCAAATTGCATAATGATATAAAAAATAAGAATTTTAAAATGTTTATTTTGCATAGTAGAATAATAAACGCCAACTAATCACTAACTAAAAATAAGTAAAATTCATATTGAATTGATACGGCTGCAGCTTATTACAATGAAACAGCAGTTGGAGCAGCGATTAAAAAGAGCGGAATTGCTCGGGATGAAATTTTTATCACATCTAAATTATGGGTCGACCATGCCAGCTATGAAAAGGCCAAGCTAGGAATTGATGAATCTTTAAATAATCTTGGAGTAGATTATCTGGATTTATATTTGATTCACCAACCCTATGGCGATATTGCTGGAGCATGGAGGGCATTTATTGAGGCGCAAAAGGCTGGAAAAGTTCGCTCGATTGGAGTTTCGAACTTTTCGCCTGATCGCTTGCTGGACTTGGAGTTAATGAGCGGAGTTAAGCCAGCAGTCAACCAAATTGAGGTCTCGCCATGGTTTCAGCAAAATAAAGCAGTTGAGTTTAATCAGCAAGATCATGTCCAAGTAGAGGCCTGGGCACCTTTTGCAGAAGGAAAACGCGATATCTTTAATAACCCAGTTATCATGAAAATCGCTGATAAATATGGTAAATCCACTAGCCAGATTATCTTGCACTGGATAATTGAGCGGGAGCTAATTGTCATTCCTAAGACAGTTCACCGAAAGAGAATGATTGAAAATATTGTTGGTGCAAGTTTGCGTGCCTTGCAAAAATAATAAACCAAAAATAAAAACATCCTAAGTCTAACTGGCATAGGATGCTTTTTTGTGAATTATTTTGGTTTGATCGGCATAGTTTTGGCTAGGACAATATCGTTTTCCTTTAAAGTCTTAAGATAATGGGAAAGATAGAGGTTGCGGATGCTGCTTTCTTTTCCTGGTTTTACCTTGAAGAAAATGCTAAAGGTGACATTTTCGCCATTTTGCCCAGTTATCCCAACAATGGTTGGACCAGAAACGATGGTCTTTTTCTCTGGGACAATTTCGCCATTTACTTTCTTGATGATTGAAGTAACTTTAGTGAAGTCATTTCCTGCATCAAGCTCAAGTGGAATCGTCAAGCTCATTGCATTGTGGGCGAGATTTTGCACGATAGTGATATTGCGGTTAGGGATGAAAATGAGCGACCCATCAGAGGCCTTAAGTCTAGTAGTTCTAAGGCCAAGCTGGACTACAGTTCCGATTTGATTATTGATCAAGACAGTATCGCCGACATCGAATTGGTCTTCGCTAAGAATGAAAAATCCATTGACTAAGTCACTGACAAATCCTTGAGCTCCCATACCTAAAGCTAGTGAGAAGATTCCGGCACTGGCTAGCAGAGTTCCAACGGGGATGCCCAAGATTGACAAGACGCCGAATAAGTAAAAGAAAATTACAGTATATTGGAAGGTACTATTGATCAGTGCAGTAATAGTTCTAGTTCGTTTGTTTTTGACGTTAACCTTTTTGGATAAGAGGTAGCGTTTGATAATTTTCTTTCCAAAATGCGAGATCAAATAAAAGATCAGAGTACTTAGTAATAGTTGCCAAGCCGTTTCAAGCAAATGGCTGGTGATTTTGTCCCAATTAAGCGCAAGTGTTTTATTGCTAAAATGTAGCAGTGTTTCCATAAGATTCCCCTTAGATATTTTTGCTTATATTTTACAGAAAAAGCGGGCCATTTCCAATTTATTTAAGCGCCTACTTATTGAGAATATACATATTTCATGCTAGACTTGCATTAGGTGTTATTAATGGAGGTTCAAGATGGAAATTTCATATGCTGCTTTAGCAGGATTAATTGCGGCAGTTGCGTTCTTACTATTGGTATTATTTTTAATTCCAACAATTGTTAAGACGTCAAAGACCTTAAACCAAGTTAATGAGACAATTAAAGTTACTAATAAATCAATTCAGGAACTTTCTACAGATCTTGATGGATTGATGAAGCAAAGCAGCGACTTGCTTGACAAGACTAATACTTTGCTAGCAGATGTCAATGGCAAGATGCAAACTATCGATCCAGTTGTCAAGGCTGCTGCTGATTTGGGCGAAAGCGTATCAGAAATCAATGCCTCTTCCAAGAAGATGGTTAAGAGATTCAACAGCGCCAAATTAAGTCGCACAAATGTTGTCTCATCAGTGGTCACTGCTTTATTAGCAAGACATTTACGCCGCAAAGGCAAGGATTAAACAAAGGAGAATGACTTATGAGTAAGTTTTCACATTTCTTATTGGGCGCTGTAGTTGGTGCTGCAGTTGGTTTTGTAGCAGGTTCAGTATTAGTTGATGATGATCAACTTGATGACGTAAAAAAGAAGATCAAGGACAACGATCACCTTCAAGACTTGAAGAAGAAATACGACAACGGTACTGAAATCGTTAAGAACCAATTGGCTTCATTCCCAAAGAGTGTAGATGATGACACTGAATTGAAGGATTTCGATGACATCGTCATTGACGATTCAAAGGAGAGCCAAGATACAACTAGCGAAGTAGAAAATTCTTCTGCAGATGATTTAAGTCATGCTGAAAAGGATGACGAAACAGAAAATCATGATCAAACAGAAGAACAAAACTAACGACAAGTCATAACAAAAAAGCGTTGAGAATTAAAGTTCTCAGCGCTTTTTGATTTGGAAATTAGTCGCTTAATGGAATAATCTTCAATGCCTTATCAGTATGAGTAAAGGTTTCAAAACCGTTCTTAGTTACGACACCGCAGTCTTCGATTCTTACTCCGGCAAAACCAGGGATGTAAATACCAGGTTCGATTGAGAAGCACATGCCTTCTTCAAGCACTAAATCATTTCCGCCAACGATTGATGGATATTCGTGAACGTTCTTACCAATACCGTGGCCTAAACGGTGGATGAAGTATTCGCCATATCCTGCCTTAGTGATGATGTCGCGGGCAACAGCATCCAATTCGCTAGCAGTGATACCAGGTTTAGCGGCATCGATAGCAGCTTGTTGAGCTTCGCGGTTAACTTCGTAAATTTCTCTTTGCTTGTCAGTTGGTTCACCATAAGCAACAGTTCTACTTGAGTCTGAAGCGTAGCCTTCGTGCATTGTACCTAAGTCAAACAAGATAAGTTGATTTGGTTGAACTGTGTTCATAGTTGGGCCAAGGTGAGGGTTAGCTGCGTTTGCACCTGCTTGAACAATAGTTTCAAAACTTTGGTGCATAACGCCTTTTTGCAACTTCAATTGGTAATCGATTTGACCAGCAATGCTTCTTTCAGTAACGCCAGTCTTGATTGCGTTGAAACCAATTTGGAAGGCAAAGTCTGCTTCAGCACCAGCACCCTTTAGCTTTTCAATTTCAGCTGGAGTCTTGTATAAACGGATATGTTCGATGAAGCCAGATACGTCTTTAGAAAAGTCAGCATCAGCAAATTGTTCATGCATGAATTGGTAGTGAGCAACAGACAAGTCAGACTTTTCGATTGCCCATTTTGAGTACTCATTAGTTCTTTGGCGGATGTGATCAGCGATCAAGGCCCATGGATTTTCTGAGTCTAAGTAGCCATATACGTCGCCATCCCATTCGCTAGCCTTTGCTTCTTCTACGTTTAAAGCAGGAGTGAAGACGAAAGGTTCAGCATCTTTAAATGCCAATAAAGCAAAAATTCTTTCATGTGGTTCCATTGTATAGCCAGTAAAGTAGGCAATAGTAATTGGATTAGAAATGTAAGCAACGTCTAAATCGTTGTCTTGTAACCAAGTTTGTAATTTATCTAAGTTCATTCTGTCGTAATCCTTTCTGAAATATACTCTATTGATCAAGTATACCATGTAATTTTTGCTTAAAAACCATGAAAAAATGAAAGAAAAGCTGTAAACGTTTGCAGTTTTGGTGTATTATATGATAGAGTAATATAGAGTATTTTTAAAAGAATTGGTGAAATAAGATGCATAAACAAGAAGTAACAATTTACGATGTAGCTCGTGAAGCCAAGGTCTCTATGGCTACCGTTTCCCGAGTGGTAAATGGCAACAGCAATGTTCGCAAGGAAACTCGTGAACGTGTTGAAGAAGTTATCAAGAGATTGCACTACCAACCAAATGCAGTCGCACAAGGTTTAGCTTCAAAGAAGACCACCACTGTTGGTTTGATCGTTCCTGAGCTAACTAATTTGTATTTTGCTGAATTGTCAAAGGGTATTGATGATATCGCCTTGCTTTACAAGTACAACATTATCATCACAAGTATCGAAAACCGTTTGATGAAAGAAGAACAAGTAATTCAAGGTTTGCTTAACAAGCAAGTTGACGGTGTTATCTACATGTCAAACCGCTTGACCGACGAAGCAGTTGAAGCATTTAAGCGGACTTCAACTCCAGTTGTTTTGGCCGGAACTAAGGATAGCCGGACAGATATTCCATCAGTTACTATCGACTACAAGAAGGCTGGGACAGAAGCTCTTAACTTGCTCTTAAACGATGGCAAGAAGAATTTGGCCTTGGTAGTTGGGGATGCTGAAGCTGTAGTTAACAAGGAACACAGAATCCCAGCTTACAAGGAATTCGTAGCTGACCACAACTTGCCAGAAAGAATCTACACTGGCATTAGCGACTACTCAGATGGTTACAATTTGTATTCTAAGTTAATTAAAGATGGCGTTGACGGCGTTTTGGTAACTGGCGATAGCAGTTCAGTTGGTATCTTGAATTCCGCAATCGATGCTGGTGCTAAAGTGCCAGAAGACTTCGAAATTATTACTGCTAGTGCAACACAAATCTCTTCTGTTGTTCGTCCTGCTTTGACAACTGTTAAGCAACCACTTTACGATATTGGTGCGGTTGCCATGAGAATGTTGACCAAGTTGATGAACAATGAAGAAGTTGAAGAAGTTAACATTGAATTGCCATACGAATTGGTTAAGAAGCAAAGTACATTGAATAATTAAGCAAAAAAGATTCACCCAGGCGGTGAATCTTTTTTAGTTTCTATTAGTAAATAATCCGGTAAGTTTTTTGCATCTTTTGACTGTAGCTAAATTCAGGTTGAACGGGCAATTTGAATTTTAATAAAGCAATGTTGTTGTAGCGGTTGAGTCGCCTAAGCTGGCTGTAGGCTTTGATTGACTCTGAATCAAAGAAGCCATAAAACAAGATATCCTTTGCTTTGACCCAGCCGGCATTAGTATAGATCCATAAGCTACGGGGACTGCCGTTAAAGTTTAAAATTTTGAACTGCTTGCCAGCTGGCAGGATGCGAGTACTCTTAGCCAAATTATTAGGGTGGTTATAGATATAAACTTTCTTGTCAGGCTTATCGATTACTTTTTTCTGGCGGTAAACGCGGACATCTTCAGGCGTCAAATCCAAGCTGACAAATTCAGCTGAAATAAATGTCTTCTGAGCAATTTGATAATAGAGCCGATCATCAATTCTGACGCCATACATGACATTTAACTTTTCGCCTGGATAAACGTATCTTTTTTCTTTGATTCGAACATAAGGATTCATCATGATGGCAGTTTTTTTGATGCCAAAGTAAATCCCTGGGCGATTGATCTCATATTTGGAAGTGCCGGATTTGGCTAGTTTATACTTGTAACCTAGTTCAGGGAAGTTAGTTACCACGCCGTCGACATTTTTATTGATGAGCCATTGCCATAAATCAGGCGATTCATCCATCTCAGTCCAAACAAATACCTTCTTGTGCAGGCGGTGCAGCCAGTGAATAACCCAAGGGTGATCGCGAATTAAGTCCGAAGCAATATTGACGCCAGATACTTGCGGAATAATGCTGAAGTTGATTCGCTTTAAGCTGCCAACAATGAAGATCAATTTTAGTTCTGGAAAAATCTTATGCAAATAAAACAAACTAGCTGCCGAAAAAGAGTGAACGATTATTCTATCTTCCATGTGGTAGTGCTTGATCAAGTAGGCTAATTTGTCTTCTAGTTCGTAAGACTTATCTAGTGAATGATCAATCTTGGTTTCTAGGATAAACTTAGTATTTGGCTTTTTTTGATAATAGTTTAAAAGCTCTGACAAGGACAAAACATGCTCGCCATTGTCGTATTGGAGCTGACTTAATGACCGAAAGTCATTTTGTGATACAATTCTATGTATATGAGTAACTCTGAAAAGATCATCATCATGGGATATTACGGGAACGCCATCTTTAGATAAGTGCAGATCAAGTTCAACATAATCGGCACCAGAATGAAAGGCGGAATTAATGCTTTGGATGGTTTCTTCCGGATATTTTGTTGGATCTCCTCGGTGTCCAACTACTGTAAAGCCCGATGAGATCATAAAGATCAAACTAAAGAAAATGACTAAAAATGGTCGCTTTAAGTTTTTCAATTCGTATGCACCTCTGTTGTTTATAACGATAGCATGCTTACGAAGTTTTTTCTATTTTTTTATAATTTTTGAATAGATGGGTGTAGTGATAATGGAGCAGCAATATCAAGCTTTAGATTTAATCGAAGAAATTACCAGAAATGATGGCAGCAAATATTATGAAATCTCTAATATCGATCAAAATGGCATCGCAGAACTAGCTGCTGATCGCGGAGTGATTAAGCAAGTTAAAATTTTGCAGGTGAATATTGCCAGAACCAAGCCTTTAATCGTTTATGAGCAATATATCAATGAGAATTATCATTTGCAGACGCTTTTGAATGAACATGACTGGAAGAATCCTAAATGGGTGGAATGGGATAAGCCAGAAGGAAAAGTGCTTGATGCCTTTAGAGCAGTTTTGAAGGCAAATCATATCGGATAATAGGTGAAACAATGGAAAAAATTCGCATTTTACATACTAATGATTTACATTCACATTTTGAACAATTCCCTAAAATAGGACGCTATTTCAAACAAGCTCAAGCTGATCCTAGCGTCGATGAAGTCTTTACTTTTGATGCTGGAGACTTTATGGATCGCTCTCATCCTTTAAGCGATGCTACTGAAGGACAGGCTAACATTGAAATGATGAATTCATTCCATTATACAGCCGGAACGATTGGCAATAATGAAGGAATATCTAATCCGCATCGAGTTTTGGAACACTTGTTTGACCATGCTCAGTATCCGATTGTTTTGGGAAATTTGCGCGAAGAGGATGAATCAATGCCTCATTGGGCCAAGAATTGGCATATTTTAACCACTAAAAAAGGCACCAGAATTGCTTTGATCGGCCTAACTGCTGCTTATCCAATGACTTATGGGCCAAATCACTGGCATGTTAAGATGCTAGCCAATACCATGGATGCGATTTTGCCTCAAATTGAAGGCCAATATGACGTGCTCATTTTATTAACGCATGTTGGCCTGAATATGGACCGATGGCTGGCTCGCAATTATCCACAGGTCGACTTGATTGTTGGTGGACATAGTCATGATTTGTTGCCTGAAGGTGAATTAGTTGATGGAACTTGGATTACTCAAACTGGCAAGTGGGGCAAGTTTATTGGCGACATTCAAATGGATTTAGAAGACCATCATATCGTCCAAATTTCCCCAACGACTATTCCGACTTCTGCCTTGCAAGAAGAGCCAGGCGATGAAGAGCTTATTTCTAGCTATTATAAAAAGGGCAAAGAATTACTTGAACAAATTGAAGTTGCAGATTTGCCAGCAGAATTTGAAGATGACAAGGATCGAGCAATCGAAATTTCAATGGATGCGATTGCGGATTTTGCTAACGTCGATTTGGCAATTTTGAGTTCAGGTTTATTTTTGACGCCTTTTAAAGCTGGCAAGATAACTATGTTTGACCTCCAGCAGGCCTTGCCACACCCCATGCACGTGGTTAGATCCATTTTGAAGGGTAGCGACTTGTGGCGTTTAGTCATGGAAATTGAAAAAAACCGCCATTACCTCGATAAATTCCCATTGCAGGGGATGAGTTTTAGAGGGAAGATTTTTGGCCAAATGCACTACAAGGGCATTAGCGTCGACATGCACAAGCGGATGGTCTACATCAATGGAGAAGAAATTGATCCAATGAAGGAATATGAGATTGCCTGTCTGGATCACTATATTTTGGTGCCATTTTTCCCAACTTTAGCAATTGTTGGAGATAATGAACTCTTGTTCCCAGAATTTCTGCGTGAAGTTGTGGCAGAATACCTTTCCCAAAAATACCCAATTAGGAAGTGAGAGTAGTTAATGCAAGAAGAGCTTGTAAATAAATTTGAGCAAGAACAACCATTGCGCCACCCCTTAGCAGTTGTTGTTAGGGATGATAACAATAATACGATCAAAATCAACAAACAGCTTTATCGAATCGTAATTGATAAAAACGGCGCAATCGATGAAGCAACTTTGCGAAAAAAGTACGACCCATATTTGGATCAATACGATTTTATTGTTGGCGATATTTCTAGCCAGCACCTAAGACTTAAAGGCTTTTATCGTGATAATGTCAAAACCGCAATCGACCGCAAGCAAAGCACCATTGCAGATTATTTGATTGAATACTGCAACCCGGGTGGTGCTTATTTTGTGCTGGAGTTGATTTCTCCGGTTCACCGCTTTACTCATCCAAAGACAGAAAGGCCAAGACCAAAGCGCAAGCATTATCAAAGCAGTTTGCAGGGTGGTTTTAAAAAGAGAAGAGTCCATAAGACGAAGTTTCCAAAGAAGAAAACCATTACCAGCAAGAAAAAGAAAAGCTATGGACGTTCATTTGTGATTAAGAAGAAAGGATAGATCGGTCGTTGAAAGATTATCAAGCTTATCTAATAGATTTAGACGGAACAATATACCGCGGAGAAGATACAATCGAATCGGGCGTTCGTTTTGTCAAACGATTGATCCAAAAAGGCAAGGACTACCTATTTTTGACCAATAATACTACCAGAACTCCGCAAATGGTAGTCGACAAGTTGAAAGGACATGGCATTGTCACTGACAAAGATCACGTCTATACTCCAAGTATGGCCACAGCAGAATATTTGCTATCTCATAATCCTAAGCGTCCAGTTGGCGTTTACATCATTGGACAGATTGGCCTTTGGACTGAAATTTTGCAGCGACCAGAATTTGAATACCGCGAGGACCAGCCAGATTACGTAATTGTCGGGATGGATACAGATTTAACCTATAACAAAGTTCGCGTTGCAACTAGAGCAATTCGCAATGGAGCAAAATTTATCGGCACCAATGCTGATTTGAATTTGCCTTTGGGGGATGAATTGATCCCAGGAAATGGCTCCCAGTGTGCCATGATTGCAGTAGCTTCGGGGCAAGAGCCCTTCTACATCGGCAAGCCTGAAGCAATTATTGTCGATATGGCTCTCAAGAAGATCAATCGGCAAAAGTCTGAATCTCTAATAGTAGGCGACAACTACCAAACAGATATCTCCGCCGGCTTCAATAGTCAAGTTGATCAGCTCTTGACTTTAACTGGCGTAACTCAAAGAGCTGACTTACAAGATAAGCGTCAGCCAACTATTGTCGTGAATGATTTGGATGAGTACGAACTATGAAACAAAAAATAGCAAGTCCATTTTTAGTAATCTATGAATTTTTATTTGCCCTCTCTAGCAGTGTCGTAGCATCGATTGCCCTTAGCTGGCCGCTACTTTGGGTCTTTGTTTTAGTCCAAAAAAGCAACGAGCTAGTTAATTTATCCGTGATGAGATTGATGCATAATTACAATCAATTGCTGTGGTATTTGATTTGGCCTTTTCAAAATAAGCTAAAGATGGATGATTTACCGACTTCGGCTAATGCTGCCCAGCACTTTGCTGATTGTAAGAGACTGTTTTTATTAGCGATTTTAGTTTTTATCATTTGTTTGGCAATTTATCTGTTCAATCGAAAAAGCCATTCCTTTCACTTAGGAAAAGAATGGAGTTTGACTTTGGCAATTTTGCCACTGTTAGTTTTGCCAGTTGCACTGACTAATTTTGATCGCTTCTTTATCATGTTTCATCACTTATTGTTTACCAATAGCAATTGGCTGTTTAATCCAGCGACTGATCCAATTATCAATGTCTTGACTGAAGGCTTTTTTGCCGCTTGCTTTGTCGCAGCTGGCCTAGTTTATGAGGCGTTTTTTGCCAGTCAATTATTAAAACAAAAAAGAATTCCTTAGTGGAATTCTTTTTTTAGTGTGATTTTCTTTTTTAGGAAAACAATCAAGATTGGCAAAACGGACACAAGGATAATTCCAAGGACAATCAGGGAGAAGTGGTCTTTAACGACGGGGATGTTGCCAAAGAAGTAGCCAACTAAAGTGAATAGCCCAGTCCATAGCAAACCACCGATAATGTTATATCTGACGAAAGTCCCATAATGCATCTTGCTTGCGCCAGAAACAAATGGTACAAAAGTTCGAATGAACGGAATAAAACGTCCAATCACAATTGTAATCGAACCATGCCTCTCAAAGAACTTTTCTGCTGCTTCTTGATGATTTTTATTGATCAATTTGTTGAACCAGGAATATTTTTCCCCAGTTCTAGCAGACCAAGCCCCGATTTCGTAGTTGATGCTGTCGCCAAGAATAGCAGCTAAAGCCACAATCAGATAAATGACAAAGACATTCAAATGATAGCGGGGATTGGCGGCCATGGCACTAGCAGCAAAGATTAATGAATCGCCCGGAAGAAAAGGGAAGATGACCAAGCCAGTTTCAATAAAAATTATTGCAAAAAGAATAAAATAGCTTCCGATGCCAAACATGTTAACAATGTTAACCAAGTGGCTATCGATATGTAGAATAAAATCAATTAAGTTCATTTTTTTACCTAAAGACTAGTTGAATGAATGGTTAAACTCTTTTCTGGGAAAAGATTCCGCATGATGGAATTGATAGCAACTTGCGCTTCGCCAAAACCAACGCCAATAATTGGTACTCGGCCAGGGTAGGAAACTACATCGCCAATTGCATAAATGCCATCTATGTTGGTTTTCATTTCTGCTTGAGTAGCAATATTAGCCCCATCAAGCTCTACGCCCCATTTTTTGACAAAGCGGTTGTTAGCTTTAAAGCCATAAGCTACCACAATTTGATCGAACTTGACCCGCTTTTCTGTTTGCGAGCCAACTTCTTTGAGTAGAATTTCAAGCTGATCATCAACTAAAGCAGCTTCTTTTGGCAAAAATGGCGTTAAAACTGTAACCTTATCCGTCTGTTGCAATTTGGCCAGGTTGCTTTCAAGACCGCGAAATTCATTGCGACGGTGAATAAGGGTAACTTCTTTAGCCGTTTTTGCTAATTCTAGTGCCCAGTCAAGTGCTGAATCTCCACCGCCAAATACACCAACTTTTTGATTAGCAAAGATAGTAGGATCTTTGACAAAGTAGTGAACATGCTTTTCTGCTTGTTTGTCTAAATTTACTGGGAACTTGCGCGGATTGAAGGCGCCGTTTCCAGTGGCAATGATGATGCTCCTAACTTGATAGTCGTCATCAATTGTAAAACCTGCTTCAGTTTTTTCTACTGATTTAACTTCATGATTCAAGACCAAGTTGATTGAAGCATCAAGTTGCAAGTTAGAAATTAACTCCTCACCAGAGATAGAAGCAATCGCTGGAATATCGAGGATAGTTTTGAAAGGATAAAGCATCCGTGGCTGTCCACCGATTTCGCTTAAAGAATCAAAAACAACAGTTTTTAATCCATGTAGCTGACTATAATTAGTAGCATATAAACCGACAGGGCCAGCTCCAATTATTGCTAGATCATATTTTTTGATAATAAACACCTCTTCTAAAAGCTTATAGAATAACTCTAACATGTTTTGAAGAATAAATAATATAAGAAAATTTAAATTAGTACTTGATATTTAAAGACAAGTAATGTAATCTAATTAGGTCAGCTTTTGACAGAGCTGTTTCTCAAATGTCTTTCAAAAATCTTTTGAAAAAAGTTGAAAAAAAGACTTGCAAAAGGGAAGACAAGCGAGTAATATATTTAACTGTCGTCGGGCGCAAGACAAAGAGCTCGATCGGCGGGATGAAAAAACTTCTTGACAGGCAAGAAGACATCTGCTAGAATAAAAAAGCGGTCTGCTACAAAGCAGACGAGCTAGTACTTTGAAAACTGAACAAAGTTTCGCTAAAAGTGTGCGGGTGTAACAACCCAAACAAAAAATAAGCGAAGTCAATTCGCAAGCAATAAATTTTGAGACAAAGATCTTAAAGAACTATTATTTTATAAAAAATGAGAGTTTGATCCTGGCTCAGGACGAACGCTGGCGGCGTGCCTAATACATGCAAGTCGAGCGAGCTTGCCTATAGAAGTTCTTCGGAACGGACATAGATACAAGCTAGCGGCGGATGGGTGAGTAACACGTGGGTAACCTGCCCTTAAGTCTGGGATACCATTTGGAAACAGGTGCTAATACCGGATAACAACTCTAGCTGCATGGCTAGAGCTTGAAAGGCGGCGCAAGCTGTCGCTAAAGGATGGACCCGCGGTGCATTAGCTAGTTGGTAGGGTAAAGGCCTACCAAGGCATTGATGCATAGCCGAGTTGAGAGACTGATCGGCCACATTGGGACTGAGACACGGCCCAAACTCCTACGGGAGGCAGCAGTAGGGAATCTTCCACAATGGACGAAAGTCTGATGGAGCAACGCCGCGTGAGTGAAGAAGGTTTTCGGATCGTAAAGCTCTGTTGTTGGTGAAGAAAGATAGAGAGAGTAACTGATCTTTATTTGACGGTAATCAACCAGAAAGTCACGGCTAACTACGTGCCAGCAGCCGCGGTAATACGTAGGTGGCAAGCGTTGTCCGGATTTATTGGGCGTAAAGCGAGCGCAGGCGGAAAGATAAGTCTGATGTGAAAGCCCTCGGCTCAACCGAGGAACTGCATCGGAAACTGTCTTTCTTGAGTGCAGAAGAGGAGAGTGGAACTCCATGTGTAGCGGTGGAATGCGTAGATATATGGAAGAACACCAGTGGCGAAAGCGGCTCTCTGGTCTGCAACTGACGCTGAGGCTCGAAAGCATGGGTAGCGAACAGGATTAGATACCCTGGTAGTCCATGCCGTAAACGATGAGTGCTAAGTGTTGGGAGGTTTCCGCCTCTCAGTGCTGCAGCTAACGCATTAAGCACTCCGCCTGGGGAGTACGACCGCAAGGTTGAAACTCAAAGGAATTGACGGGGGCCCGCACAAGCGGTGGAGCATGTGGTTTAATTCGAAGCAACGCGAAGAACCTTACCAGGTCTTGACATCTAGCGCAATCCCAAGAGATTGGGAGTTCCCTTCGGGGACGCTAAGACAGGTGGTGCATGGCTGTCGTCAGCTCGTGTCGTGAGATGTTGGGTTAAGTCCCGCAACGAGCGCAACCCTTGTCATTAGTTGCCAGCATTGAGTTGGGCACTCTAATGAGACTGCCGGTGACAAACCGGAGGAAGGTGGGGACGACGTCAAGTCATCATGCCCCTTATGACCTGGGCTACACACGTGCTACAATGGGCAGTACAACGAGCAGCGAGCCTGCGAAGGCAAGCAAATCTCTGAAAGCTGTTCTCAGTTCGGACTGCAGTCTGCAACTCGACTGCACGAAGCTGGAATCGCTAGTAATCGCGGATCAGCACGCCGCGGTGAATACGTTCCCGGGCCTTGTACACACCGCCCGTCACACCATGGGAGTCTGCAACGCCCAAAGCCGGTGGCCTAACCGTAAGGAGGGAGCCGTCTAAGGCAGGGCAGATGACTGGGGTGAAGTCGTAACAAGGTAGCCGTAGGAGAACCTGCGGCTGGATCACCTCCTTTCTAAGGAAGCCAAAGCGGAGGAGAGTAGAGATACTAAGAGAATCCGCAAGGTACGGAAGCACACTGAGAAACTTTGTTTAGTTTTGAGGGCATTAGCTCTC